>JBMHDN010000001.1:0-4000 GCA_049889355.1 Puniceispirillaceae bacterium (SeqCode)
AATCCCCGTTACAAGACAGCATAAAAGGCCGATATGGAATAGAAATTTCTGCAACATTTATTTTACTCTTATAACCATATTTGCCCAATATTGATTGAGATGTAACGCTATCATCTTCGGCGCGGTTTTGGCAATCTTGGGTAAGGCAAAATATCTGAATAAATGTTGGAAATTTATATTATAATCCGCTTGTTTGAAAAAATATGTCGAAGACAGAGATAAGACTTAAGTACGGGCTGATGACTGCAGATTCAATTTTAGTTCTGAAACATGGTGCGCTTGGAGATGTGATTCAGGCAATGGACGCATTTGCCGGCTTAAGACAGGCATATCCAAAGGCTGAAATAACGCTTCTGACAACCGCCCCTTTTGCGCGTCTGTTATCAACCAGCAACTGGTTTGATCATATTATTGTCGATCCACGCCTGCCGGGTTGGCGTTTGGATCAGGCATTGCGTTTGCGCAGCTTTTTTACCCAAGGCTGGGATATGGTGATAGATTTACAATGTTCAGCAAGGACCAAAAATTATCATAAATATTTCTTTGCCAAGCACTCCGGACGCTGGTTTGGCGATGCGAAGGGGTGTTCTGATCCCATCCCTGATTTCACCAATGTTAATAACAGAGATCGCATGGTACGTACCTGTCTGGCCGCAGGCGCCATTGAGACAAGCGCGTCGATTGACTGGCTTGCCCACAGCAGCCAGAGACAGCCGCCATCTGAGCAATATTGCGTTCTTATTCCGGGCTGTTCGGCGGCAAAGCCAAGTAAAAGATGGCCAGCATCACACTTTATTGCCCTTGGGCATCTTGCCATGCAGGCCGGTATCACGCCTTTGTTGGTAGGCACCAATATTGATGCAGAGGCGATTGGCGATGTGCATCAGGGGCTGCCAGAGGCGGTAAATTTACTGGCGGAAACCTCTTTGGCAGATCTGGCCGCTTTGGCCGCCTCCAGCCAATTTGTGGTTGGTAATGATACAGGCCCAACCTTTCTGGCTGCGCGGTCAGGTCAGCCCACAATTATGGTGATGGGCAAAGATACTGACCCCTCAATGTCAGCGCCATTAGGGGCGAAAGCTGGCTATCTGCGGGCTGAGGCGATCAGTGATATCACGGCACAACAGATATTTGATAAAGCCCTGTCCATGCGGACCTGACCGGTGTAATCGCGCCTGCAATGCCCCTTAAAAAGAAGAGCCGGGCTGGGTTAAAAACTGCACCTCTTCATCTGTGGAGGGGCGTCCCAAAATCACGTTACGATGCGGGAAATGCCCAAATCTCGCTACGATATCACGATGTTTGATGGCATAATCATAGACATGCTCATTTGTATGTTTCTTAAATAGATCCAGAGACTTATCTTGAATATCTATATCCTCTGAATGCATCATGGGCATTAAATAAAATTGCCGCATCGCCGCGCTTTCAGCGCTTTCAACCCAGCCTTCAGAGACTGCGCGAAGTGACAGCACAAGGGCAAATTCATCTCCGGAAAAAGCGCGCGGCGTATCACGATAGATGTTCCGCGTGAACTGGTCCAAAAGCAGGATCAAAGCTAGGCAGCCATTAGCCTCCTTTGACCAGTCATCCAGCTGACCAGCTAAAGCCCGGATGATGAGCGGCTCAAACTTGTCTTTCAGCTGCGCATCAAATTCGGCATCTTTTTGGAACCAATTTGCCGGTGTGCAGTCCTCAAACCAAAATTTCAGAACTGATTCTGCGTTATTATAGCTGGACATGGGTATGCTCCCTTTTTTTATCTGCCATCCCTGCTTTGCCTTATAAGAGGGCAAGGCATGAGATGGTCCTTGTGTTTGCTATAGGATTTTCCCCGGATTTAATAAGCTGTGCGGGTCAAAGCCAGATTTTATCTGGCGCATCATGCTAAGCGCCACCGGATCCTTCACCTGTTGTAATTGCTGAACTTTCATCTGGCCAATACCATGTTCAGCGCTGATAGAGCCATCCACCTCAGCTAATTGCTGATAGAGGATATCAGTCAGTACCGGACGTTTTACGGCCCAATCTGGATCGCCGCCTTCTGGTTCAATCAGATTAAAATGCAGATTCCCATCTCCCAAATGCCCATAGCCACAGATGCGCACCTGCGGGTCATAGGCATGAACAGCGGCAATGGCGTTTCGATAGAAGCTGTCCAGTGAAGAGACCGGCATGGAGATATCTGTATTCACCGGCCATGATTCTTTTTTCGTCGATTCAGGGGCGTTTTCCCTTATGTCCCATAATTGCTGTCTTTGGCTGCTATTACGGGCAATGGTGGCATCGCTGATCAGCCCATCGGCAAAACCGGCTTCCAGCACAGATTGCAGAATTTGTTCAATCGGCACAGTGCCATCTGCGCCCACCTCGCCATCAGCAGGGTTGGTGCTGGCAATTTCCATCAGGAGGGTAAAGGGGGCAGGAGATTGAAGCGGCGGCTGCAAATGCGGGAATTGTTTTAAGACCACATCAATAAGCGTTTGCGGCATAATCTCAAAGGCTTCTACCTGTTCTGCAGAGGCGCGCTGCAACCGGTCCAGTAATTCCACTCCGCTTGCCACATCCTCTACCGCTGCCACGGCTGTGGCTCGCGCGACCGGCAAGGCAAAGAGCTGTAGCGAGGCCGCTGTGATAATGCCTAACGTACCTTCTGAGCCAATGAATAAATTTTTCAGATCATAGCCTGTATTATCTTTACGAAGGGGGGTCAGCAGATTCATGACATCGCCGCCCATCAGCACCACTTCAATCCCTAGACAGAGATCGCGGGTATTGCCATAGCGCAACACATTCACCCCGCCGGCATTGGTTGCCAGATTGCCGCCGATAGAACAGCTGCCCTTAGCGGCCAGATTCAGCGGGAAATATAGACCTTTTTCCTCAACCGCCTCATGCAGTGTCTGTAAAATACAGCCCGCTTCCACCACCATAGACCGGTTGGCAATATTAATCTCTCTGATGTTGGTCATGCGTGACAGGCTGAGGATAACCGCCTTGCCAGAGGCATCTGGAATGCCGCCGCCAACCAGCCCGGTATTGCCGCCCTGAGGAACGATGATTTGTTTGTGCTTCAGGGCCGCAGCCATGATTTTGCTCACCTCTTCGGTGGCGCGTGGCAACAAGATAGCCGCGGCATCCCCTTTATAATTACCGCGCCAATCTTCTAAGAAGCCAGCCATATCAGATGGGTTAGTAATCATCTGACTCTGGTCAAGAAAGGCGTTTACATCGCGAAGGAATGGTTCAGACATCTTAAAATCCCTCATGGTCTTTTTGCAGCGGCCCGCTGCAAACGATCACAAATAGCTTCTCCCAAATCAGTATTGGGAATAGGCGCAACATCAATAAAGGCAGCGCCGGCCTCATCAGCGGCGTGTAGCGCTGAAAATAACCGGGCGGCAGCCTCAATCAAATCTCCTTTAGGTGACAAATTCATATCACTTGGCCGTGCCTGTTCATCATCTGGTCCAAAACCGATATAAAATCTACCCGCGCGCGGTGTTTTTTGATTTAAGGCGACCTGCCCATTGGGCGCATAATGAGAAAGCAGCTGTCCGGGGGCGGCGGGGTTTACCTCATTCACATCTGAGAGAGGCGTTTCAACAGGGCCAGCTACCGCTTCGATATCAGCACGTGCGATAGGGCCGGGACGCAGGATTATCGGCCGTACGCCGCGCGCATCAATGATTGTGGATTCAAGGCCACAGACGCAATCACCGCCCTCTAGGATCAGGTCAATATCCCCGCCAAGCTGACGCTGAACATGCGCAGAACAGGTCGGGCTGATGCGCCCGCTTTTATTGGCAGAGGGCGCCACCACCGGAATCGCGGCGGCTTGCAAAAGCGCTCTGGCAAGAGGGTGGGCCGGCACCCGCACCGCAAGTGAGTCAAGGCCGGCTCTGGCAAGGCTGGAGACCTGTACTTCATCCAGACAATCCAGAATAAGTGTGAGTGGCCCCGGCCAAAATGCCGCTGCCAATTTGCCGGCTAGTGGGGT
>JBMHDN010000002.1:0-2897 GCA_049889355.1 Puniceispirillaceae bacterium (SeqCode)
GAAACAGGTCAAGGTTGTGGTGTGTTTCAGCCTGGCTCGCTCTACCTCGCGCAAACTGAAGACAGAGCTCATCAATTGCGCCTACAAGAAGCCAAAGCACGCCGCTATGGCATGAATTTCCATGAGGTCAGCCGTGATGAGGCTGAGCGTTTGCATCCGCTGGTCGATTATGACGGTGTGCGTTGCATCATGTTTGAACCAGATGGCGGTAATGTGGATCCATCTGGCGTGACACACGCTTATGCCATTGGTGCCCGCCAGATGGGCGCTGAGGTTCAGCGATTTACGCCTGTGACTGGCACTGAAAGACAGGCTGATGGCAAATGGATTGTGCGCACCCCAAAGGGGGATATCCGCACAGATTGGGTGATTAATGCAGCAGGTCTGTGGGGCCGCGAGGTCGCGGCTATGGTCGGGCTTGACTTGCCACTTCTACCCACTGAACACCAATATTTTGTGACCGAAACCATTGCTGAGATTGCCGCGATGGATCGCCGCCTGCCATCAGTGGCAGACAGGGATGGGGAATATTATCTGCGTCAGGAAGGTCAAGGCCTTTTGATCGGGGCCTATGAGCGTGATGTGCGGTTCTGGGCAGAAGAGGGTACCCCGCTAGATTTTGCGCATGATTTATTCCCAGATGATTTAGAGCGTATTGAGCCGAATATGATGCGGGCGATTGACCGTGTACCTACGGTAGGGACTGCTGGTGTCAAACGGGTGATTAACGGGCCAATGATTTGGTCGCCGGATAGTTCTGCGCTGTTCGGGCCAGTGCCTGAATTGCCAGGTTATTTTTGTTGTAATGGCATTATTCCAGGCTTTAGCCAGAATGGCGGCCTTGGCAAGCTGGCCGCTGAATGGATGGTGGAAGGCGAGCCATCATTGGATTTATTTGGCTGGGATATGGCACGTTATGGCCATTGGGCAGGCAAGGATTTCACCAAGGCACGGGTAGAAGATCAATATGCCAACCGCTTTAAAATCCACTTCCCAAATGAAGAGCGCGAAGCAGGCCGGCCAGTGCGTGTGCGCCCTGCCTATCAGATGCAACAAGAGATGGGTGCACATTTTGGCCTAAATTATGGCTGGGAACATCCGCTTTATTTTGATGCAGATACTGAAGATAGTGCCGGCTTTGCACGCCAGCCATGGTGGGAGTCTGTCGGGCGTGAAGCGCGCATGCTGCGCAAGAGTGCCGGTATTATCGATATCTCAAACTTTGCAAAATATCAGGTGAAGGGCCCGCAAGCCGAAAGCTGGCTGAATGCGCTCTTTGCCAACCGGATGCCGACAGCCGTAGGCCGGTCTTGTTTGACCCCGCTGATTGGCAAGCGTGGCGGGATTGCGGGTGATTTCACCGTGACTCGCATGGCAGAGGATGAGTTCTGGATCATTGGCTCAGGCATGGCAGAGCGGTTCCATCAGCGTTTCTTCCAGGCAATGCCGCTGCCAGCGGGCACCAGTTTTGAGAGCCGGACAGAGGCCATGTGCGGTTTTAATATCGCAGGGCCAAAATCACGCGAGATTCTGCGCTTGCTGACACAAGCTGATCTCTCAAATGAAGCTATGCCCTTTATGCGCTCTGCCTGGTTGACTATTGCTGGGGTGAATTGTCTTGTCCTGCGCGTCTCTTTCACAGGCGATCTCGGCTGGGAGCTGCATTGTGCTGAAGACGATCAGGCGGCGCTCTATGGCGCGTTGCTGGATGCCGGTAAAGCCTTTGGGGCAGGGCCGGTCGGTAGCCGTGCGCTGATGAGCCTGCGCCTTGAAAAAGGTTATGGATCATGGGGCCGGGACTACAGCCCTGAATGGTGGCCGCAGGAAAGCAATCTGGCTGGTCTGATTAAGACAGATAAAGAATTCTTGAATAAAGACGCTTATCTGGCACTGGCAGATAACCCGCCACGTGAGACGATGGTGTTGTTTGAAGTGGATGCAAAAACAGCAGATGCATCTGGCGGCGAGCCGATTTTCCTTTGTGATGGGACACCGGTGGGGCAAGTGACCTCAGGGGCCTATGGCTATCATGTCGAAAAATCTCTGGCCCTTGGTTATATCAAGGCAGGTAGTGTGGCCCCTGGCGAGACAGTCCATATCGCGGTGCTGGGCCAGCCGCATGAGGCGCGCCTGTTAAGCGAGGCCCCGTTTGATCCAAAAGGAACGCGTCTGCGCGATATTCAAGGGTGATGCGCGTTTTATAAGGTTGCTCTATGGTCAGAGAATTTGACGGCAAGAAAATATTGGTAACCGGCGCAGCTGGGGGCATCGGCATGGCTGTTGTCTCTGCTTTTAGGGCGCAAGGCGGGTTGGTTGCAGCCGCAGATCGCAACCTGTCTGATATAGAGGCTGAGGTTTGTCTGGCAGGCGATCTGTTAGATAAATCTTATGCAGATAATCTGGCCAGCAATGCCAGAGATGCGCTGGGCGGGCTGGATATTGTTATTAATAATGCAGGGGTCATTACCCGTGGCCCGATAACTGAGAGCAGTGATGCAGACTGGGATCTATCAGTTGGCGTCAATGTCGAAGCCCCCTTTCGGATTTGTCGTACAGCCATTCCCATTCTGGCAGAAAATGGCGGTGGGGCCATTGTGAATACCGCCTCTTGTTGGGGCGGTAAGGCCGCTGGGCCTAATCATGCGCTTTATTGCATGACCAAGGCGGCGATCGCAGCCCTCACCCAAGCCATGGGCATTGACCATGCCCATCAACATATCCGTATTAATGCGGTATGCCCGAATGAGGTGAATACACCCATGCTACGCACCGGATTTGAAAAGCGCGGTTTTGATCCCGATACAGCGATAGCAGAGCTGGGTAAAACAGTGCCGCTCGGGCGTGTGGCAGAGCCGATGGATATCGCAGATGTGGTGTTGTTCTTAGCCTCGGATGCG
>JBMHDN010000003.1:0-13336 GCA_049889355.1 Puniceispirillaceae bacterium (SeqCode)
TGTTGATCTCTCGCTCGGCTCCAACTCGGTGCTGCGTGCCGTAGCTGAGGTTTATGCCCAAGACGATAATGAAGGCAAATTCATCTGCGATTTTGCCTCAGCTTGGAACAAGGTGATGAATGCTGATTTGTTCCATCTGGCCGCTGAATAAGACGCAGATAACATTTAGTGCCTGATCTTCTTCCGTATCAGGCACAACAGAAGAGGCACCATCATCTGGTGCCTCTTTTTTATGCGGTAATTTGGAACACCGAACGCCCACAAAAAAACGATTCACCATTAACAGAATAGTAACCACTCTTTGCTATCCTACCCGTCAAACCAATCCAAAAGGGGGGGCGATAGATGGGTAATATATCGCAAAGTGAAGCAGATTTACTTCTGTCAATTCCAAAACACTCAGACGAAAACCGTGCAAAGCAACCGCCCTTCCCTGGGAAAAGACAAGTAATAAGATTAGTCTCTGAAGATGGTAGGGAAAATTTTATACTCAGTTTATATAAAGGTCGAACGAATGCCTTAAAGTTAACCTATCAAACCATGGCTCGAAAAACCGTTCCACTTGTGAGATTAGATCTTCATGGAGCTCCCCATAGAAATCCAGACGGAGAAAAGGTCGATACTCCACATATACATTTATATCGTGAGGGATACGGAGATAAGTGGGCGTATGAGTTAAATAAATTACCTGATGGGATTAGTTTTCAGCTTCCATCCAATGATGTTAACACCGAGGAAATTGAAAAATGGTTTATAGCATTCCTGATATTCTGTAATATCAAAGACAGAGACATTGTCGATTGGTCTCAAGGAACACTGATATGACTTTAAAGCAAGAAGTCGAGACATTAACCAAAAGCTATCTCCAGTGGCTGGGTGATAAGACTGACATAGAACAAGTCAGCGATGACTTCGTCACGATCACCACCCCCCAATTAGACAGGCATAACGACGCTCTTCAAATCATTGTGACACGAGATAAAGACGGGGTTTACACACTCTCTGATGATGGCTGGACTATAATGGATTTGCAGGCAAGTGGATGTGAAATTAATTCTTCAAAACGTTCAAGCCTGTTATCTGAAATCACAAATGGTTTTGGTGTAAGAGTGGAAGATGGCGTTTTGCTGGCAACGACATCAGCAAAAACATTTTCTGAAAAAAAACATGACCTCTTACAGGCAATGTTATCTGTCAATGACTTATTTTTTACCTCTTCAACATATGCACGTTCGTTTTTCATGGAAGATGTTGGGAATTGGTTTGAAAATAACGATATAATATATTCACCTTCTGTAAAATTCACTGGAAAAAGTGGGTTAACCCACCAATTCGATTTCCTCGTACCTGGAAGAGGAAATGATAACATGATCAAGACAATGAATAACCCAACAAATCAGAGTGCTAAAAATTTAATTATGGCATCTGACGATATTCGAAAAATTCGACCGAGAAAAGCAACATCATTTGCTTTCATAAATGATGCTGTAGACGCTGATTTAGATTCGGTTATCTCGGCTTTAGCAAACTGCGAAGTTAAGCCAGTACTATGGTCCAAACGTGATACTTTCAAAGAGTATATAGTTAATTAACCCACCACCTAAATAGAAAAACGACCTTGCCGGAGGGATTGGCAAGGCCGTTTTCCTAGGGGAAATGGGGTGGCCATACAGACCTAATCGGATAGCTTACGCCTGACTCTGGCGGGCAAATTCCGGATAGGATTCCATCCCCAATTCTGAGTTATCAAGCCCTGCCATCTCATCTTCTGCCGAGACGCGGATCCCGATGGTGGCGGCCAGCGCATACCAAACAATCCCAGAAGCGATGAAGGCAAAGGCGCCAATCACAAAAATACCATAGAGCTGGGCACCAATGCTGGCATCTGGATTGGTCAGCACCACGGCGAGCGTGCCCCAGATACCTGAGATCAGGTGTACCGGAATAGCCCCGACCACATCATCGATTTTCAGCTTATCCAGCAATGGTACGGTTACCACCACAATCACGCCGCCAATACCGCCAATCAATGAAGCCATGCCAAGAGATGGGGTCAGCGGTTCTGCGGTGATCGACACCAGACCTGCCAGTGCGCCGTTCAGTACCATGGTCAAATCGACCTTACGATAGAGCAATTGGGTCATCACCAGCGCGACAATTGCCCCAGCCGCAGCCGCCGCATTGGTGTTGGCAAAGATACGGCTGACATCTGCGACATCACCAATGGTGCCCATGGCCAGCTGAGAGCCGCCATTAAAGCCGAACCAGCCCAGCCATAAAATAAAGGTCCCCAAAGTCGCCAGCGGCAGATTCGCACCTGGCATCGGTACCACACGGCCATCTTTATATTTACCAAGGCGCGGACCAAGAATGAGTGCGCCGGCCAAGGCGGCCCATCCCCCGACGGAGTGCACCACAGACGAGCCAGCAAAATCAAGGAAGCCTGCCGCATCCAGAAAACCGCCGCCCCATTTCCAGCTGGCCTGAAGCGGATAGATAAAGGCTGTTAAAACAAGGGTGAAAATCAGGAAAGGCCACAGCTTAATCCGCTCAGCAACAGTGCCTGAGACAATCGAGGCAGTGGCGGCACAAAACATCAGCTGGAAGAAATAATCTGAAGCGGTTGAGGCATAGCTCAAATCATCTACCCCATCTGCCGCGACGCCTACTGGCTCTAGCACAGCAATAGCCGGGAACAGGGCTGAGAAGACCCCGTCAACTGACCAGGCGCCAAGCGGATACATCAAATTATAGCCAATTAAATAATAGCCAACAGAGGCGAGCGAGAAGAGCGCAATATTTTTGGTCAGCTGGGTTGTTGTATTTTTCGCCCGTACCAGACCAGCTTCAAGCATGCAAAAGCCTGCTGCCATAAACATCACCAGAAATCCGCCAATCAAAAATAGAAGCGAATTTAAGATAAACACACCATGCACCCCCACCTCATCTGCAAAGGCAGGCAAGGATATCAGGCTTAGCAGACCCGCAAGCGCTATAGGCGGTGCTGTCTTTCTTATTATGTTTGAACTCATTTTATTGATCCTTTCTTATTGCTTAAACGGTCGTGATGCTCAAAGAGCGTCCTCTCCGGTTTCGCTGGTACGGATACGCACAGCCTCAGCCAAATCGAGCATGAAGATTTTGCCATCTCCGATGCGGTCACTATGGGCGGTGGTCTTGATGATCTCGACGACCTCAGCAGCTTGTTTGGCAGAGACTGCCAATTCGATCTTTATCTTTGGCAGAAAATGCACCGCATATTCGGCGCCGCGGTAAATTTCAGTCTTCCCTTTCTGGCGCCCATAACCCTGAACCTCACTGACCGTCATGCCAGATATACCGAGCCCGGACAGCGCATCGCGCACTGGCTCTAGCTTGTTGGGCTGTATGATGGAAATGATGTATTTCATCTGTTTTTTCCTTTTCCTCAATTCGTGCGCGGCATTTGATCCTGAGGCGCCGCGCAGACCTCATTTGGGTTTTTGGAGTTGTCCTTTTTATGTGAACGATTAGACCCTATCTCTTTTAAGTGATGCGGAATTGTGCTAAAAATCTGTAACTGTGCTGCAATTTTTGCATCACCAAGTGAGAATGTGAGGATTTATGCGGCTTTTAACCCAGCTCACCTATCTGGATGTGGTGGTCAAAACAGGGTCTATCCGCAAAGCAGCAGAGCAGTTGAACATCACTTCAACCGCGCTGAACAGGCGAATTTTGGCATTTGAAGAAGAGCTAGGCACGCCGATATTTGAGCGGCTACCGCAAGGGGTAAGGCTGAATGTAGCAGGCGAGATGGTCATTCAGCATATCCGCCGCTCTATGGCTGATCTCTCAAAGGTCACATCGCAAATTGCTGATTTGCAAGGCTATCGCAGTGGTCATGTGAAAATCGCTGGCGGCTCTGAGGTCATTGGCGGCTTTCTGCCACGTCATATTGCCCATTATCGCCAGCAACATCAGGCGGTTACATTCGAAATTTTGAGGCGCACACCTGAACTGGCTTTATCTGCCTTGCAAGATTACGAAGCTGATCTCAGCCTTATTTTTGGAGCCGTGCCACCTACAGAGTTTCAGATTCTGGCCACCGTGGAACTGCCGGTGATGCTGGCTTGTGCGACCAGTCACCCGCTGGCCTTAAATGAGGAACTGCGCTTATATGACTGCCAGCCCTATCCGGCCATTATGCCAGCACCTGGCTCTGGGCTCTATGATTTGCTCTATCATGCTGAAAAGCGCAAAGGTATTCAGCTCAACCATATGATCACCTCAGAGAGCTTTGAGTTCATGGCCCGCTATTCGGCTTTTGAAGATGCGATTACCTTTGTGCTGCCTTTTCATGATGACCAGAATGAGCGGCTGGCCTTTTTGCCGTTCAAAGCAAATGAGGCCATGACAGGACGCCTGCATCTGGTTCAGACAAAGGGGCGCGTTCTACCTGTTGCGGCGGCGAAATTTGCAGAAGACATCATTCAATATTTCAACAACGCCTTTCCAAATGCCACCAATTAGGCTGGTGGGCCTTTTATTCCGCCGGACTCAGCGCGGCCTTTGGCATACGCTCATTGGCATCACCCAGCAAGGCAGCAAAGCGGTAAATCCCATGCACAAATTTTGAAAAGGGCAGGATCAGGAAAAAGCCATAAACAAGCCCAAGATGGATGGCCAAAGCCAGACCCATAAAGCTGGTTTCACGCACAGCCAACAAGATAAGACCCGTTGCACTCACCCAGAAGAGCAGCCAGATAAAGGCATAATCCATACCCAGCGTATGAACCGAGCGCACAGCTTTATCCATACGGCGCTTTTCATACCACAAGCCGGCTGTACCAATACATAAGATGATACCGCCCACAGTCCCCAACACCACAGGCAATTCGAAATAGCCATAAGGGGCTTCACGCCCAAGCAAATAATGATAGAGCGTACCAACTGAGGTTGAAGCAAAACACATCACAAAACCATAAAAGGTGAAATGATGATAAAGCTTGCGGGCATTGCTTGAGCGGGCATCCGGCCCCGGGCAACCCGGGCTATTACCTGTGCCAATACTTGCATTATCACCGCCTAGATAACGCAAGCTCGCCGTTGCCGCCAGCGCATCGCGCATCGCTGGCATCCCGCCCCATCTTGCCTTTGTCTGCACCCAATAACGCCGCCAACCCATGACAAAGCTGACCAACACAAAAGAGGTGATGACCATCGGAATACCTGCCATCACATTATGCGGCATAATTTGATAAAAAGCGCCCTCTCCTAAATGCACACCCCAGAATAAGGCGGGGTTGATCATAGCCAGCATCAGCCCGACCGCAAGGGCCAACACCCCTGAAATGGCAATGGACACAAAAAGGCCATTGGACTCGAAAACACGACCTAGGGGGCGTGGCCAGGCATAATCTGCATAGGTTTCAAGACGTCTTTCAGCCAGCGTTGCAGGCACATTCACACCAAATTCATGTGGCGGGGCATATTGGCAGGCATGATAGCAAGCCCCGCAATTATGACAGAGATTGGCCAGAAAGGCAGTATCGCCTGGCTCAAACACACGCCGGCGTTCCATCGCTGGAAATACCGCACAAAAACCTTCACAATAGCGGCAGGCATTACAGATTTGCATGATCCGCTTTGTTTCTTCATGGCTGTCAGATTGAGCAAGCTGTTGTAAATCGATATCCATCTTTTCGCCCTTTTAGTGATCGCGTGGTTGCCGGTTAAAGCCACGCACTGCGCTTTCGCCTGCGATACGACCAAACACGCCGCCAATCGTCATACCAATACCGGCCAGATAACCTTGGCCTAAAATATTGCCTGCCATGATCTCGCCAGCTGCAAATAAATTGGCAGAGGGCTGACCATCGCCAAATAGGATTTGTGCCTTATCATTCACCTCAACCCCCATGTAGGTAAAGGTGATACCAGGGCGCAGCGGGAACCCGTAAAAGGGCGGTTTGGCAATCGGTGCCGCCCAGTTTGTTTTTTCAGGTTTCAGCCCCTTTGTTGCTTTCCCATCCAAAATCAATTGGTCAATCGGGCCTTCCGGACAGGCGGCGTTAAATTGATCAACCGACGCCCGCAATTTTTGCGGGTTCAGTTCAAGTTGTTCGGCCAGCTCTTCAATCGTATCTGCCATAATTGGTGTGAAGACTGACGGCATGAAACGGCTCACCCCAACACTGTCCAAAATGGCATAGCCGATCTGATCTGGCTGACCTGCAACCAGCCGGCCCCAAATCGCATAGCGCTTTGGCCAGAAATCCTCGCCCTCATCATAAAAACGCGCGCAGTCTTTATTCACCACCATGCTAAAAGGCACGCCGTCAATCCGGCTGGCAATCCCGCCATCATATTTCGGGGCCCGCGCATCAATCGCCACAGCATGGCATTGATCTAACGCGCCCACCGGCTTTGCCCCTTGAGCCAGAAGCGATTTCAGCATCACCCCTTTATTATAAGGTGTGCCACGCACCAAAAAATTCTTAGCCGCCTCACCCCAGCCTTCAGCTAGCCAATCTAGATTGGCCTCAAAGCCGCCTGCGGTCAGGATAAATTGGCGCGCTTTTAAAGGCGTGTCATAACCCGTTAGCTTGGCCGCATGGCAATAGCCATCTGAGATATCAAGCGATTCAACCTCGCTATCATAGGCAAAGGTGATGCCTAGTTCCTCGGCATGATGACATAAGCCATTGAGCATTGCCCGGCCACCACCCAAGAAAAAGGCGTTGGTGCGCCCCAAATTCAGCGTACCTGATAAGGCCGGTTGAAAGCGCACACCACGCTCACTCAGCCAGCCTGTCAGTTCTGCTGATTTCTCAAGTGTTAGAGACGCAAGCTCTGTGTTGGTGACCCCTTTGGTAACCCGCATCAAATCATCAAAATATTCTTCAAATGTATAGGCATCAGTGAGCACATCTGTCGGCGCATCATGCATCGCCCGTAAATTACGTGTATGGCGGGTGTTGCCACCGCGCATATGGGCAGGGGCCGATTCCAAAATCAGGGTTTTGCAGCCTGCTTCAGTGGCGGTGATGGCCGCACATAAGCCGGCATTGCCAGCCCCGATAACCACCACATCCCAATCTTCTTGGAAAATATCATTCTTTTCTGTATACATGTGTATACAATATAAATATGCGGCACCTTGTCAATGTTAATCATCACCACAAGGTGCTATGACAGCGTGGTTATTGGGGCTTTTTGCCGTGTAGATTGTTAGAGCGATACAACCCCCGCAGCGATCAAGGACATTTGATATATGTGATGGCTAATTGGTCTGATTTATCCACCCTTATTGACAGGGCGTATGGCACCCAAATTTCAGCGGCCAACCGGTGCCGTTTGATCCTGCTCGAAGCCATCACCAGAGGTCATCTTTTGCCAGGCGCGCGCCTGATCGAATCCGAAATCGGTGATACATTGGCGGTCAGCCGGACCCCGCTCAGAGAGGCTTTAAGTGCATTAAAGGCAGAGGGCATCGTCCAAAATGATGCAGACGGGCTGCGCATCAGACAGCTGGATTGGCGCGATATTCACAATCTTTATGATATGCGTATCACCCTTGAATCCATGGCGGCTAAATTGGCAGCGATGCGGGCCAGCAAGGCTGAAAAGGTGGTGATTGATAACATCACCCAAACAGAGCAACAGCTTATTCAAGAACAGGCAGAAGCCATAAGGCTGGCCCGCCAGAATGCTGATTTTCATCATGCGATTTTGAAAGCAGCTCAAAATTCCTTCCTTGAAGAGGCGCTCGCCAAGCTCTCTCGTCTGCTTATCCTGCTTGGCAGCACAGCCTATACCTTGCCAGATCGGGTGGCGCAGATTGCCCATGAACATCGCGCCATTAATGCCGCCATCCAAAAAAACAATGCAGATGAGGCTGAAGCGGCGATGCGTATCCATCTTGAAAACGCACTCTCTGCACGCTTGCATCTCTTGGCCTTATCCGGCGATCAGCCTTTGAACCTGGATTAAGCATGATGACTCAGCACCAATTAGGCCGCGATATTTTCAATCTACTTGTGACCTTCAGCATTGCCTTATCAACAGGCTGGTTATTTTTTCAAATAGGGGCACCTGCCCCTTTCATGATGGGTAGCTTGTTTGGGGTCTGGGTCATCGGGGCCAATTTGCCGCGCTTGCAACCTTATTTGGGTGTGGCGCGCTGGCTGCATATTCCGGTTATCCTTGGCCTTGGGGTATTGGTTGGCAGCACGTTTACCGCAGATGTTTTGAAGCAAACCCTGCAATGGTGGCAGACTGTCAGCAGCATGATTGCCGTGACCATTCTGGTCACCGCTTGTGGCTATTTCTTCCTCACCCGGATCCGCAAATATGATCCGATGATGGCGTTTTTCTGTTCCGTCCCTGGCGGTCAGGCAGAAGCAATTGTCATGGCCCGCGAGCATGTTGAAAAAGACTATGTTGTGGCCCTGTTCCATCTCATCCGGGTGGTGTTTGTGTTTTTCTCAACACCGCTTTTGCTTGCCTTTATGCAAGGCACAGAAGCTGTTCAACAGAGCAATCAGCAGCTGGCCGACATGCCGAGCCTTTTCACCTTGCCTGCAAAAGAACTTATCGCCTTTGTCGGTATGGGTGTCATCGGCTATATCCTCGCCCGCTTGATAAAGCTGCCGATGGCGCATCTGCTGGGGCCTTTATTGATTTCAACCTTTGCGCATGCATCCGGCCTGATTGTTATTCCAAGGGTTTTTGAATTTGTAATGCTGGCCCAGCTGGCGATAGGCGGGGCGGTAGGTGCGCGGCTATCAAAAGTGCGTTTTGGTGAGCTCATTGTTTATTTTAAAGATGCGCTTCTCAATACTGTATTTATCCTCTTTCTGTATTTTACAACCAGTGTGATTATTGCCTATCTTACAGAGGCTGATTTGCTTTTGGTATGGCTTGCTTTTGTGCCAGGCGGTTTATATGAGGTGACGCTGCTCGCCCTTATTTTTGGATTTGATATCGCCTATGTGGCCTTTCACCATGCGGTTCGGGTTGTGCTGGTATTCATTACCATGCCTATCACCGCCTTACGGCTCCGCAAAAAAATCCAGCACCGCTAACCCTCTCCAGCCTTGCCAGACCATCTCAGCCGCGCCAGATTGTCGCCGGAACAAACACCTCACCTTGAGCCAATTTACGCGCTGTGCGAATGAGACCTGCTGAGCGGTGATTGAAATTGCCGTCATCGAGGTTGTAATCAATCACCACCTCCATCACGCCCATTGGATGATGAAGGGCAATACGCGCTGGCTTATCATCTGGTGCGCGCATCATGCCATCTGTGATGGTACCAGGCGTGAGCGCACAAGAGGCCATACATTGGCTGCCTGTCACCGCCATAGTCGGATGGGTGGTCCAGGGCATGAAATAGCGGGTGATGATATGCCCTGTTTTATCATGTGGGGCAAAAAGGCCAAATTTAGGGGTCACAGACTGGCTGCAATCTCCCATACCCATCAGCGCGCCAGCCTTGATACGTACCGCCTCCATCTGCGCAAAAAAATCACGATTGGCATCCAGCTCTTCGCGGCTCTCACTGCCGGTTAAACCGAAATCAGCGGCTCTGGCCAATACCATGGGCATTGCCACATCCATACAAGTTACCTCAATACCATCGACCTCATCTTTCAGATGGCCTGTTGGCAGGAAGGCACCGGTCGACGAGCCAGCCACATCCATAAAATTCAGCTCAACCGGCGCGGCGGTGCCCGGCACGCCATCAATCGCCATATCCCCTTCATAGGAGACCTGGTCATCTGGTGTGTGCACACGGGCCAGCACACGCGCCCCTGTATTCACCGCCCGGATGCGCACTTCTGTGAGCGCACCATTTGGTTTAATTAACCCCATCTCCAGCGCCGCCGGCCCTACACCGGTCAGGATATTCCCGCATGTGGGTTTGAAATCCACCAGCCTGTCTTCAACACTCACCTGGGCAAAGAAATAATCAATATCTGCCCAGTCATCATCTGAGGCTGAGAGCATTGCGACTTTCGTGGTCACCGCATTGCCGCCGCCAATACCATCAATATTTAGAGGGTGACCTGACCCAACCGCCGCGATCAGCACCTCCGCCAGCTCAGTTAAATCAGTTGGCAAATCTGCCCTGTTAAAATAAGGGCCACGTGATGACCCACCACGCATGAAAAAATAAGGAATGGCTGTTTGCATAAGCTCTGTTCTCTGTGTCAATAGGCCGGTTTTACGCGCATTTAGGTTAGCACGCCCTTTGGCGTGCCAGCCAGATAAGCTTCGATATTATTCAGCATATCACCGTAAAATACATTCATGGTCTGACGCGTGACATAGCCAATATGTGGGGTTAGCACCAGATTAGGTACATCGCGCCACGGATGGTCTGCTGGCAATGGCTCGGTTTCATAGACATCTAATGCTGCCCCGCCAATTTCACCCTTTTTCAAGGCAGAAATAAGCGCCGCGCCATCAATGATAGGGGCACGCGAGGTATTGACGAGGCAGGCGTCTTTTTTCATCACCGCCAGTTCAGCCGCGCCGACCAGACCGCGGACCCTGTCTGATAATTTAAGGTGGATTGAGATGAAATCGGACTGGGCAAAAAACTGCTCTTTCTCTAGATAACGCACCCCTTCTTCTGCAGCACGCTCAGGGGTCAGATTTTGCGACCAGGCCACCACATCCATCCCATAAGCCAGCCCGATTTTGGCGACCACACTACCAAGCCGGCCAAGACCCAGCACGCCAAGGGTGGCCCCGCGCAAATCGCGCCCAGCCTGAATTTGCCAGCCACCTTGCTGCATAGATAGAGCATTGGGTACGATATTACGCGCCAAAACACCGATTAAGGTCATCGCCAGCTCTGCCGTGGCATGGGCAGGTGTTGGCGAACCGCTCACCAAAATGCCGTGCTTCCTGCAGGCTGCCAGATCAATGGCCGCATTTTGCATGCCAGGGGTGAAAATTGCTTTCAGGTTGGGAAGCTGTGTGATTACCGCTTCTGAAAGGCGGCTGCGCTCGCGCATAATGCCAATGATATCATAAGGCTTGAGGCGTTCTATCAGCGCCTCACCCACCAGATGGTCGGTGAATATTTCAACCTGATGGTCAGGGGTCAGACGCGACCAATCCGCAGATGAGGCTGCATCTTGTGTCCAATCATCAAGCACTGCAATTTTCATTGGCTCTATCCTCTACCTGCTTATCTTTTATGGCCTATCCTTTATGGCCTGTCCTTTATGGCCTGTCCTTTATGACCTGTCCTATATGACCTGTCCTATATGACCTGTCTTTTATGCCTTATTTAATTCGTCTGAAGTCGGCGGATTGCAACCTTGGCGCTCACAATTCATGGCGGCTGCTTTGGCTGCATGCCGGACCATCTGGCCTTTATCAACGCCATTTAAACTGGCTAGATTTTCCAAATCCGCATGGCCCATCAACCAAGCCAACATGGAGGCCATAAACGTATCGCCTGCACCAACGGTATCTTTTAAATCTGAAACTTGGGCAGGGTCGACATCCTGCCAGGCACCGGCATGATAGAAACGCGCGCCTTCACCGCCGCGTGTCAGCACCACAATATCTGCGTTTGTCATAGAGCGCAGCTGGCCCAGCGCAGCTTCTTCAGATTGATCTTTATAAAGCCAAGCTAAATCTTCATCACTTAGTTTCACAATATCTGATATCGCCAGTATCCGGCCCAGACGTGCCATATAATCAGGGACATCTGAAATGAAGGAAGCACGGATATTGGGATCCAGTGAAATGAGCAGCCCTTGTGCCTTGGCAGCATGGGCAAAGGCTTCCCAAATCGCGGCATCTTCGCCGCCTGTGATAGCCAGAGAGCCAATATGGAAAATGCTTGGATTATCAGCCAGATGCGCATTCAGTGCTGAGGTTGTTACAAGCCGCTCAGCTGTGCCATTACGGTAAAAGGCATAAGACGGGATTCCCTCAATCAGGCTAACCATCGCCAGTGAGGTGGGCGCTACAAAGCGTGCCCCGCCCAGCTCGACACCTGCATCACTTAAAAGCGCGGCCAGCTGATCGCCACTGGTATCATCTGAGATGGGGGTAATGTAGCGCACCGGCACCTTCTGACGCCCGGCGGCCAGAGCCACATTAAAAGGAGAGCCGCCTGGGATCGCCTGATACAGGCTCTGGCCATCCTTCTCGCCAATCTGGACCATATCCATTAAGTTTTCACCACCTACCAGCAGCATCACGCCTCTCCTTTTTTATAATGCTCTTGGAGCATATCAATAAACATCCGCACTTTAAGCGGAATAAAATTCTTGTCTGGATAAATCACATACACACCGCGTTCAGGCATGACCTTATAATCTGGTAAGATATGAATCAGCTGGCCTGTTTTTATTTCTTTTTCGCAGCAGAATTGCGGCAAGAGCGCCACCCCTACCCCAGCAAGGCAGGCCTCTTTCATCATACTAGCACTATTGGCATAGAGTGTGGCTGGCAAGTTCAGTGAATGACTGCGGCCAGCCTTATCAGAAAAAGACCAAAGTGCAGGATTGGGCGCGTTCGAATAACAGACCATCGGCCAGCTCGTGATATCCTCAGGATTTTTCGGGTGACCCTTTTGTGCCAAAAAATCGGGTGCGGCGCACATCAAAATCGGAAAGCTTGAAATCCGCTTGGCAATGAGCCCTGAATCTTCCAGCGCGCCAATACGCACCACCAAATCATAGCCCTCTTCTATGAGATGGACACGCTTATCATCAAAATCTGCATCCACAATGACATCTGGATAACGCGCAGCAAAAGCGGCTATCGGAGCCGCCAAAAATAGCTCACCATAAGACATCGGCACATTGATACGCAGGCGGCCTGTCGGGGCGGATTGCTGATCAGACAAGGATTCCAATGTCTCATTGAGATACTCACTGCTCTGCATCACCGCATCATAGAGCGTAAGCGCGGCTTCAGTCGGGGTGAGGGTGCGGGTGGTCCGGTGAAATAGCCGCATATTCAGCTTTTTTTCCAGCGTCTGTATATGTTTACCAACCGCCGCACCTGACATATCCAGCATCTGTGCAGCCTTGGTAAAGCTACCTGATTGGATCACGGCTTTGAGCACATCAAAAGAGTTGTGCAGAAACATATTATAAACCTGTCATTTAATATCATTGAACTTTAGGCATCTTTATAAAATTATTTTTCTAATTATTTTTGGTGCCAGTCAACAAAAAATAGGAGATTTTCATGACACATTCAGACTCTCAATCAGGCAATCATTCAAACACCTCATTGGGGCTCAGCCTATTGCGTATTCATTTTGGTATTATCCTGCTGGCCCATGGCTGGTTGAAGATTTCTGTTTTCACCATCGCTG
>JBMHDN010000004.1:0-4264 GCA_049889355.1 Puniceispirillaceae bacterium (SeqCode)
CTGCAGCCCAACCTCAAAACGGGCATGGTTCATCATGCCAAACATTATATCCAGACCCTGATTTTCTGCACCAACCAGATAGCCTACGGCCCCGCCATTCTCTCCATATTGCAGAACAGCTGTCGGTGAGCCCTTAATGCCCAGTTTCTTTTCGATAGACAGGCAATGCGCATCATTCTGCCCGCCAAGAGACCCATCTTCATTCACCAGATATTTCGGTACGATAAAGACAGAAATCCCCTTTACGCCTTCTGGTGCATCTGGCAGCCGTGCCAACACAAGATGGATTATATTCTCAGCCATATCATGCTCACCATAGGTGATATAGATTTTCTGACCTGTGATCAGATAATGATCCCCATTTTTAACCGCTTTGGTTTTGATCGCGGCCAGATCTGTGCCTGCCTGCGGCTCTGTCAAATTCATCGTGCCGGTCCAGCGCCCTTCGACCATTGGCGGCAAAAACAGCGCTTTTTGGGCTTCAGATGCAGATTTTTGCAGTGCGTAAATCTGACCTTGGGTCAAGAGATGACAAAGCGCAAAGCTCAGGCTGGCAGATTGCCACATTTCATTGACCGCCGCGCTCAGCACCATAGGCATATGCTGCCCGCCCCACTCTTCGGCAGCGTCCATAGCGGTCCAGCCGCCCTCACCCATAGCCTGATAAGCACCTTTGAAACCAGCCGGCGTTTGCACAGACCCATCATCAAGGCGCTGACTGCCGGTTTTGTCACTTTCATGATTAAGCGGCGCGATCACATCAGCTGCCAGCTTGCCTGCCTCTGCCAGAATGGCTGATGCCAAATCAGAACTCACCTCAGAAAAGGCTGGTAATTGGGCAATATCTGCCAGACCAGCAACATGTTCAAGGCTGAACTCCATATCTTCCAGAGGCGGCTTATACATTCTCTTATCCTAAGCAATCAAACAGGACGACAAGCACCAGATCACATCTGGCAGCGTCTTTTTTTTAAAACGGCTCTTCGCAGCTTATGTCTGCCCTGATAACAGGACAAGGACACAATCCACCAGTCGGGAGATTTACGCAGCGGTTAATGCGCGCAAATCCTCAGAAGGTCTGGCGCCAAAATGGCAAATCACTTCACCTGCACATTGGCTGGCTATCCGGCCACGTTCCAACAAATCCAGCCCTTGGGCACGGGCATGCAGATAGCCTGCTGCGAATAAATCCCCTGCACCGGTTGTATCCACCACCTCAGATACGGGCTGCGGGTCGATGAAAATCTGTGTTTGCCTGTCAAAACAGCGTGCCCCTTTTGCGCCGCCTGTGATGACCAGCTCTTCCACCTCTTTCAATATCGCGGTGATATGGCTGTCTTCAACCCCGCCCATCAGCGCGGTAAATTCATCTTCATTGCACAAAATAATATCAGCATGATCACGCACGAAAGCGCGCATTGCCTCAAAATGCCGCTCAACACACCAGCCATCAGAAAGCGAGAGCGCAAGCTTGGCACCACATGATTTCGCCAGTTCTGCAACTCTGGCAAACAGCGCATCTCCGGCAGGGGCATCAAATAAATAGCCTTCCAGATAAAACACATCTGCGCTGAAAGATGGCAATAAATGCGCATCTGAAATCGCAAGCGTGCTGCCAAGAAATGTATTCATGGAACGGGCTGTATCAGGTGTTACCAGAATGATTGAACAAGCGGTTGCCGGTCCGTCCTCAGGCTGCTGTCCCAGATAATCAACCGCGCCAGCTTCCAGATCACGGATGAAATCATCACCAATATCATCTTTTTTCACCTGCCCGACAAAACCTGTCTTACTGCCAAGCTGGGCCAGACCATAAGCGGTATTGGCAGCAGATCCTCCGGCCTGCATCTCACTGGATGGCAGCGCTTCGGTTAGATAATGCGCACGATCCTGATCAATCAGATTCATACCGCCCTTATCAACCTCATGCGTGGCTAGAAACGCATCATCAATAGCGCCTAAAATATCCATAATGGCATTACCAACGCAAATCACATCATAATGCGGCAGATTTTCATGCAGCTTCATTATCACAACCCATCTCTATCAACGTCACACAAAAGCGCTTCTTTTTGTAATCGAAATGCCGCATAAGCTCAATCTTTTAGTCAAAAAGCCCTAGCGACTTCTTATCATCAGGATATTCCCAAACATCACCATGGCGATACCGATAAAAGCATATATATGCCAGACAAACCCTTCAAAGAGACTGGAAATCAACAATGCAAAAACGGGGAATATGACGGTCGCATAGCCAGCCTTGCCAGCGCCAATGCGCCCGACAAGCGTGAGATAGGCACTAAACGCCAAAACAGAGGAAAATACTGCCAGCCACAACAGGCCACTTACATAACGTATATCCAGCTCCGGGATGAACGGATTGCCCTGTGTCAGGTTAAACAGCCCAAGCAGCACCGCGCCCCATACCATGCCCCAGCTATTGGCCGTGAGCACAGGTATGTGCTGGCGTTGCAGATGGGCAGAGATCATATTGCCGGTGCAAAAGAAAATCGTGCCGCAAAAGCAAAAGGCCAGACTGGTCAAAGCCGCATCGCTTGCCTGAATTTCCGGCCAGAACATAATAGCCACACCGCCAACACCGATAATGGTGGCGATGATTTGCACAGGTTGCGGCAGGCGGCGCACCCGCACCGCTTCCAGCATCACATTTACAAAGGCGGCACTGGCAAATATCACTGCCAATAAGCCAGAAGCCACGCCTGTGCTGCCATAATAAAATAAGGTGAAATTGGTGCTGAACAGACACATGCCCAGCAGGATCATAAATGGATGAAACCGCCAGCTGACCGGTTTCAGCATCTTCAGACGCCAGGCGATCAGCCACATGATAGGGGCTGCAATCACAAACCGCCAAAATACTGATAGTTCCGGTGTGGCGGTATCTGTGACCTGCCAGCTGAGGGGCAGCCAGCTGGTTGACCAGCCAAAAACCGTTAACGCATATAAAAAAGATGTTGGCACGAAAACTTACCTGTCTCAGGCCGTGGAATCTGGCTTAGGCTGGCGGGGAAGCAGCACAAAACCGAGCCCAATCAGCACCAACACAATGACCATGCCTGCCCGCTCAATGCCGGTTATCGCCACCAATAAACCATAGCAGAACGGGCCGATAATGCTGGTGATTTTACCAGACACCATATAGAGCCCGAATAAGCTGGCCTTACTGTCATCGGGGGCCTGACGGGCCACATAGGAGCGCGCTGCGGATTGCAGAGGGCCAACAAAAACACCAAGGCAAATGCCGGCAATCCAAAATATCAGCTTGGTCGGTGCGATAATCGCCAGCACACCAAACAGCATCAGGCAAATTAAGCTTATCCGCATGGTGCGTAGCGGGCCTATCCTGTCATCTGCCCATCCCCCGATAATCGCGCCGAAACCCGCGCTGACATTAAGGGCAATGGCAAATAAAATAATTTCCATCTGGGCAAAGCCAAACACCTTTGCCGCATAAATACCGCCCATAGCGAATAAGGTTACCAGCCCGTCATTAAAGGCCATACGGGCCAATAAGAAGCGCACCATATCCGGAATAGCCATCGCCACACGAACAGATTGTTTCAGCTGGGTAAAATAAGAGCCTTGCTGCGGGGTCGCCGGCAGAGACGGCGCATATAGCATCATAGGAATGGAAAATATCACAGCCCATAGCATGACAAATATCATCGTGGCCCGGACATGTTCAGCTTCATCAGGGTTCAGGCCAAAGGGTTTATTTTCAGGCAGAATAAATATTGCCAGCACCAGCACCAGCGAAATCACCGCCCCTATATAGCCTGTGCCCCATGCCCAGCCGCTAACCTTGCCAATATCATCACCATGGCTCAATTTCCCAAGCATGGCATTATAAAATACAAAGCTGATTTCCATGAAAAATATAGATATGGCCGAAATGACCAGCGCATATACGGCAAATTTTGCCTCTGGTCCGGCAAACCATAACAGCCCGGTCGCACTGGCACCGATAAGCAGGGATGCCACAAGAAAGCTTTTGATCCGCCCTGTTGTATCAGCCAGACGGCCTGCAAAGGGCGCAGCAAGTGCCACAAGAAAGGCCGTGCCGCCTGTCAGCCATGCCCACACAAATGTGCCATTTTCTGGCATGATGGTGGTGGTAAAATAGACAGCAAATACAAAGGTTGCATGGATGGTTGGCACCGGAGAGGATGCCCAGTCATAAATCGCCCAGCCCAGACGTTCACGTTTTGATGTCATCTCACGCTCCTTTTTAATGACAGGCCAT
>JBMHDN010000005.1:0-56490 GCA_049889355.1 Puniceispirillaceae bacterium (SeqCode)
CGGAAAGCCCGCAAATGCCCAAACCAGACTTGTGCAGCGGCGGCATAAAGCGGAAAACGTATCCACCCCACGGCTTCAATAAGTGAGGATTGCGGCATGGCGCTAGACACGGCACTTAACACGCATACCGCCCAGAAAATGAGGGTTGCTCGCACCCAAAATTGACGCATCCAACCCCAATTATGGGTGCGGATACAATGCCAGATAAAGGCCATATCAAGCGCGATCATCCAGAAATCAGCAGGACTGCGCTCAATCAGGAAAATCAGCGGGCCAGCAAGCCAGAACCAGAACCAGAATTGGCTGCTGGCCGTCATATCGCGCATCTGTGTGCGTGCTTCATGCCATGCAGAACGAAAATCCAGAATGGGGCTTGAAAACATAAGGTGCCCTTGGTGATAACAAGTTGGTTTCAGAAAAACCGATAGACAAAAGATTTCTGTTACTTCTTACACAAGCCCTGATAATGGTCAAATAGTGTATCTTTGGTTTTATTTTTGAAATCGGGCCATATAGACTGGAGAAGCGGCGATAAAAATGTGATTTCTGCGCTGAATTAGGGTAGGAATGGAACCAGATTTGTGAATCAGGTAAAAACAGGTTTTGGGATATGCAAGATTGGACATTAGACGCCCTGTTAGAGCATGAAAAATATGCCCAGCCTTTGAATATATCTAATGCAGATGCAGCAGGCTTAACCGCATATCTGAAGATGATGGTGCGGATACGGGTGGCTGAACGCAAACTGGCAGATAATCGGCGCGATGGCCTGATTGGCGGGCCAGTGCATCTTGGGATTGGACAGGAAGCCATTGCCACTGGTGTTTCTGTACATTTGCGCAAATCTGACCGCGTGTTCGGCGCACACCGCTCACACAGCCATGTGCTTGCCCTAGGGGCGTCACTTCATCCGTTTTTTGCAGAAACACTTGGCAAAGATACGGGCCTTTCGCGCGGCATGGGTGGTTCCATGCATTTACAAGATAGGGCCAACGGCTTTTACGGGTCAGTGCCCATTGTGGCCGGGACAGTGCCGCTGGCAACTGGTGCCGCATTGGCAGCAAAAATGGATGGCCAAGGTGATATTGCCGTGGCTTATTTAGGGGATGGCGCAGTCGAAGAAGGGGTGGTCCAAGAAAGCCTCAATCTGGCCAGCAGCCTTGGCCTTCCGATTATATTCATTGTTGAGAATAATTTATTTGCCAGCCATATGCATATTTCACTGCGTCAGACTCAAGCTGCGACAAGCCGTTTTGCTGCGGCCAATGGTATAGACTGGCAATTGGTGGATGGAAATGACGTGCTGGCTGTCTCTTCTGCTATGGCAAAATTGTCAGAACAGGCGCGCAGCACTGGCCAGCCGGGCTTTTTAGAAGCGGTTACTTATCGCTGGCTGGGGCATGTAGATTGGCGTGATGATATTGATGTTGGAGTCAGCCGGTCTGATGAAGATGTCAAAGCTTGGAAACAGCGCGATCCTATCCGGCGTCTCAATGATGCGATGGTGGCCGCTGGTCTGCATACTCAAGAGGCGCTAAGCCATATTGAGCAAGCTGAGCAAGAAGATGTGGATGCAGCCTGGGCACAGGCGATAGATGACCCCTATCCTGAAGCGGGGGCAACATTGTCGCGTGTTTATGCATCAGGAGAAAGCGCATGACCCAAAATAAAGATGGCACTTATAATTATGGTACGGCGCTTCTGGCTGGTTTTGAGTGGCTGTTGCACAAGCATCCTGAGGTTTTTGTGATTGGTCAGGGCCTGTGGAGCCCTTGGTATGTTGGTAATTCCATGACCGATCTGGATAAGAAGTTTGGGGTTGAGCGTATCATTGACACACCTGTATCTGAATCGGCCGTGACAGGCGCCGCAGTGGGTGCAGCATTGGCAGGTAAAAAGCCTATTGTGGTGCATCCGCGCATGGATTTCATGCTCTATGCCATGGATGCTATCGTCAATCAGGCCGCCAAATGGCGCCATATGATCGGCGGGCAGGCACAAGTGCCTGTTACCATCCGCGGTATTGTCAATCGCGGCGGCGAGCAAGGGGCCCAGCATTCACAAGCCTTACATAGCTGGTTTGCCCATATTCCGGGTCTGCGTGTGGTGATGCCAGCTTCTGTTGCTGATGCCCGTGATTTGCTGATTGCCTCGGTCCTTTCGCCTGATCCGGTCGTATTCATTGATGATCGCTGGCTCTATGCACAAGAGGATGAATTGCCAGATGTGACAACCCCGCTTGATTTATCAAAACAGGGGCCAAAAATTATCCGATCTGGCGATGACATCACCCTTGTGGCGGCCAGTCATGCGGTGATACTGGCACAAGAAGCCGCGACCATGCTCGCAGATAGGGGTATATCTGCTGAAGTGGTGGATATGCGTGTGATATCGCCGCTTCAATCAGAGGTAATATGTGGCTCTGCCCGCAAGACAGGGCGAGTGCTATGTGTAGATGGTGGCTGGGCACCATGTGGTTTCTCAGCCGAAATTCTGGCGGTCTTAGCTGAAAATCTTGCTCCAACTGAGTGGCGGTCATCGCCTCAACGCCTGACACTGCCTTACGCGCCAGCCCCGACCAGCCGTGTATTGGAAGCTGCTTATTATCCAACTTCTGAGGATGTGGTCTTGCAGGTGCAACAGATGTTAGGGGGAGTACAATCATGAAAAGGCTGATGGATATTCTGGCCAGTTTTTTTGGTTTGTTGCTGACCTCTCCTATCTTGCTGACCTTCATGTTTCTGGTCTGGCGTCAGGACGGGCATTCACCTTTTTATATCGCACCGCGCATGGGTAAGGATGAGAAGCCGTTTCGGATGGTGAAGCTGCGTTCTATGGTGAAAAATGCTGATAGATCAGGAGTCGATTCAACCGCTGCAGATGATATGCGCATCACCCGTGTCGGGCATCTAATCCGTAAATTCAAGCTGGATGAGCTCACCCAGCTTTTAAATGTTCTCAAAGGTGATATGTCGCTTGTCGGACCGCGTCCGAATGTGCAGCGTGAAACCGATCTCTATACAGATTCAGAAAAAAAATTATTGAGTGTACGCCCTGGCATCACTGATTTCTCATCTATCGTTTTCTCAGATGAAGGCGATATTCTCGAAGGTCAGGAGGATCCAGATATTGCCTATAATCAGCTGATACGCCCTGGCAAATCGCGGCTTGGTTTGTTCTATATAGAACACAGGTCTTTGATAGTGGATATTCAGCTCATTTGGTTTACCGTGCTGGCTATTTTATCGCGTGACAAAGCTTTGCGGTCAGTCTCTGCTCTATTGGCGAGGGCAGGGGCTGAAGATGCGCTGGTTGAATTGGCGAAACGTCAAGCACCGCTTGTTGCGACACCGCCGCCAGGTGCCAAAAATATCGTGACCAACCGCGAAGGGCGTGTTGACTAGATGAATTTTGCTGGCTCTCTACATGCGCTTGAAAGCTTGCCGCGCTGGGCAAAACAGCTGGCAGTGGTCGCGGTGGATATTCTGCTCGGCATTTTAGCCATGTGGCTTGCCTATACCTTGCGCCTAGAGAGCTGGCATGTGCCTAATCCAGTTCAGATTCTCAGCTATGGCATCGCACTGCTTGTCTTTTTGCCAGTCTTTGTGTTGCGCGGCATTTATAAGGTTGTTTTTCGCTATGTCTCGGTTGGTATGCTCCAACAGCTCTTTTTAGCGGTTGGCATATATGGGCTGATTTTATTGACTGCATTGGCCAGCCTGACCCTCGAGACAGTGCCGCGGTCTGTCGCGCTGATACAGCCAGTGATTTTTCTGATTTTATTGGCAGCATCTCGCGTGGTGATAGGTGCGCTTTTGTATCAGCGAGGGAGCGAAAATGCGCGCCGTATGCTGATTTATGGCGCAGGGGCTGCCGGCTCTCAGCTGGTCTCTGCATTAAGCATCAATCCCAATGACCATATCTTTGGCTTTCTGGATGATGATTCCAATAAACATGGTCGCCGCCAGTTAGATCGGCCAATTTATGATCCGGCGATATTGGCACGTCTGGTCGAAAAATTTCAAATCACTGATATCTTACTTGCCTTGCCGAGTGCTACCCATGAGAGACGCCGCAACATTGTCGAGAGTCTGATCGGCTATAATATACGTGTTAGCACCATGCCTGGTATGTCTGAGCTGGTCTCGCATCAGGGGCATTTGCAGGATACCCAGCCGCTCTCGCCAGATGATTTTCTGCCGCGTCCACCACTCCAACGCTCAGCCGAGCTGCGCAGCGTAAAAGGCAAAACTGTTCTGGTCACAGGGGCAGGCGGATCCATTGGTTCTGAAATTTGCCGTCAGCTTATCAAGCAAGATATTAAAAAGCTGATCGTGTTAGATCAGGGTGAATATAATCTGTATATGATCGATAGCGAATTGCGCAATTTGATGGCACATAGCGGTCAGCAGATTGAAATCGCAACAATATTAGCCGATATCCGAGATGCGCGACGGCTGGAAGAGATATTTGCCACCCATCACCCTCAGATGATATATCACGCAGCCGCCTATAAACATGTACCGCTGGTTGAGGCTAATCCCTTTGAGGCTATCCAGAATAATTTTTTAGGCACAGAAAAGCTTGCCAGTCTGGCAAGACGCTTCAAAGCTGAACGTTTTGTGCTGATTTCAACAGATAAGGCCGTGCGCCCAACCAATATCATGGGTGCCAGCAAACGGCTGGCTGAACTCTCGGTTCAGGCAAAGGCAGCAGCCAAGGATGCAGGCATTTTCACGATGGTGCGCTTTGGCAATGTCATTGGCTCATCTGGCTCAGCCATCCCCTTGTTTCAGTCGCAAATTGCCAGAGGTGGCCCTGTGACGGTCACAGACCCTGAGGTCACCCGCTATTTCATGTCTATTACCGAGGCAGTGATGCTGGTGTTAGAAGCAGGGGAAATGGCCAAAGGTGGTGAGGTTTTTGTGCTGGATATGGGCCAGCCTATCAAGGTGGTGGATTTGGTGCGCCGTATGATTAGGCTCTATGGTAAGCAGGAAAAATCAGAGACCAATCCGGGCGGTGATATTGCGATCAGCTTTATTGGTTTGCGCCCAGGCGAGAAAATGTATGAAGAGTTGATTTTAGGAGATGAAATCGAACCCACCACTCATCCACGCATTTCTCAAGCTCAAGAGCGCTTCTTCACACAAGAGAAGCTGGAGAGTGAAATAGGCCATCTGGAAGGGCTGCAGATGGATAATAATATATCTGAATTAGCCAACTATCTCAAAAAGCTGAATATTTTAGTAAAAGACGAGACATAAATGAAGCTGAACAAACTCTTTAGGGAATGTGATAACGATGTCTGAAGTAAAACAAATGGCCATTATTGGCCTTGGCTATGTTGGTCTGCCTTTGGCTGTCTCTTTCGCGCGTCATCGCCCAGTCATCGGGTTTGATATTAACCAGGCGCGCATTGCGGCTTTGCAGGCTGGAGAGGATGCGACAAAGGAGGTTTCCTCTGCGGCACTGACCGCGGCAACACATTTGACACTCACAGATGATATTTCTGATTTGCAGTCAGCCTCTATTTTCATCGTAACAGTCCCCACCCCTGTTGATGCCAGCAATCATCCTGATATGACCCCGCTGGTTAAAGCCAGCCAAACAGTAGGGCAGGTGCTGAAAAAAGGGGATATTGTTATCTATGAATCAACCGTCTATCCAGGGGCGACCGAAGAGGTGTGTGTCCCAGAGCTCGAAAAAGCATCTGGTTTAACTTATAATCAGGATTTCTTCTGTGGTTACAGCCCTGAGCGGATCAATCCAGGCGACAAGACACACCGGCTAGAAACCATTGTTAAGGTCACCTCTGGCAGCACGCCTGCGATAGCAGAAGAGGTAGACGCTCTTTACCAAAGCATCATTGAGGCGGGTACGCATAAAGCAAGTTCTATTGCTGTGGCAGAGGCGGCAAAAGTCATCGAAAACACCCAGCGTGATATTAATATTGCCCTGATGAACGAACTCAGTCTGATTTTCCAGCGTCTTGGTCTGGATACGGCTGAGGTCTTGGCCGCGGCCGGAACAAAATGGAACTTCCTGCCCTTCAGGCCTGGTTTGGTTGGCGGGCATTGCATCGGTGTTGACCCTTATTATCTGACTCATAAAGCCCAGTCTGTTGGCTATCATCCTGAGATGATTTTGGCTGGGCGTGCGCTTAATGACGGCATGGGCGCTTATGTGGCAGATGAGACGGTAAAAGAAATGCTGCGCCGCGGTTTGCCAGTTAAAGATGCAAAAGTGCTGGTGCTTGGGCTAACCTTTAAAGAAGATTGCCCGGATTTGCGCAATTCCAAGGTAGCAGATGTGGTTGATACGCTGAAAACCTATGGGGTTGAGGTGCATTTACATGATGCAGAGGCTGACAGGCAAGAGGCTGAAAATCTGTATGGTCAGCCTGTTCTAGGCAGTTTAGAGCCGCAGGAAGAGCGCGCATATCAGGCGATTATTCTAACCGTTCCGCATCGCATCTATTGTGATATGGGGGCAGAAGCACTGCGCACCCTTGCAGATGAAAACGCGGTTTTCTATGATGTCAAATCTGCTTTTGAGAAGTCAGAGAGTGACTTAAGGCTCTGATGCCATTTTGTCTGCGCGAGATAGGGTAAACAAAGAAATGAGGAGGGGATATGATGAATTTTGATGCCATCCATCTGATAGCCTTATGTTTCCTGCTCTCTGTTGGTATCAGCTGGCTCACCCTTCTCACACAACAATACCATGGTGATTTCACCGCTGACCAATTGCAAGGACCGCAGAAAATCCACCAAGGACAGGTTCCCCGTATTGGCGGTGTGGCTATTCTCATCTCTTTATCTGTCATCAGCTTGATGGCGAGTCCCGATGTCGCCTATTTACTGAGGCTGATGCTGATTTCTATTTTGCCAGTTTTTCTCTCTGGCATATTCGAGGATATTTCAGGCAAAATATCGCCTTTGATTAGGCTGTTAGCATCCTATGCGACAGGCCTTATCTTTGTTCTGTTAACAACGGTGATGTTAACCCGAACAGGTTTCGGGTTTGCAGACCAGATGTTGAGCCTTGCCTTCATCTCCATATTTTTGACGGCACTTGCCATTGCGAGCTTGAGTAACGCCATCAATGTGATTGACGGGTTAAATGGATTATCGATTGGAAGTTCAGCCTTTATGGCCCTTGGTATTGCTGTTTTGGGATATATTTATGGCGATTACGATATTGTGAAAATGGCGTTGTTTTTCCTGGCAGCGATTATCGGGGTTGGGGTGTTTAATTTTCCCTTTGGGCATATTTTTGTCGGAGATGGCGGGGCTTATCTGATGGGCAGTTTTCTCGCCATGCTTGCTATCTTACTGCCTGAGCGGAATATCGAAATATCGCCTTTTGCCAGCTTGCTGATTATTGCTTATCCCTTTTATGAATTATTACGATCTATGGCACGCCGGCTATTGATTGGCCGAGGCGCCATGCATCCTGATAATAAGCATTTGCACAGCGTTGTTTTTCATCATAATCATCAACATCTTCAGTTTGAAAAGAGGAAGGCCAATATACATGCCTCTATGCGCATGCTGCTTCTGCCTGTCCTTTGTGTAACATGGGCTGTCATTTTTGCTGAAAGCACCTGGCTCTTACTTGTTGGTGGCGCGGCAATGATTTTTTATTATGAAACGCAGTTTCGAATTTTCACCAGTCAGGATAAATAAGGGTGCTGGATTAGGGTGCACCTTATTTTCTGAAACAAGACTTTATTCCGGACCAAAGGTTATGGGTAGATGGTACGTGATTATCAAGATATGAGGGTGTCTCAGCTCTTCCATTATTTTTGGCAGGAAATGCGCGATGGGCTGAAGGCTTTGCCAGCATGGGAGCGCGGCTTTCATATTTTCTGGCTTTTGGGACCTTTTATTCTGTTGATTGAGCGCTCACCGGCTGATGCCTGGCTTTCAATATTGGCTTTCAGCTTTGTGGTGCGTTCAGTCGTAAAAAAGGAAGGCTGGTGGCTTAGATTTTTCTGGGTGCGCGCCGGTTTTGCTTTCTGGGGCGTATGCCTTGTCTCTTCTATTCTATCAGATCACCCTACCTATTCACTTGGTGAGGCAGCCGCCTGGTTCAGATTCCCGCTCTTTGCCTTTGCGACCGCCTTCTGGCTCGCCCGCGACAGACGTTTGCTCTATGCAATGTTGGTATCCACAGCACTCGGTCTTATTGTCATGTGTGGCATTCTGACAGCAGAAATTCTGATAGAAGGTCAGAAAGGGGGGCGCCTGACATGGCCCTATGGTGACCTCGTGCCGGGGAATTATGTGGCAAAGGTAGGCCTGCCTGTCTTTAGTATCATGGTGGCATTGGCTGTATCGGTGCGCGGGCGCATCGCAGCAATATCTGGTGTTATTGCGCTGGTCACCATGGTGATATCAGTGATGACTGGTGAGCGGATTAATTTTCTCATTCGGGCGTGTGGCGGGATGCTGGCTGGCCTCGTCTGGAAACCAAAATGGCGACGTTATCTCTGGCTGGTTGCTGTGGAGGTGCTGGCGGTTGTGGTGGTCTTCTCAGCCATGCCCGATATGGCCAGCCGCTATACAGATCAATTTGTAAAGGGCGCGACCCAGGTAGAACATAGCGCTCATCTGCAATCTCTGAACGGGGCTTGGCAATTTGGCAAAGAGTTCAGCGCCTTTGGAATTGGGACAGGTAATTACCGTCTTGTATCTTTTGAAGCGCTCAAAGACGTGCCCAATACAGAGGCACAAAACCACCCACATAATTATTATCTGCAGATGCTTGTTGAAAATGGTGTTGTTGGCCTTGTTGTCGGGGTTATTTTTTTAGGGTCTATTATCTGGATTACGTTCAAATATGGTCTTAAAAACAGAGACAATGTTGTAGCGGCAACAGCATGGGTTATTCCCTTTGGCTTGTTTTGGCCTATTGCAACAACAGGTGATTTTTTCGGCCAATGGAATAATATCTTCATGTGGAGCGCGGTAGCGCTTTCTCTTGGCTTTACAGGCAGCGCATTTGAAGCAGAAGAAGCAGAAAATAGGTCAGAGTGATGAAAATTCTTGTTACCGGCGGGGCTGGTTATATCGGAACGCACACGCTTTTGCCGCTTCTGCAGGCAGACCATGATGTCTGTGTTTTAGATAATTTTTCCAACGCCTCTCCTGAAGCCTTGCGGCGTGTTGGGCGCTTATCCAACAAGAGCTTTGATCAGCTTGAAGGCAGCATCACAGATAGTGCTGTTTTATCTGAGATTATGAATAATTTTCAGCCAGAGGCTGTGATTCATTTTGCCGGCCTCAAGGCCGTCGGCGAATCTGAAGTGATCCCGCTGCGCTATTATGCAGAAAATGTGTTTGGTACCATCCAGCTGTTGGATGCTATGGACCAAATTGGCTGCAAACAAATTGTGTTTTCATCATCTGCGACCGTTTATGGCGTACCAGACTATCTGCCATATGATGAGGCACACCCGCTGAAGCCGGTGAATCCCTACGGCCGGACGAAATATTTCATCGAAGAAATTATCCGTGATTGGGCAGCGACTGACCAAGAAAAATCAGCTGTGTTGTTGCGCTATTTTAATCCGGTGGGGAATGATCGCTCTGGGATGATTGGTGAAGATCCCATGGGTATTCCCAATAATCTCATGCCCTATATTGCCCAGGTCGCTGTTGGACGGCGCGATAAGCTGATGGTCTATGGCAATGATTATGATACTATAGATGGAACAGGTGTACGCGATTATATTCATGTCAGCGATTTAGCAGACGGGCATGTCAGCGCTCTTTCCTATGCGGCTACGCATACAGGTGTTGAAGCCTTTAATTTGGGTGCAGGGAAAGGTTATAGCGTGCTGGAAGTTGTTCAGGCATTTGAAAAAGCAAGTGGCCAAGCTATCCCTTATGAGATCGCCTCACGCCGTAAAGGGGATATTGACGAAGTGGTTGCCAACCCAGCAAAGGCAAAAAATCTGCTGGGTTGGGAAGCGCGGTTAGGTATTGATGAAATGTGCGCAGATGTTTGGCATTGGCAATCTAAAAATCCAAAAGGGTATCGAAATTAACCCTTCAGCCCTTGGATTTTCTCTACCAATTCAGCGTTGATGTTGCGCATGCCGGTATCCTGCCGGTTCTGATGGCGCCGCGCCCCAGGTAGGCGCACGCCGTCAAGCGCTTCTAATCTTTCAAAGAAACCATCGCAATGGGCCTGCCAATCATCACCGCCGAGTATCGTCGGGTTAAGTGCAATCACCAGCTCGCCGCCCTTAGGTGGGGCACCATCATTATTGTCATTTTCTGCGGCTTCATAGGAAAACTGATCGCCTGTCATACCGGCAGCTAGCAATTCGACCATCAGCGCGATAGCTGAGCCTTTATAGCCACCAAAAGGCAGTTGCACACCTTGTAAAACTTTATTCGGGTCATTGGTAGGCTCACCATCTGGACCAAGGCCTGTTCCATCTGGCAGCTCATGCCCGTCGCGTGCTGCAATCTGGACATCGCCTTTGGCCAGACGTGCAGTCGCCATATCAAAAACCAGCGGCGCTTTGCCAGGACGTGGCCATGAAAAGGAAAGCGGGTTTGTGCCGAGTAAGGCCGTTTTACTGCCTGCCGGTGCAATGGTTGGCTTAAAAGCAGTGCATGCAATGCCAACAAGCCCAGCCTCTGACAAGGTTTCTGTTTCAGGCCAAAGGGCAGCAAAATGAAAACTGTTGGTGAGTTTCATAACGCCAATACCCATTTTCTGTGCTGCTTCAACCAGCAGCGGCAGGCCTTTTTCCAGCGTATAGGGGGCATATCCCATCTGCCCGTCCACAGCCAGGCTGGCTGGCGATAAATGGGTGATGGCGGGTTCTGCAATTCCGCTGACTTTGCCTGAACGCAAGCCAGCAATATAGCCAGGCATTCTGAACAGGCCATGCGAGGTAGAACCATCGCGTTCAGCTGTCATGACCGTGCGGGCAATGGCATCTGCATTGGCTGTATTACAGCCATTGGCCAGCAATGTGTCACGGGCCAGCGTTTCAATCTGGCTCAGGCTCAGGGCTGTTGTGTTCGGCGTTGTCATTTCATTATCTCCCTGGCAAAAGGTCTTTTCTTCTAGTCTATATCATTTGAGCCAAAAACAGGTCTAATCATTATCGGTCTCTCCTGCACCGGCACCTGATTTTCGTGATTGCGCGCTGGCAGGCACATAGGTTTTCATGGCATAGCCCATCAGCCAGTCCCAATCTGCAGGCACGACTGGGCAATGTCTGGCGGTGGGCAATGACCACTTATTGGCTGGCAAGCTTGCCTCAGATAGCGCCATTATCAAGAGGGAGTCTTGTGTGGCTAGTTCCTCAATTAAGCGTGCCTCAGGCATCAGCGGGGCATCACCGATTTCCAGCAAAAAATCATGATCTTTTGCATTAATGAAAAGGCGCGCCAATAACAAAGCGGTATCAGCAAATGCGCTCAATTGTAATTGCACCTGGCCACCTGCCACATATGCGGTGATAAAATCAGCAGCGGCCAGCCCTTCATGTCCCATTGTTCCGCCAGCTAGATAGATGGCATTATTTTCTCTGTCTAGAGACAAAGAAGCTGGCTTATCAGGAGATGCTGGGTTTGACCTGCTGAGAGACTGTCTAATAGCATGGCACCCATCTAGCCCCATCAGAGATAGCATAGTCCCAGCTTCTGCCATATCAGCAGCAGCTCCATGGGCAAATCCAAAACCAAGGCAGGCCCGTTTGATAAGGGCTGTTATTTCATTGGCCGAGCGCATCATTAATGTGAACAGCTCTCTGGTAAGGGATGTGCAAAATACCAGCTTTTTGCTTTTTCTGTGTCAAATTGCTCTGCCAATGGTGCCCCTTGAAACAGGGTAATGCGCACCCACCTGTCTGATTTGGGGTCAAAGGCACTTGCGCCGAAAAAGGACAATTTGGCGCGCAAAAGATCTATCGGGCGACAGGATTGGTCTACCAGATTATCTCTGATCTCGCCGTAAGGATAGCGGGCGATTGTCTGAATGCGCTTCACGATAGAGCGGCATTCTGGATGAGCCATCACAAATTCAGCAACCAACAGATGGTCGCGTGCACCCTGCGCATTGGTGTTTTCTTTATCCTTAATCATCTGATTGAGATGTTGCACCTGGTGGGCAATATCAAATGGCATTTCCAATTCTGACCCGGGTTCTTCATGACGCAGGCCAAGCCGCGGTTCTAATTTTTCTTCTGAGACATACCAGAACAGCGCATCACTGCCCGCTCGGGTCAAATCCAAATCAAGCGCCCATTGATAATGGTGATGGATTAACTGCTTTAAGGCCGCCACCGACATGGCTGGATCCAGCTTTTCTTGATGAGGATTGCTTAAACAATGAGAGAGTTCATCTACCCATTCAGGCCCCAATTCAATGATCAGTGCTGCCATTAATTCCTGCATTTCAAAGGAGGCGTCGTTAACAGATCTCATCACCTCATCAAAAGGCAGATCATGCGCCTGTAATGCAGGCAATTTCTCAGCCTGAAAGGTAGCCAGCTCTGCTTTTAAAAGGTTGATGCGTTGCGACTGAATGTCATCTGCGACCTGCCAATATGCCAGATGGCGGCGTGTTTCTTCAATCAATTTGGCAAATTGCGGTAATCTATCTATGCCGGCAGTCAATCGGACACGCGCAAGCGCTGTTTCGCGTGCAATTATCCAGCTATGGATAAGGCAAGGGTGGTTCATCAGGAACGGAGCCATGCCAAGACCAGTGGAATTGCCAATACCAAGACAGGTTCTGGCATCAGAAGAGAGGCTAACCGCTCTATCACCACCTCTTTGTGCTGCGATATGTGACACAAGAGCAAAGGAAAAGGCCCTGATAAGCCAAACAGTAAGCATCTCAGCCTGAAAAGGGGCGTCCATGCCTGTGTGATTGGCGGCACCAGCACGATCTGAAATGCCAAATTTGCCGTTGCCATAGACCGCAGTTGTGCGCATTAAATAGCCAGTCTCAAGCAACATGTCTTTGTCTGGCTGTTGGCCATCAGACAGCAGCTCCACGACTTTATTGAACAGGCGTACCGATTTATTTGCCCGCGATAAAGTCAGAATTTTATCAGAATAATGGCCTTGTTCCTGATAGGGAACATGCCCTTCCAGCCAATCCAACGTTGCATCATCTGGTTCCCCGTCATATAGGCAAAAACAGGCATCCCAGGCTGTAGCAATCACTCTGTCAGTGCGGTTTTCTGGCGCAAGAGGCCGGCTGAAGGCGACCAAAGAAAAACGCCGCCCCGCCAAGGTGACACCAAGAACCATCCGGCCATAGCCATCATCATCCAGCTGGTTTTTTATCTTAAAATGAATATCAGATTGCTGGCTCAGCTGGCGCATCAAGACCCGCATAAAGCTCAAGCGATGTGGGAAGGCAGAGCCAAGCCGACCAAGGCGCATCACCTCATCTGGATGGCGTAAGTCTGAGGGCGAGACAAAAGGCAGATTTTGTTCAGCAATGGTCTTTGTCATCTCACCCTTTACCTCTCTTTGCTCAGTCTGTTGCCTCTGCAACAGGCCCGAAATTCGCATCATAAAAACGCAGCCAATTACCACCTAAAATCTGATTGACCTCATCTCTGGAAAAACCAGCCGCAGAGAGGCCACCAGCCAGATTTGGAAAATCAGCTATGCCAGAAAACCAGTCTGGCTGGGCTGGAAATCCGGGGTTATCAGCACTGCCTTCACCAAAATCAGTTTCGATGGACCAGCGACCATTGCGCATCCATTCCACCACATCATCTGGCTGATCCTGACATAGATCAGATCCGATACCAAGGGCTGATATACCATAGCGAGATGCGGCCTCGGCAATCATCTGGCAGAAATCATCTATTGAACAGTCTGAACCATTCTTTAAATGATGCGGATAAAGAGAAAAGCCGATCATCCCGCCCGCCTCTGTCAGCGCCTTTATCACCTCATCAGACTTATTACGCCGTGCCGGATGCCACCAATCTGGATTGGCGTGTGTGATGGCGATAGGCCGTTCAGATGCGTCTATGGCTTCTAGGGTTGAGCGCTGTGATGAATGGCTCATATCCACTACCAGTCCAACACGATTCATTTCTTTAACAGCTTGTTTGCCAAAACGTGTAAGGCCAGTATCATCTGCCTCATAGCAACCAGTCGCCAGCAAAGATTGGTTATTATAGGTGAGTTGCATGAAGCGGCCACCGAGTTGATGCAAGATTTCAATTAGACCAATATCATCTTCCATCGGGCTGCAATTTTGGAAGCCGTAAAATATGGCAGTCCGCCCTGTTTCATGTGCCTTGTCTACATCAGCAGCCGTGCGGCCATGTATCAGCCTATCAGGGTTGTTCGCTATATGGCGGTTCCAACTGATGAGGTTGCGCACAGTTTCTTGAAAATTTTCATGATAGCAAACGGTGACATGCACAGCTGAGAGATTGGCACTGCCCATCTCATCAAAGAGCGGGCGGCTATAGCGTGCATATTGCAGATTATCAATCCAGATAGGACGGCTCATCTCACTTCCCTTTATATATACTTGCGCTAGAGTGCGGTTTTTACAAGGCGGGCGCAAGTCTACACATCAGGAATTTCACAGTTTTTGCATCAGATGGCACAGCGTTTTAAAGTGGATTTATAAAACAGCCTGATGCTGACGCTTTTTATAATTGGCAATAGCTGATCGGACGAGAATGGCAATTGTGCCAATCACACCGCCGAGCAAAATACCCATAAGGATGACAAGACGCCGCGACGTTCCGACCCGCTTGGGGTCGCTCAAGTAAAGCTGGCCAAGGCGTTCTGCCGCCACTAATTCGTCCAGCGCAAGTTTGTTTCTTACTTTTGTTGTGGCGTTGGGATCTGAGAGCAACTCTCTGTTTTTCTCGATATTTTCTAACACCACTAACTGTCTTTTATAAAACAGGGTAGCGGCATTTTTGGCCTTTGGCAGGGCTCTTTCATAGAGGGCGATAATCTGACGCTGAGCGATGCGCTGATCTGCATGGGTATAATTAAGATTATTGCCCTGAAGGGTCCAGCGTCCCCCTTGTTCATCCTTTGCTGAATTTTCGAAGCTGATGCGTGTCTGAATTTGCACGAATTCTGGTGTCTGACGAATAAAACGCTCTATCTCACCTTGCGAGACAAAGTTCAACTCGCTGATAAATTGTGAGCGCACGCTAAATTGCGTGGGTAACAGCAAAGAAACACCCAAGCTTAAAATGGCACCGGCCAAGGTCGCGAGCATAATGATGTTGCGCCCTTTCCAGAGGGTGATGATCAGCTCGATCAAATCAATTTCATCATCAAAACGCGGATTATTCGGATTTTTATCTGCCATTGCAGCGACCTTTACTTTTTTTGCATATCGCAAGATACGCGTAAGCATAAACTTATTGCCAAACCAGTCAAATTTCGTCAATCAATTTGAAATGAAATTAGGCAGCTTAAACCCAAACCAGCATCAAAGGTCAAAAAGATGAAGATTACCCGTATTACTGTCTGGGACCGTCCGCTTACCTCTCTGGCAACCTATTATATGGCAGATGGCAAGACCTGTGATACGGTTTCGAGCATCGTCATCAAGGTTGATACAGATCAAGGCATTTCTGGCTGGGGCGAGGTTTGTCCAATTCCCCATTATTTGCCCGCCTATTCAGATGACGTCTTGCCAGCCCTCGAATATATGGCGCCAGTCCTCATAGGTGCAGACCCGCTTGGCGCTGCTGCTTTGCATCAGAAAATGTCTCAGTTTCTGATAGGCCATCCTTATGCGAAATCACCTATTGATATTGCCTGTTGGGATATCACCGCAAAAGCAGCCAATATGCCGCTTTATCAGCTCTTGGGCGGGTTGCAGCAAAAGACCATGCCAGTTTACCATTCGCTGACCTGCATCGAACCAGATGAAATGGCACGCATGGCCAAAGAAGCCCATAGCCAGGGCGTGACACAATTTCAGGTCAAGCTGGGCGCCGATAGAAACAATGAGGCGGATATTGCGCGCCTATCAAAAGTGCGTGAGGTGGTAAGTAAAGGTCATCTTGTCTATGGCGACTGGAATTGCGGGGCCAGCACGCTGGATGCCACACGTGTTGGGCGTGCTGTGCGTCATCTCGATATCATGTTAGAACAGCCCTGTGCCACCATCGAAGAATGCGCAGATGTCCGGCGGGCCACTGGTCTGGCGATGAAGCTGGATGAAAACGCCCATGATACAGCCAGTCTGCTAGCTGGTGCCGCAGCGGGCTGTATGGATGCGGTTGCGCTTAAACTTTCAAAATTTGGTGGGCTGACGCCGATGATGCGAGCACGCGATTTATGTATGCATTTAGGCGCTAAAATGTGTATCGAAGATACTTGGGGCTCAGATATCACCACATCTGCTGCTTTTCATCTAGGGGCCAGCACACCGATGCGCCATATTCTCAATGTGTGTGATTTAGTCAGCTATACAACGCCGCGTCTCTGGCCTGATGGGCCGGTGCGTAAAGACGGGCATTTTAGCGTCCCTGAAGGAGTCGGCCTTGGCGTCGAAATTGACCCAGATTCCTTAGGCACGCCTATCGGCATTTTGGATTAAGTGTCTGCTCTGATACGCGATAAATCGCGTTTGAGGCGTGTTAGGCTGTGGCATTAAGCTTATATAGCAAGTCAGGTAGCCCGCCAATATCCGGCAGAATATGGGGCACACCAACCATGGGCGGTGTCGGGTCGGGATGACGCTGTGAAATGCCAATGAAATGCGCGGTGCCAGCACGTTCTGCCGCCTGCCTGTCAGCAGAAGTGTCGCCAACCATCACTGTTTGTGCAGGCGTAATATCGAGCTTTTGACAAATCGCTAGGAGTCCGCCCGGCTCTGGCTTGGTCCCATGACCTGAATCATATCCGACAATCATATCGAAATGATCCTGGACACCCAAAAATCCCAGACTATGGCGCGCAGAATCCTCGCCGTCATTTGTTAATACGGCGAGCAGATAGCCTGCCTCTTTCAATCCGCTTATGGTCTGTTTGACAGGGCCAAGGGCTAGGGTTTCAGGCCTTTCTTCAGCCTTTGCGCGGCTGGCTAAAAAGGCCTCACTGATCTGGCTCTGTATCGCCATACCGCCTTTTTTCAAGGCATCTTCCAATTCTGGCGCAAGCGCAATGCAGGCTTTGGTCTGCTGAGGGACAGAGCCAGCAGCAAACAGCCCGCCAGGATCTAATCTGCCATTTTGCGCATCAATACCAAGGGCATCTTGAAATGCGGCTGCCATTTCAGGGCGGTTGATAGCATCGGCAAGTATCTCAGTGGTGGTGATCGCACCATAGAGCCACGCGGCTTCCAAATTGAGCAGAACGCCATCTTTATCAAATATAACCAGCCTGATCATGTTAAACCCTTTTCTGTTCGTGCCTTCTAGTTAAAGCCTGTTGCTGTAAACGGCTAGCCCTTTGAATAAAAAAACGTGCATCAGAGGCAGATATCAGCACCGGCATCAAGGTGCTTTAAGGTGTTTTCCGGGTCCAGATATTCTGGCATTATCGAGTAAAAATTCATTCAATAAAGACAAAATGCCCAAATGACCTGCGCAATTTTGGCGTCTTTCAGGATAAGGTAGCTGAAACTTATGACCGCTATTTTCAAAGGCCAATATTGGAATCTCACACAAGATGACAGCCAGGTGCTTCAGCTGGTGCTAGATGTTTCAGATCGGTCAGTCAATATTCTGCATCGCGCAGTGCTGGTTGAATTAGGGCTAGCCCTTGATAGAGCCGCCGCCATAACAGGGCAGGCTGGGATGGTGTTAAAAAACGGCAAGTCATCAGGCTTTGTTTATGGCGCTGATATCGCAGAGTTTGAGACGCTTACAACACTTGCAGAGGTGCTGGGTTTAGTTGAAGAAGCGCATCTTGTTATGGACAAGCTGAGCGCATTTGAGTTGCCAACCGCTTGTATTATTGATGGGTTTGCACTTGGCGGCGGCTTGGAATTAGCACTCGCATGTGATTTTCTGGTGGCCATAGAGGGTCCGAAAACACAGCTTGGCCTGCCTGAGGTGAGTTTGGGCTTGCTGCCAGGGTTTGGCGGGACAGCGCGCAGTGCGGCCAGAATGGGCATAGATTCTGCTCTGCAATTCATGCTTAGTGGTAAGCCGCTATCTGCGCTGGCCGCATCACAGGCCGGTTTGATAGATAAGCTCGTCACAAATTATGATGCAGCTGAAGCGGCGGTCTCAGAATGGATTTCAGCCCAAAATGGACACAAGCCGGCTCAGAAAACAGCGCTCAGACCAGCTGATAAGACAATATCAGATACCATATATCAGCCATTAGAGTCAGCATTTCAGCGTGAACACACCCCCGCACCTTTTGCGATTTATGACCATATGATGAGTGCTCAATCAACCGGCACTCAGGCTGATTTAGATCAGCTGAAATCAGCTGAAAAGCAACTATTTGCTACATTGATGATGAGTTCTGCTTCAAAGGGGTTGAGACGTCATTACCATCTGCAGACCAAAATGAAAAAAGCTGCAAAATATCAGCAAAAACTATCAAAAATGCAGGTGATAGGTGCAGGCGTGATGGGGCGCGATATCGCACTTGTGGGTCTGCTTGCTGGTTTTGATGTCGGTTTGATGGATGTAGATGAGGCTGCATTGAACATGGCCAAAGACGTGATTTCTGGTTTGTTACAGCATCGGTTGAAAACAGAAGAAAAGGTGGCTGATGCATTGTCCAGATTGTCACTTTCACATCAACTGCGGATAGCTGATGATGTGGAATTGGTCATAGAAGCGGCATCAGAGAATCCAGATGTGAAACGCGCGCTATTTGCCGAAATTGAACAGCAGGTCTCAGCAGATTGTCTGTTGGCCACTAATACATCTTCTATTCCGATTGAGGATATTGCGATTTCCCTTAGCCGGCCAGAGCGGCTGGTTGGTTTGCATTTTTTCAACCCGGCTTCGGTCATGAAATTGATAGAAGTCATTCAAGGCGCACACACAGATCTCGATATTCTGGATCGTGCCAGACAAGTGGCAGGCCAGCTCGGAAAATGGCCTGTTTTGTGCCAATCTGCTCCCGGCTTTATCGTGAACCGCGCCTTACTGCCTTATATTTATGATGCGATTAATGATATGTTGGCCTCAGATGACCCGTTGGCCCGTGCAGCCACTATTGATACGGCACTGGTGCGCTTTGGTTTAAAGATGGGACCGCTGGAACTTGCTGATCAAATCGGGCTGGATGTGTGCCTGATGGCAGGCAAGCCGCTTGGTATTGATGAAAAGGTCGCGGCTTTTCTGACAAGCAAAATAGAGGCCGGCGCGTTGGGACGTAAAACCGGGCAAGGGATATATGCGTGGCAGGGTAAAAAGGCCGTGCGAGATGACATCGAGCTCACACTCAGCACAGCAGAGCAGCTGGCAGCAGAGCGGCTTTATGTTATGATTACGGCTTGTGAGGCGATTTTAAGTGAAAAAGTGGCGGCATCAGCCGATGATATTGATGCGGCTATGATATTCGGAACAGGCTTTCCGGCTTTTCGTGGTGGTCCCTTATATTGGGCGGCAACTCATACAAAAAGAGATGATAAGCCAAAAAATGATAAGCCAAAAGAGATGATAAGCCAAAAAAATGATAAGATAGATTGAGGAGTGGCACAGATGGACGCTCACCATGTGAATAATAGACTTTCACCAGCAGATATTTATCCGATTGATCTGGATCAGCGGCCAGCTGGCTATGATAAATTGGCAAGCGAGCCGGTCTTTGATCCCGATAAGCATCTGGCTCTTGAAAAGCCGGCAGAAACCTATTCCCTGACTGATTTTGGCTATCCAGAAGAGGTGGTTCAAGCGAGCCCTGTTGATTTTGCTGCCAGTTCCACCTTTCGGGTGCTGAGTGAAGAGGGGGTGGCCGCGCTCTATGATGTGATGAAGCAGGTCGAAGGCTTTAGCCGCTCTAACCCGCGCATTGAGCGTTGTGTGCGCGGTGCGGTCTATCGCTCAAAATTTTTGCGCGATTTGTGCTTATCGCCAGCGGTAACAGAATTTATGTCAGAAATTGCGGGCCTGCCGCTGATGCCACACACCATCCCGCATCAGCTGGGTCATATCAATTATAACCCGACTGAGATCGGCGCGAATGTGGATAAATGGCATGTCGATACATTGCGTTTTGATTATGTGATATTTGTAACCGACCCAAAGGAAAATCAGGGCGGGGCTTTTCAATATTTCAAAGGCACCAAAGATGAGATGGCCGCGCTGAAAGCGGCTGGTGCAGACGTACCAGCGGCAAAAGTCATTCAACCCGATATTCCGGCCGCTGGTTATGCGGTGCTCCAGCAAGGCAATTTGGTGGTGCATCAGGCAAAAGGGCTGACAGCTCCGGGTGAGCGCATCACGATGGTAAATGGCTATATGCCGCTTGACCCACATGCCGAGGATTATCTGCGTTATGACCAGCTTTTATTTGCTGATCCGGCCGAAATTGTAACAGCCGAATATGCCCAGCATGTCGGTCATCAGGTGCGTCGCAAATTAGAAGAAGGCCTGTCCAAAACAGAATTTAAAGCAGACAGGGAAGCTTATGCTGCTTGGCTCAGCCAGCTATCGTCTCAGCTGGCAGAAGCCGCCGATGAAATCCGTGCCGCTGATTCAGCTAAAATGGAACATTTCGGCGATTAAGTCTCAGATTTACGCATCAAAAAAGGCAGGCTGGCACATGCCCAACTTGCCTTTTTTATTATCTTTGCAAAATCAGATTAATTGGTGTGCATCATCGCCACAGCTGTATCTAGCATCCGGCATGAAAAACCCCATTCATTATCATACCAGGTCACCACACGAACCAGCTTATCGCCTAACACTTTTGTTTCGCTGAGGTCAGCAACCGAAGAATGCGGATCATGATTGAAATCAATAGAGACAAGCGGCTTGCTGTTAATGCCAAGCACGCCTTTTAACCGGCCGTTTGCGGCATCGCTCAATAGTCTATTGACCTCATCTGCGCTCGTGGCGCGGGCCGCGGTAAAGGTTAAATCCACCAGCGACACATTTTCAGTTGGGACCCGCAAGGCTGAGCCATCTAGCTTACCTTTTAATTCAGGCAGAACCAGACCAACTGCGCGTGCGGCCCCTGTAGAGGTTGGTACGATGGAGCGTGCACCGGCGCGTGCACGGCGCAAATCCTTATGCCTGTTATCCAGAATATTCTGGTCTCCTGTATAGGCATGCACAGTGGTCATAATGCCTTGCTCAATACCAATGGCCTCATGCAGCACCATCGCCACCGGGGCCAGACAATTTGTCGTACATGAAGCGTTTGAGACGATTTTATGAGATGCACGCAGATCGCCGTGGTTTACACCATATACAATCGTTGCATCTGAATCTTTGCCAGGCGCGGAAATCAATACTTTTTTGGCACCTGCTTGCAAATGAAGGCCTGCTGTTTCTTGTGTGGTAAAAATGCCTGTACATTCCATCACCACATCAACATCAAGGGCGCCCCAATCACAATTTAGCGGGTCACGCTCGTTGGTAAAACGAATAGGGCCAGTGCCAACATCCAGCATATTGCCGTCAATCACTGGCTCTGGTGAAAATGTGCCATGGGTTGAATCATAGGTGAAAAGATGAGCCATCCCGTCAATCGAACCAGGTGTGTTTATCGCCACCACCTGAATATCGTCCCGGCCTGATTCAGCCAGCGCACGCAGTGTAAGCCGGCCAATACGTCCAAACCCGTTAATCGCAACTCTTACTGTCATAGTCCCGCATTAAATCCTTTATGTTTCAGAGTTTTAACCAGCCAGCAATTTTGTTGCTTTGGCTGAAATTGCTTCAGCTGTGATGCCAAAATGCGCGTAGAGCTCACCAGCTGGTGCTGAGGCACCAAAGCTGTTCATGCCAATAAAGCCATCACCTGTGCGCAGAATGCCAGACCAGCCCATTTCAAGGCCGGCTTCTACCGCGATCACCGCATTTGCCCCGCCACGCAGATTGTCCAAATAGTCAGCACCCTGTTCTTTTAACAGTTCCAGCGATGGCACAGAGACAAGGCGTACCTTATGGCCAGCTGATTCGAGCTGGGCCTTTGCATCAGCAGCGATGCTGACCTCAGAGCCTGTGGCCATCAGGGTGATATCAGGAGTGCCTGCGCAATCTTGCAGGATATAGCCACCTTTTGCAGCACGGTTTTCACTGTCATAAGCAGTGCGTAATTGGGCAAGGCCCTGACGTGAGAGTGCCAGCACAGATGGACGATTCTGGTTTTCAACAGCCAACTGCCAGCATTCTGCTGTCTCAACAATATCAGCAGGGCGGAAGACCAACAGATTTGGTATCGCGCGCAAGCTAGCAACATGTTCAACAGGCTGATGTGTCGGTCCATCTTCGCCAAGGCCGATAGAATCATGCGTCATCACATAAATCACACGCTGTTCCATCAGCGCGGAGAGCCGGATTGATGGGCGGCAATAATCGGTGAAGACAAGGAAGGTGCCGCCAAAGGGAATCACTCCGCCATGCAGAGCCGCGCCATTCATCGCTGCTGCCATGCCATGTTCACGCACACCATAATGGATATAGCTGCCAGCATAATTTTCAGCGCTGAAAATTTCATGCGCGCCGACTTTGGTATTATTTGAGCCTGTCAAATCAGCAGACCCGCCAAACAGAGACGGGATTTCAGTAATCAAGGCTTCAATCGATTTTTGTGAGGCGACACGTGTTGCTACTTTTTGTGGCTCTTCTGCCAGCGCCTTTTTAAAGGCCTGAATAGCTTTATCGGCATCGGCTGAGACATCACCTGACATGCGTGCCTTAAAGCTCGCTTTTGAGGCGCTTGTATCGAGCCGTGCTTGCCAGTCATGAAAGGCGGCCTTGCCACGTGCACCAGCCGCGCGCCAGCCTTCCATAATATCTTGTGGGATTTCAAAAGGTGCGGCATCCCAGCCAAGCCCGTCGCGCACCAGCTGAATTTCATCTGCACCCAGCGGCGCACCATGTGCTTTTGCTGTGCCGGCGCGGTTTGGCGAGCCTTTGCCGATCTCGGTTTTACACCGGATCAGGCTTGGCCGGTTGGTATCTGCCTTTGCGGCATGTATCGCTGCATCTACGGCGTCCATATCATGGCCATCACAGCTCAATACCTGCCAGCCATAAGCTTCGAAACGTTTGGTGATATCATCTGAAACCGCGATATCGGTGGGTCCGTCAATCGAAATGCCATTATCGTCAAACAGCACAATCATTCTGTCCAGCTTCCAATGGCCGGCCAGCGAGGCGGCTTCATGGCTGATACCTTCCATCAGACAGCCATCGCCGGCGATGACATAAGTGTGGTGGTCGACCAAATCATCGCCATAAAGTGCGTTCAGATGGCGTTCTGCCATCGCAAAACCAACTGCATTTGAAATCCCCTGACCCAGCGGACCGGTTGTGGTCTCAATGCCAGTGGCATGGCCGAATTCAGGATGGCCAGCTGTCTTGGCGCCCATCTGACGAAAGTTTTTCAGCTCGTCAATGGTCATATCGGCATAGCCGGTAAGATGCAGCAGCGCATAAATCAGCATCGAGCCGTGACCAGCTGACAAAATGAACCGGTCCCGGTCTGGCCAATGTGGTTCAGTCGGGTCAAATTTCAGATGGTTGGCAAAAAGCACAGTGGCTGCATCTGCCATACCCATTGGCATGCCAGGATGCCCGGAATTCGCCGCTTCAACCGCGTCCATAGACAGGACCCGTATTGCATTCGCCATTTGTTTAAGGTCTGAGTTTGTTGCTGGTGCAGAATTCATGACAGCCTCACTTCACTATTGCCCGTCTCCACAGCGCGGTGGTTGGGTGCGGTTCTAGCATTATTTGGTGCCAAATAATACCTTAAAAGCTACGCTGAAACTGCTTCAAATTATCGCGCTCTGATCTTGTCTCTTTGACCTTTCAACGCCAATGATACAGGCTAGGAATAGGGGCCAAGACAGCTCGCCATATTTTACCTCGCCATATTTTACATTGTGTCAGGCAAGACAGAAAATGACAAAAGACCAAACGATAGAACCGTCCAGCCACAGCGAAAATCTCTCCACTTTTATCAATTTGGGTCGGCTAATTGATGATGGGATGATTATCTGTGCCTCTGATGGCAGTATCATCAGTGCGAACAAGCCTGCTTTTGATTTGTTTGAAGAGAGCCTCACCGGCCAGAGACTGCAAGATGTGCTGCACTCGCACGAGGCCCAGCAGGCGGTCTCAGATCTCGGGGATGCGCTGCGACCAGCCACATTTAATTATCGGCATAACAACAAGGTCCAGCGTGAATTTCAGGTGCGTATCGGTAAGATCAATGATGGTTATTTTGGGGTTATTTTGCAGGATTTGACTTTGCGCCGGAATCTGGAAAAGGTACGCCGCGATTTTGTGGCTAATGTCAGCCATGAGCTGCGGTCGCCGCTAACCAGCCTGGTCGGATTTGTCGAGACAATGCAGACGAATCCCGGTCTTGGCCCAGAGCAGGCAGGTAAATTTCTCTCTATCATGGATGAGGAAGCTAAGCGGATGAGCCGCCTAATCGATGATTTGCTGTCTTTATCGCAGGTTGAGGTTGAAGAGCATATCATCCCATCTGAAAAAGTCCCTGTCGTACAAATCTTGAATGCGGTGAATGATTCGCTGGTGGCGCGTGCTGCTTCGCGTGATATCAAAATCACTTTGGATGACAGGAGGCCGGCGCCTAATGACCGCCTCATCATGCTGGGCGAATCAGACGAAATCACCGAAGTGTTTCATAATCTGGTTGAAAATGCGGTGAAATATGCCTTTGAGAACAGCGAAATCATTGTGCGATTGTCTCAGGAAGATGATCGTCAGTTTCGCGTGGATGTGATCAATCATGGAGAGGGTATTGCTGCCAAACATCTGCCTCGCTTAACAGAGCGATTTTACCGTGTGGATAAAGCACGTTCGCGCCAGATGGGCGGCACAGGTCTGGGGCTTGCGATTGTTAAGCATATTGTAAACCGTCATCGCGGCGTCATGCATATTCGCTCAGATTTGGGTGAGACCACCACATTTTCTGTCACTTTTCCTGCAATTTGATGCTGTGTATCAAAGAGCGTCAAAAAACTGTAATATATTTATTTTAAGTGAAGGATAGAAACACTGGTGAATGCTGGCTTTGAGGTGTTGAAGTGACCATACGAATCCTGATTGCAGATGATGAACCTAATCAGCTTGAACTTTTGCGTTTTGGCCTTGAGCAATCAGGCTATGAGGTGATGGCTGCATCTGATGGTCAAGAAGCCATAAATCGGGTGCTTGAAGAGCTACCAGATCTGGTCATTCTGGATTGGATGATGCCGCATGTTTCAGGCATTGATGCCTGTCGCATGATTAGAGGCAACTCAAATACCAAAGCTATTCCGATCATTATGCTGAGCGCGCGTGGTGAAGAGGGCGATCGCACGCTTGGGCTGGATAGCGGGGCAGATGATTATATGACCAAACCCTTCTCCCCGCGTGAGCTCAATGCCCGGGTGAAAGCTATTTTGCGGCGGGTGAATCCAGCCCGCCTTGATCAGGTCTTAGAATTTAATGGTCTGATGCTAAATAAGGGCACCATGCGGGTATCTAGAGATGGGATAGATGTGCCACTAGGCCCGAAGGAATTTAAAATCCTCGCGATCCTGATGGAACGTCCAGGTCAGGTCTATAGCCGCACACAATTGCTGGATATGGTGTGGGGGCATGGCGTTTATGTGGAAGAGCGGACGATTGATGTGCATCTCTCACGCTTGCGCAAAGCCTTGAGTAATACAGGTAAGAATAAATCAGCACCAAGCGAATTAGTCCGCACAGTGCGCGGTAGCGGCTATGCGCTGGCAACTGATTCTTGATCAAGAAGGTGCATGTAAGGGTGACAATTTGTACCTGTCATAATGCTTAGTCTGCCTTGAAAAGCCCACACTGATGGCTTATCACCGAAAGATAAGTGATTTTTACATCAGGCGGTTTGTAACATGACCATCACATCTATCGAAGATTTGCGTGTGCTTGCGCAAAAACGTGTGCCGAAAATGTTCTATGATTACGCGGATTCTGGGTCTTACAGCGAGGGGACCTATAACGCGAATGAAGCTGATTTTCAGAAAATTCAGTTCCGCCAGCGTGTCGCGGTGGATATGACAAACCGGACCACCAAGACCAAAATGGTAGGCCATGATGTGGTGATGCCAGCGGCTATTGCGCCCACAGGCCTGACCGGTATGCAGCATGCCGACGGCGAGATTTTAGCTGCTAAGGCAGCCGAAGCGTTCGGTATTCCCTTCACCTTATCGACTATGTCGATTTGTTCTATTGAAGATGTCGCAGAACATACCTCAGCACCTTTCTGGTTCCAGCTTTATTTCATGCGCGATCATGACTTCTCCAAGCGACTTTTGGACCGGGCCCGTGATGCAGGCTGTTCTGCGCTGATGTTGACACTAGACCTGCAAATTTTGGGCCAGCGTCATAAGGATATTAAAAATGGCCTCTCAACGCCGCCCAAATTAACGCTGAAGAATATCATTGATATGGCAAGCCGCCCGAAATGGTGCATGGGTATGCTGGGTACCAAACGCCGCCAATTTGGCAATATTGTTGGTCATGTAAAAGGTGTCTCGGATATGTCATCGCTGGCCAGCTGGACAGCTGATCAGTTCGACCCACGCCTTGATTGGGATGATGTAAAGCGCATTCAAGATTGGTGGGGCGGTAAGATCATTTTAAAAGGCATTATGGATGAAGAAGATGCCGAAATGGCGGTGAAGACAGGGGCAGATGCGCTGATTGTGTCTAACCATGGTGGCCGTCAGCTCGATGGTGCACCCAGCTCTATCAGCATGCTGCCAGAAATAGCAAAGGCTGTTGGTGAGGATATCGAAGTCTGGATGGATGGCGGCATTCGCCAAGGCCAAGATATTTTAAAGGCCTGGGCACTTGGTGCCAAAGGCACCTTAATCGGCCGCTCTTTCCTCTATGGTTTGGGGGCTATGGGCGAGGAAGGTGTCGCCAAAGCCCTGTCTATCTTGCATAAAGAGCTGGATGTATCGATGGCACTTTGTGGCCACCGTGATATCCAAAATGTGGACCGCGCTATCCTGCGCGAAAATACAATTCCCACAGTCTAGCTGGCGGCAAACAGGTGATGGCGCCTTATGTTATCGGCGCATCTCATAAATCTTGATGGATTTGATAAAAGGATTGCGGCTGGCAATGGCCTCTGCCTCAGCCCAGTCTGCTGCCTCAATAATCGTATAGCCAGTCAGCGAGTCCGGACCAAAGGGCATTTCTTCTGTGCCTGATTTATTGATTTCCTTGCCATGCGGGAAATGGGCCCCTTTATCAATCGTCTTGTCTGCAATCTCTGCAAACCAGTCATTCCAGGCTTGCATAATCTCTTCAGTCGGCATCTCAAAGCCGTGATGCAGCAGCATAAATTGTGCCATATTTTGGTCCCCTTTTTTGATTAGCTGCCCTCTGAGACAGCACCGCTTTCCTAGCTTAATGCAAAAAAGACCATTTCACCATATAGCTGTTGGCCTACTTGATCTGGATTGTTTTTTCGCTCAGGCTTTTTTGGGGGAAAGCCTATGAAGTGGGAGAGCAGGGCAGATGGCTGATAATAAATATTTCAAACGCGCCTATGGCAAAAAAACGCTGGATGAGACGATGGAACTCTATGATGATTGGGCAGCTGAATATGATCAGACCGTCCAGGAACATGGCTATCAGACACCGCGGCGCTGTGCTGAGGCCTTGATGCGCCATTATCCGGATAAAGCCATATCGATTCTTGATATCGGGTGCGGTACTGGCTTGTCTGGGCTAGCTTTGCATCAGCTTGGCTATCATAATATCACCGGCAGTGATCTGAATGCCGCGATGCTGGCGCGGGCAGGCCGTCTTTCAGGTGTATATCAGGAGCTGATGCTGGCGAAACAGGATAACCCGTTTGATTTTGAACAAGGCCGTTTTGAGGTGATCACCGCAATGGGTGTGATTGCCCGCAATCATGCACCACCTGAAACGATATTAGATGTGATGAACAAGCTCGCCCCTGGCGGCGTTTTTGTTTTCTCTTTGAATGATGATACGCTCAAAGAGGCAGCCTATCCCGATAGGGTTGACCAGCTGCTGGAACAGAACATCGCGCGTTGCATTGAAGATATTCATGGCCCGCATATGACCAAGCTGGAGATGGGATCGCGCGTGATTGTCTTGGAAAAACTATAGCAGCATTTGGGCAAAAGCCACTTAGCTGAAAGTATGAATCCGGCCTATCATAGCAAGAGATGCGCCATGCATATTGTCGCTGAGCCGGATTAGTTAAATGGTATAACGGGCCATTCGTAATGGTTTATTGGGGGTTCGATTCCCTCATCCGGCACCACTTCAATCCGTCATAGGACAGGGCGCGTACCAGTTAGGGAAGAATGACCTGTTGAGAATGCAATGTCCTATTATCAATTTGCGTTTAACGCGCCGGTAGAGCGGCTTGCCATTGGTAATACGAACAAGGTTATTTACTACCATGTGATTATTTTGCCAGCATCTTGCGCCGTAGCGCTGCCGTTGGATACATATCCCAAGCTTCGGATTATTGGTGAGATCGCAGACTATCCCATCAGAGGGGCATGGAATCCGATAGCAGATGGCCGGAAATATTTTATCCTATCTTCTAAATTTCTGAAAATGGCGGAGCTGTCGCTTGGCGATCACGTTGATGTGAAATTCAATATTGATGATCAGGATTATGTGGAAGTGCCGGCCGAGCTGCAAAAACAGCTGGAAATAGATGCAGAATTTCGTGCATTTTGGGACAGGCTCTCAGCCGGTAAGAAGCGTTTTTATTCTTATCAGATATCATCTGCCAAACAGCAATCCACGCGCGATAGGCGCTTGCAAGCAGTGCTAGCCGAGCTCAAGGGCTGATATGGCCCGTTAGAAGGGTGTATAATGGCGTTTGTGTTAGGAAAAAAAAGAGCCGGTCAAAACCAGCTCTTCTTTTTTACGATATAATTAATATAGCTAATTAAGCAGCAGAGGCGCTTTTCAGATAGCTCATGCATGTATCTGGTGAGGTTTCACCATAAGGGTCTGCATCTGCGCTCTGGTTGTTAATGCCTGGCTCTTGGAAGAAAGCTTCGATCACACCATCATTGATGATGGCCATATAACGCCAGCTACGCTGGCCAAAGCCTTGTGCCGGCTTGTCAACGAGCATGCCCATGCCACGTGTAAACTCGCCTGAGCCATCTGGGATCAGCTTGATGTTCTTGATGCCCTGAGACTTGCCCCATGCATTCATCACAAAAGCGTCATTGACGCTGATGCAATAGATTTCATCAATATTGCTGGCGCAAATCGCGTCATAATTTTCTTCAAAACCCGGCAGCTGATAGGTTGAACAGGTTGGGGTGAAAGCACCTGGCAGGCTGAACAGAACAACGCGCTTACCTTTGAAGTAATCGTCAGATGTCATGTCCTGCCAGCGGAAAGGGTTGTCGCCGCCAATGCTTTCGTCGCGCACGCGGGTTTTAAAGGTAATGTTTGGAACATTTACACCAGTTTGCATAGATTTATACTCGATTGGTTGTTGGAAGGAAAAATAGGTTATGCGCAGATATAGGCACATAGCTCACCCTGTCAAGGGTAAGGCTTGTGTCTTTTTATCTGCCCTCACGCTGTTCTTTGAAAACCGTATTTTTTTATCTTAATCGTGCAAATCTTCGCTTAAGATGGTGAGCTGCACGTGATAGCAAACATCGCCATCTTCATCATCACGAAAGACAATGCCAAGTGTTTCACCCTGAAGCTGAAACTCAACAGAATCACCTGTTTCAGCACGGGCAGCCAGTGTAATGTCATGGTTACCAAAACGCTGACGTAAATAACGTTGAAGCTGGGCTGTTTCACTGCTGTTCATGATGCGGTATCTCCGATTCAGAAGGTTATCTCTGGACAGAATGTCATCTCTGGACAGAGTAAAGTCGCTCGAGGCGAAGCTAACAAATGCGGCCTCTTGCTTCCAGTTTCTTTTTTAAAATCCAGTTTTTATCATCACCATTTATACTGCGAATAGTGCTGATTGGTTTTTTTATAAGCGTCACCCATGGCGTGCCATTTGCCCACCATAAGCAGGCCAGGCAGGCCGCGTGGTGATATCACCTGTCTGGCATTGGCTGCAACGCATCACCTGGCCCAGTTCTGGTACGGGATAAAATGCGCCCAGCTTTTCGATCAAGGGCGCGGTAGGCACTTCTGCATGATGGCTGCATCTGTTGCACCAGCAAAAAACAGCAAGCCCTTCTTGTGATAAATCGCTGAGTGTAACCGGGTTGGCTGGTTTGTCTGCCGATAAGGCATGTGCTTTCAATTTCCCCATTTTACAGCCAACTAACTTTATTTCAGATTAGATTTATCTTATGTTGTTCTTGTTTTGTTCTAATTTAGAAAAAACTTATAAATAAAGCAAGGCAGAAAACACGCATTGCATCTAAACAAAGCGATAAGGCGCAATGTCTTTGGATAATAAGGGTGAATAGGATGGGGCAGGGGCAGGGGCAGGAGCGGGAACAGCTTAGACTGATGGATGTGGCCTAAATTTGTTTAACCTGCGCTTACTTTACGAGCCGGGGCATGCGATGCAGATAATCTAGCAATTCTGTGATTTTGCCTGTCTTAATCAGCGTGCGATGGCGATCATGCAAGAAAAATTGTGCTGCATCTTTCAGGCTGCGCGGTTTGCGTTTTTCAATGACCAGCATCGGGCTTTCATAAGCATGTTTGAAAATAGAAAACATCGCGGCTTGCGGAGAGTGGTCAAGTGCATAATCACGCCAGTCACCCTCGGCCACACGTAAAGAATAGGCAGATAGCAAGCTGGATAATTCGGTGCGGCTGAAATAATAATCCCGGCTTTTTGACCTGGCGTTTTTGCGTTGTTCAAAGGATGTTTTCTCGTTTTTCATCTTCCTCGCCTGCAGGTGGCGTCTGTCATGTCTGTTAGAGTCTGCCTAACGATCCGTATCATTTGTCTGGTTGGATAGGCTGACCGTTTCTTTCATACAAGACCACTTTTACTATATTCAACATACATGCCGCTTTAGGTGCTGTTTATATGCTGGCGTGCATTATGTTACTGGTCAAGATGGCGCGATGAAAAACCCATTTCACCCATATGGCCTGCACAACAGAAAAAAGGGTTCAATGATGCCCCCTTTGATCCTATAAATCAGCTGAGAAAACCGCAATTGAACAGTCAATTAAACAACCGGGCGAACTGTATGATGGACAGGTTGCTTGTCAGCCTTTAAAAAGGCTCATAATGACCGGACATATGCAGTCAGGCAAAGTCAGTTTGAAAAATCAGAGGCTAATGACCAATGAGTGATGTATTTGACGAAATTAATGAAGAGTTGAAGCGCGATCGTGCGCGCGCTCTGTGGGACAAATATGGCCGTTATGTCATTCTGATTGTCGTGCTAATTGTGGCGGTTGTTGCAGGTCGTCAAGGCTGGATAAGCTGGCAAGAAAACCGGTCTCAATCCGCAGCCGAAGCTTTTTCAGCAGCGGCAACCGCAACTGACCCAGTAGCAGCACTGGCCAATCTGGATGTCCCGTCAGGTTATCGCCAGCAAGCTGATTTTGCACGTGCTGCTGCCTTATTGGGACAAGGCAATGGTCAGGAAGCAGCTGTTATTTATCGCCAGATTGCCAGCGATAGTCAGCAAGGTGAAATCTACGCAAATCTGGCGCTTTACTTGGCGGCCTCTGCTGAAATGGCCTCTGCTGATGCAGCCAAGGTAGCTGAATTGCAATCCCAGATCGCCGATTTGACTGATACAGCTGGCCCGCTTCAGGGCCTATCTCTGGAATTGAGTGCTGCGTTGCATATTATGGCAGGTGATAAGTCATCTGCCGTAGAGGTTCTGGACAGATTATTAACTTTGGATGATATCACCGCCTCTTTGCGTCAGCGTGCAAATCTGTTGCGTATCGCACTCGGTCAATCATAAGAACAGGCCAAGGATTTAAGAGTTAAAGCCCAGCATAATGAGACAGGATAACGCCATGAAGCAACAAATGATGCGTCGCACAGCGGTGGTGTTGGCAGCTGTATTTCTGGCAGGGTGTACCGCCCCTGAAATTATTTTGCCTGGCAAGAGAGAAGCGGTGATTGCACCGATTGATCAGGCGCAAATCGATAAGGCAGCAGCCCTTGAAGGGGCCGGGTTAGAAACCGCCACATCACTCAATCTGGCAGGTCATGTAGGTGGTGATTCCGGTCATGCTGGCGGCCACCGCACCTTTGAGGGGCAAGGCCGCACCTTGTGGTCTGCACGCATTGCAGGGGCTGGTGATGCGACGGTTGAGCTGGCTGTCCCTGTGGTCAGTGATGGTAGGGTCCTCGCCCTTGGAGCAGATGGTCTGTTGTCCGCCTTTGATTTGGCGAATGGCAAAGAGGCCTGGTCTCATGCGCTTACCGTTCGTGATGACGACCCGCTACCCGGGGTGGCAGGTGGTATCGCTGCCAATGATGAATTTGTGCTGGCGCATGCGGCGACCAAGACATTAACCGCGTTGGATGTGCGTTCAGGCGAAATGCGCTGGGAGATTACGCATCGCGAGCCTTTGCGCGGCGGGCCGACTTTAGTCGGTGAGCGCGGTGTCGCGGTGACAGATATCAATGGGCGCATTTATGTATATCGCACAGATGATGGCTCGCTGGTCTGGCAGAGAACGGGCGTGCCGAGCAATACTGTTGTGTTTGGGACACCGGCGCCTGCTTATGCGTTTGGCCAGTTGGTTGTCGCTGGCTCTGGCGGTGAGGTATCGGTACATGATGCGGCCACGGGTGATTTAAGCTGGGCAGATTCGCTTGCCAGCTTTAACCCGCGCACACCTGTTGAACAATTGGGTGATGTGCGTGCACATCCGGTTATCCATGATCAGCAGGTGTTTTTTGTCAGCCAGTCTGGACGGATGGTCGCCTATCAGCTGAATGCAGGCTTCCAGCTCTGGGAATTTCCGGTATCCAGCATTGAAATGCCATGGGTCGCAGGGGCCAGCATTTTTGTAGTTACCCTTGATGGGCGCTTATATAATTTGCGCCGCGAAGATGGCGCGGTGCGCTGGGTTGCTGAATTGCCTGGTGCGTTGCCAGCAGGTGTGGTCCCAGGCGGAACTGTGCCGCGTTTTGTTGGTCCGTTCGTATCGAATGATCAGGTACATGTGATTTCCAAATCAGGCCGGCTTTATAGCTTTGATGCGGATAGCGGCAGCGCGGTTGGTGATTTTAATGTCGGCCAGAATATTACCACACCACCACAACTGGCAGATGGTAAGCTGATTGTCTTATCTGCAAATGGCCAGCTGCGTGTTTTTGAGTAGCTCTTATTGCGGTAAAAAAGGCCTTAATTTAAATAGGGCTTGATTGAAAAGCTTGAGATGGGCAGGCAGGTGATAAGCCCTGCATAACAAGCGAAAACAGGATGAGTATATGTCGGTTACTGTTGCCATTATCGGCCGTCCGAATGTCGGTAAATCAACGCTGTTCAATCGTCTGATTGGTGCACGCCATGCCATTGTGGATGACCAGCCTGGCGTGACACGTGATCGCCGCGAAGGAGAGGCACGGCTAGCGGAAATGCGCTTTCGCCTGTTTGATACAGCTGGTCTGGAAACAGCAAAATCAGGCACATTAGAAGATCGGATGCGCGCCCAAACCCAAGCGGCGATTGACGAGGCTGATATCACCTTCATGGTGATTGACGGGCGTGCCGGACTTTTACCTGATGACAGCTTTTTTGCGACGCTTTTGCGTAAATCAGGTGTGCCAACTATCCTGCTGGTCAATAAATGTGAAGGCAGGGCTGGCGATTCAACATTGGCTGAAGCCTGGTCCTTGGGGCTGGGGACACCTGTGCCAATATCAGCGGCACATGGTGATGGCCTGATTGATATTCATGATGCGGTCCAAGCCCTGTCACGCGATTTGGGCCTTGAAGCGCTATTATTTGCTGAGGCAGATGCCGAGAAGGCGGCTGCCAAGGCCGCCGCAGAGGCAATCGAAGATGACACGGATGAAGAGGGCGCTGAAGACGGCGATCTCGAGCTGATTGACGGTGATTATGAAGGCTTTGATGAGAGCTATATCGAAGAAGAGCCAGAAGATGCAGGGGCGATGCGCATTGCCATTGTCGGACGTCCAAATATGGGTAAATCAACCTTGATTAACAGCCTGTTGGGCGAATCGCGTCTGTTGACCGGACCAGAAGCCGGCATTACGCGCGATTCCATTACCGTGCCTTTCCATTTCAAAGGACGAGATTACGAGCTGGCCGATACAGCTGGCATGCGCCGTTCTGCGCGTATTTCAGATAAGGTTGAGCGGCTGATGGTGCATGATGCCCAGCGTGCTATTCAATTTGCCAAAGTCTGTGTGTTGATGCTCGATGCACGCCAGCCACCCCACAAGCAAGATATGGTGATTGCCCGTCATATCGCTGATGAAGGGCGCGCTTTGGTGATTGCCGCAAATATGTGGGATGATGTTGAAGATAAGCAAGCCTCCCTGCGTCAGATCAGTGACAGGCTCCAAACCTCGCTGGCGCAATTGCGCGGTGTCCCTGTTGTGCCAATTTCAGGGCTTTATAAGCAAGGGCTGGACAAGTTGTTTCGTGCGGTGAATCAGATTGAAGAAATTTGGCGCTATCGCATTTCAACTTCCCAGCTAAACCGCTGGCTAGAACCGATGCTTGAAGCACATCCGCCGCCGCTTGTACAAGGCCGGCGTCTGCGCATTCGCTATATGACTCAGATTAAATCGCGGCCGCCAACATTTGCGCTTTTCGCCTCTAAGCCGCTCGATTTACCAGAAAGCTATCTACGCTATCTGATTGGGGGGCTGCGTCAGGATTTCGGGCTGGAAGGGATTCCAATCCGGATGGTGGTACGCAAAGGCAATAACCCTTACGCGAAATAAGCTCAGCCAAGATAGCTATTGAGGTGGGTTGCGGTGCGATCCAGCCATTGGCCGAGCCGCATCAGCGCAGCACTGTCCAGTGCCTTGCTTTTGCCAGTACGCGTTTGGTAAAGGCGCCTGTTAAATTCGATTTGAACCACTTCAATTTGTGCTGCCGCTATGGGCGGTCTATCATTGTCAATGGGCAGGCGCGCATAATGGCGGGTGATATACCCCCCTGCATAGGGCCGGTTCCAATCATAGCTGAGACCCACTTCCTCTGCCATCTTGTTCAAGCGCAATGTGATATCGCTTCTGCAGCTTGCCTGATGCATATTGCCAAAGACGATATCAGGCAGTTGCCGCGCTGTATTATCATCTGGCATCGAATGAATATCCAGCAATAAGACGCGGCTATGATGCGAGGCGGCTTCCAGCAATTTTGTTGTCAGCATCTGGTGAAAGCTTGCATGGAATGATGACAGCCAGCTTTCTATCAGCGCAGGCGGAAGCGTCCTATTAAAAAGCTGTTTCCGGCTGGCCGACAAGCGAGGGACAACACCGTACCCAGCGTCAATAAAACGTTGCCAATAGTCCTTGCGTCCTGTCCGGTGCGCACCTGTTATCATCGGGTCGAGCGTGTCTTCTGGTCTGTTTACATCAACAATCGCACGTGAAACCGGCTGGATGAGCAGCTGATGCGCAGGGCCCAATTGCTGGCAAATCTCAAATGTCCCTGTATCTTCGAGCGTTTGACTTTCAGCTAGATCGCACAAAAAGGGTTCAGCTGAACGCGGAAAATATCGGCCACCATGCGGCAGAGATAAAATCACTGGCGGCACCTGGTCTGACGCGGCTGAAAAAGCAGGTTGAAGGCGCGGATCTGCATCGTCCAGAAACAAAGAGCCAATATGCCTGGCTCTAGTATCTGCCAAGCTTTCCTGTAGATAGCTTGTTTTTTTTGAAGAGTTGATTTGCGCATATATCATAGGGTGAATTTACGTTATTCAATGAATTTCACCAAAGCTGAAATTGATCTTTTTTGGAAATTTGCACGTGACATCAGGTTTTGCACGCCTCGTTTGAGGCTTGACTTGCGTCTGTGTTATGCTAAATCTGTCGCCTGAAGTAGCAGTGCACAGTGGAGCGTTAGCTCAGCGGGAGAGCACCACGTTGACATCGTGGGGGTCACTAGTTCGATCCTAGTACGCTCCACCATCTGCTTATCAAACAAGCGGCCCCTTTTTGGGGCCGTTTTGTTTTTGTGCTTCCTGTTTCACTTGCTGGTATTTGTCTTGCATAATGCATCTTTTTCTCATCTTAGCACGTAAAGAGTTATGAGAAACAGCGAGCGAGAGACAGGATAAATGGCAAGTGAGCAGCCTTCCTATCAGATTATATCAGATGCGCGTTTTTCATCTGATCCGGCGATGGAATTACGCCTGTATGACAGGCTTTTGACCGCCAGCCTCAATGTACGTGCACCGACCTGGCGTGCCGCATCTTCAGCCTCATTTAATTTGCTGGCTGGCTATATTTTTGGCCAGAATAACAGGCAAGAGCGCATCGGCATGACATCACCTGTGGCCACCCAGAAAACAGAGCGCGGCTGGCAGGTTCATTTTTTCATGCCATCACGCTATGCCAGTGTGAATTTACCACAGCCAGCTGATGGCCGTATCCAAATAAGTGTGCGCCCCGCCCTGAGCGTAGCGGCTATCCGCTTTAATGGTGCGGTTTCAGGCATGGCAGGTGAGGTTAATTTTGCCAAAGCAGAAGAGCGGTTGCGTGCGGCGCTGAAAAAGGCAGGCATTGAGATAGATGGGCTGCCTATCTATGCGGTCTATGATGGTCCCTATACCCGCGCCTTTATGCGCCGAAACGAGGTGATGTTGCCTGTCAGGCTTGACTGACATTATCGCACCTAAATCCCATTATCTCAGCTGAAAGATAAAGCGGCTATGCTGGCTATAGGGATGATCTGCATCAAACCGGATAGAGGGAAAATCAGGTCGGTTTGGCGCATCTGGCCAGCATTGTGGCTCAAGGCATAAGCCGGCAAAGGCGCGCATTGCCTGTCCGTTCAAATCCAAACCTGCATCTGTGCTGCCAAGCCCTTGCCCAAGATAACATTGCAAGCCAGGCTGATCGCTCCATATTTCGAGCATCGCCAGGCTCTGGTCAGAAGAAAGACAGGCCATTTTTTGAAGTTCGGTCTGTTTAGCGCGGCTGATACAATAATTTTGGTCAAGCGGCGGGTGCGTGCCATCTATGAACGGCAGCACAGGCTTGGGGTTCTGAAAATTATATATCGTGTTCTCAACTGGCAATATCACACCAGTGGGCACATTTTTTGGTGACACTTCTGTTATCTCATCAGCCAGGATTTGAAGATGATGGTGTCGTACATCTCTATGCCCATCCAGATTAAAATAAGGGTGAGTGAGCATATTACACAAGCTGGGCCTGTCGGTTGTTGCCCGCATCTCGATATCCAGCTGTCCATATGCTGTGATGCTATAGCTGACCTGAAAATGGCGGTTGCCTGGCAAGCCTGTCTCGCCCTTTTTTAAAGTGCAAGATAAGGTCGCGCTCTTAGCGTCAATCTCTTCTAATTCCCAAAATCTCTTACCGAGCCCTGCTGGCCCACTATGCAGATGATTATCTAAGGCTACTTCGTTTTTCTCCAAACGTAAGGACCGGCCATCCAGCATGGCCTGACCGCCGGATATGCGGTTTGCAACAGGGCCGGCAATCGCGCCCAAATGCTCGGTGTCGCGCATATAGTCAGCTGGATTTTGAAAGCCGATAATAAGTGGGTGCAGGTGGCCATCCAGCCGGATATCGACTAGACATGCACCATAATCAAGAAAAGTGATATGGAGCCCAGCGGCACTGAGCTGATAGGATTTTGGTTCTCGACTTAGGCTGGCTTGGGTCATACGGGTGATGTGCGGGTACGTGAAACGGCATCGTACCAGCCATTGATCAGCGCCTCTTTAATATCTGTGTCCATATTTGGCGTGAAGGATTGGTCTAACTGCCACTGGCTGGCAATGTCCTCTAACGATGAAAAGGTGCCATCAGCCAGCGCCGCCAGCATGGCGGCACCCAGTGCGGTAGTCTCGAGATTTTGTGGCCGATCTACTGGAATAGCCAAAATATTTGATAGAAACTGCATCAGCCAGTTATTGGCGGCCATCCCGCCATCTACCCTCAGCTGGGTCGGACGCATGCCGTCTTGGGCCATTGCTTCAAATAAATCATTGGTCTGATAAGCCACTGATTCCAAGGCGGCGCGGATAAATTCGCGCGGGCCTGTATCACGTGTCATGCCATATATTGCGCCTCTGGCCTCTGCATCCCAATGTGGCGCACCGAGCCCTGTAAAGGCAGGGACCAGATACACACCGCCATTATCAGACTGGCTGGCGGCGATATCTTCGCTATCGCCTGCCTTTTCAACCAGCCCCATGCTGTCGCGCAGCCACTGCACCACCGCACCGGCAATAAAAATAGACCCTTCAAGCGCATAGGCACGCTTGCCATTTAATTGCCAGGCCACCGTCGAGAGCAGTTTATTCTTGGATTGCAGAATCTCATCGCCGGTGTTCAAAATGACAAAACAGCCTGTCCCATAGGTGGATTTGATACTGCCCGGGGTGATGCAGGCCTGCCCTATAGCCGCGCTCTGCTGGTCACCAATCGCAGATAAGATAGGCAAGGCTTGGCCAAGCACACGCTCTGAGACGCCAAGCTGTCCAGCGCAATCCACCACCTCAGGCAGGATTGCTTGCGGCACGTCAAATAGGGCACACAAAGCATCATCCCACTGGCCAGTCTCAATGTTCAGTAAGCTGGTGCGGGCTGCATTACTGGCATCACTGATATGGCATGCGCCCTCTGTTAGCCGCCAAATTAGAAAGGATTCAACCGTGCCAAATGCCAGTTCACCTGCTTCTGCAGCCGCGCGTGCGCCTTCTATTTCATTCAAAATCCAGCGGATTTTACTGGCTGAAAAATAGGGATCGACCACAAGGCCGGCACGTTCTGCAATTATCTGCTCATGGCCAGCATCACGTAGGCTCTGACAAAAATCTGAGGTCCGCCTGTCCTGCCAGACAATCGCATTATAGATTGCTTTACCTGTTTTACGATTCCAGACAATCGTAGTCTCACGCTGGTTTGTGATACCGATCCCAGACACGGTGAGGCCTTTGTCTTGTGCCTGTTCTAACACCTGCCGGCTGACATTTACAGTGGTTGACCAGATTTCCTCAGGGTCATGTTCAACCCAGCCTGATTGCGGAAAAATTTGGGTGAATTCTTCTTGTGCGCTCAGCAATGCCTGACCTGTGCTGTCGAACAAAATTGCCCTGCTGCTGGTGGTTCCCTGATCAATAGCAAGATATGTTTTCACGGCATGACCCTCATGTTCAAAATCACATAAAAAAACAGCCATAGAGGCGCTGATATATGCTAATAGACTAGCGGGGGTCGGAAGCTTCTGGCAATAGACGAGTTAAAGGATGCATGGATTTCCTGATACGCAGAAAAATAGTCAAGTGAACACCGATTATGACCTGGTCATCATTGGTGGCGGCATTAATGGTGCTGGGATAGCGCGAGATGCTGCGGGACGCGGCTATCGTGTTTGCCTTGTTGAAAAAAGTGATTTTGGTTCAGCCACTAGCGCAGCAAGCACCAAGCTCATTCATGGCGGCCTTCGCTATTTAGAACATTATGCTTTTCGCCTTGTACGCGAGTCATTGCAAGAGCGGGCCGTGCTTTTAAAAATGGCTCCACATATCATTTGGCCAATGCGCTTTATCCTGCCGCATCATAAGGGATTGCGACCCGCCTGGTTGATCCGCCTCGGTCTGTGGCTCTATGATCATCTGGGTGGCCGCCAGCCAGTACCGAAATCAGAATATTTGCATTTTAAATCACATCCTGCTGGCGCGCTGATAAAATCTGACTTTGAGACCGGCTTTGCCTATTCAGATTGCTGGGTAGAAGATAGCCGTCTTGTGGTGCTGAATTTACGTGATGCAGAAAGGCTCGGCGCTGAGGTCTTTAATGGCACACAGCTGGTATCTGCCAGCGCCGCAGATGATATCTGGCATCTTGAGTTATCTTCTGAAAATGGTCCGCGCAGCATCACATCAAAAATGTTGGTCAATGCAGCAGGTCCTTGGGGTGTTGATGTATTACAACGTCTTAAATCTGAGCAAACACCTACAAATCAGCCTTCTGCAAAGCTGCGCCTGATAAAGGGCAGTCATCTGATCATCAACCGGAAATTGCCGAGTGATGCGGCTTATCTTTTGCAAAATGCAGATGGCCGTATAACCTTTTTGGTCCCTTATGAAGGGGAGTTTACGCTGGTGGGGACAACAGATGTGGATTTTCACGACTTGCCGGAAAATATAGATATCAGCAAAGATGAAATCGCTTATTTGATGGAGATGGTGAACCCATATCTGCGTTCGCCAATCACAAGTGATGAAATTGTAGCCAGCTATGCCGGTGTGCGCCCGCTCTATGATGACGGCAAGGGACAAGCAGCCAAGGCCAACCGTGATTATCATCTGGAATTGGATAACAGCTATGGGGCCAGCCTGTTAAATGTGTTTGGTGGGAAGCTGACCACCTACCGCAGGCTAGCTGAATCAGCCCTTAGCCACATTAATCAGGCTTTTGGTCAATCTGCGGCAAGCTGGACAGGAACGGTTTGTCTGCCAGGAGGGGATTTTGGATCGCTCGGGCAAGACGGGCTGGCCCGCAAGCTACAACAGCAAATCAGTGATATGCCAGATAGAGTGGCTTTGCGTCTGGTGCGTGCTTATGGGACGGATTGCCAAATGTTTCTGGGGCAGGCTGATAAGATGGCTGCCTTGGGTCAGGATTTCGGCTATGGCCTGAGCGAGGCAGAATTGCGCTATCTGATTGATGTTGAATATGCCAAAACAGCAGAAGATATTCTCTATCGCCGATCAAAACTCTATCTGCATCTCGACAATACAGCCCAACAGCATATTGCCGATTGGGTGAAAGATTATATTCAGCAAGGCAGAGCCTGATGCCTGACATGCCACCTATCTTAAATAAGACACATGATGTGGCAGGCCCACTGAACGCAGAGCAAATAAGGCGCAGCGTTGCAGGCTATTTTGATCAGCTTGGCTATGAGGTGATGGCTGAGTTCACCCTCAAAACAGGACGACGGGTGGATTTGCTGGCCTTTGGTCCGAAGGATGAGGTGGTTATTATAGAGATTAAATCGTCACTGGCTGATTTTAGGGCAGATCAAAAATGGCAAAGCTATTTGGAATGGGCAGATAGGTTTTTCTTTGCGGTGGCAGAGGGATTTCCAACCGCGCGTCTGCCAGATGCCAGCAAGGCAGGTATATTAATTACAGATGGCTATGACATTGCTGTGCAACAAGAGGCACCCTATCACAAGCTCAGCGGTCAAAGACGCCAGCATTTGGTGAAACGGCTTGCACGGACAGCTTTGCGCAGATTGGCCTACCTTTCTGATTTGGGCGTGGCGGTGAGCGCGTCGCAGGAGCGAAATAATGACTGAACTCATGCTGCTCAGACATGCAAAATCTGACTGGACAGATAGAGAAACAGATTTTGAGCGCGGTCTGAATGAGCGCGGACGCGTATCTTGCAACATTATGGCAGAGCGATTGGCCTTTCATCACTTCAATCCAGACCTTATCCTATGCTCTACAGCGCGCAGATGTCAGCTCACAGCCTCTTATCTCAGCGAAGCAGATATGCTGGTCGACTGGCCTGAAAAAACCAAATATCTGGACTCGCTCTATCTGGCTGATCACCGCACTATCGCTCAACTCATTGAAGAACAGGCACATGAGGCGGCATTGGCTGGCCATCCTGTAAAGCGTATCTGTGTGATCGCACATAACCCCGGATTGTCCGATTTGGGCTGGGCGTTATTGGGTGAGCGCAAAGCCATCGCCGCTGACATCGCTGCACAGATGCCAACCGCTGCCTATCTGTGGATGCAGCTGGCTGATCTCACACACCTTGCCCCAGCTTCTGCTGAGGTAAAAGCCTATGAATGGCCCCGCCAATTTTATGATTTTGAGGCATGATGTTGAGGCATGATCTGTGGCAGAATAGCCTGGTTTTCTGGTCCTCTGGACATCTTCATATTTAAAATTAGTTATTTATGATATAACGCCTGTAATATAGGCGCTTACGCCCGGACTCCAGCCCTTTTTAAATAGCGATCAGGAGAGAAGATGCCACGCAGTTCAGCGGCCCCTAAGGCTAAAAACGAATCCGACATCCAGATTATTGCCAAGCTGGGCCAAGATATTAAATCTGCCATTTCACGCGATTTTCTAGGCCGGGAAGCCGCGATTGAGCTCGCGCTGACCACTATTTTAGCCGATGGCCATTTGTTAATCGAAGATGTACCTGGCTCAGGCAAGACCAGTCTGTCAGCAGGTCTTGCGCATTGCCTTGGCCTTGGCTTTAGCCGCATTCAATGCACCAATGATTTGTTGCCTGCGGATGTGACAGGTCTGTCTATCTATGACCGCCAGACAGGTGAATTTGTGCTCAAACGCGGCCCTGTTTTCACTCAGATTCTGCTGGCAGATGAACTAAACCGTGCGCCCTCTAAAACCCAGTCAGCCTTGCTGCAGGCAATGGAAGAGCGATCAGTCACGCTAGATGGCGAGACGCTGTCTCTGCCACGTCCGTTTCTGGTGATCGCCACTCAAAACCCAGCTGAGCAAATCGGGACATTTGATTTGCCTGAAAGTCAGCTTGACCGGTTTTCCGCCTCTATGTCCATTGGCAGGCCGGATCACGATATACAGCTGGAAATTCTGAATAAGCAACAATCAGATGCCGGCCCGCTGCCTGTGCTCAGTGATGCAGACGCGCTTGGTGCGATGCAGGCATCTGTCCGGTTGGTCTCAGCAGAACGTGATATATTGGATTATATTATTCGTCTGGCAGATGCGATGGAAGTCGAAGGGGCAATCAATTTATCAGTGCGTTATCGCAGCCAGCTATTGCGGCTGTCTCAGGCACGTGCTGGGCTAAGTGGCAGAGGCTATGTTACCCCTGATGATGTGCAATATGTGTTCCCAGCTTCTGTGCGCCACCGTTTAGGGCGCACGGATATGGCAAGTGCAGACCAGTTAAGCGCACAGACCTTAAATCAGGTTAAAGTACCCTAAAATAGAGTTGATATAGCGACTGTATCATGGCCGTTACAACACGATTTTCAGCTTGGCTTTCAACGCGGCGCGCCCCGCGGCTGGCGGTGCAATGGCGCCGTGTCTTTGTGTTTCCAACACGTCACGGCTTTATGGTCGGTTTAGCGGTATTTGGTGTTTTTGCCATTGCGGTGCGTATTCAAAATAACATGCTGCTCTTAATGTCGATTGCGCTGTTTGTAATTTTCTTATTGTCGCTTATTTGGGGGGCCAGCAACCTAGATAGGCTCCATATGCGTCCTGCTGCATCGATGCGCCTTCTGGCAGGCCGTGCCGCACAGGTGAAAATGCGCCTTGATGGCAGACGCGCCTTGCATGATGTGGCCATTGCCACCACCGCAGCGACAAGGTTGATGCCGGCCAGTCTGGATGCGATTTATCAAATTGCCTTCACTCCAGAAAGACGCGGCCGGGTATTCTTGCCCAATATTCGCCTTGAAACCCAATTTCCATTCGGGCTGGCCAGGGCCTGGACCTTTATCTCAGCAGGGGAAGTTTGGGCCGCCCCTCATCCTGATTTTTCGGCTGCCCAGCAATTTTTGGGCACAGGTCAGGCTGTATCAGAAGCCCAGATGACAGGCGGTGAGGGGGCAGATGGGCTGGATAGCTGGCAGCCGGGCACGCCGCTGAACCGTATTTCTTGGAAACATTTTGCAGCCTCAGACAGACTGCTCCAGAAAACCGGGGAAGAAGGAGGCTTTTCGGCGCTCACCCTTGATTATGCTGCGGTTGCGCATTTAGGGCATGAGCGCGCGCTATCTGCACTGTGCGGTGCTTTGTTGCAAGCAGCAGACCGGTTCCAGCCCGTGCATCTTATTCTGCCTGAAAAACAGCTGCGTGATTTGGCGCCAACCGCGATTGATACCGGCCTTCAGGCCCTGGCTGAGGCATAAGTGAGGGCGGAGAGATGAGGCAAGGCGGGATCAAAAAAACCTTTGAGCGATTACCAATCCTTGGGCAGATGGCCGTCTGGCAGTTCCCGTTGATGGGCTTACTCGCCTATGAAATTGGTCTGAGTGTGCTGGGGTTCTGGCTTGGTGGGCATCTGGCCAGTTGGTTAAAGCGCTGGTGGCAGCAGCTGCCTGTGCTGAGCGGACTTATTTTTGCCGCGACCCAGATTGTCTCACCGCGCACAGCCGATTTCTTTATCTTGCTACTCGTATTCCTTTTGCCGATGACCTGGCGGCTGGAAGTGAAATCAGCGATGAAAAGGCCGTTATCGCCTGCCGGTCTGACTGTTACGATTTTCCTCGTTGGTTCGGTCTTTATTTATCAAACACAATTTATCATTCTGCTGGCATTGATTGCTTGGCTGCTCAGCTTTTTATTGTGGTTTGCCATGGCGCTTACCGGTTTCAGCCTGTCTGATATCAAGGTGCGCTGGCTGCCTGTGGTCAGTTTATCTGTTATCTCAGCTGGCCTAATTGTCTTTTTATTCACCGTCATTCCGCGCATTGATACAGGTTTTGTGCCAGGCCTTGCGGATAAAACACAAGAAATCCGCCTGATTGACCAGCTAAGCGCAGGTGGGATGAGTGATTTGCTCGCAGATGATGAGATCGCCTTTCGTGCTTTTCCAATGGGTGAACAGAAAAAAGCCCCCAGCTATTGGCGGGTTTATGCACTCACCTTTGAAAAAGAGGGCGTGTGGCAAAGGCTGGCAGAACGTCCGGTCGATAGCCGCAAAACAGAACAGGCGATCATTCAAGCGCTTGCGACAGGGCGGCTGGAATATGATTACCGCATCGTGCCGGACAAGCATGATATGAGCGTGCCACCTGTGCCAGACTGGCCCTATCGCTCGCCGTCAGGCTATGAGTTTAACCGCTATGGTGAATTGGTACCGATGAATCGGATGACCAGTACCTTGCTGCCTGCACGCCTCACAGGTCAGATTGACAGCACTGAGACACGTGCAACCGGCCCGGCCAGCTATGGGATGCCTTTTGAAGGTCAGCTTCAGCTAAGCGATCAAAATCCACGGCTCCAGCAATGGGCCATACAAGCCCGCGCGCAATATCCAGATGAGCGGGCCTTTATTGACTATGTGCTGAATTTCTTTACCGATAATTTTGAATATCAAACAACGCTTACCTTGCCGGAAGATAATCCGCTTGATGCCTTGTTTTTTGAAGTGAAGCAGGGCTATTGCTCTGGTTTTGCCTCTGCCTTAACAACAATTTTACGTGCAGGCGGTATCCCCGCTCATATCGCGGCTGGGTATCTGGGCGGCACCTGGAACCCCTATGGCAATTATTGGGTGGTACGTAATCGTGATGCCCATGCCTGGGTCGAGGCTCAGCTCAGCGATGGCAGTTGGATCAGGTTGGATCCGACCTTGCAGGTGATCCCTGTTGCTGAACAGCGGCTTCAGAACTTTGCTGAGGCTGGTTTTTCAGAAATTGGGGGACGCGATATCCCACAAGCCCCACGCGAGATGGATTGGAATGAGCGGCTGCGTCAGACTGGCCTTTGGCTTGATTCGCTCAATATCGCGGCGACACAGGCGATTTTGAACTATGGCGGTGAGAGCAGCAGTTCAGATAAAACAGACTGGCAACAGCGCCTTGTCTTTGGGGCTATTGGCCTTGCCATGGCACTTGTATCTATCAGTGTGCTGGTGGTGTTCCGGCGTTTTTCTGTGCGTGATACGCGGCCAGTTCTTGAACGTCAGCTCGAAAAACTGCTGACCAAAGAAATAGCCCCGCGCCCTGACGGCCAGACATTGCCAGCCTATGTGGCGCACATGCTCGCCGACAAGCCGGATACACTCCAAAAGGCCGGCCATGCCCTCGCCAGCCAGATATATCAGATGCGCTTTGACACAGCTACAGATCAGGATATGAACCGCATGCTGAACAAAGACTGGCTGGCCTTTAAAGCTGCTTTTAGAAAGGCTGAATAACTGTCAGGCTGACTTCACCAGAATATTTGCGGAAGTTCTGTATATTGGAATCAGCTTTGGCATAACGCCCATCGAGGCGTAAAATCGTCTCATCAGCACGTGGCGGGGCAAAGGTCCCAAGACCAGAAACATAGCCTAGCGTCATTGTCTTGACTTCATCTTTGCGCTTTAGCGTGCTTGAATAAACACTATTCACTTGATCATATTCCACGCTTTCAAAAGCTAGGCCGCCGCTGAGGATGCCAAAGCTGAAGCCGCGTGCTAGATCTAGCTGAAATTTGCCAGAGGCCTTATCTTCAAGACGGCTCATCGCATCTACATCTTGAGCAGAGACGGTTGCAGAGACCTGCAAGGCATCAAAGCGTGAACTCAGACCTAAATTGATTCCTGAGGTCAGGCCTGTTTTCTCGGTTTCAGTCGTGCTGGTGCTGAAACTATCTTTGAAAACACGGCGATTGGCAGATACACCAATACGCCCTGTTGTTTGACTGCCAAGCGATTGTGCATAATTGGCTGTGACCTGATAGCTGTTCAGATAATGGCGATCCCCGACATGAATACGGGTGGCAGAAATATTGCCTTGGATAGCCCCATTTTGGAAGTTTTTCGCATAGCCGGCAGACAGCCCCAATACATCCGTATCGCCAGGGTTATACTGGGTATAATCCTTTTTAGAGAACGTCATATTCAAGGTCACAGCCTCAGGAAGCTGAGAGACCAGATTGCCGCGGATATTGAAATTACCTGCAAAGGTCAGGAAATCTTCTGTATTGGCGCGCTTGTCGGTTAACTCACCTTCAATATCGGTGGCTAATGCGCGGTTACCGCGTGACCCCCCTTCAGGGTTGTCTGCAATGCCGCCACCAAATGAGAGCGTCCCGCTGAGATTGATAAGCGATTCACTGTCTTCGATTTGACCGAGTGTATAAGCGGCTTCTGATTTCTGGCTTTCGCTTGCGCCCTCATTTTCCAGCAACAGACCGGCCAGTCTCTTGGCTTCTGGCTTGTTGCCGAGCTGCAGCTGTACACGGGCCAGCAACAGCTGGGCTTGTGCATTATTAGGCAGCAAAATAAGGATTCGCTCTAGCGTGCCTGCTGCTTCCTTGATGTGGTTGTTGCGCAATTGTACCGCGACCAACTGGAAATTAAGCGCGATATTGCTGGGGTCTGCATAAACCGCTGCAAAGGCTTCATCCTCAGTCATTTCAGAGATACGGGTATCCTGCGCGATAGCTTGATGAGACAGGCTGGCCGCCAGCACAGCAAAACAGGCGCTCATTACATATTTGCGCATCACTCAATCCTTAATAAACTTTCTAATTTAGAAAATAATGATTTAGTTAAAGTTGGACAACTTAAAAATCATCTAACATCTTTTGGTAGAAGGCCAATAAGCCCTTTGGATAGTTGTTTTCACCTGCTAGCTCAGCGCATGGTTTCAGCGCTTTTTCAAAGCTGGTCTTGTTTTTTTCAATGCTGGTTTCGGCCAAAATGCGGTGATGTTCTGCTGGCTGAGTTGCCAATTTAACATAGCTATAGACACCGGTTTTGAGTGTCTTGCCTCTGACCTGAACATTATGGATGAAATGAATATCGGCCAGATCAGCTTCATCGGCTGTGCGCGCATCCATGGCAATAGGCAGGCTGGTTTGCTTGCCATAAGGCTCAAGGCGTGCGGCCAGATTGACGGTATCGCCAAGTGCCGAATAGGACAGGCGAGACTGAGATCCAAAATTGCCAACCACCGCAGGGCCTGTCGCCAGCCCGATACCGATAGAGAGCGGCCCGTCTTGCGGGGTGAGGGGCCAGCGGCTCCCCATTTGGGTTATCAGTTTTTGATTGATGGCTGGCATCGCCTCTTGCAGGTTGATGGCTGCCTGCACCGCGCGTCTGGCATGGTCCGGCTGGGCAATCGGAGCGTTCCAGAAGGCCATCACCGCATCGCCAATATATTTATCAAGCGTGCCACCTTGGGCCAGAATAATCTGGCTGGCTTCATCTAAAATTAAATTAATCGCTTCTGTTAGATCCTGTGGTCTGTCGCGCAGACGCTCAGATAGGGTGGTAAAGCCCCTCACATCCATAAACATGACGCTGATATCGGTGGTCAACCCGCCCAATTCTGGCTGCTGGCCGCTTTTTTCGATTTCTTTGACCATCGCAGGGGCCAGATAGGCCGAAAAAGCACCGCGGAGTTGACGCCGGCGTGCTTCTTCTGAAAAGCCGCGCCAGATAAGCAAAAGACTGCCTGACACGCCAATCAGTGCAGAGGCGGCAAGGCCATTTGTGAGAATATCGGCCTGAAGAAAGACCGTGAAGCTTGCGTAGAAGGCAAGTCCGGCAGACAGGCTCACCATCACAAATCCGATTAATATTGGCAGGCGTAAAGCGGCAAGGCTGAGGCCAAAAGCCACAATAAAGGCAGCCAGCAATTCTATCAATTCGGTGAGATTGGATTTACCAAGCTGAACACCGGCCAATAATTGATGCACTGCCGAGAGGTGGATAAGTGGGCCTGCAATGGCCGCCTCTAAATTGGTTGAGTGAATATCTTTTAAACCAGAGGCAGAAGACCCAATGATCACCACCGCATCTGCCAGTTCTGCATCATGCTTGTTATCGATAACATCAATCGCAGACAAGCTGGTAAAGCGGTTTGAATAGCCATGATAGAGCGGCATCCGCCCAAATTCATCAAGGCTGAGCACAATGCGACCTGTGCGCATCTGATTGACGATGCTGCCTGTATCTATGGCTTGTTTGAGTACATGACCACGCGCACCTTGATAGACACGCAGCATATCAAGAGACAAAGAAGGCAGGAGACGGTCTTCATGGCGGGCTATCATCGGTGCAAAACGCACAATCGAATCGCGGGTCAGCGATAAGCTGACAAAGCCTGCCCCAGGTGCGGTTTGTAGCGGTGCAACAGGGGCCAGAAGGCCGGTTGTCTCCAGCACCGGCAGCTCAGCTTCACCCAGCACCGACACGCTGCCTGGCACAAACGCCGCATTCACATTTGGCCCGTCATAGAGGCTCATGGCAATCACAGATGGCGTCGCTTCAAGCATCAACCCCAGATTGCCATCCCCATCTGGCAAAATGCCGGCGAGGCTGCCTGTTTCCATATTGCCCAGGCTTTCAATGGCCTCAGGGTGAAATCTGTCTGTCTCGGAAAACAGAATATCGACCCCGATCACCGCTGGTCCGGCTAGCCCGATAGATTGCATCAGAACAGCCATGAAATGACGCGGCCAAGGCCACTGGCCTAGGGCGGCAATGCTCTTCTCGTCAATATCGACAAAGACCATTTTCTTGGCCAGTTCTGGTGCTGCGTCAAACGGCGCGATCTGGGTATAGCTGTCTAGTGATAATTCAGCAGTGCGGCTACGCAAGCTCGCCACATCTGAAAGCGCAATCAACAGCAGCAATGTTGGTAGAATAAGGGCGATCAGAGCCTGTTTGAACAGCTGTGCCACCTAGCCACCTGAAATTGCATCACCAGCAGAGAAGATAGGCAAGTATAGTGCGACCACCATCGCGCCGATCATCAGACCAACAAACACAATCATCAAAGGTTCAATCACTGTGGAGAGACCATCAACCACCGCGGTGAATTCTTCTTCATAATAACGGGCAATGGATTCCAGCATTTCATCCATATTACCGGTGCGCTCACCCACGGCCATCAGCTGAGATAGGGCAATCGGGAACACCTTTTCATCACCGAAAAGGCGTGAGAGCGGTGCACCTGTAACAATCCGTTCCTGAATACGGGCCATCGCTTCAACATAACGGGTATTGTCAGACAAGGTCGAACATACGCGCAAGGCTTCCACTACGGTGACGCCTGCTGCTAGCAGATTGGCAAGCAACAGAGACATCCGCGCCACGGTAGATTTTGTGATGATATCGCCGATGAGCGGCATGCGCAGCGCGATGATAGATTTTATCTTTTTGAACCAGTAAACATATTTGGTCAGCAGCTTATTCATCATATAGACCATAAAGGTGGTGTTGATGACATAGGCCACATTTTCACCTTTTTGAATCCATTCAGACGCATCTACAATCGCTTGTGTCGGGGCTGGCAGGGTCGCGCCAAGCCCTTCAAACATTTCCTGGAACGTTGGGACCACATTGGTCAGCATGAAATAGGAAATGGAAACCGTAATCAAAACCAGCGTTACCGGATAGAAGAGGGCAGATTTAATACCGGCTTTGATGGTTTCCTGCTTTTCAAGCATCTGTACCAGACGATCCAGAAACACGTCCAATTTACCTGAGACCTCGCCTGCTTCGACCATGTTCAGATACACATTGTCAAAATAGCGGGTATGGCTGCGGAAAGCAGCGGATAGAGACGCGCCGCCATTCAGCTTGTCAATCATCTCGTTATTGACGCGCTTCATATTGGCGTTTTTTGTCTGAGTCGAAACCAGCACCATAGCCTCCACAATCGGCAGGCCAGCGCGCATCATGGTCGCGATCTTCTTGGTAAACACCACAATTTCTTTGGCTGGAATATTCCCAAAAGGCCCCCAGGTCAGCTCGACATCCAAGGCTGATTTCTGTTTCGGCTTGATCTCTTTTAAGGTGACTTCGCGGATGCCATCATCACGCAGCATATTTTTGGCAACGATCAGGCTTTCAGCTTCAATCTCGCCTTTGACTTTCTTGCCTTTTTTCTTGCCCTTATATTTGAATTTTTTCTCAATATTTTTAGCTGCCATATCCCGCCCTCACTATAAGACCAGAATGCGGGTATATTCAGCGACCGAGAATATCCCCTCTCTTACAAAGCCGCGTGCAATGTCCTGCATAGTCTCAAACCCGTCTTTACGCGCTGCTTCTAGCAGTTCAGGGGCGAGCGCCTCGCGCAGAATAGCCTCTTCCAATTCAGGGGTGATGCGCAGCACCTCATAAACACCGCGCCGGCCCTTATAGCCAGAACCACCACAATTATCACAGCCCACCCCGAATTTCGGCTTGACCACACGGGCTTCCTCAGGTGAAAAGCCGATTTTGATCAGGTCATCTTCTGTGACCTTGGCATCATCTGCCAGACATGAGGGGCAGTTCGGCCGTCCCAAACGCTGGGCCATAATCAAGCTGGTTGCCGCAGCAATCATGAAAGGTGGGACACCCATATTCATCAAGCGGGTGATGGTGGCAATCGCATCATTAGTGTGTAGGGTAGAGAGCAGCAGGTGGCCGGTTAGCGCGGCTTTCACTGCGATTTCAACTGTTTCCTGATCTCGGATCTCACCCACCAGAATAATTTCCGGATCCTGCCGCAGAAACGCGCGCAAAATCGCATTAAAAGTCAGGCCAATCTTCTCGTTTGCTTGTGTCTGTGCCACCCCTTCAAGATAATATTCAACCGGGTCTTCGGCGGTCATAATATTGGTTTCAGGCTCGTTAATATGTTGCAGACAGCCATAAAGCGTTGTCGTCTTACCTGAACCAGTTGGGCCTGTTACCAGCACCATGCCTTGCGGGGCGGTAATCGCATCAATCACCGCATTATAATTTTTCTCAGAAAGGCCAATGCGGCTCAGTGAGAGGGACGGATCGCCTTTGAGGATACGCATTACAATGCGCTCGCCATATTTGCCAGGTAGCACGTTGAAACGGAAATCGATATCTTCGCCATCATAAGGGATGGTGATACCACCATCCTGGGGCAGGCGTTTTTCTGAAATATCGCAATCAGCCATAATCTTAAAACGGGTGATCACGCCCAGATAATGTTTGAAGACATAATCGCTATATTCATCGCGAATTTGCAACCGGCCATCTACCCGAAAACGAATACGCGCAATATCGCGATAGGGTTCGATATGAATATCAGAGGTGCCTGTATCAATCGCGGTATGCAAGATGTGGTCACAAAATTCTGGGACCAGCCCGTCATCATCTGTTGGAAAACGAGAGCGTTTATTGCTCTTGGACGAGACCTTCTGAACGGCCTTTTGCTTTTTCTCAGCCGCATCCAGCACGGATTTGACACGTTCATGTCCGCGCAAGGCCTCAAAATTGGTCAAGGCAAGCAGATGAAATTCAATATTGAAATTGCTAAGGGTTTTGAGCTGGCCTGCCAGCCCTGCGGTATTGGGATCAACAATACCAACCTTTAAAAAACGTCCATCTACCGCAAAAGGGATGGCATAATGCTGGTCAATAAATGTCGCTGGGATCAGCGGCAGGGCGCGTACATCCACCTCGCGCGCATCCAGCGCGGTGCGGCGAATGGCATAAGCACGTGAAAGGACGGTATGCACCAGCTCTTCATCCACTTGGCTGGCCCTGATCATAGAGACCAGTACATCACCTGCCCCGCCATTAACATTGGCGCGGACCTCGCTGAGTGTTTCACCATCTATACGATTGGCCGTCTGGAGAACGCGTATAACCTTCTCAGCGACTTCGTTTTCGTAAATCGCCACGCCTGTCCTTCCTAATTTTCTGCCGGACCCGGAGGCGGCAGCTCTTCTTCCGGAGCTGGTGGCGGCGGTGCTTCAGCCTGTGCCCCCTGATATTGCTGCTCTGGGATATAATTGAGGAACAGAGATGTGATGGTGCCATCTTCAGCGACCAGCAAAACCCCATCAGGCGTGACTTTGGTCACCATATCTGTGCCGGCACCGAGCATATCGCCTTCAGCCATCATCAACAGCTGATCAGCCGAGCTCTGTAAATCAAAAAGCTCTGAATCTGAAATAATATTCTTCACCGCATCAGCTGCGACCTTGACCAATGCAGTGGACTGAAACGTATCCAGCGGCTCATATTCCGGATATTCCAGTTCAGGATAACAATCGAGCACGAGACCATTGGACTGGCTTTTCAGGATTTCGCAATATCGTTCAGCATGGTCAACAGATGGGGTTGGGCCAATATCCAGCAACACCGCCCCTGATTGCGGCTGGCGGATGATGAAATGCGCGCCCAAATAAGGCTCCATATTGGCGCGCAGATCAATTGCACGTTGCTGGGCGTCTTCTAGCTTGTCAAATTGACCGATACGCAGATAGGCCAATTTAGGCTTGCTGCCTTTTTTGATGTCTCTATTTTCAGACATGAAGATCTGGCCACGTGATGCGCCCTCTGTGACCACGACACCAGCCACGCGGTACAACCCGCCTGCCACCGCCTGCTGATTTTTCAATCCTTGTAATTCACGCCCTGTTTTGGCTTCAGCTTCTAGCTCACCCACTGGCTCAGGCAGTGCAATCCCGCCTGTGGCCAATTCTGAAGCGCGGTTAATGCCCCGTGCAAACGGGTCATCTAAATCGAGCACTTCAGGGGCTTCAACGCTCACATCATTGGACTGGGCCAGTGCCACATCATATCCAGCCAGAAGCGGGACAACCACAGACCCGGCCACGGATCCAGCTGCCAACACCAACCCAAGATAGGTGCCAGCGGCAAATCCTTTATGGCATTGGATTTTCAAACCGAAATTTATTTTATGAAATGTCTGGCCCATGGCGCTGACCAAATGCCCTACATATCCATCACACAAACGTCTCATAGGCACCACTTTAGCCCTAACTACGTGTAAATCATAGGGTAAATTAGCTTTAATTTAAGTAGTATAGAAGAATTAATTTGCCGAAGACGGAAGGATAATTTGGAACTCGATTTCAACCAGGTTGCCTTCACCTGTGGCCCTGATCTTTTCAATCGGTACACGGGCAAAGGTCTCGCTGCGCAAAAAGCGGTTCCGCTCTCTCAGCCAGGTCAGAAAATCAGTGCGGATGGCGGCCAGAACAGAGACACCGCGCACTGATTGCAGGCCAAGATCAACCCGTCCTGTATTTTCAGAAACAAATTCAATATCCAGACTTTTTAGCCGGTCCACAAAGTTTTTGAGACGTTCTTCCATCGGGGCGGTTTTGGGCAGGCTACCGGCCAGGCTGACAATATCCTGCTCTCTGCTGGTCTTTTTGATGGTCAGGCCTTGAATTTGAGGTTGTGCTGAATCAATCCGTGTTTGCAAATCTTCAATTTCATCAATCGTTTGCTGGTTAGAATTAATGATGGGGTTGAGATAAAGCGTGATCAACACGGTCGGCCCGACGGCCAGCACAATGATCAAAAATAACCACAGCACAACACTGGTAATGGTGTTGCTGTTTGCCTCTCTGAGATAACGTGCACGTGAAAAGCGCGTTTTGCTGAGCTTCTTGCGCCGCTTTGCGCGCTTTTTTTCTTCTTTATCCAGCTTCGCTTTTTTCAGCTTCTCTGCTTTTTTCTGCGCTTTTTCGAAGCGCTTTTCCTCGCGGGTTAGCTTTTTCTTGGCGGTGGGCTGTGCAAAGCCAGCCTGTCCTGCCATCTGCGCCTGCATTTGCGGTTGCATCTGGGGTGGCATCTGCGGTTGCATTTGGGCCTGCATTTGGGGCTGCATTTGGGCCTGCATCTGCGGTTGCATCTGCGGTTGCATTTGAGGCTGCATTTGAGGCTGCATGGGCGGTGTTTGCGCAGCTGGCATCTGTCCAGCCTGCATATTTTGCAGCAGATTTTGTGCATCTGCTGAGAGCCCTTGCTGCATCTGTGGCTGTTTGTTTTTCTTACGCCCAAACATCCCTAATCCTGCCTCAAAATCGTGCCGCTCAGAGAAAAGGTAATGACATTGGGATCGTCTGTTGGGGCAGGCGCCACAGAGGTATCCGCAACCAGTCCATTTGTGCTGAGTTCAGACTGGAACAAGGTAATGGCATTTTCACTGCGGGCTGTTCCTGTGATTTGTAAAACCACATCATCAGACACAATGATGCTATCTAATTCCAGCCCTTCAGGCAGCAAATCCGGCATGGTATCAATGAAATGAATGCGCCCACGCGGTTGCTGTAATTGCTGAATGGACTGGATTTGAGATTCCAACCCCTGAACCTCACTTGCCAGATTGGCCACCTGCGACTGGATTTGCTCAGCTTGTGCGCGGTAAGGTTCAACACCGCGGCTGTCAATTTGGCTCTGCAAGAAGCGGGGCACCGTCAGGCCAAGCCATCCCGCCATAATCAGGAACAAAACAGTCCAGACTTTGATGAGTGAGCGCGATATCACGGCAAATTGCCGGTTGCGGCGCAAGACGCGCCCTTTTGGGAGCATCGATAAATTGAACAGCGTAGATTCTTTTTCGCCAAAGGTCCCTAATTTGCGCAGACCAAGGCCAAAAGCAGCAGCAAAACCAGACTTGTTTTCAATTTGCCCCATCAGCTGGCCAACACTTTGTGAGGCGTTCGCCCCGTCATTTGTGTTCCAAAGGCTGATCGGCGCGAGGGTGAAATGGCGGTCTAAAAGAGCAAGGATGTTACGGGTTAAAAATCCGTCATTTACAAAATAAATCACCGAGAAGGCCCCAAAATCATGCTCTTCTTGCAGGTAAAGCACTGCCTGTTTCAGCGAATTGGCAATCCGGCCACCCACTTCATCCCAGAAATCACCTGTCGGGTCATCAACCTGTTCAATCTCTGCAATCAAAACTTGGTCAAATTCACTGACCTCAAGGCGCATGGAATGAAAGCGCCCTGTCTGGAACGCTACCAATTCCAGCATCTCACCTGAAAAATGCAAAATAGCCTGTGGTTGTGATTTCTCATCGCGTGGCAAGGTTGCATGACGGTAATTGGCCAGCGCAACGGTCTCGACATCCAAATAAACCGGATTCAAATGCGCGGATAACAGCAAGTCTGACCAAGGCCGCAAAGTAGCTTCTTCACAATAGCCAAGCAGAACACGAGTCAAATCATCATTCTCTGAACTGACCAATGTCTGATAATTAATATATGGGTCTTCCAGTTTGGCTAGATCAGGTTCGGCCTCAATCCAGAAATCGATAAACCGGCCCTCTTTTGCCAATTCAGATGGCGACATAAAAGGCAGATTTATCTGGCGCAGGGTAATGATATTTGAGGGCAGGATGATGCCGGCATCCTGGGCCGCAAAAATCCCTTGTTCACGCATCGAACGCAAGGTATCTGCCACCACATCAACCTGTTTCGAAATATTGCTGAGGTCAATGGTCCGCGGCAGGGCCGCACTCGCCAGATTATCAATGAAGATATCACGCGCGCTGGTTCGCACCTCAGAGACGGTGACCGCACCCGGATGGAGCTTTACGGCAACAATCTCGTCTGCACCGCCCCCCATGGGACGAAGAATCTGGGCTATAGAAGTGAGTGTTTTTCCCATAACTTATAATTAATTTAGTTAGTTATGTTTGTTAACTAAAACTTTACCTTTCACGCCAGATAAGCCCAATATCGTTAAAATTCACCGATGCACGGGCGATAAACTGTCT
>JBMHDN010000006.1:0-61061 GCA_049889355.1 Puniceispirillaceae bacterium (SeqCode)
AACAGCTCTCTGGCTGATCCAACCGGCACCTTGGCATAGAGACCGGCCACTTCTTCTTCATAGCCATTATAGAGCTTGGTTTCGACCCGCCTATTGGTGCCAAGCAGACGCTCTGTAGCCTGAGACCAGCGCGGATGCGCCACCTCTGGGTTTACATTGGCCCAGAAACCATATTCATTGGCGGCCAGCTGTTCCCAGAAAGAGACAGGCCGCTCATTGGTAAAGGTGAAACGGACAATCGATTTGATCCCTTTAAAACCATATTTCCATGGCAGGACCAGCCGGATAGGCGCGCCATTTTGCATCGGCATGGATTTGCCATAGAGCCCGGTGGCCAGGAAAGCTAGCTCATTTTGGGCTTCTTCAATCGTCATGCCCTCTACATAAGGCCATGGATACCAGCTCTGACCCTGCCCAGGGGCAATTGAGCGGTCCATAAAGGTTTCCATACGGATATATTTGGCCCCTGAAACAGGCTTGGCAATATCGATCAGCCGCCCCATTGGCACCCCACTCCAAGGAACCGCCATGGCCCAGGCTTCAACACAGCGATGGCGATAGAGCCGCTCTTCCATCGGGCCCATCTGTTTGACCAGATCGGCGGCATCGATTTTCATCTCTTTTTCAACCATCCCATCAATGGTCACCATCCAAGGATCGATAATCTCTTCCAAGGCCTGGGCTTTGCGCCAGATATTTTTAGAAGACCCAAATTCATAGAAATTCGTATAGGTGGTGGCATCTGTCTCAGGGGTGATATCGCGGTCCAGCGCATAGGCTTTGTTGCGCGCGGCCGGAAAGCCTGAAATCCGCGCGGCATGGGCAGAACCCGGACCAAACATCCCGCCTGTCATCGAAGATGCCATCAGCCCCAGCCCGCTAAAGCCTGCCGCTTTCAGCCATTGCCGGCGGTTTAGATATACCGCTTCATCTGTGGTTTCATTTTCGCTGATTTCCCAGCGTCTCTTTTGTTTGATCAACATGGCTGTCTCCGATAGGGCAAGAGGGTTTGGCCGTCATCTTCTATAAAACAGATCATAGACTGCTCAGCAAATATGGCAATCTCAAGGCAAAAAGAGACATATCAAGAGAGCAGGGTAAAGAGAGCAGGGCGATTTGCCTTGCGCTCTTTCTCCAGCTGTTAAAGCCCCGCCCGCATGTTAGCTGAGCGCAGCTGATGCCCGTGCAATCCGGCTCAGTGCTTCTGTCAGATTCTCATCTGAGGTGGCATAGGAAATCCTGAAATGCGGCGACAGGCCAAAGGCGGTCCCTTGCACGGTTGCGACCCCCTCAGCTTCTAGAAGATAGGTCACAAAGGCGCTGTCATCCTCGATTTTTGTACCATCTGGCGCGCTTTTGCCGATCAGCCCTGCAATATTCGGATAGACATAAAAAGCGCCATCTGGCATCGCACAATCAATCCCGTCAATCGCATTGAGTGCCGCCACGACCATTTTGCGGCGGCGATCAAAGGCTTTTAGATTCTCAGCGATGAAATCCAGCGGACCAGTCAGCGCACCAAGGGCTGCATATTGCGCAATCGAATTCGGGTTGGTGGTGGATTGAGACTGCACCTTGGCAATCGCTTTAATAAGCGGCTTTGGACCTGTCGCAAACCCAATACGCCAGCCTGTCATGCAATAGCTTTTCGAGACGCCATTACAAGTCAGCGTGCGATCTTGTAGATCAGGGGCCACTTCAACCAAAGTGGCGAATTTGAAATCACCATAGGTCAGATATTCATACATATCATCGACCATTACATGCACATGCGGATGCTTGCGCAATACCTCAGCCAGCGCGGTTAAGTCATCTGCACTATAGCCAGCACCTGTCGGGTTAGACGGGCTGTTCAGGATCAGCCATTTGGTCTTATCTGTGATGGCTGCTTCTAACTTATCAGCGGTCAGTTTAAAGCCGACTTCTTGCGGGCAATCGACAATCACTGGCTTGCCGCCAAATAACAAAGCCATATCCGGATAGGACACCCAGTAGGGGGCCGGGATAATCACCTCATCACCAGGGTTAACAGAGGCCATCAGCGCGTTGAACAATACCTGCTTGCCACCTGTGCCCACCGTGATCATATCAGGGGTACAGGTGATCTGATTATCACGGGCGAATTTATCGCAAATGGCTTGCTTTAATTCTGGGATACCATCAACCGCTGTATAGCGGGTTTTATTGGCGGCCATCGCATCGCTGGCGGCCTGTTTGATATGATCAGGCGTGTTGAAATCAGGCTCACCTGCACCCAGCCCGATCACATCATGGCCGGCGGCGCGCAATTCGGCGGCTTTGGTGGTTACCGCAATGGTTGGAGACGGCTTAATCAGCGAGAGACGATCAGCAAGCATAAAAGCACCTGTTAGGTATATAAACGCAGAAAAAGGGCCACAGATAAGAGCAGGGCGCTGGCATCATTGGATGCACTGCCCATTTTCTTCACATGACCCGACTGAGCGCTAGAATATGTGACCTGCCTCAAAAAGTCTATGACCAAAAAAACGCGCCTCTCACCTTGCCCCAGCACTTAACCCAGATGTAACCAAGGGTTGTTGAGGCCATTTATTAATCCTTTTAAGGTAAGTTGTAAGAAGACGCACATAAAAGGGAGGAAGAGATGGAGGAATTTGGTGCCACTCTACTTTTACTGATCTTGATCCTGATTTACTTGTTTCCTGCGATAGTCGCCCTTTGGCGTGCGCACAATAATACGCTGGCAATATTTATGCTCAATCTGTTTTTGGGTTGGGCCTTTTTCGGGTGGGTTTTTGCGCTCGTCTGGGCCTGTACAAATAACGCACAGGTGAAAGTCCAAAACACAGACGATCCTCATCCCATGTGATTAGAACCTTTTGCCGAACCAAAAGGCTAGCCAAGCAGATGAAACCTCAAAACTCAAAAACCTTGAAAAACAACCCAAGGCGTGTTATCATTAATGATAACTTCTTGTGTGATGCGTGAGAAGAACTGGCAGGTTTCTTATCATCCGGCGACGCAAAAGGAGCTTGCCAAATTGCCAGCTGATCTGCAAGCACGCCTCTTGCGTCTGGCTGATATGCTGGGAATTCACGGTCCGGTTCTACCCATGCCGGACAACCGAAAAATTGATAAAGAGCTGTTTGAATTACGGGCAAAATCACTGAGCGGGATTGCACGCGCTCTATACACGGTGCGTGATGGCCAAATTATTCTTATCCTGACTGTATTTCAGAAAAAAGACCGCAGGCTCAGAAAGCATGACATTAATCGGGCAAAATCGCGGGCAAAATCATGATGTGGAGGTGGATATGACGCTTAAAACCCATGATGAGATAAAGAAAAAAGCCTTTGAAGACCCAAAGGTAAAGGCCGCCTATGACGCGCTCGAGCAGGAATTTGAAGTCTATCACATCTTGATGCAGATGCGCGCGCTATCCGGTCTGACCCAAGCTGATATTTCGGCTAAAACAGGCATGGCAAAAGCCAATATCAGCCGGCTGGAGCGATCAAGCAATCCTGGCTATCAAACCCTCACCCGCTATGCTGAGGCGTGTGGTTATCGTCTGCGGCTGGTGGCAGAGCCGCTCAACCGCTAAACCCTCACCTAGCCAATCCCCTAAACCCCCTTCCCATCGGGTTTGTTCCGGCCTATCTTGAGGCCTATGGATACTGCCCTTGAATTGATGATGCCGGGCCGCGAACGCGCGCCGGCTAATTTTGACCTGACCACTGATTTTGCCCCGAATGGCGATCAGCCAGCGGCGATTGATGAATTGCTGGCCGGCGTGAATGAGGGCGAGCGCGATCAGGTGCTGCTGGGGGTTACCGGCTCTGGCAAGACTTTTACCATCGCCCATGTGATCTCCCAATCCAAGCGGCCTGCGCTCATCCTGGCACCGAACAAAACACTCGCTGCCCAGCTTTATGGTGAGATGAAAGCGCTTTTCCCAAATAATGCGGTGGAATATTTCGTCTCTTATTATGATTATTATCAGCCAGAGGCCTATGTCCCGCGCTCTGATCTCTTCATCGAAAAAGAGAGCTCGATTAACGAGCAGATTGACCGGATGCGCCATTCGGCCACCCGTGCTTTGCTTGAGCGTGATGATGTGATTATCGTTGCCTCTGTCTCTTGTATCTATGGTATTGGCTCAGTTGAAACCTATTCCACCATGACCATGCCGATAAAAGAAGGCGACGAGCTGGAACGCCAGAGCCTGTTGCGCCGGCTGACCGAATTACAATATCGGCGCAATGATTTAAATTTTGCACGCGGGACCTTTCGGGTGCGCGGCGATAATATCGAAATCTTCCCAGCCCACCTAGAAGATCGCGCCTGGCGGCTCTCTTTATTTGGCGATGAGGTCGAAGAGATTTGGGAGTTTGACCCGCTCACTGGCGAGAAAATCACCGCCCTGCCAAAGATCACCGTCTTTGCCAATTCGCATTATGTCACCCCCAAACCCACGCTCCAGCAAGCGGTGAAATTTATCGGGGCTGAGCTGGAAACAAGGCTGGCTGAGTTCACCGCTGCTGGTAAATTGCTCGAAGCCCAGCGTATCGAACAGCGCACCCAATTTGATATGGAGATGATCACCGCCACCGGTTCGTGCAACGGCATTGAAAATTATTCGCGCTATCTCTCAGGGCGTGCACCTGGCGAGCCGCCGCCGACTTTGTTTGAATATCTGCCTGAAAATGCGCTTTTGATCATTGATGAGAGTCATGTCACCGTCCCGCAAATTGGCGCCATGTATAAGGGCGATTTCTCGCGCAAGAGCACGCTCTCTGAATATGGGTTTCGCCTGCCCAGCTGTATGGATAACCGGCCGCTGAAATTCGAAGAATGGGAGCAATTCCGCCCGCAAACCATCTTTGTTTCGGCCACCCCTGGCAATTGGGAGCTTGAGCGCACAGGCGGGGTCTTTGTTGAACAGGTGGTCCGGCCAACAGGGCTAATCGATCCTGTCTGTCTGGTCCGCCCAACCGATAGCCAGGTCGATGATATCATTGCCGAATGCCGTGAGGCCGCCGCAAATGGCACGCGTGTGCTGGTCACCACCCTGACCAAGAAAATGGCCGAAGCCCTCACTGAATATATGCATGAGGCAGGCGTTAAAGTGCGTTATGTCCACTCAGATGTAGATACGCTCGAACGTATTGAGATCATCCGCGATTTGCGCCTTGGTGTGTTTGATGTGCTGATTGGCATTAATCTGCTGCGTGAGGGGCTGGATATTCCGGAATGTGCACTGGTCGGGATTTTGGATGCCGATAAGGAAGGCTATCTGCGATCACGCACCAGCCTTATTCAGACCATCGGCAGGGCCGCGCGAAATGCCGAAGGCCGGGTGATCCTCTATGCTGATAAAATCACAGATTCCATGCGTTATGCGCTCGATGAGACAGAGCGTCGCCGCACCCGCCAGATGGAATGGAATACCGCCCATGGCATCACCCCTGAGACAATCAAAAAAGATATCGCTGATATTTTGGATTCAGTCTATGAGCGGGCAGATCATGTGAATGTGAAGGCAGGTGGCAAAGAAGGCGCGCTGGCTGGCAAAGATATCAAACAGGTGATGGCAGAGCTTGAAGGCCAGATGCGTGATGCGGCGGCGAATTTAGAATTTGAAGAGGCGGCACGCTTGCGTGATGAATTGCGTCGGCTTGAAGAAAAAGAACTGGGGCTCAATGAACCTGGCGGGGCCACGGGCAAAGCCGGTGCAGCCGATTTAATAGATAAGCGGATTGTAAAGACCACCAGCAAAGGCCGGGCCGAGATAGATGCCCCTATCCAGCCGCCTTCTGGCCGCCCACCCAAAAGACGCTGATCATCCAGCTATCGGCCCGACAAAGGGGAAGGGCCAGTGTCTGAAAAAGGCACGAAACAAAAAAGGAGGATTAAACCATGTCAGGAATGGATTATCTGGTGCTGCTGGGCTGCGCGGCACTCTGGTTTATATTGGGCGCGCTCTGGTACTCACCATTGCTTTTTGCCAAGCCTTGGATGAGGGCCCTTGGCAAGACACAAGAAGAGCTGATGGCAGGGGGCAGTTCCATGGCGGTTGCGATGAGCGTCTCTGCCTTTGTTTGTCTGATGCAGGCGGCGACCGTGGCGTTCATCATCACCCATTTTAAAATTCAGTCTGTTGTTGTGGCTGGCATGGTCGGGTTTTTGATGGCCTTGTCTTTTGGCTTTCTGGCCGAATGGCGCTCTCATCATTATGTCCGGCGCAAGATCACCCTCATCTGGATTGATAAAGGCTATGATTTGGTTGCTGCCCCGATGGTGGCGGTCATCATCATGCTTTATGCCCAGCATTGATAGCCTGAAGGGGGCAGCTGATCACCTTGAGATCAGCAGCCCACCGCTTCTGCCTGAATTTGCGCATCGATAAACAGCGTCTTGCCGCCGCCCAATTCCACCTCATTTAAGGTTTCGCGCAGGCTGACCTCTATCTCTTGTCCGCCAGCGGCTTTGGCGCGTTCTTCAGCTTGTTCGCGGGCCATCTGGCGGGCCGAGGCTATGGCATTATCCAATTCAGCAAAATCACTTGGCATGCCAGGGCCATGGACTCTGAAAACCCCGTCCTGAGGCTGGGTGATGGTGATCATCACACGCTGGCGCACGGAACCGGCGGCTGCCCCCACCGCGCCAGCTACATCTGCATTATCCGGCACAATCAGCTTGGCATCCAGCCGTTTGGCAATGGCTGGGTAATGAGTGGCAGCGGACGCGCCAAGAGCAATCAGCGGCTTATCCAGCTTAGCTGATATCTGTGTCAGGTTCCGGCTGTCAGCTGAGGCCTCTTTATGTCTGAGCAAGCCTGATAAAATCGGGTTATTTGAGAAGATACCCTCGCCATGGCCTTCTTCTGCCAAGGCCGCATCCATCAGCCGCAGGCCAGATTGTACACTCAGCTCTTCTAATACGGTCTGCGCGATCTCTACCGCTGCTTGTCTGGCCTCATCTGACGCGCTATTCTCAGTCCCAGACAGGCTCTCACCCAGCGCGTTTTTCTGGCGTGCCATCAACAGCCCGCCTTTTTCAGCAGCCTGCTTGTCAAACCCCTCAAACTGGCCAACCAGATGGGCCGCATCAGTGGGGGTAAAGGCAGATAACATCACCAGCCCGCGTGCAATCAGCCTGTCTGCCGCGCCCAGCAAGACTTGTGTCGGGGCAATATCAGCCAAGGGCGCACGCCCGATCTCCAGCATTTTAGCGGCGAGGGTCTTTTCAGATCGGCTCAGCCAGTCAGGCACGCCCTCTGGCATCATCGCGATCAGGAAACGCGCATCACTGGCTTGAGCCACTGGTGCGGCCAGCTGCACATCTAAATGATGATGCATGTCTGGCCAGTCTTGTGCCAACAAGCTCAGCGGGATTGCCCGTCTTGGGCCCAGCGTTACCCGCTTGCCGGTTAGGGCATTATCGCGGCCACGGCGCACCGGCTGGACTTCTGAATCACCGCCAAGGCCAGAGGTGCGGATATGGGCTGCTTCGACCATGGTCTGCCAGCCGCCAACACGCGCCCCATCTGAAGACAGCATCGGCACCCCATCATGCAAGAGCGCAATATCAGTGGTGGTCCCGCCAATATCAGAGACCAGCGCGGTGGTCTCACCAGCCAGAAACGCAGCCCCAGCCAAGGACGCTGCTGGACCAGAAAGCACAGTCTCCACAGGGCGTGTCCTGGCAAAATCAGCTGAAACCAAAGAGCCATCGCCTTTCACCACCATCAAGGGGCAGGTCAAAGCTAGCCTGTCCATTTCGGCCTGGCTGGCCCCAATCAACCGCTCAATCAGGCTGATCAATCGTCCATTCAGCAAAGTGGTTAGCGCTCTTTTCGGACCGCCAAGCGCGTTGGATAATTCCGTCGAACAGGTCACAGGCAGGCCAGTGGCCTCTTGCAATATGCGGGCTGTCTCTTCTTCATGGGCTGGGTTGCGGGTGGCAAAATGGCCAGCCACAGCAAAGGCAGAGACCTGGCCTTTGGTCAGTGCTATGACCTCTTGAAGCTGTGCTTTATCGAGCGGGCTTTGCTGAGTCCCATCACCGCGATGACCACCGCTTACAAAATAGGTCACAGCTGGATCAGCAGCTTCTGCCAGCCCAGCACGCCCCAGCGCGCCTTCATCAAAGCCGATCAGGATCAGGGCCACACGCCCGCCAACACCCTCAACCACTGCATTCGTGGCCAGCGTGGTAGACAGGCTGGTCAGCCGCACCAGCGGTGCTGCCTTTGTCCCGTTCTCGCCCTCATAAACCTGCAACACCGCTTCCATCGCCTTGCCAACGCCAATCGCTAAATCTTCGCGTGTGGTGAGCGATTTGGCCGTGGCCACAACCTGCCGGCTGTTTGCATCAACCAGTGCGGCATCTGTATAAGTGCCGCCTGTATCCAGACCCAGAATGAGAGGGGTTTTATCCGTGGTGTTATGCCCAGCCATGGTGTGTATCTCTGTTAAATGCCGCGTCCTTTACGCAGCATCATAGAAAAAACGACCTATCCACTGTGCCACAATCCGACCATCCTGATTGTTATTCAGACTTTTTATGGCATTTATCGCCTGTCCCTCTGCCATATCATTTGCGCGCAGCTGATAAAGCGGGGTGGTATAGGATTGGGTGAATTCAGGATGACCTTGCAGCGTGAAAATATGCGCGCCTTTGATCATGCCAGCGATCGGACAAAAATCATTGCCGGTCAGCTTTGTGGCGCCCTCTGGCAGGCTCTGGACCTGATCTTGATGCATGTAAATCAGATTAAGTGCCGCCAATGCAGGCTGCATAAAATCAGCCTTGGCACTGATGCGCATCTCTTTGACACCTGCGCCCCAGCCTTTTGTTGATTTAACCACCTCAGCACCGAGTGCTTTGGCAATCACCTGATGGCCAAAACAGATACCGACCATCTTTTTTTCAGCTGCATCACAGCGATTGATGAAATCCATCAAAGGTGGCAGCCAGTCATGATCTTCATACACACCAAATTTTGAGCCGGTAATGATATAGCCGTCATACGCATCAATATGTTCAGGGAAAACCCCGTCTAGCACCGGTATGGCGGTCAATTTGAGCGGATGTGCTGTATCGGTATGGACCAGCAAATCCTCAAATAAGGACGGGTAATCAGGCTGAGCTGGTTTGAGTTCCGGATTGGTCCGACCTGTCTGAAGTATACCAATGTGACGCATACTGCCTGTTCCTATTCAGCCTTTTTATCAAAAGGCTGTCACCATGTTGATCATCTGCCATCCTAGCCAGAAATGATGGTTTTGTGAATAGCGCATATCTGGCCTTTTCACCTGCCGGTTTGCGGCTTCAGCACATCGCGCTCAGCCTGGACTTGATGAAAAACCCAGAGCCGCACGGCTCGGCTCAGCCCATGTTCAATCTGACCTGCTTCCATCCGGCTGGCATCAATCTCGGCGATCAATCCGGCCAGCGACTGGCCACGCATGTCAGCCTGGCGACGCAATTCATCCCAAAAGGCGGCTTCCAGCGACAGCGAGGTCGGATGGCCGTTAATCTGGACAGAGCGTTTGATCATCTCTTTTCAGCTCCCTTTTTTCGCCTCTTTTCAATCTGCCTCTGGCAGGTAAAAACGTGCCACCAATTCACTATGACCTGAAAATTGGAACTGGTCGACCAGCTCGACCCAATCTAGGTGATAGCCAGCCTCTTTTAAGGTAGCTGCATCGCGCATAAAGCTGCCCAAATGGCAAGATACCATCGCCACCACTGGGATTTGTGCCTTGCAAATCACCGCTATTTGCGCGGATGCACCGGCACGCGGCGGGTCCAAAATCACCGCATCTATCTCGGCCAGCTCCTCTTGCAATACCGGGGCTTTCATCAAATCGCGCACCAGCAATCTCAGCTGATTGCCGCGCCCTGCCTTGTTTGATGCGCCTTTAAAGGCCTCAAGGGCTGGCCTAGCGGCATCAGCGCCCAAAATAAACGCCCCTTGTGCCAATAAAGGCAAGGATAGCGTGCCAACCCCGCAAAACAGATCCGCAATGCGTGTGGCCCCCTCCACTGCTTTGCTGACCTTATCTTGCAAAATCTGTTCTGCCTTTTCACTGGCTTGCAAAAAACAGCCCGCTGGCGGCATGATCTCTGTCTTGCCAAAGCGCAGAACCGCTTGTGCCGGCGCATAGAGCGGGATCGCCTCTGCGCCTTTTTCAGATAGGCTGAGGCGCACCAGCCCTGCTCTTTGTGCCAATGACGGCAAATCAATGAGGGCGGCTGGTTCTGTTTCATCAGTGCTGATCAGCATATCCACCCCATTGCTCAGCAGGTTGACATGTGCCTCTGCTTGCCCGCCTTTAGGCAACAAGATTTGCGTGATCTCTTCTAACACAGGCCATAGCGCCATCAATTCAGGGGCCAACACCAGACAGTTTGTTGGCCTGATCAGCTGATGCGAGGCACGGCCCCTGAAGCCGACAATCGGGCCTTTTTCAGTCCGCCGCATGCCAATTCGCGCGCGCCGACGACCAGCTTGGCTGGCCGCGTGAAAACCGCGTAGTCTCTCGCGCTCAAATCCACCATGTTCCAGCGCATCTGCCACCATGCCAATCTTCAAATCCTGATAGGCATCTATTGTCATATGTTGTAGCTGGCAGCCACCACATGCCTTGAAATCGGGGCAGGGTGGCTCCCGCCTGATCGCTGCGGGCTGTATAAGGCTGGCAATCTCTGCCATCAGATAGGGTTTTTGCGCCGCCACAAGCTGGACCTGCATTTTTTCACCGGCAAGTGCGCCGGCAATACGCAATTTATGCTGTTGGCCTGCAATATCGGTGCTGGCATAGCCAAAACCCTGGGCATCATGATGGGTGATGACCGCTTTAATCCGCGCGCCTTTCGGGACAGGCAGGCGCATTTTTTGCGGCTGCCTTGATCCTTTGCGATAATGAGAACGCGCCATGAACTGAAAACCTGTCTAAAATTGAAATTTCTGATGCCCAGCGTGATGCCCAGCCTGATGCCCAGCGAGATGTGGCAAGACGCCCTTTATCTCTCTCAGGAAATATATCTCTCAGGAAAAATCCCGCCAGAGCGCCACCGCCCTGCCTATAATATACATATAATCACGCGCTGAGGGGGTGTTTTTATGCGGGTCGGTACCATCTAGCTCTTTTAAACAGAGTTGCCTTCCATCAAAAATCAGATAAAGGGCCTTCCTATCTTCTGATGGCCTATCTTCTGATGGCCTATATTCTGCTGCTTCATATTCAGATGGCCCATATTCTGCAACTTTTGGCTTGATCAGCCGGACCACCACCCGATCACCGCCGGACACTGCGGGCATATTGCTATCCTGATAACGATGCCCCGCCGGTATCTGCCAGAGCCTGAGATCGTCGGCTGGCTCATCGCCCAGATAAAAAGGACAGGGTTTGGGCAATCCATCACCCAGCATCTCAGCTGTGATATAGGGGTGGAGGTCGCGATGCAAATCGCGCATCTGAAGCCGTGCAATCTGATAGCTGGCCGCTAGGGGAGAGGCTGGCGGTTGTGCCTCTCTGACTCCCTCATATTCTGTCCTGCTGGTTTTTGGCATCTCTTCTCTGAGCGCATCTGCAGGCAGTTGCAACAGCTGGCATAGGCGCAATCTGATATGCTCTGGCAGATAGCGCGGCGAGGCGCGTTTGACATATTGCTGGAGATAGGCGTGATTACAGCCCAGCGCAAGAGACAGTGTTTTCAAGCGCCATTGTGTTTGGGCGTCAACAGCCGCCATCAATGCGGCGCGTGCCGGCGATAGGCCGCAGGCTGCATCTGGCTGGCCAATAGGCTGCGCGCCTTTGGGCTCAACCGCGCTTTTAGAGGCCGCCATCTCAGGGTCTTGTGTGGCGCTTTGTGACATTTTGTACATAGGCGGGTTTTTCGTCATGGGAACCTCCTCTCATTGCAGGACTCTAGCTTGTTTTCACCAGCTTTGCTGTGCTTCAAACTGCCCTGACCATATGGATTATTCTTCAGATTTATCCTTTTGGTTATACGCAACAATAGGAAAATTCCTATATAGTCACAAGACAGAAAGGTCAATCAACGCAATTCCCGCCAATAAGGAGCCTGATATGACAGGTAGAAAACCCGGCGTGACCCCGTCTGATGCTGTGCGTCAGCCGGCCTCAGCCGCCCCCGCCCCCGCCCTCACCAAGGCCACCTCAAAACACAGCCTGACCAAGGCCCAGATTGCCGCACTCAAACAACGCCTTGAACGTGCATCACAGAGCCTGCATCATCTGCCAAGACAGCCTGGCGAGCGGCCAGACGGGGTGCGCTCGGCCTGGCCAGAGCTGGCCTATGCATCGCGCTGGGCGACCCCGAAAACAGCCAATTCCTGGCAGCCCACACCAGCTGAAATCGATGATATGGCACTGCTTTTGGATGCGGTGATGACGCTTGGCCCAATGTTGCGCCAGCTGGTCTGGGCGCGGGCAAACCGGGTATCATGGCAGATGCTTCAGCGCCGCTTTAACCGGTCACGCAGCCATCTTTTCTTACTGCATATCCGCGCTTTGAACCTGATTTCTGATGCGCTGCCAGCTGCAAAAACATAAGGCGCAGAAAAAATGCGCTTGACAATGTGCACAAAATAGGATATATCCTATTGTAGACTGACACCCCGTCCGACACCAGCCCTATTTCAGGGCGCGCCGGGCGGTTTTTTATGCCCATATTGCCTCTTTAACTGGCTCTTTAACCGTTTCTAGCGCCGCCTATCCGGGGTTGGCGCTACAATGCCTGCACCCAATTGTGAGTGACCGACTGACTGATGACCAAACACCCCACGCGCCGTGGCACCACCGCACAGCACCCCCCTCAGCCCCCAACTACGAAGAAAGTCACAAAGCGCGCCACACACAAGCCTGAAACCCAGAAAAAGCGGAACAAGCGCAAAACGGCCTTTTTAGAGGCGCTGTCCCTATGTGGGAATGTCACCGTCGCCGCCGAGGCCACCCAGATAGATCGCAGCTTATGCCAGAAATGGTGCCGGCATGATCAGCGTTTCAAAGCGGCCTTTGATAATGCCATGGCCACAGCCTTTGACCGGCTGTTACAAAGCGCATGGGATCGCGCCATTGACGGAGAAGAGGTGCCTTATTTTTATCGCGGCGAGCAGGTAGGCAGCTATCAGCGCCGGTCTGACCAGCTGATTATCTTTCTGCTCCGCTTTGTCAGGCAGCTCCAGGAAACCCAGCCTGACCTCGAATTTAATGACAGTCTGAAACAGCAAAAAGACCAGCTTCTCAGATTGCTGGCCCGCTTTGATGATAACAGGCCGGCCCCATCTGATACAGGCCCTGATGAGATCTGACCAAATCATAAAAAGGAACATCCCCGCAAACATATCGCTTACATATCTCAGAGCGCTGACACCAGCCCAAAGACAGAGATTTTTAGATCAGATTCGCTTTTCAACTCTCACGCGTTTTCTCAGCTTTGCCTCAGAATTAGACAGCCCGCACGGGACCGGCGGTGGCAGTTGTTTTGCCCCGGAAAGCTGGCAAGTGGCTCAGATAGCTGAATTAGATGAGGCGCAGATGATCCTCGAATTGGTCCCGACCTTAGATCTCGACAGGCGGGTTTTGCCAGCCCGGCGGATCATGCGTGATCTCTGCCAGCATCAGTACCGCAGATGGGATGCGGCCAATGGCGCCTTTGATTATGAGGGGGTGAGCTGTCCCTATCGCGGGACTGATTATTTCAATGCGAAAGGCGCAGAGGTGCAAAGTGCGGCCGAAGATAGCTGCAGCCAGCAGCTCGCCTCAGGCTGTAAGAAACGCTTTAACGGGGTCCTGCCTTTTTTAGGGTTCCCCGGTGTGCAATAGAAAAAGCCAGTCCAATAGACAAGGGCCGTCCAATAGACAAAGCCAGTGCCGTCAGCCTGAAGAAGAAAAGGCGGCTTTGGACTATGTACCTTTGGACTATGTACCTTTGGACTATGTGCCTTTGGAATATGTAGAGGGCCTGCCACGCGCTTTTCAGCGCCAGCTCTTGGCCTATATGCTGGCCTGCCGGCCACAAGAAGCCTGCGGTTTCATCTACCAAACCAGGCAAAAACACTGGCAGTTTCAGCCTTGCCGGAATATCGCGGGCAATCCTGAAACCCATTTCGAAGTCCCGGCACAAGACTGGCTGGCTGTTCAGCATCATCCCGGCCTTGCCTTGTTTCACAGCCATCCGGCCGGCCCCTGCTGGCCCTCTTTTTTGGATATGCAGAGCTATCTTGAAACACCGCATATCCCTTGGCTGATTGTGGGCGCAGATGACTCTGAAAACTGGCGGTTTTTCTGGCTTGGGGGCAATCATCATTATGATCTGCATGCCCGCATTTACCGTCATGGCACCACTGATTGCTATGGGCTAATCCGCGATTGGTACAGGTTAGAAAAAGACATTCACTTGCCTGATTTCGCGCGTTTGTGGGGCTGGTGGCAATCAGGCGGCAATCTCTATGCGCAGTCTTTTCAACAGGCCGGCTTTCATTGGTGTGACCCGTCAGATACCCGCCAGATAGGCGATGTGTTTTTCGCCCGTATCCGCTCTGAGGTGGTCAATCATGCCGGGCTCTATCTAGGCCGCGGGCTGATGTTCCACCATCTGTCTGGGGCATATGGGCTGGATGACAGGCGTCAGCCCAAAATAGAACCTATCACACGCTGGGATCGCTTTATCGATGGCTGGCTGCGCCATCACCAGCTTTAAAAATCATACCTCACCCAAGTAAAAAGAAGAAAGGAGCCCCTATGGCTTCAGTTGATAATAGCGCGCCGCTTGTGCGGCTGTGTTTGCATGGTCATTTGCGGTCCTTCGGGGCGCTGCACAGGCTGGTCGGGACCAGTGCTTTTGACGTGATAAACGGCCTTGCTGCCCAGCATGATGGGTTTCAGCGTGCCCTGATGTCCGGCCATTATCGGTTGCTCAGCGGGCCACGTAAAAAGGCCAGATGGCTGCGCGGCCCTGATCTTTTTGCCAGCCAGCCTCATCGCCTGCTGCATCTGATCCCGGCCACCCTAGGGGCTGGCAAATCAGACAGCCAGCTCTTGCTTGGTATCACGCTTTTGGGGCTTGCCTTTCTGCCTGGCTTATCTGCTGGTAGCGCGGCTGGCTTGTCTGCATCTTCTGGCAGCACCGTGGCAGGCACTTCTTTTTTCGGCGATCAGTTTTCCAGCCGTTTGCTCGGCAGCGCTGGGGCCATGCTGCTCTTGGGCGGGGCCAGTGAAGCCAGCCGGCCGGCATCTGGCCAGCATGGCACTGAGCCTGCCCTATCCAACCGCTTGAACGCGCCAACAGATCGTCCCGAAGGCCAGCCTATCCCGCTGATTTACGGGCGTGTGCGTGTGCAGCAACCGCCGCTGATTGCCTCTTCACTTTTTGTCGAGACTCAAAAAATATGACTGCTAAAAATACGCCTGCCAAAAATAAGCCTGCCAAAAATACCACCGCCAAAAGCACCCCTTCACATCCGCCAAAAGGGGCAGGGGGCGGCAAAACCTCCCCATCTGCCCCGGCCTTTTATGAACAGGCAGATACCATCCGCTCTGAGGGCAGCCTGCGCTTATCAATGCTGCTCTGTGCTGGGCCGATTGAGGGGCTCGCCAATGGCGCGGCTTCTATCTATCTCGATGATGTGCCGCTGCAAGGCTCAGATGGCAGCCGGACAGTTGAGGCGCTCTCCTGGGCGCTCCAGACCGGCACGCCAGATCAAGGCGCGGTCGCCCTCTCTGGCTTTAACCAGACAGAGAGCAGCCTGATTGTCGGGCTTGAGTTGACAGCTAATCAGCCGCGTCTGGTCAGCCGCCGCCAGCAGGCCCAGGCTGCCCGTATCACGCTCACTTTTCCAAACGGGCTGGTGCATCGCCGCCGCCATGCCATTGGCAAAGCCAGTGTTGCCTTTAAAATTGAGGTGCGCACGCAATCAGGCTGGGTTGAGACATTACGCGATGTGATTTCAGAAAAACAAACCGCCTCTTTCGAGAAGCAATATCTGATCTCTCTGCCCGAGGGGCGCAGCACGCAGCAGCTGCGCATCACCCGCCTCACCCCGACCCCTGCGGCCAATAGCGGGATACATGACAGGCTGCGCTTTTCTCATGTCAGCTGGATAATTTGGGATCAGCTCTCTTATGCTGATCTGGCGGTTTTCAATATGGCGGTCAGTGCCTCTGCACTTGATGGGCGCCAGCCCCGCCTCAGCCTTGATATTAAGGGGCGAATTTTAAAAGTCCCTGATAATTATACACCTGCCACCCGCCAATATGCAGGTCTTTGGTCTGGCCAGTTTAAATCAGCCTGGTCTGATAATCCGGCCTGGGTGATCTATGATTTGCTCACCGACAAGCGTTGGGGTCTGGGGTTGAAACCAGCTGAGGTGGATCGCTATAGCCTCTATGCGCTGGCTCGGATTTGTGATCACCGCACCAAGCGTGCAGATGGCAGCTTTGGGCCGCGCTATTGCTTTAATGCAATTTTGGACAGGCGCCAATCGGCCAGCCAGCTGATATCAGATATCACCCGCTCGATTGAGGCCAGCTTTGTCTGGTCGCATGGCAAGCTCAGGTTTTTGCATGAACAAACCGCTGGCCAGCCACGTCTGGTGGCCCCCAATACGGTGCGTGATGGGCGCTTTGTCTATCACAGCGGCCATGCCAGCGCAGATATCAGCCATGTCTTTGTGCATTGGGATAATTCAGCCCAAAGCGACAGAGGCACTGGCGATCAGCGGGCAAGGCTGTGTGTTTTCGATCCAGATTGGACACGGCCATCTGGATACCGCGCACGTGATATCCACCTGCTGGGCTGTACAGATGGCGATCAGGCCCGCCGTCATGCCAACTGGGCCTTGCTGCGTGCACGCCAGCTGCAACAGGCAGTGAGTTATCGCGCCGGGCTTGATCATTTTGCCGGTACGCCGCTGCGCCCTGGTGATCATATCTTGTTGCATGATCCCACATCATCATCTGCCCCCTGCCAGTCTCTGCGCCTCAGCCGCACCCCGCATCTGGCCTATTTGACAGAACATGAGCTGGCGGAAAATAGCCGGATCTGGCTGACAGATATCCAGCCGAATGCGGTCTCAGGCTGGCTGGTCTATAGCGATTTATCAGGACATTTGCGCACTGCCAGCATGCGCCGGTTTGAGATTTCATCAGACAATGATAAAGGGCCTTATCTGGTTTTGCTGAATATTTTAAACCCCAACCACCTGCCTGCTGAAAATACGCCAGCTCTTTTTGCCAGCTCTAAAATCTCAGCCAGCCCCACACACCAGATCATCCGGCTGGCAGAGGCTGAGGCAGGCCAGGTGGATGTTACCGCCGTGCCGCTCTTGCGCCAACTTGAAACCCAGCTGGCCAACTAGCCACCAGCTGACCAGCCAGCCCATCTGACGCTACCTGCACTCAGCACGCCCCTGCCAGCTGCCAGCGCGATCACCAGCCGCCAGTTTGAACGCAGCCTTGGTCATCAGCTGATTCAGGAAATGGAGCTCAGCTGGCAGGCTAATCCTGCGACCTATGACCGCCAGTCTGTCCGATATTGGCGCCTCAGCCTGATTGGCCCAGAAGGGGTGCGCACATCTCATAACGCCGCCCAGATGCATTTTCTCCTAAGCCCGGCTCTTGCCGGCAGATGGCAGCTGCAAATCCAGGCCATAGGCTGGCATGGCCAGCGCGGGGCGGCGGCATCCACCCGCTTTAAGGTCAAGCCAGATGCGGCCAGCCTGCCTGCACCCACCGCGATCGCCCTGAAGGCTGGCCCTCAAAATCTGGCATTGAGCTGGGCTATTCCGGCGATTGACGGCATTGCGCTATATCAAATCTGGCAGGTGGATGCCAAAGATAAGCCGACCCGCTTGCTGCTCTCGACACCGCAAAACGCGGCTTTACTCACTGGTCTTACCGCTGGCACGGCCTATCGTTTGCGCCTGCGCTACCAGCGTATCACCGGTCTGATGTCTGATTTTGGAACCACCTATATCGGCACGCCTCTTGCAGCGCATGCAGGCCAGAAAGGCGATAAAGGCGATATGGGCGATACTGGTGATAAAGGTGATAAAGGTGATAAAGGTGATAAGGGCGATACGGGCGATACGGGCGATAAAGGCGATAAGGGCGATACGGGCGATAAGGGTGATAAGGGGGATACAGGCGATACGGGTGATACGGGTCCGGCCGGCACACCCGGTACACCCGGCTCACCCGGCACACGGTTTTTCACAGCCAGTGCGACCAGTGCCACCTGGCAGGATACAGCCGCAAAAAAGGCAGTCAAAACTGCGGCTAGCAGGGACCCTGTAACCGGCGATATAGCCACCTTGCGTCATGCGGCCTCTGGCTGGCTTGAAACCCGCATATGGTCTGGCAGTGCCTGGCAAGCCGCTGGCCAGACCTTGGATGGTACGATGCTGTTTTCAGGCAGTGTTGGGGCCAGCGCACTTAATCTGGATGGCACCAGCCTGACAGCTTCTGCCTCAGGCGCGTTGCAGGTCAAGGCGATCACCGCCGATAAAATCACCAGCGGCCAGCTCAGCTCGTCTAATTTTGCGAAATCGAAAAAGGGCTTCAGCCTCAACCTGTCTGGTGATGCAGAATTTAACCAGGTGCGTTTGCGCGGCACACTCACCTCATCACGTGTTGAGAGCGGGATATTGGTCTCCCCAAAACTGGTTATCCCGACCAAGGCTGGCGGGCGTTTTTTAACCAGCCTACAGCCCCGCATCCTAACCCCCAGCACGGTTGCCCTATCCAATTATACCCTCACCGCTGGCCCGCTAATTATTACAGAAGATATTTTCAGCCAGCTTCTGGATGATGCCAGCAAGCCGATTTTAATAGCAGCAGATCGCAAAGGAGATAACGCTGCCCGCACCCAGAATGATCATTACAGCCGGCTCTACAGCACCGCCCCCAAAATCACCTTGAAATTGCGTTATACCCCCTACAGCTTTACCAATAATTGGGGGCAGGGGGTACGCTCGCTCAGCCTGCGCTTTAGTATCCGGGCCAAAGCCTCTGGCCAAACCGGCACAGTGCTGGCCACCAGCCCTCTTATCAACACCAATAATTACACCGCCCGCAGCTATCAGAGCTATAGCGCCAATTTCAGCGTATTGAAAAGCAGCAGTTTTCAGGGGTTAATCGCCCTTCATCTGGTGCGCAAAACAAAAATGCGCCCGGGCTATAGCAGTGCCAGTTCAGGCTATACCGACGATTTCAGCCTGACCCTGACTGCCCAGCCCATATTAAATCCATCTACCGCACTGACAAACCAGCCGCTTTATCTCGAACTTTATATCAAACCGGTCCTCAGCAAGAGCTTCACCCGCCCGTTTCTGCAGACCCTGGCCAACAGCCTGACCTTAGAGATGACCCATCTCAGCTGAATATATCCCTGAAAGCACCGCCCGAATATGACCAAAAACATGACCAAACAACCCCGCATTCAGCCCTACGAGCTGAACCGGCCTATTCGCCTGCCTGCAAATTGCGGCGGCATTGTGATCAGCGCCATTGACGATAATCAGGTGAGCCGCTGGCTGGCGCATCTGTTGGCCCAAAGGCTGGAGAGGCGCGCTGCGCGCCACCGCCACATACCGGTCATTTTAGATCTCGGCCTCTATCAACCATCAGACCCAGACTGGCTGCCGCCTTTTGAGCCGCCGCCCACATTATCTGCCGCTGAACAGCGGCCGATATCGGTCATTTTACTCTGCTCGGCACAGTGTTCTGCTCCGCAAATCGCTGCCGCCACCCAGCATTTGGGGCGCTGGTTTTCAACCCCTGACAGGCCAGCACGCCTTGAGATGCGCCTCTTCACCCGTCTTTAACCGCCCCAGAAAAATAACCGCTCTAGAAAAATAAACGCCCTGGAAAAATAACCGCCCCAGAATAATAACCGCCCCAGAAAAATAAACGCCCTGGAAAAAGGAGATTTTATGACACAACGCAAAATTGACATGCTGGTTGAACGCCTGAACCAGCTGCAGCTGGATGTAGAACGCCGATTTGGCCAGCTGCGTTCCGGCCTGTTGCTGATCAGCCTGATTGTGCTGGTCTCCATCGGTCAGGATAGCGTCATTGGCCAAATCCTCCTGCCGATTGTCAGCTCGAAATGAGGCTGATCTCCCCCTTCAAACAAAGGAGAATATCATGATACTCACCCCCTTTTTATCGGTTGTTGCAGAGGCTGGCATTTCCTGGGTCAAAGCCAGATCAGCTGAACGCCAGAGCCTGTCCAAAGCAAGGTCGCAGCGCGTCCTGATGGCGGCGAAAACCGAGGCCAGCTGGGCAGAATATATGGCCCATGCTTCTGCCAGCGGCTGGAAAGACGAGGCCTGGACTTTATGTTTCATCGCCATCATTGCCGCTTGCTTCATCCCAGCGACCCAGCCTTATGTGCTGCAAGGTTTTGAGATGCTGGATAAAACACCCCCCTGGTTTCAATGGGCCGTCTTGGCGTCTATCGGGGCCAGCTTTGGTTTGCGTGGCTTTGACCGGTTCCAGCGCCGGCACCCGCCTAAAATGGAGGCCCGCCAAAAGGCTTCTGAAAATGACTAATCAGCCAGATAGCACAGCCTTGCGTGCAATGCTGATCCGCCATGAAGGATACCGCACCCACCCTTATCTCGACACGGTGGGCAAAATCACCATCGGGGTAGGCCGCAACCTGTCTGATCGCGGCCTCAGCGCAGCTGAAATTGAGTTCTTGTTGAATACAGATATCGCCATTGCGATGGAGGATTTAAGCCTCTATCTGCCGGCCTGGCGCGGCTTGCCAGCTGAAATGCAACTGGCCTTGATTTCCCTGTCCTTCAATCTGGGGCGCAAACGGCTTTTCGGCTTTAAAAGGCTGAAAAAAGCTCTACAAGAAAAAGACAGGCTAGGGGCCGCGGCTGAATTGCTGGACAGCAAATGGGCCGATCAGGTCGGCAAACGCGCTGTCCATATGGCAGCTTTATTGCGCGGCGATTAAATCTAAGGGGTTTTTTACCAGGGGTTTTTGCCAGGGGTGTCTTAATGGTCACGATTGGCTGAAAAAGCAGCCGCATCTGCCAGCGCATCTTTCAAGACCCCATCGGGGAGCATATCCAGGGCTGCGATCGCCAGACCAACCGCCTTATCAGCTTGTGCGCGTGTATCGGCAACCACCTGATATTTGGCACATAGACCAAGGGCGGTTTCAAAATCGCCCTCTTCTGGGTTTTGCAAGGCACGAGACCAGAAGGCGCGTTCTGCTGCATCACCTTTTTCATAGGCCAGCAGCACCGGCAGGGTGATTTTGCCTTCGGCGAAATCATCACCTTGATTCTTGCCTGTATCGGCAAGGCTCATATCATAATCCAGCGCGTCATCCATCATCTGAAAGGCCATGCCCAGCTGCATGCCATAGCTGTGCATCGCGCGGCGCAAAGCCATATCGCCGCCGCCCACACGCGCCCCAGCTTCTGCCGCCGCGGCAAATAAAATCGCGGTTTTGCCTTCAATGACGCGCAAATAATCGGCAATCGAGCTCTCAGGCTGGCCTTGCAGAGTCATTTGCAACACCTCGCCTTCTGTGATCCGGGCCGAAGCAGAAGATAGCAAATCCAGCACGGTGATATCGCCTGTCTGGACCATCAGCTCGAACGCACGGGCAAATAGAAAATCGCCGACCAACACGCTGGCTTCATTGCCCCAGAGCGCATTGGCTGTATCACGCCCCCGGCGTTGTTCAGACTGGTCTATCACATCATCATGCAGCAAGGTGGCATTATGGATGAACTCCACTGCCGCTGCCAGATAGAGTGCGCTGTTATCTGATGAGCCAGCTTGTTCCGCCTTCATTTCGCGGGCGGCCATAAAACCGGCCAATACCAGCATCGGGCGAATACGCTTGCCGCCAGCTGCGATGAGATGCCCGGCTAGCTCTGGGATCAGCGGCACATCTGATCCCATTTTCTCTAAAATCACCTGGTTAACGGCACGCATCATCTCTTCAGTATGGGTGATTAGCGGCGTAATTTGCGGCACCGGCTGGCGCGTATCTGCTTGTATTTTTTGGTTGCGCTGGCTGGACATCAGATAAGGCATTCCAATTTATAAATCTGGTGATCTGCTAAATAGGCCAGCCACTGCCGCTCGGCAAGAAAAAACCACCATATCATCTGCACGCGGCTGTGTTTTTATCTTCTGGTAGCACCCGCATGGCAAGGCTGGCGACTTGCCCCTTTTTATGGCAGGTTAGAGGGCATGAAATGTATCGTGCGCACCACCAACCCTGTCAGGCTGACCTATCTTCAGTCTTTATTGTCGGCTGAAAATGTGCCGATGATGGTGTTTGATCAGCATATCTCAGCCCTTGAAGCGGGCATCGGAGCGTTTCCGCGCCGGCTGATGGTGGCAGATGGCTATGAGGCCGTGGCCAAACGCATTTTAGGGGATGCAGATGAACTCTATGATGACTGACCCGATATCATGACAGATAGCATCCAGCCCCCACAACCACCTGTGAACACAGCGCAGACAGACACCAAAACTGGTTTGCCTGACCTGCCGGATATCGCGCTGACCACGGATTATATTTTCAACAAACAGCTTTGCCTGCGTCAACCTGAAACAGGCTATCGCTTTGGCACAGATGCGGTAATGCTGGCGGCTTGCATCCCGGCTGTGGGCGGCCGGCTGTTGGATATGGGGGCCGGGGTTGGGGCGGTGTCGCTGGGCGCCGCATGGCGCCTGCCGGATCTCGCCATCACCGCGGCGGAAACAGAGCCTGATATGGTCCAACTGCTCAAGCATAATATCGCGCTCAATCAGATGGACCAACGCATCAGGCCTTTGCATGCGGATATCACCAACCTGCCGCCTGTCTTGAATAATTCTTTTGATCAGGTGGTGGCCAACCCGCCCTATCATCACCCCGCTGGTATGCGGCCCAGCTCGCGCCGGCGGGCCTTGGCCCATATTGGCGATGGGCCCAGCCTGACAGATTGGGTGAAGGCTGGCCTCAAAGCGCTCAAGCCAAAAGGTCAGCTCAGCTTTATCATCCGCGCGGATCGCGGCGATGAGGTAATAGCTGCTTTACGCATAAATGGCGCAGGCGAGATTTTGCAATTTCCCCTCTGGTCTTATCCCTCCAGCCCGGCGATACGCCTGATTATCACCGCCCGAAAAGGCGTGTCTGGCCCTTCTGCTTTGCTGCCAGGGCTGGTGTTGCACCATGCAGATGGGTCTTTGACCTCAGAATGTGCACAGGTTATGACAGGTCAGGGGCTGGTCTTGGCGCATCCGGCTAGACCAAAAAGATGAAAATCGAAAACAGACTGATCAATAGGTGAGACAATAAAAATGAGATTTTGGGGATTTTGGCGCGCCTCTTTTTGGACAGGTAAATCAGCAATGGTGCCAGTTGTGCGCCTCGAAGGGGTCATCGCAGCCTCTGGACGCGGTGTAAGGCGCGGGCTGTCGCTAGCATCTGTTGATGCCCAGCTTAAAAAGGCTTTTTCCACGAAAAAGGCAGCAGCTGTCGCACTGATTATCAATTCACCTGGCGGCTCGCCTGTCCAGTCTGATTTGATCGCCAAACGGATTCGCAGCCTCGCCAGCAAATATCAATTACCAGTCCTGGCTTTTGTTGAGGATGTGGCCGCCTCTGGTGGCTATTGGCTGGCCGCTGCCGCAGATGAAATTTATGCCTCTGATGCCTCTATTGTCGGGTCTATCGGGGTGGTCTCAGGTGGCTTTGGTTTTCCGCAGGCCTTGGAAAAATTGGGGATTGAGCGCCGGCTCTACACATCTGGTAAATCAAAGGCGATGCTAGATCCTTTCTCGCCAGAAAAGCCAGAAGAAGTGGCCCGTTTAAAAGAATTGCAAGAAGATATCCATGCGCAATTTATCGCCTATGTTCAGCAACGCCGCGGCGGCAAGCTGAATGGCGAGACAGAAGAGCTGTTTTCCGGGGCCTTCTGGACAGGGCGCAAAGCACGTGAATTGGGGCTGGTTGACGGTGTTGCAGATTGCCACAGCTTTTTAAAACAGCGTTTTGGCGAGGAGGTGCGCCAGATGCATATCGCCCCGAAACGCAAATTATTTGGCGAGGGCGGCTTTGGTCTTGGCAGTGCTGGCCAAAATATGGGCACAGGTCTGGCAGACCAGCTGATCTCCACCGCAGAAGAACGTGCCTATTATGCGCGTTTTGGGCTTTGATTTTTCTGTGCCAGCAAGTAAACAAAACAGGCAAAGCAAGCTGGCGAACAGCGAAGTGAATGAGAGCGGGGTTGAGCCATCATGTTAATGAAAATTGGGGTATTGCTGGTCATTCTCTGGGCTGTCTGGACAGGCTTTCGCTTGCTGGAGAGGCGTGCCAAAAGCGGGGCTGTGAAACAAGCATCTAAAAAACCAGATGCGGTGGATATGACCGAATGCCATCAATGTGGCGCCTGGGTGGCCAAGACAGGCTGTAATCGCACCTCTTGCCCGTTGCGCTCCTGATAGCGATGCCGCTCAAATCAGCCCTCATATAGGCATGATTTTTTATAGGCATGATTTTTCTGGCTTTGTTGCAAATCGCCGCAGGACATATAAACACCGTTGCCTGCATGTTGATTTTCCCCCCTTTGCTGGTTATCTTGCGACAAGCCTAAATAAGCCATTATCCTGCCTGTCTGGCATCTAGGAGCGATGATGAAGACCGATTTCCAATCCATTATCCTCAATCTGCAACGCTATTGGGCAGACCAGGGCTGTGTGATCCTCCAGCCCTATGACATGGAAGTAGGCGCAGGGACGTTTCACCCGGCGACCACTTTGCGATCTCTTGGTCCTGATGATGTCTGGAAAGCGGCCTATGTTCAGCCCTCGCGCCGCCCAACAGATGGCCGCTATGGCGAGAACCCAAACCGGCTCCAGCATTATTATCAGTTTCAGACCATCATGAAGCCATCACCTGCCAATGCGCAGGAACTCTATCTGGGCTCTTTAGAAGCGATTGGTCTGGATACCCGCCTGCATGATATCCGCTTTGTCGAAGATGACTGGGAATCCCCAACCCTTGGGGCTTGGGGGCTTGGCTGGGAGGTGTGGTGTGATGGCATGGAAGTCTCGCAATTCACCTACTTCCAACAGGTTGGCGGGATTGAATGTAACCCAGTGCCACTTGAGCTGACCTATGGGCTAGAGCGGCTGGCGATGTTTATTCAAGGCATTGATGATGTCTATCAGCTGGATTGGGATGGCGTGCCAGCGGATCAAGGCGGCAAGCTCTATGGCGATATTTTCCTGCGGGCCGAGCGCGAATTCTCGACCTGGAATTTTGAGATTGCAGATACTGAGCGGCTGTTCCAGCATTTCAAAGATGCTGAGGCAGAATGTGGGCTTTTGCTGACCCAAGACCCGCCGATGGCCCTGCCAGCCTATGACCAATGTATGAAGGCCAGCCATTTATTTAACCTGCTTGATGCCAGAGGCGTGATTTCGGTTACCGAACGCCAAGGCTATATCGGACGTGTGCGTGCCCTTGCCAAACAATGTTGCGAAGCTTGGGTTGGTATTGCCTCAGATAAGGAGGCGCAATAATGGCCCGCTTATTCATTGAACTCACCTGTGAAGAAATCCCGGCACGTATGCAGGCAGGGGCCATTGCAGATTTAAACCGGTTGGTCTCTGCTGCACTGGCAGAAACAGGTCTGCCGGCACATGCCAGCCGCACCGCTATCAGCCCGCGCCATATGGCCCTTGAATTGGATGGTGTTGACACCCACCAGCCTGATATCTCAGAAGAACGCCGTGGCCCGCGTGTCGATGCCCCTGAAAAAGCCGTGCAGGGTTTTTGTGCATCTGTAGGGCAGAGCATCGATATGTTAGAGATGCGCGATACGCCAAAAGGCCAGTTTTATTTTGCGAAAATTGAACGCAAAGGTCAGGCACTAAGTGATCTATTGCCTGCGATGATGCAAATGATCATCGCGCAATTTCCTTGGCCAAAAAGCCAGCGTTGGGGGAGAAGCCGTCTCACATGGGTGCGCCCGCTCCATGGGGTGAATGTCCTGATTGATGGCGTGCCGGTGGCTGGTTCGATTGACCTTGGCGGCGGTGAGGTTATCACTTTTGGTGCCCAAACACATGGCCATCCTTTTATCTCACCAGGGCCAGTCAGCTTTACAGATATGGACAGCTATAAAAGCGCGATGGAAGATGCCTATGTTCAGGTCTGTGCTGACGAGCGGCGCGCGGCCATTGAAAAACAGGCAGCAGATATAACCGCCGCTCTGAAATTGCAAGCTGTGGCAGATGCCGGCCTGTTGAATGAGGTGGTTGGCCTCGTCGAATGGCCAAATGTGATTATGGGCCGAATTGATGATGCCTTTATGTCCCTGCCAGCTGAGGTATTGATCACCTCGATGCGGGTGCATCAAAAATATTTTGCTGTAGAACAGGGCAATGGCCAGATTGCCCCTTATTTTCTGACTGTGGCGAACCGGCTCTCAACCCCGGCTTCTGATCAGCTGATCGCAGCAGGCAATGAGCGGGTGTTGCGCGCCCGTCTGGCAGATGCGGCCTTTTTCTGGGATCAAGATCGCAAAGATACGCTTGCGTCAAAATGCGCTGGCTTGGATGCGGTAACCTTTTATGAAGGGCTGGGCTCTGTTGGGGATAAAACACAACGCATGGCCAAATTAGGCGCGCTGATTGCCCCGCATATTACCGGCTGCGATACGACCGCTGGCGGCCGGGCTATTGCCCTTGCCAAGGCTGATTTGGTCTCTGGCATGGTGGGTGAGTTTCCTGAATTACAGGGGATTATGGGCGGCTATTATGCGGCTCATGATGGCGAAGATGAAAAAGTCGCCGCTGCTATCCGCGACCACTACCGTCCTGCGGGTCCGGCCGATAAGCTACCCAAAACCCCTGAAGGTCTGTTGGTCTCTTTAACCGATAAAATTGATACGCTGGTCGGGTTTTTCGGTGTTGGGGCTAAACCAACTGGATCGCGCGATCCCTTTGCCTTGCGCCGTGCTGCCTTGGCGGTTCTGCGCATCATGGATGAAGCTGATATCAATTTGCCGCTTGATGAAATCCTGAAGGCAGCAGCCGAGATTCATGGGTTTGAGGCTGTGGATTCAGACTTGCAAAGCTTTATCACCGACAGGCTCAAAGGGCGTTTGCGTGATGCCGGGCTCAGCCATGATACTGTGGCAGCCGCGATTTCAGATGGCGTGGTCTCTGCGCTATATTTCGATATTCAAAAGGCACATGCACTCGATAAAGTGCTGGCCACCGAAACAGGCGACAAGCTGATGGCAGGGTATCGCCGGGCGGCTAATATTCTCGCAGCTGAGATAAAAAAACAGCCTGACCTTGCCTTTGATACACCCCAGATCCAGCTTTGTATTGAAGCAGAAGAACGCGCCTTGCTGAGCGCAGTCAATATACTGCCAGATGCGGCGCTTACTTCTGCAGAAGGGTTGGATGATGTGATGAGAGCATTGGCCAGTTTGCAGGCACCGATTGACGCCTTTTTTGAAAAGGTGATTGTGAATGCAGAAGATCAGGCTGTGCGTATGAACAGGCTTAGTTTGTTGGCTGATATTCAGGCGAGAATGCATTATGTGGCTGATTTTTCTCAAATTGAGAAAAGCTAGTATCCAGCCCCTATTTTCTGCCTAGCCAACAGGCTGATGATAAAAACGGGCAATCCTGCCCTCCCGTTTCTCGAAAGGGACCAAATATGACCGGCTCAAAATGGGTATATTCATTCGGAAAACTGCGCTGTGATGGCGATGCCTCAATGCGTAACCTGCTTGGTGGTAAAGGGGCTAATCTGGCCGAGATGTCCTCTATTGGCCTGCCTGTCCCGCCAGGATTCACCCTGACCACAGATGTCTGTAACGCTTATTATGATCGTGGCCGGTCTTATCCTGATGAACTGGCTGATCAGCTGTTTGAAGCGCTGGCGCAGCTAGAAACAGAAACTGGCCGCAAATTTGCTGATCCATCTGCACCTTTGCTCCTATCGGTGCGTTCAGGGGCGCGTGCCTCTATGCCAGGCATGATGGATACAGTCCTGAATTTGGGGCTGAATGATCAGGTGGTAGAGGGGCTGGCCAGCTTTAGCGGGGATGCCCGTTTTGCCTATGACAGCTATCGCCGCTTTATCCAGATGTTTGGTGATGTGGTGCTGGAAGTAGATCACGGCCTGTTTGAAGATATTCTAGATTCGGTAAAAATGGCCCATGGGCTGATCGATGATACTGAACTTAATGCCGATCATTTAAAAGAACTGGTGGGCCAATATAAAAAGCTGGTCGAAGAAGAAACCGGCAATGATTTTCCGCAAGACCCGCGCGAACAGCTCTGGGGCGCTATCGGTGCGGTGTTCAATAGCTGGATGAATCAGCGTGCTATTACCTATCGCCGGCTCAATGATATTCCGGCGGACTGGGGCACAGCGGTGAATGTGCAAGCGATGGTCTTTGGCAATCTGGGCGATGATTGTGCTACCGGTGTGGCCTTTACGCGCGATCCAGCCACTGGCGAGAATAAATTCTATGGTGAATATCTGATTAATGCACAAGGTGAGGATGTGGTCGCTGGTATCCGCACGCCGCTGCCGCTGACCAAAGAGGCGCGCATTGAATCAGGTCTTGATGTGTTGTCCATGGAAGAAGCCCTGCCAGAGGTGTTCACCCAATTGGCTGAGGTGCGCACGCTTCTGGAAAAACATTACCGTGATATGCAGGATTTGGAATTTACGGTTCAGGAAAATACGCTTTATATGCTGCAAACCCGCAATGGTAAGCGTACCGCCGAAGCTGCTTTGAATATCGCTGTGGATATGGCAGATGAGGGGCTGATTACCCGTGATGAGGCGGTGATGCGTGTTGACCCTGTCTCGCTTGATCAGCTCTTGCACCCCACCTTGGATCCAGATGCTGAGAAAATTCATCTCCTGAGCGGCCTGCCAGCCAGCCCTGGCGCCGCTTCTGGCCAAATTGTACTGACCGCTGATAAAGCAGAACAGATGGCCAATAATGGTGTGTCGGTTATTCTGGTGCGTGTTGAAACCAGCCCTGAAGATATTCATGGCATGCATGCAGCAGCTGGGATTCTGACCGCGCGTGGCGGGATGACCAGCCATGCAGCAGTGGTTGCGCGCGGGATGGGCCGTCCTTGTGTGTCAGGCGCAGCTGGTCTGGTGATTGATCAGCAATCAGGGCTGATTCATCTGGGCGGCGCGTCCTATTCTGAGGGTGATATCATCACCATTGATGGGGCGATTGGCGCGATTTATGCAGGTGAGGTGGCAACTGTTCAGCCGAAATTATCTGGCGCCTTTGGCCAGCTGATGGGCTGGGCTGATGGCGCACGCCGGATGAAGGTCCGCACCAATGCAGAGACGCCAGCTGATACGCGAGCCGCGCGTGAATTTGGTGCAGAAGGTATCGGGCTATGCCGAACTGAACATATGTTCTTTGATGCGGATCGGATTTTGGTCATGCGCCAGATGATCATGTCAGATGACAGTGCCGGACGTGAAGCGGCTTTGTCCAAATTACTGCCTATGCAACAACAAGATTTCGTCCAGCTTTTTGAGATTATGGCCGGCTTGCCTGTCACGATACGTCTATTGGACCCACCTCTGCATGAATTCCTGCCACATGGCGATGCTGAACTGGCTGAGGTAGCTGAGGCATCAGGCATTTCATTAGAGGTCGCCCGTGCCCGTGCTTTGCGCTTATCTGAATCAAATCCGATGCTGGGTCATCGCGGTTGCCGCCTTGCGATCAGCTATCCTGAGATTTGTGCGATGCAGGCAGAGGCAATTTTCAATGCGGTGGTCGAAATCGCAGAGAAAGGCGGCGAACTGCCGCTGCCAGAGATTATGATCCCGTTGGCTGGCACGCAAAAAGAGTTGTCTATCCTGCGTCAGATCATCGATGAGACAGCTGCACGGGTGAGCGCGGCTTCTGGTATTGAGCTGGATTATCTGGTGGGGACCATGATCGAGCTGCCACGTGCAGCCTTGGTCGCTGACCAGCTGGCCCAAGAAGCGGCTTTTTTCAGCTTTGGGACCAATGACCTTACCCAAACCACCTTGGGTATCAGCCGAGATGATGCAGGTCATTTCCTGCATGACTATACTGATGCTGGTATTTATGAAAATGATCCCTTTGCCTCTATTGATCGCGAAGGGGTAGGACAGCTGGTGCAGATGGGCGCAGATAAAGGCCGTTCGGTGCGTGGCGATCTGAAATTGGGGATCTGCGGTGAACATGGCGGCGATCCGGCCTCTATCCAATTTTGTGAAGAGGTAGGTTTGGATTATGTTTCTTGCTCACCTTTCCGGGTGCCGATTGCCCGCCTTGCCGCAGCCCAGGCCAGCCTGAGAGCCAAATCCTAAACAGGTTTCAGAGCTGATTTACAAACATAAAAAGACCGCCGGGATGCCCAGCGGTCTTTAATGTTTTGGGGGAGGGATTTTGATAAGCCGTCTCACCTAGCGGTTATCAATGACCTTATCGCCATTGACGATATCGATTTTACGCGGCTTCATCGCTTCTGGAACCTCGCGCACCAAATCAATATGCAGCAAGCCATCTTTCAGATTTGCGCCTTTGATATGGATGAAATCAGCCAGCTGGAAGCGGCGCTCAAATTGGCGTCCGGCAATCCCGCGATACAGATAGGTGATATTTTCTGAAGCCTCATCATCACTGGTCTTGCCTTTGATGATCAACATACCATCATGCAAGGTCACATCCAGATCAGCTTCTGCAAAGCCAGCAACTGCCATGGTGATTCGATAATCATGTTCACCTGTTTTGGCGATGTTATAGGGCGGCCAATTGCCAGCTGAACTGGTGCTGGTATCAGCAGCCTGGAACAGGTTATCCACCAGATTGGCCATCCGGTCAAAACCAATGGCTGAACGATAAAAGGGTGTTAAGTCAAGACGTGTCATTCGTGCCTCCTTAAAGCATAAGCAAGGTGTCTTTGTTAATGGCTCCCCATATCAGGGCAAGCCGTTTGTCATGAAGTCTGATGGTTTTAAGTGGCACCTTTCGGCCCGCCATCATCTTCAATATTGGATGTAAGAAACCCACCTCGTCATTTCAAGAGGGGGGGGAATATAGGATAAGCAAGAGGGTGATTTGACGTTAAAACGTCAAAACGTAAGGCTAGGGAAAATGGAAGGAAACCAAAAGAAAGGAAGTTCAGATGGCCTCCTTATCTTACCGTTCAACGGTTCATCTTGACCCGGATATTCACAAAGCACTGCGCCTCAAAGCAGCAGAAGAAAACCGGACCATTTCTGATATTGTGAATGAGGCACTGCGCGCGGCCACTCTGGAAGATGCAGAAGACATATCGGATTTGGATGAACGCAAAGCCGAAGCAAGCCTTGGCTATGCCGATTTTGTAAAGTCATCAAAAGAAAATGGCGTTCTTTGAGATTGAACGCCAGCGAATCACGATTGTGTTCATCAAAATAGGCCACCGAAAACAGGCCTATCGCTAGGGTTTGCAAAACCGTATAGCTAAATAAAAAACCGGCTGAATTCAGCCGGTTTCCGATAAGGTTGAATATCGATAAGCCAGTGCTTAGCCGATGCCAAGACCACCAAAGCGCTTGTTAAAGCGGGCCACCTGACCTTCGGCGCCCAGTACACGCTGCTGGCCAGTCCATGCTGGGTGGTTCAGCGGGTCAATGTTCAGCTTCATCACATCACCAGGCTTGCCCCAAGTGGTGCGGATTTTACGCTCAGACCCATCTGTCATCACCAGGGTGATTTCGTGGTATTCTGGATGAATATCTTTTTGCATTTTATTGCTCCCTCGCTTCAAACAGCGATGCAGAAATCTTTTCAAGTCTGACGATGTGGAATAATTGTCATCCCCCACTCGCCTGATCTGTGGTGAGGTGGTATACCGCTTGCCAGAGAATTTTGCAAGAGGGTATGAATCAAAGATGATGGGCCGTGGTGGATATATGCGCAGCCGGTTGCCGGAACCTGATAAAGATAATCCGGTTCCGCTTAGCCATTTGCGGTTTTTCTGGCCTTTTCTGCGCCCTTACCGCCGCCAAATAGCCTTAGCTGGCTTTTCTTTATTGATGGTCTCAGGTGCGATGCTCTCTATGGGCAGGGGGCTTGCCTATCTGGTGGATCAGGGGCTGGCCAGCCAAAATGGCGATTTATTGGCCGAAGCCGTGTTGATCACGCTTGGAATCGCGCTGATTCTTGCCTTTGGCAGTTATTTGCGCACCAGCTTGGTGAATTATGTAGGCGAAGCGGTGATGGCTGATATTCGCCGCCATCTTTATCGCCATGTGCTCTCCCTATCACCTGGCTGGTTTGAAACGGCCAGAACAGGCGATATTCTGGCTCGCCTCTCCACAGATACACGGGTGGTCCAAACGGTTCTGGCATCGTCTTTTTCTATGTCTGTGCGCAATATCATCTTGCTGATAGGTGGCTTGATTTTGGTAGTTTTATCCTCAACCAAAATGTCGCTGGTGGTTGCGGTGGTTGTCCCGCTGGTGGTTTTTCCGCTGCTGGTCATGGCACGGCGTTTGCGGCGCGCAGCGCGGGTCGCACAAGACAGGCTGGCAGATTTGAATGTGCAGGCAGAAGAAAGCCTCTCTGGCATGCGCACTATCCATGCATTTGGCCGGGAAGACGATATGGTGCAACGCTTTAATGCGGTTCAGGATGAAGCCCTAAAAGCGGCCTTATCGCGTGTGCGTTTGCGCGGTCTGCTCTCTGCCTTTGTTATTTTTATGGTGATTGGCGGTATTGCCGTGCTGATCTGGATTGGGGGTCAGGATTTAGCAGCCGGGCGCATCAGTGCAGGCGATTTGACCAGCTTTATTTTTTATGCGTTTTTGGTGGCCACTTCTACGGGTGCGCTCTCTGAGCTGGGCGGCGATTTACAACGCGCCGCTGGTGCAGCTGATCGCATTGGCCAGCTCTTTGCAGCTCAATCTGAGCTCAGCTATCCAGCTGATCCGCAATCTCTGCGTGCTGACAAGCAGCTCGATATCAGTTTTGAGAACATAAGCTTTGCTTACGCGGCACGCCCTGAACTGCCTGCTATTCGCGATTTCAGCCTGCATATCCGCGCAGGCCAGAAAATCGCACTGGTCGGGCCTAGCGGTGCTGGCAAATCAACCTTGTTGCATTTGTTGCTTCGTTTTTATCAGCCAGATGCCGGCCAGATTTTTATTGGCGGTGTGGATATCAGCCAGCTTGAGAACAGCGCGCTAAAATCCATCATGGCACTGGTACCACAAGAACCGGCTCTGTTTTCTCAGTCGATTGGCCAGAATATCCGCTTTGGTCGGCCAGATGCAGATGATAAGGCCGTTGAGGCTGCAGCACAGCAAGCTGCCGCCCATGATTTTATCAGCGCCCTGCCAGACGGCTATGAGACAATGATCGGGGAAAAAGGGGTGCGCTTATCTGGTGGCCAGCGTCAGCGGCTGGCCATTGCCCGCGCGGTGTTATGTGATCCCCAGATATTGCTGCTTGATGAAGCCACCAGCGCGTTGGACTCGGTCTCAGAGGCAGATGTCCAGACAGCTTTGAAGCAGTTAATGAAAGGGCGGACCAGCCTAGTGATTGCACACCGTTTATCAACAGTGCTGGATGCAGACCATATCATTGTGATGGATGCAGGCCAGATTGTGGCAACTGGTACACATGAGAGCCTGTTGGTCTCATCACCGCTCTACCAGGAACTGGCGCAGCATCAGTTCCAGCATTGATCAGGCTGGTTTTGACCTTACCAAGTTAAGGGAGTAACTGGCCTAGAAACTGTAGCGCCAGAAATTGGTCAGGGGCGGCTGGGTCATATTGTTCAGTGATAAATTGGCTGGCCATCTCCTGATAAGACGGGCCTGCACCCATCCAAATCAACTGACCGTTGACTGGGCTGTCACTTTTCGTGTTTTCAGATATGCCCCCTGATATGCCTTCTGATGTACTGGGTGGTGTGGTGCCAATGCGGGCGCTTGCAATGGCGCGTCCATGAGGTAAAGGCACCGCCGAGGATAAAGTCGCCTCGATATGAATGCGCACAGCATTTTCGAGCTGTGTTGACAAATTAATCCTGCGCTCAGCCAACTTTAAGTGAAAACGTGCGGCCCCGCGATGTTGGGTGAGGGTGGCTGTGCCAACAGCTGCCGGATTGGCGGCGCATACACAAAAGGCCTCTGCATGGCCTGTCCAGACCAGATTATCTATCCTGGCCAGCGGTGTTGCCTTTAGCAACTGAATTTGGCTTATCTTATCGCCTGTCAGAAAGGCTTTGGCTGTTGGTAATGCTGCTTGTGATGTGAGGGAAAAGCCCGCATGGGCTTTTGTATTTGCCAGTGCCTCATATTGGATCGCATGACCATATTGCTGGCCATCTAGCGGGTCTGTCTGCACAAAGATTTCTTGTGTCATGGCAGGGCCAACAAGGCGTGTCCTAGAAGGGCTTGCGCTCTGAGCTGCTGGCGTTGCAGAGGCCGCGGCGCCTGTGTTGAACAAATCAATGAGAAGGCGATCACGCTTTATCTCTGCATAGGCAACAGGCGTTGCTAATTGAGGGCGCTCTAATAGATAAGGGTTCTGAAGGGGTGTACAGCCTATAAAGGCCAGCAAGATGAAGCCAGCCCTAAGGCTGGTCATTTGCCTCTTCAGCGATACGCTGGGTGAGTTTGAGTTCAATACGCCGGTTGCGTTGATAGGCCGCGATGGTCTCGCCTTTGTCTATTGGCTGGAATTCGCCATAGCCTGTAGCAGACAGCCGGTTCGCCGGTAGCCCTTCTTCAATCAGGAAGCGTACCACAGACAGCGCACGCTCGGTGGAGAGATCCCAGTTATCTGTATAGCGTCCACTAACCGGAATAGCATCTGTATGCCCTTCGATCTGTAAGACCCATGGGATATCTTCTGGGATTTTCATCGCCACTTCCATCAGGATATCAGCGATTTTCCCAAGCTCAGCTCGGCCCCTGTCATTGATATCCGCCGCGCCAGGTTCAAACAGCACCTCTGAGGAAAAGACAAACCGATCGCCGACCACTTCAATGCCTGACTGGCCTTCCAGAATTTGCCGCACTTCTCCAAAAAAGTCTGACCGGAATTTGTTTAATTCCTGCACCTTGCTGGCCAGTGCCTCATTGAGCTTCTTACCCAGATTGGCAATCGCAATCCGGTTTTCTTTGTCTTTTTCATCTGCAATTGCCAAGAGCCGCTGCATCTCATCTAGCTCAGCCCGCAAGGCAGTAGCAGCGGCAATCAGCCGGTCAATTTCCGCGCGTGCTTCCAGCGTCGCATTATTGGCGCTCGCCAGCTTGGCACTTTCTGCTTCGATTTCTGCCTCAGCCTTTGCCAGAGCTTCTTCTAACAATTTCAGGCGGGCAGCACGTTCCAGCAAATCTGCTTCAGCTTCTGCCAGCTTGTCTTCTGATAGGGCGAGGGCAGCTTGATTATCTCTCAGCGCATCTTGATTGTCTTTGAGCGCGGCCTGATTTTCAGTAAGGGCAGTTTGAGTGGCCTGCAGGCGGGCATCCAGATTGTCATTCTGTGTATTGGCCTCGGCCAGCAAACGTTCCAGCTCAGCCAGCAAAACATCCCGCTCTGAAACCTGGCCTGTCAGGGCGGCAATTTGTGCTTCGCCTGCGCTGAGCTCAGCGCGCAGACCAGCTAATTCAGTGTTCAGCAAATCACGTTCTGCTATCATCAGCTCTAAACTGTTTTTCGTGCTGGCCAGTTGGGCAGATAATTCAGCGCTGGCGTCGCGCTCCAGATTAAGCAGGCTGGTGAGCGCAGAGAGTTCAGCACGTAGCCGAGACAGGCTTTGATCCTGGCCTGTAACCCGATAAGATAAATTGGCTTGAATCAGCACAAAGACCATCAGCACAAAGACGAAAACCATGAGCAAGCTGGCCAGCGCATCCACAAAGCCAGGCCAGGTATAATCAGTGCTGCGTCCTCGGACCCCTAAGCGCGACAATGCCATATTGGATCCTTAGCTCTTCTTTGTTTCGACGGCTAGTTTCAGCACAGCTGAGGAGAGGGCGCGCATTTCAGAGGCCAGATTTTTCTGGCTTTGTTCTGTTTGGCTGCCAAGCTGCTGGGCCAGCCCCTCAAGGCGGGCATTTAAGGCGGCTACACTCTCATGCAACCCAGCCTCTTTGAGATTGCGTTCTGCCAATTGTGCGCTCAGGCCAGTGAGGCTAGCGGTCAGCTGGACAAGCCTGTCTTGGGTAAGTTGCCGGTCAGCTTCTGCACGTTCCATCGCCTGTGCCAGCGCCAGTAATGCGCGTGCACCTTCTTCTGATAAGCCTTGGGCGAGGGCGCTATGACCAGCTGGCGCGCCGCTGGCTGGATTTTCGGCCAAATCATTATAACGGGCAAAAGCAGAGAGCCAGTCTTCTACCTCATTGAAAAAACGACCCATAGCTTGGCCAAGTTGCAAATCAAGAAAGCCAAGTATCAAACTGCCTGCCAGACCAAATAAAGACGAGGAGAAAGCCGTGGCCATACCACCCAGCGGGGCATCTAGCCCGTTTTGAAGCTGGGCCATCATGGCGTCAAAATCACCGCCGCTCATATCCAGCCCATCCACCACATTACCAACCGCGCCAATGGTCTGGAGCAAGCCCCAGAAGGTGCCCAGCAAGCCAAGGAAAATCAATAGACCGATCAGATAGCGGGATAATTCGCGCCCTTCATCTAAGCGTGCGGCTACCCCGTCTAATACAGAGCGCAAAGAAAGGGCAGAAAGTCGTCTGTCCTGATGCGAATCTGCTAACATCACATTGACAGTGGCCAGCACCACAGGCTTGCGTGCATTGGGGTTCAGCTTTTTGGTGCGCTGAATATCACGCAGCCAGCGGACCTCAGGGGCCAGCCTCAGGACCTGGCGCATAATAAAGCCAATGCCAAACAGCGCGACTGCGATGATGGTTCCATTGAGATAGGGATTGCCCATAAAGGCAAAGAGGATATGATCGGCCATCAACACAGCCAGAATGGCCACGAGCACCAGAACAATCAACATGCGTGTCAGAAAACTGCGCGGGTCTGTCATAATGGCCTCTTCCTCACATCAATCAACCATGCTCATCACTTTATAAGAAGAGCATGGCAGGATTATGACAAGATGAAAAGGCCGCTTAGCTGTCTTAATTGCCTTTCAGCAATTTCAAGAGGGGCACATGTAGCGCACTGTTAGCCGCCACAACATCGCCGCTTTCCAGCACTTTGTCGCGCGCTGCAAAATCTGAGACAAAGCCGCCTGCTTCACGCACCAAAATCAGGCCAGCGGCAATATCCCACTTATTCAGCTTATGTTCCCAAAAGCCATCAAAGCGCCCTGCCGCAACCCAGGCCAAATCCAGTGCCGCAGAGCCAAATCGGCGTACGCCTGCGCTCTGGCTGTAGACCCGTGGTAGCTGCTGTTCAAACAGCTTTTCTGTTTTGGCATCATACCGGCCATTATAAGGCATGCCTGTGGCAAATAGTGCCTCGTTCAAATTGCGTCTGCCAGATACACGAATACGCCGATCATTCAAAAAAGCACCGGTACCCTGTTCGGCAAAAAAGGTTTCATTACGGCAGGGGTCATAAATCAGCCCAGCGGTGATTTTGTTCTTTTCCATCACTGCAATAGAAATCGCAAATTGTGGGATACCATGCAGGAAGTTGGTGGTGCCATCTAGCGGATCCACAATGAACATCGGCGCATCTGGATCAGCGGCCAGACTCTGGCCTGATTCTTCCATCAGCAAGCTCCAGTCTGGACGTGCTTTCAGCAATTCTTCAGCGATGGTGCGCTCTGCTGCCATATCTGCCTGACTGACAAAGTCTGATGCCCCTTTGCGGCTCACCTGCAGGCTTTCAACTTCTCCGAAATCACGCATCAAACGGCGGCTGGCTTTATCTGCCGCCTTGAACATGACATTAATTAATGCAGAACGTGTGGCCATCTTCGTTATTAGTCCTTTGCGCGTTCGACATAGGTTGCATCTTCGGTTTTCACCACAATGCGGGTGCCAGCTTCGATATGCGGCGGCACCATGATGCGCACACCATTATCTGCCATAGCTGGCTTGTAAGATGATGAAGCTGTTTGGCCTTTTACCACAGCATCTGCCTCGACCACTGTCACCGTCACCTGATCAGGCAGGCCAATGGAAATTGGCTCACCTTCATAAGATTGCAAGGTGACGGTCATGCCGTCTTGCAAAAAGGCTGATTGATCGCCGATCATATCAGCATGGATGGCGATTTGATCAAATGTCTCGCTGTTCATGAAGATATGGTTCGGGTCTTCTTCATAAAGATAGGTGCATTCTGATTCATCCAAAATCACTCGCTCAACAGATTCAGTTGCCCGGAAACGCTCATTCAATTTGGTGCCATCTCGGATATCGCGCAATTCCACCTGTGCAAAGGCACCGCCCTTGCCAGGTTTCACATGGCTGGTCTTCACAGCGGCCCACAGCCGACCATTATGCTGGATAACATTACCTGGCTTGATTGCATTTCCGTTGATTTTCATCTTGAACCACCTTTATCAAATGGGGCGCCTTATTCGGCATCTGGGTTGGTCTGATTTGCCAGATTTAAAAACAGCCCGCTGGCCGGTTGCGGCCCTCTGTAAAATAACGAGCCGGACAATGCCCAAAAACCGGCGCGCCGTCAATATTTATGACGGTTTGGCCTATCCAATCTTTGATGTGAAGCTAGGCTTTTTGGCTAAATCACGGCTTTAGTTCTGATTTCAATGGAATGACAGAGGGCAAGGCTTTGTGCAGATTGATTTTTTTTGTGAATGACCTTACATTACATGATGACGCAGATATGGCCTTTGATTTCAGACCTGTCCATTGACTGCGTGTTTTCGTGATATGGTCAAATGTCCGAACCCTTACTGGAAACAGGTGATTTGAAATGACAGAGCGTCTGCGCCAATCGATCCAATCTCTGGAAAGTGCGATTGCTGATTTGCGTCAATCAATTGCAGACAGGCCTGACATTCCGTCAACCTTGGTTGAAACAGCTGACACCTCCTCTGTTACGCCTGAGGATTTAGCCGCCATTCAGGAAAAAATTACCCGTGCTATGCACCATATTGAACAGGTCATCTCGGTTTCAGACGAAGTCTCAGATAAGCCGGAGGGCGGGCAATGAGTGCACAATCATCTGGTCAGGCAGTTGTAACCATCCGGATTAATGGCACACCCTATTCAATGGGCTGTGATGTGGGTCAGGAAGCACATGTTGAAAATTTAGGCCGTCAGCTTGACCAGATTGTCAGCCAGCTGGCGGGATCAGTTGGTCAAATTGGCGAAGCGCGTTTGCTGGCTATGGCAGGTCTTATTTTGGCAGACCAGCTGCATAATGCGCAAAATAAAGCAGGTCAGCCTAACCCTTCTTCGCAAGGGGCGTCTGCGCAAATAGCTGCTGATCAGCCCTCAGCCATGGCGGCAGATGAAGCAGATGAGCTGGCCGCACAGCTGGAAAATTTGACAGCTGAAATTAAGATGCTTGCCAGTCAGGTGAACCCCACCTAAGTTACCGGTGATAGCTGGGCAGTGCGCCAGGTCTTTCAATCCCTGGGACCATAATCTTCTGTCGGGAACTGCCTCTGTTCAAATCGAGGTTTGATCATCGCGGTGCCCACCTGTTTTACAGGTCACAGAGGATGAATCACGCCAGCGGCTGATCTGGCTATCACCTTTTTATATGCCGTTAAAAAAGACCAAACCTGTTCATGACTGTTATTTTCGATCCAGCTGCTGAAAAAGCATCACTGCGCAAATCAGCAGCCAGCACACGCAAAACGGCACAAGCAGCCCAGCCAGATGCACCCAACCGGCTTGCCGCGCAGGCCGAGCTGATATTGGAAAATCTGGATGCCGCTATCGAGGCGCCTATCATCGCCGGCTATTGGCCTATCCGTTCTGAAATAGACCCCCGCCCTTTGATGACAGCTTTGAGTGATAAGGGTTGCAAATTGGCCCTGCCGGTCACACCAGAAGAAGGCAAGCCGCTCAGCTTTCATCTTTTTGACGGGCCGGACAACCTGCAAATTGGCCCCTATGATACACGCCAGCCTGATCCCCAGAGCCCGGCTGTTATACCGCATCTCATTTTGGCCCCGCTTTTGGCTTTTGATGCTGCATGCTGGCGTCTTGGTTATGGTGGCGGCTTTTATGATCGCACCTTGGACCAGTTGGAATCATTGGGCAGACGGCCAAAGGTCATCGGGCTCGCCTTTGACGCTCAGCAGGTTGATGACGTGCCAACAGGCCCCTATGACCAGCCGCTTGACGGGATTTGTACCCCCTCTAAGTTAATCGTGCCAAATCAGGTGCACGAAAAAATCAGGTAAGAGAGTCCCAATGCGCATTTTATTTTTAGGCGATATTGTCGGTCGTGCAGCGCGTAACGCAGTGATTGAATCCCTGCCTAGCCTGCGCGCTGAACTCGGCGCTGATTTCATCGTGATTAATGGCGAGAATGCCGCTGGTGGCTTTGGCATTACACCACAAATCGCAGATGATTTATTTGCCGCTGGCGGTGATGTGGTGACCACTGGCAATCACGCCTTTGATAAGGCTGAAATTGCGACCTATATTGCACACCAGCCAAAGCTGATACGCCCTGCCAATATGAACCCTGCTTTCCCAGGCGCAGGCGAGGTTATTGTCCAGAATGCAGATGGCATGCGCCTTGGCGTAGTGAATATCATGACCAATTTATTCATGGCTGAAAATGACAATGCCTTTCATGTGCTGGATAAAGTTCTGGATAGGTTGGTGTTAGGGGCGCAGGTTGATGCGCTTTTAGTTGATGTGCATGGCGAGGCGACGTCAGAAAAAATGGCAATTGGCCATTATTTGGATGGCCGGGCTTCGGTGGTGGTGGGCACCCACACTCATATTCCGACAGCTGATCATCAGATTTTAGCAGGCGGTACAGCCTATCAGACAGATGCTGGTATGTGCGGTGATTATGACAGCGTCATTGGCATGAATAAGGATGTCGCTACGGCGCGTTTTACCGGCCGTCCTGTTGAAAAAGGCAAAAAAAACCGCCTGTCTGTTGCGACCGGCAGCGTTACCCTTTGCGGTCTGATTGCAGATATTGATCCCGCCACCGGTCTAGCCACAAAAGTCTCAGCCTTTCGACGCGGTGGCCAGCTCAGTCAGGCTGATTAAAGACCCAGCTTAAAATGATAAGGCTAAACGCGCCTCTGGCTGGCTTAGTCTGGTCAAACTGTTCTGGTCAATCTGGTCTGGTCAATCTGAATCGCATCTGATATCACCATTTAAGACATAAATTGGGCCAGTAGCCGTGCCTTTTTTCGGGTGATCCCGATGCGTCATGGTTGCCTGTCCTCAAACAGTTGAAGAAAAAGCAAAAAGCGGAACATCTCCCATGGCAGGTCATTCCAAATTCAAAAATATTCAGCACCGTAAAGGCGCGCAGGATAAAAAGCGCGCCAAGGTCTTTACCCGTTTGCTCAAAGAACTGGCAGTTGCGGCCAGAGGCGGGACAGACCCAAACAGCAATCCGCGCCTGCGCACTGCTTTATTGGCAGCGCGTGCGGCCAATATGCCAAAAGATAATATTGAGCGGGTACTGAAAAAAGCAGAAGGCGGGGAAGGCGATAATTACGAAGAAATCCGCTATGAAGGCTATGGGCCGGGCGGGACCGCCTTTATTGTTGAGGCCATGACCGATAACCGCAATCGTACCGCCTCAGAAGTGCGCGCTGCTTTCAATAAATTTAATGGCTCGCTAGGTGAGACAGGCTCTGTCAGCTTTATGTTCGACAAGATGGGTCAGCTTATCTATCCGGCCAGCGTTGCTGATGCGGATACCATGTTTGAAGCCGCCTTGGAGGCAGGTGCAGAAAATGTGGAATCAGATGCGGATAATCATGTGATCACCTGCAACCCCGAAGATTTCAACGCCATGCGTGAAGCGCTCGAAGAGCGTTTTGAAGCCCCAGAAGAAGCAGGTCTGACTTGGATTGCACAAAATAATATCGCGGTGGATGAAGATCAGGCCTCTACCGTGATTAAATTGATGGAAGTCTTGGATGATAATGATGATGTGCAGAATGTCTCATCTAATTTTGAAATCGCAGATGAGGTGATGGAAAAGCTGTTCGGTTAGGGCATCTCTTTGGGTCATCAAAAGGAGCAACCATAGCGATGATAGCATCAAGAGGTTTGACATGCTGATGCTAGGCATTGATCCGGGCCTGCAATGTACAGGCTGGGGTGTTGTCCGGCTTGATGCGAACAAGCTGACTCATATTGCCCATGGGCAATTGCGCACCACACAAGGGCGCTCTGATGCCGAACGTTTGAACGAAATCCATGATGGTCTGGCAGAGGTGATTGCTACCTACCAGCCAGATGCTTCAGCGATTGAAGCCATCTTTGTGGCCAAAGGCGCGCTCTCAGCGATCAAGCTTGGCATGGCACGCGGTGTGGCGATGCAAACCTGTGCAGATGCTGGCCTGCCGATGGCAGAAATCGCGGCACGTCAGGTTAAAAAAGCAGTTACCGGTACAGGCACGGCTGATAAAAACCAGATTCAGGCGATGATTGCCCGCTTGCTCAATATCACCCCGAGGGGCGCAGATGCCGCAGACGCACTTGCCATTGCCATTGCGGCGGCTAATTCTGGAGGCGCAGCCTCTGCCAGTAAATCAGTGCGTGGGCGCATTCGCACCGGCGTTGGGCTGGAAGCGGCGATTGCGGCTGCCCTTGAAAAAGACACGTCAGGAGGCCCCAGATGATTGCAAGCTTAACCGGACGTCTGGTGCGCATAGATGGCCAGCAGCTAGTGCTGGATGTGCAAGGGGTTGGCTATCTCATCATCATTTCGCGGCGCACTGCAGACAAGCTGGGTGAGATAGGTGGCACGCATACATTGCTCACTGAACTGCAGGTCCGTGAAGATTCGATGACACTATTTGGCTTTGCAGATGCAGAAGAGCAAGCTGCTTTTAATCTGGTTCAGACAGTGCAAGGGGTTGGGGCAAAAGCGGCCATTGCTTTGCTATCTGCTCTCTCGCCCAGCGATTTCCATAATGCCATTCTTGCCGGTGATAAAGCCATGGTCGCAACCGCAGACGGGATTGGCCCGAAACTAGCCCAGCGCATTGTGAATGAGCTAGCCGAGAAAATTGGCAAACTCACACCAGCTCTCTCACCTGCTTCATCTGGCAGCTCTGCTGCTGGTCAGCCTGCTGCCGTGGCCGGTAACAGCGCGGTTCAGGATGCGCTTTCTGCCCTCACCAATCTGGGATATGGGCGCGCAGAGGCTTTTCAGGCTTTGCAACAGGTCCAGCAGGCAGATTCAGAAGCAGCAGCAGATGTGCAAGGGCTGATTTCAGCCAGCTTGCGTGTGCTGGCTAAATAATAAGACATGCTGAAATAGGGCAATATTGAGAGCATAAAGGCGCGAAGACATGGTTGAAAATGACGGATCAGACCGGCTGATTAGCCCGCAAGCCGAAGCAGGCGAGGTAAGCGAGAGTGCTGATCCAGCTCTGCGCCCGCGCCGCTTGAATGATTTCATTGGTCAGGGGCTTGGACGCCAGAATCTGGAAACCTTCATCTCAGCGGCCAGCCAGCGTGAGGAAGCCATGGATCACACCTTGTTGCATGGTCCCCCTGGTCTGGGCAAAACCACGATGGCTCAGATTATCGCAGGCGAATTGCGTGTTGGGTTTCGCGCGACCTCTGGCCCGGTGATCGCACGGGCTGGCGACCTTGCCGCTTTACTCACCAATTTAGCACCACGCGATGTGCTATTTATTGATGAAATTCACCGCCTTAATCCGGCGGTCGAAGAAGTGCTTTATCCAGCGATGGAAGATTTCCAGCTGGATTTGATTATCGGAGAAGGGCCATCAGCCCGCTCGGTGCGCATTGATTTACCGCCTTTCACCCTTGTTGGGGCCACCACACGGGCAGGTTTACTGACGACACCTTTGCGGGATCGCTTTGGTATTCAAATGCGCATGCAGTTCTACAGCACTGCTGAATTGATGCAAATCTTGCAACGTCAGGCTGGCAAGATGCAAATCGGACTGGGTGATGATGGGGCAGAAGAAATTGCACGGCGCGCCAGAGGCACGCCGCGTGTGGCAGGACGTTTGCTAAGGCGGGTGCGCGATATTGCCCTTGTTGAAGGGGCGGACAATATCACAGCAGAGATAGCTGACAGAGCCCTTGGTCGGCTGGAAGTTGATCAGCATGGTCTGGATGCGATGGATAGGCGGTATCTCGATTGTCTGGCTCAAAATTATGGTGGCGGGCCGGTCGGTGTTGAAACATTGGCAGCGGTGCTGGCTGAACAGCGCGATATGCTCGAAGAGGTAATTGAGCCTTATTTGTTGCAACAAGGCTTGTTGATGCGCACGCCGCGTGGGCGGTGCTTGTCAAAGGCAGGCTGGGCCTATCTGGGGCTGACGCCGCCGGTTGAAGCCGCGCGCCAGCTTGATTTCTTGAGTCAGGATCAGCACATAGGTCCAGAAGGCGAGTCAGAATGACCCGCTCTGCGCCAACGCACACCCCACTAGAGATAAACTGGCCAGACACGATATCAGCTGATGTAATGCTGGATGGCTGGATGGATAAGACACGCCATCTCTATCCGCTCGTGGTGCAATATGAAGACACAGATGCAGGCGGGATTGTTTATCATTCCAACTATGTCAATTTTGCCGAGCGCGGCCGTTCGGCCTGTCTGCGCTGTTTTGGTGTGGATTTGGCTACTTGGCTGTCTGAACATCAGCAGACCTTTGTGATTCGCCGCATAGAAGTTGATTTCATCCAGCCGGCACGCCTGTCTGACAAATTAATCGTCTCCACACGGATGATAAAGGCAGGGGCAGCAAGCGGGCTGATGGAACAAATTGTGGCTTCTGCCGAAACTGGCCATATTTTTGCCAGACTTCACGTCCATGCTGCATGGGTTCACTTGGAAAAAGGCCCGGTGCGCTTTCCGTCAGAACTAAAAGATATTATCCAAGCACTGAGAGATCAGACAACAACAGATTAACACATGTTTGACATGGGATTGATAAGGGTAAAAAGGCAAAAGGTGCTTTTTTCAAGATAGGGGAAAATGAAAGATGGAAACTGTTCAGCTTGCTGCTGCGGGACATTCAGATATGTCTATCATGGGGCTTTTCTGGGCTGCCGATATCGTTGTCAAACTGGTGATGTTGATGCTGGTTGCGGCCTCTGTCTGGGGCTGGGCTATCATTTTTGACAAGATTTTCAGATTGCGCAGAGAGCGCCGCCGCACCGATGCGTTTGAAGAGCAATTCTGGTCTGGTGGCTCGCTCGATCAACTTTATGATACAATTGGCGGCGATCCGGATAATGCCGAAGCGCGTGTCTTTACCTCAGCGATGCGTGAATGGCGGCGTGCGTCTGCCAAAGGGCTGACCGCGGCGGGACGTGCTGATCTCAAAGCCTCGCTTCTGTCCCGCATTGAACGCTCAATGGATATGACAGTGGGGCGCGAGATGGACCAGCTGTCAAAAGGGATTGGTTTTTTGGCTTCTATTGGCTCGGTCGCGCCGTTTGTCGGTCTGTTCGGGACGGTCTGGGGGATTATGAATTCCTTCCAGTCGATTGCAGAATCCAAAAATACCAGCCTGGCTGTGGTGGCCCCTGGTATTGCTGAAGCGCTGTTTGCAACCGCCCTAGGCCTGGCGGCGGCGATACCCGCGGTGATGGCCTATAATAAATTTTCAGGTGATTTAGAGCGCATTGGTGCGCGCCTTGATAATTTTGCGGCTGAATTTGGCACCTTATTGGCACGCCAGCTTGACGAGGGAGGCCGCTAATGGGCGCCCAGCTCTCCTCTGCCAGCCCAAAAAGAGGCAAACGCCGTAGCCGCTATGCCCCAATGGGCGAGATTAATGTCACGCCCTTTGTTGATGTGATGCTGGTGTTGCTGATTGTGTTTATGGTCACCGCCCCGCTTTTGACGGTGGGTGTGCCAGTTGATTTGCCAAAGACAAAGGCAGGCCAGATTTCAGCCAATGCGGCCCCGCTTGTGGTCTCGATGCAAGAAGATGGCGCGATTTATTTGCAGGAAAAGGAAATTGAGACAGCGCAGCTGATCCCACGCCTGCGGGCCTTGTCTGAAGCCAATCCGGATATCCGGATTTTTGTGCGCGGTGATACCAATTTAGCCTATGGCGAGGTTGTCGGCCTGATGGGCCGTATTCAATCTGCTGGTTTTGAGCGTGTGGCCTTGGTGGCTGAATTGCCGCAGGAATGATCGGCGAAAATGTATCATGGCGCGCAAAAGAGACCTTAACCAGATGAAAGAGCAGGCAGAACAGAGATGAGAAGACCAGTCATCCTATCTGTGATTTTTCACCTCAGCGTTGTTTTAAGTCTGACGCTGGGCTGGCCGCTCTTTGACCGGGCTGAACCTGCTGCTCAGCCATTGGTTATTGTAGAGATGGTCCAGACAGTACCGAAAACCAATGTACCATCTGCTGTGCCAACCCCGCCTGAAAAAGCCCCAGCAAAGCCAGCTGCGCCAAAAGCGGCCAAACCAAAGCCTGCGCCGCCACCGCCGCCAGCCCCGTCCGCCAAGCCAACACCGCCGCCACCGGCACCCACAGCAAAACCTGTGCCGTCTGATGCAGAAATTTTGCCAGATAAGCAAGCTGAGCCAGATAAGCCGGCCCCGCCAAAAATACGTCAAAAGCCGGCACCTATTCCGGCCTCTCTGCCGATCGCCAAGCCAAAGCCGCCGAAAAAGGCACCACCACCAAAGGCCAAGCCAAAAGAAAATACAGTTGCCAAAGTCCAAGAGTCTTTGCGTCAAAATAAGCTGGCCAAAGAACAGAAAAAGCAGAAAAAACGTCAGGCTCTGACAGGGGTTTTGCAAAATCTGGCCAAGACTGAGCAAGCCAGCCAGCAAGCCGAAGCTGATAAAACCAAGGCCAAGGAACAAAAGCGCGACGAGACAAAGGCCAATTTAAATGCGCTAGCTGAGCAGGCGGCTGTTAATAACCAGCCTTTGCGTCCGGAACCGATTGGCCAGTCTGAACTGGACCGCTTGCGCATGCATATTGCGGGTTGTTGGCAGCCACCGATTGGCGCGGCTGGGGCAGATACGCTGAAAGTGGATATCTATGTCAGGCTCGACAAAGATGGCACTGTTCGGTTTGCCGAAATCCAGGACAAGCTACGCTATGCTGTGGACAAGCCTTATAAGGTTGCGGCGGATGCAGCGCTTCGTGCGGTGCTGGTCTGCTCTCCTTTGCCATTGCCAATCGAGAAATATGACAGTTGGAAAGAATTTATCTTCGGATTTGATCCTCGGTACTTGAGAGGGTACTAAATTAAAGGGCAGCTTCTTTAGGGAGTTGCTTCAATGAGAGGAAAGATAGGGGCATCCCATGCAAATGAAACAGGCTTTCTTTCGATTTATTACGCTGATTTTGGTGGTCACCGGGCTTGGGCTTTCTCCAGCTTCTGCTCAGCTTAGGCTGGATATCACCGAAGGTCAGGTTGCGCCTATTCCGATCGCCATTGCTGATTTCACCGGTCTGGATGGGGTGCCAAGTGATGTTGGCCGCCAGATTGCGCAGATTATTTCGGATGATTTACGCAGCTCTGGCCTGTTTCAGCCGATTGACAGTGCGGCCTTTATTGACCCGCCGACCTCTCCGGCTATCCAGCCGAACTTTACCAACTGGACCCCACTTGGGGCTAAAGGCTTGTTGGTTGGGTCTGCCTATTTGGAATCAGATGGCATGCTGAATGTGGAATTTGTGCTTTGGGATATTGTGGCACGGCGCAATATCACCGAAGGTGGCGGCTCTGCAGATGAAGCAGGTCTGCGCCGAATAGCGCATCAGATTGCTGATTTTGTCTATGAAGAATTCACCGGTGACAGCCCCTATTTCGATACCCAGATTGTCTATGTCTCTGAGAGCGGCCCGACGACCAGCCGGGTCAAGCGTCTGGCCATTATGGATCAGGATGGCCATAATCATCGGTTTTTAACCTCAGGGCTTGATTTGGTGCTGACCCCGCGTTTTTCGCCTACCGCGCATGAAATTGCCTATCTGAATTATTTTAATGAAGAGCCGAACGTCTATTTGCTGGATGTCGCAACTGGGCGGACAGAGCGGCTGGGCTCTTTCCCTGGCATGACATTTGCCCCGCGTTTCGGGCCAGATGGCAATAAGCTGATTATGAGCCTGGCCGAAGATGGTCTGACTGATATTTATGAGATGGATTTGCGCACCCAAGGGGTGAAGCGTCTGACCAACTCAGCCTCTATTGATACCTCGCCTTCATATGCCCCAGATGGCGGGCGTGTGGTCTTTAACTCAGACCGTGGCGGCTCTCAACAACTCTATGTGATGAATGTGGATGGATCAGGCGTTCAGCGCATCAGCTATGGGAAAGGGCGTTATGCAACACCAGTCTGGTCGCCGCGCGGTGATTTGATTGCTTTTACCAAGATGGTGTCTGGTGAATTCTATATCGGGGTGATGAATGTAGATGGGACAGGCGAGCGTCTATTGGCCCGTGGCTTTTTGGTTGAAGGCCCGACCTGGGCGCCAAATGGCCGTGTTCTGATGTATTTTAAACAGGACCCAACCAAAGAAGATGGCACAGGTGGCCAGACTTATCTATACCGTGTGGATATAACCGGTTTTAATGAACGCCGCCTCTTTACCCCGGGTGATGCCAGCGATCCGGCCTGGTCGCCTCTATTGCAATAGAAGCTGGCCAATTGCCATACCATTGAGACGGTCGCTGGTCGCCTCTGCAAGCCATTGGTCCAAAGGGGTGGTGAACGCGTATTTAAATCACGAACATTCTGTTTTTTACTTGATTTGCAAGTGGTTTTGTGTTTTTCATTTTGCTTGCATTATTGGAATTGCGGACTGGAGACGACCTTGACACGAACTTGTCAAGCGTGACCACCGCGTAAATGGACCGAAGCATCAGCCGGGATTGGCAGCAACGGTCACCTTGTTTCTGGGGGTTCATTATGATCCAACGTTTCCTGTCTGTCATCGCTGCAATGTTCCTGCTTGCTGCTTGTGAAACTGCTTCAACATCTTCAACAGATGCCGGTAGCTCAGCTTCATCATCATCAGGCTCAAGCACAGCCAGCAGCTCATCATCAAGCGGCTCATCTGCATCAAGCGGTTCATCAGCCTCATCTGATACCGCATCAGAAGCTGAAGCTGCGCAAAGCGAGCTGACCTCTATTGGCTCAGCTGTTTATTTTGATTTCGATTCATCAGAGCTGAGTGCCGATGCACAGGCAACGCTTGACCGTCAGGCTGCATTCCTGGCCGGTAAGCCAAATCTGCGTATTACCATTGAAGGCCATGCTGACGAACGCGGTACACGCGAATATAACCTGGCACTCGGTGAGCGCCGTGCAGCTGCCGCCCGCGACTATCTGGTGGCAAAGGGTATCAACTCAGCACGCCTGCGTCTGGTATCATACGGTAAAGAGCGTCCAGCTGTTGCAGGCTCATTCGATGCCGCATGGGCCAAGAACCGCCGCGCTGTAACTGTGCTGAACTAAGCATTTATTCAGCGTCCGTTTGGCGCTGGAAATAAAAGATTAAAAAGGGGTATTATAGATACCCCTTTTTTTGTGTCTTTTTCATATCGCGCTATCGTGCCATGTTTTTGCCGTAAAGCGCTGTGAGAATAATCCATGTTCAGTGTTTCATTGTGCTGAAAAATATGGGACAAGCAATGCAGGATAGATTTTGACATGCGGATAGACAGATGATGGTTTTGGTTTCGCAGAAAAAAGCAGGTGTTGCCGCTCTTATCGGGGCGTGCATGTTGTCAGTCATGACAGCAGGTGTCTCTTTTGCTCAAACAAATGATAGCGCGGTGAGCCGGGATTTGCTGGCAAAACAGCAAGTCCGCCTCGACAGGGCTGAAGCCGACATACGCGCGATGCGTGGTATGCTGGAAACAGATTTGCGCAATGTGAAACAACAGCTGGAAAATCTGTCCAGTAGCGCATTGGCCGGCCAGACGGCCAAATCTGCTGAATCCAAAGAATTGGCATCCAAGATTGCAGAGCTGACAGACAGCATTGATATTCTGGACCAGCGTATCAAACGAACTATTGAAATGTCCTCTGATATCGAGTTTCGTGTGTTGCGCCTTGAAAAGCGTATGCAGGCCCTGCTGAGTTTAAATGCCGGTGCTGATATTCAAAATCAGATTGTTCAGGATGACACGACAGGGATCGGTAATGCGCCATCTATCCAGATGAACCGCAATCTGGAAACAGGCGAAACCGTTTGGACAGTGGATCAGAATGATCTGGCGCAGGATAATCAGAGCCTTACCGCATCTCAGGATAACGCATCAGATAATGCCGATACGACCCAGGCTGAACAAGTCAGCTCAACAGCAACTCAGACAGATAATCTAAGCCAAGAAGCAGCCGGTGAGACCGTGGCGGATGCCACTGATCAAGCTGAAGTCAGCCAAGAGCCGACACGCAATGTATTGCCAGACACCAGCCCTGAAGAGCAATATCGCTTTGCACTTGGCCGCGCTTTACAAAATGATTTGGCCACAGCCGAGCAGGCTTTTGCTGAATTCTTGGAATTGCATCCAGAAGATGAGCGCACTGCAGATTCGCATTACTGGCTTGGCCGAGTGCAGTTCTTGCAAGGTCAATATGCAAAAGCCGTAACAACATTTACTGAGTTTAATGCCAGCTATCCGGAAGATTCGCGTCTGGTGGATACCACCTTGCTGATCGCTGAATCAGTCGGTCAGTTTGCAACCACAGAGCAGGCTTGTGCGATTTATCGCGACCTGCCGCAATATTTGGACTCGCCGCCTGACTTCTTCTTAAAGCGGGTGGCCGAGCTCTCTTCGAGTGCAAGCTGTAATTAAAACAGCGCTTGGCTCTCACACATCAGCGTTGAGCAACGCGCTTATTCAGCGTTTTTCTGAAAAAATGCATGGATTTGGTCTGTCCGCAGGCCAGCCGGTTTATGTGGCCTGTTCAGGCGGGCCAGATTCATTGGCTTTGGCCCTACTTGCCGGACATTGGGCAAGCCTTGAGGGGCATCCAGTTGAAATTTTATCGGTTCATCATGGTCTACGCCCAGAAGCGGGCGATGAGATAAAGACCGCACAGCGCCAATTACAGGCTCGAAATCTGCGGTGCCAAACACTTCATATCAACCCGAATGAGCGGCTGGAAACACACGGGCAAAGGCCGCGGCCGGCCTTGCAAGAATGGGCCCGTGCACATCGCTACCGCTTGCTGAGTGCAGCCGTGCGCCAATCTGGCGGGGTGGTCTTGCTGGGCCACCACCGTGAAGATCAGGCAGAAACCATTGCAATGCGTCTGTTAAAAGGCTCTGGGGTTATTGGGCTGGCTGGCATGGCAGACGAGCGCATTCACCATCAGGTGCGCTTCTTGCGTCCGCTGTTAGATGAAAGCCGCGAGCAGCTGGCCAAATTTCTGGCAGCTGAAGACATGATCCCAGCAGAGGATCCCAGCAATCAGGACAGCCGGTTTGAGCGGGTACGCATGCGCCGGATGTTAAGTCAGGCCCCTCAGCTATCCAGCCAGCTTTTGCGTCTGGGTAGTGCCTGTTCAGATTTAAAATTATCAGTTGAAACACCGCTCAAAAAATGGGCCAGCCAGCATATTACCACCCTATGGCCGCTTTATCTGGCAATGCCTAAATCAGCTTATATGGCATTGCCTACTCAGGCACGTCATCTCTTGTTACGAGACTTACTGCCGCCTATCGGAGGGCGAGACTATCCGCCTGCAAGGCAGGCTGTCGAACGGCTGGATGCGGCTGTTTTTGCAGGGCTGAACAAAACCTTATCCTATGTGCAAATCAGGACGTCCTCACACCAGCTGATCTTATCTGCTGAACCAAGTCGCTTATCGCCGGAACCTGTGCATCTAAAGGCAGGTGAGAGCTGTGTTTTTGACGGTCGCTGGCTGGTCTCAACGCAGCTTGGTGGTGTGGTAAACCGCCTCGGTAGCGAGGGGTATCGCCAACTTGACCAGACAGGGTCTTTTTTCAAGCAGTTACAACATCTGCCCTATCAGGCACGGCTTATGATTCCCGTCCTTCATACCCTTGACGACAGGCTATGGACTCCCCATGTTAATGGGTGCAGTGCTTGTTCAGTTCCTGATGCCCTGAATAAAGCCAAAAACGAGACCAGTCTGGACGCGGCTATGGCAACACAACAGATGTTGATAAGCCCTGAACCGGATTTTTATCTCACCCCGCTCCAAAGGCGGACAATGATGCTGAATTTTGATGGGCTTGATAACCAGACCAAGCTCGGATGACAGGATGAAGACGTGAATAATTTACTTCGCAATATCGCAATCTGGGTGATTATCGGCGCAGCCATGCTGGCCCTGTTCAATATGTTTCAGGGGAGCAGCAGCACACAAACGACTGGCCAGCTCGCCTATTCAGATTTTGTAAATCAGGCCCGTTCTGGCCAAATTACCGAGGTGATGATCGAAGGATCGAACCTGCGTGGCCGCACCAAAGAGGGTGTGACTGTATCCAGTTATAAGCCAGATGGTACTGATTTGGTCGAAACGTTAGAAGGCAGCGATGTACGGATTAATGCAGGTCCAGATGAAAGCAGCATGCCTGGTCTCTTCTCGGTCTTGCTGGGCTGGTTCCCGATGTTGCTCTTTATCGGTGTCTGGATTTTCTTCATGCGCCAGATGCAGGGCGGCGGCCGTGGCGGGGCGATGGGCTTTGGCAAGAGCCGGGCGAAAATGCTTACCGAACATCACGGGCGCGTCACATTTGAAGATGTCGCGGGTATTGATGAGGCCAAAACAGAATTAGAAGAAGTCGTCGAATTTCTGAAAGATCCAGGCCGCTTCCAGCGCTTGGGCGGGAAAATTCCAAAGGGCGTTTTATTGGTGGGCCCGCCAGGTACAGGTAAGACCTTGCTGGCACGTGCGATTGCCGGCGAAGCCAATGTGCCGTTTTTCACCATTTCAGGCTCTGACTTTGTTGAAATGTTTGTCGGTGTCGGTGCGAGCCGTGTGCGTGATATGTTCGAACAAGGCAAAAAAAATGCGCCATGTATCATCTTCATTGATGAAATTGATGCGGTTGGCCGCCATCGCGGCGCCGGTCTTGGCGGTGGCAATGATGAGCGCGAGCAGACCTTGAACCAGATGCTTGTTGAAATGGATGGTTTTGAGGCGAATGAAGGCGTTATCCTGATTGCAGCCACCAACCGCCCAGATGTGCTAGACCCGGCTCTGTTGCGTCCAGGTCGTTTTGACCGTCAGGTGGTGGTGCCAAATCCGGATTTGATGGGCCGCGAGAAAATCCTCAAAGTTCATATGCGCAAAACACCGCTTGCTAATGATGTGGACCCGCGCACCATTGCACGTGGCACCCCTGGCTTCTCAGGGGCTGATTTGGCCAATCTGGTCAATGAAGCTGCCCTGCTGGCCGCACGTAAAGGGCGCCGGACGGTATCCCATGCTGAATTTGAAGAAGCCAAAGATAAGGTGATGATGGGCTCTGAGCGCCGTTCAATGGTGATGAGCGAAGATGAGAAGAAACTCACCGCCTATCACGAGGCCGGTCACGCGGTCGTTGCTTTGCATTGTCCGGCATCTGATCCGATTCACAAAGCCACCATTATCCCGCGTGGCCGCGCATTGGGTATGGTGATGCGCCTGCCAGAAGGAGACCGTGTGTCTCTGGCTATGGACAAGCTGCATGCTGATTTGCGTGTGGCGTGCGGTGGCCGTATCGCAGAAGAGCTGATCTTTGGGGCTGAGAAAATCACCACAGGTGCGTCTTCAGATATCCGGATGGCCACCGATATGGCACGCCGGATGGTGACCGAATGGGGCATGTCAGACAAGCTGGGCTTCCAAGCCTATTCAGGCGATGAGCAGGAAGTCTTTTTAGGCCGTTCTGTAACGCAGCAAAAAAATGTCTCTGATAAGACAGCGGATATCATTGATACTGAAGTGCGCCGGATTATCGATACAGCCTATAAGGATGCGATGGATATTCTGAAAAAGTACCATGAACAGCTGGAACGGCTGGCACAAGGCTTGCTGGAATATGAAACCTTGAATGGTGAAGAGATCAAAATCATCGTTGAAGGCGGCACACTCAGCCGTAATACAGATGCAGATGATGACACGCCGAGCCCGCGGGCCAAACGGCCACGCGCCGGCCTGCCGACAGGCGGGCGCAAGCGTCCGTCTGATTCCACAGGCCCTGAGACGGTTTAATCACCGCTTCCGCATAGCGTTTTTGAAAAAAGGATAGGGCGGTGATGTCACAACGCATAACTCCCATCTATCAGGCGGCACCTGTTGTGCCGCCTTTTTCTGTCCCCACATTGCTCAGGCCTGTTGGCCTCATGCGGGTATCAGACCCAGCCGCACAAGCAACGGACCTCTGGCCACTAGCTGGTGGCTGGATAGGATTTAGCCAGCTGGATGTGGTGATGCGGCTGGAAGGCGGGCTCAGCGTCTGGCGTACAACGCCAAAAGACCTGCTGGAGGCTGCCGCAGATAAAGCCGCAGCTGAAAGCTGGCTGGAACGGCTCTCTGCCCCGCGCGGCGATTTTGCCAACCTTGCAATGGACAGGCCGCATCTGATGGGGGTGGTGAATGCCACGCCGGATAGTTTTTCAGATGGCGGGCGGCATCTGGCTGCTTCAGATGCGATCTCAGCTGGCCGGCAATTGGCCGATGATGGGGCGCGTATTCTGGATATTGGCGGCGAATCAACACGCCCTGGGGCAGAACCTGTTGCCAGCAATGAAGAAAAGCGCCGTATCCTGCCAGTGATAGAACAGCTGGTCTCAGAAGGGCATATTGTCTCTGCTGATACCCGCCACACCGATGTGATGGCGGCTGCGCTGGATGCAGGGGTGCATATCATCAATGATGTGGGTGGTTTCGCTGATGAAGGTGCACCGGCGCTTATGGGCAGGGCTCATGCCGCAAATCCGGACAAGGCCTTTGCGATCACCATGCATATGCAAGGCGCGCCTCAGACGATGCAGGCCAACCCGTCCTATGATTTCGCCCCGCTGGATATTTATGATTGGCTGGCAGAGCGTGTCACCACACTAGAAGCTGCTGGCTTGCCACGTACACATATTGCTATTGATCCCGGTTTTGGCTTTGGCAAGACAGTTCAGGATAATATCGATTTGATCGCATGGGCCAGCTTGTTCCACGGGCTGGGGGTGCCTGTCCTTTATGGCGTATCGCGTAAATCCACCATTGCAAAGGTTATGCAGTCGGAGACCGGCATAGCCCCTGAGGCTGATGATCGCCTGGCCGGCTCGCTCAGCCTTGGCTTGCGGGTGATAGACCAAGGTATCCAGATGCTCCGTATCCATGACATCCCCGAAACCCGCCAGGCCCTCACCCTATTCAACCGGTGAAGAGGCGGCCGCATGCTTGCGTGGTGTGGGTGGGGGCTTTATGATGGCGCATGCCAGATAGGGCAGGTCAGCAAGGAGCGATAAGATGGCTGGGATTTTCGGGACAGACGGGGTGCGTGCTCATATCAATACTGGTCCGATGCGCGCTGAATTTGTGGTCCGTCTTGCGCTGGCTGCCGGTCGCTATTTTGCGGATATCGCAGCTGAAAAAGGCAAAGGCCGCCCGTTGGTCATTATTGGTAAGGATACCCGCCTCTCAGGCTATATGTTAGAGAGCGCGCTGGTCGCCGGTTTCACCTCTATCGGGATGGATTGCCGGATGACAGGGCCGGTGCCAACCGCTGCTATCTCGCATCTCACCCATTCAATGCGGGCTGATTTGGGTGTGATGATATCTGCCTCTCATAACCCGCATCATGATAATGGGATTAAGCTGTTTGGCCCGGATGGGCGCAAACTGGCCGATAGCATCGAACAGGAAATCTCTGATTTGATGCAAGGCTCAATTGCGCTTTCCGCGGCAGATGCACTTGGCCGGGCGCGGCGCATCACCAACGGGGTGGCGCGATTTTCTGAATTTGCCAAAGCGACCTTCCCTGAAGGGCTGTCCTTAGAAGGTTTAAAAATTGTGGTGGATTGCGCCCATGGTGCGGCGTATGAAACTGCCCCCACCATGCTAAAGGAACTGGGCGCAGAGGTCATCGCTATGGGCGTCGAGCCGGATGGGCTCAATATCAATCATGATGTTGGGGCCACTGCCCCGCAGGCGATGGCAGCGCATGTTGTCGCGGCAGGTGCCGATATCGGGATTGCACTCGATGGGGATGCAGACAGGCTGATCCTCAGTGATGAGACAGGCTATATCTGTACCGGTGATGATGTGCTGGCCTGTCTTGCCGCGGATATGAACGCCGATGGGCGGTTGCAAGGGCCGGTGGTTGGCACGCTGATGAGCAATCTGGGGCTTGAGCGTTTCTTAAAGGAACAGATGATCGGGTTCGAACGGGCCGCTGTTGGCGATCGTTATGTCCATGAATTGATGCGGGCTCTTGGCAGTAATTTAGGCGGTGAGGCGTCTGGCCATATCCTGCTGCCAGAGCTCAGCCGATCTGGGGATGGGATGATTGGCGCGCTTCAGGTGTTGGCTGTACTGCAGAAAAAAGGCGGCAAAGCTTCTGCCTGTCTGCGCCATTTTGAGCCCGTGCCACAAAAGCTGGTGAACCTGAAAAATGTCGATAAGGCCGTTCTAAAGACGGAGGCGATTTTAAGGTTGCTCCGAGACATAGAAGCTGATTTTGCAGATGAAGGGCGGGTTGTCTTGCGCCCATCTGGCACCGAGCCGGTGATCCGTGTGATGGTCGAAGCCTTGGATGAAGCCCGCCTGGATGCGGCTATGGACAAGCTCTGCTCCGCCATTGAAGACGCTGGATAATCAAAAGGCAGTACCGATTAGCTTGGGGTATGTCTTGTGTCTGCTGGACCTGGGCACCCGATAATTTTTTATGACACATGGCTGATGATTTTGCGGGCGAGGGCGTAGTCCATGCGGCGGCGGTAATGACCATCTGCCCGCAGGCCGCGATAGCCTGACAGAAAAATATCTGAGGTATCGCGCCTGAACCGGTCCAGAAACCGATTACAGTCATTGATAGACACGTCAAACCGGGTGCGAATGCGGGTGATAAAACGGCTGGAATGTTTGATGTGATAATGCGCAATCTCGTCTGTGTCGCAAAACCGGATAGAGGCTGTCCGGATATTATCAAAAGCAATCAGCCCCAGATTGCCGTCGGGATGGTTGAACTGAATATCGGCTGCTGGGTGATGGCAGTTCGGCAGATAGCGGTGATGAAGGCTGGCCAGATCGCCTAGATAGCTATCATCTGACCAGAGATGGATAGGGCCGTGTGGTTCAGCTGTGAAGAGCGCAAGACCTACAGGATGCACGGTCTCGGCAAAAAGTCGTTTTTTGATAGAGATAAAATCAGTCAGCCTATCGTGAAATAAATCCTGCCTGATAAAGCTCTCAGGCACCAACGCTGCAACATAGCCGCAATGCGCCAGACAGAGCGACAGGCTGAATTTATAGAGATCATCATAGCCAGTATCCGGAAAGGGCAGGCCGCGATGGGTGGCTGAGTTTTTCGCCAGCCAGGGTGGATTGGTGATACAGATATCATAGCCGGTCGGAAAATCGGCCAACGTGTCTCTTGTGCAGACTTCTGGATGAGCAGGGGCTATGTCAAAGGCCGTAAAATCATGGCATAACCCCAGGGCCTGAAGATGGGTAATCAGGCTGTTCTGACCTGCAAAAGGCTCTAAAATAGGCCGATTCGGTAAATTTGCGCCTTCAGCCCATTTAAAAAAAGCAGCATGTTCAAAGGGGTTTTTGGTGGTGAAATATCGACCAAATTGGCGTTTTTCTGCCAGCATGATGCCTCCTGCATCTGTGCTGGATACACCTCTCCCATCGGCATTTCCGCTTGTCTTTCAGCATGAGATCACAGGTGATTGATCTTAGCTAATGTCCCTTTTCTTGTGACAACGTGACCCGCCCTCAATGTCAAGCTTAAAACAATCAGAAGTTACATAAATAAAGTAATATGTAACTCTAGGTGTTTATTGGTAAAAAACTTTATGTCGTCCTGTTGACATTTTTTGTCGCTTCTTTATTTTCCATGGTGGGTCGTTATCCCCCAACGGATAGCAAAATTTTGGATGAGGTTTATCATGACGCCCATGATCCGGCCGCGCTCTGCGCATTTTTCTTCAGGACCAACCAAGAAATGTCCTGGGTTTAACCTCTCCGCCCTGTCTGATGCCAGCCTTGGTCGCTCGCATCGCGCTAACCCCGCAAAAGCAAAACTTGCCACAGCCATTTCTCGCATGTCTGAGATGCTGGGTCTGCCAGATGATTATCGTCTGGGGATTGTCCCTGCTTCAGATACAGGTGCGATTGAAATGGCGATGTGGTCTGTGCTGGGGGCCAGAGGCGTTGATGTTTGTGCCTGGGAAAGCTTTGGCAAAACATGGGTTGGAGATATTATCAATCAGCTAAAAATTGAGGATGTTCGCCGCTTTGAGGCAGATTGGGGTCATTTACCTGATCTCAGCCAGACGGCCTCAGATCGCGATATTGTCTTTACCTGGAATGGCACCACCTCAGGGGTGCGCATACCAGATGCCAACTGGATTGCAACAGATAGAACAGGTCTGACCATAAATGATGCCACCTCTGCCTGTTTTGCTATGCCGATTGATTGGGAAAAATGCGATATCACCACTTTTAGCTGGCAAAAATCGCTTGGCGGCGAGGCGGCTCATGGGGTGATTATCCTCTCGCCACGCGCCGTAGAACGCCTTGAGAGCTATAACCCGCCCTGGCCTTTGCCCAAGATTTTTCAGCTGACCAAAAAGGGTAAGCTGATTGAGGGTATTTTCAAAGGTGAGACGATTAACACCCCGTCTATGCTGGCTGTAGAAGATTTGCTGGTTGCACTGGACTGGGCAGAAAAGATCGGCGGATTGCCGGCTTTGTTTGCCCGCTCAGAGGCCAATTTAAAGGCCGTTGAAGACTGGGTAGCCAAAACCCATTGGGTTGATTTTTTAGCGGCTGACCCAGCCACCCGCTCCTGCACCTCCATTTGCCTCAAAATCACTGATGAAGCGGTATCGAAACTGGATAGCGCTGGCCAGTCAGCTTTTGCAAAACAGATGACGACCTGGCTGGCAGATGAAGAGGTGGCCTTTGACATAGGCGCCTACCGCACCGCACCGGCAGGCCTGCGCCTCTGGGGCGGACCAACGGTAGATAGCGATGATACAGCTGCGCTGCTGCCCTGGCTTGACCAGGCATTTGAGCGCGCAATAGAGACTCTGAAATAAGGATATAAAACATGTCACAACAGACACAAACCACAGCACCACGCGTCTTGATCAGCGACAAGCTGGCCCCCAAAGCCGTGGAAATTTTAGAACAAGCTGGCCTCAATGTGGATTTCAAGCCAGGCCTATCTGCAGACGAATTATTGGCAATTATCAAGGATTATGATGGTCTGGCCATTCGCTCTGCTACCAAGGTGACACAAGAGGTGCTGGCTGCAGCGCCTCATTTGCGCGTGGTAGGTCGCGCGGGAATCGGGGTGGATAATGTCGATATCAAAGCGGCCACAGCAGCGGGTGTGGTGGTGATGAACACCCCGCATGGCAATTCGGTTACAACCGCTGAACATGCGATTGCTATGATGATGGCCTTGACCCGTCAAATTCCGCATGCCCATATCTCAACCACCGCCAGCAAATGGGAAAAATCGAAATTTATGGGGACTGAGATCACCGGTAAGAAGCTGGGGATCATTGGTTGTGGCAATATTGGGGCGATTGTCGCAGAGCGTGCACAAGGCCTCAAAATGAAGGTGATGGGCTTTGACCCCTTTCTCACCCCTGATCGTGCGCTCCAGCTTGGTATTGAAAAGGTGGAGCTGGATCAGCTGTTGGGTGAGGCAGATTTTATTACCCTGCATACCCCTCTTACCGATGCGACACGCAATATCCTTTCTGCAGATGCCCTCAATAAGACCAAAAAAGGTGTACGGATTATCAATTGTGCACGTGGCGGTCTGATTGATGAGTTGGCGCTGTGTGCGGCTTTGCATAATGGCCATGTCGCAGGGGCCGCGCTTGATGTGTTTGTCGAAGAGCCAGCCAAGGATAATCCTCTCTTTGAGGCGCCCAATTTCATTGCGACCCCGCATCTGGGTGCCTCAACCACCGAGGCACAAGAAAAAGTCGCCTTGCAAATCGCTGAGCAGATTGCTGATTATCTGATGAATGGGGCGGTAACAAACGCGTTGAATATGGCTTCTGTATCTGCAGAAGAAGCCCCTGTGCTGAAACCTTACATGGATTTGGCCCGCGATTTGGGCCGCTTTTTGGGTCAGGTGGATATGGCCGATCTCAGCGCGGTGCAAATTGAATTTGAAGGCCGCGCTGCCGCGTTGAAAGAAGAGCCTGTGCTGGCTTCTGCGCTTGCCGGCCTACTCGGTCCCAAGATGGATTCGGTCAATATGGTGAATGCAGCCTCTGTAGCCCATTCAGCAGGTATAGCTGTGGCTTCTGTAAAACATGACAGGCGCTGTGATTATGAGACCATGCTGCGCATCACCGCCAATTTCAAGGAAGGCGCACGCACCATTGCCGGCACGCTTGTCGGTGGCAATAAACCGCGTATTATTGAGGTACAGGGCATTTCTGTTGAGAGTGATTTTCCATCCAGCCTGCTCTATGTGCGCAATTATGACAAGCCTGGCTTTATTGGCGCTTTGGGTAGTCTGCTCTCTGATATGCAGCTCAATATTGCGACCTTCCATCTGGGCCGCAAGGATGAAGGCGGCGAGGCGATTGCCCTCATTGAAGTAGATGGCGAATTGGCAGATGAAGCACTTGCCGCTATTCAGGCACTGCCGCAAGTGGTCCGCGCTGACCATCTGCATTTTGCCTAAGCGTGCCTTAGCCCCGCACCCAACCCAACATCAAAGAAGGAGGCAGATGCCTCCTTTTTTTATAT
>JBMHDN010000007.1:0-14882 GCA_049889355.1 Puniceispirillaceae bacterium (SeqCode)
TGAGCTGTGGTAAACACATTCCACATATGCCCGTCAGCCATATACTGCACGCCAGGTTCCATCAGCTCCATACGCATGAAAACTGAAAAACCGCCCCCAATCAACGCCGCCAGAATAGAGAAGATGATATACATCGTCCCGATATCTTTATGGTTGGTTGAATAGAGCCAGCGGCGTACAAAACCTGTTGGGTTAGCATGTGCTGCATCAGCAGCGTGTGATTGCGCACTCATCTTTTCAGACTCCCTTTAAAAAAACTTAACGTGCTGATGCCAGCATATTTGGGCTGGCAGGCATGGTATTCAGTGCAAATTCTTCTTTTGCTGTTTCCAGCCATGCCGCATAATCGTCAGCGCTGACCGCCTCGACCACAATCGGCATATAAGCGTGGTTCACACCACAAATCTGATTACACTGGCCATAATAGGTTTTTGCGCCAGCAGGCACATCAATCCATACCTCGTTTATGCGGCCAATAATCGAATAGGTCTGCACAGCAAGTGATGTCACAAAGAAAGAATGCATGACATCATTTCCTGTAACCAGCAGCTTGATCTTGGTGTTCTCTGGCACGACCATTGGATAATCAACAGCCAGCAGCCTTGGCTGACCTTCTTCTAAATCTTCTTCATCGATCATATAGCTGTCAAAGGCCAGCCCTTCATCAGGATACTCATAATTCCAGTACCACTGATTGCCTGTGACCTTGATCACCATGTCGGTGTCTTTGGTCTGGTCCATGTAATAGAGCAGGCGGAAAGACGGCACCGCGATCACCACCAGAATCAGCACTGGGATCACTGTCCAGAGAATTTCGATTGTGGTGTTATGCGAGGTCTTGCTGGCCACTGGATTGGCAGACGCACGATAACGCCAGCACACATAGACCAAAAGGGCCAATACAAAAACTGAAATCGCTGTGATGACTACCAACAGCAAATTATGCAGGCTATCTGCTTTCTCAGCGATTGACCCTGCAGGCTCTTGAAGCCCTAATTGCCAGGCGGCTGGCTCAGCTGCGGATGCAGCCCCTGCCATCACCATAGCGAAAGATGCAAAAACAAGCCCTTTTAATGCGGCTGTCCAGCTGCTCTTTGCAAACATATTTCGATCCCCCAAAGAAACGTGGTCGTCTTCAACCTTTTCAACCGAGCCGGTTTGATCGCACATCGATGAAACGCACGACGAGCCACACCTGTCCAGTCTACTAAAACTTCTGCAACTTCCTACTCCCTTTTTCAGTGATTGAAAAGACCCCTGCGACCCCCTGACGCTACAGTTTTTGGTCCGCGCTTTACCGCATGACAGAAAGCTGGCGCTGATATCCGGATTCGCAAGAAATTTCAGGCAAAAATCTGGCGTTTTTAAAGACCAAAATCTTGACGCTTGAAACGGTGAGACAAATTCTCCATCTTTGAAGGGTTACAGATACAAAAGAATCCAGTCAAAGGTGCCGCCATGTCATCCTCTTCTCAGCATGATCTTCTCTCTCAGACAGACAGTCTGTTTTTCGAAAATGCGATGAGCTCATTGAACAGAGATGAGACTGAAAAGCTGGTGCGCTCTGTGTTAGGCAACAGTGATGATGGCGATTTATATTTAGAGATTCGCCATTCTGAGATGCTGAGTTTTGATGATGGAAGGCTGCGTTCTGCCAGCTATGACCAATCATCAGGATTTGGTTTGCGGGCGATTCTAGGTGAGGCTGATAGTTTTGCACATGCAGGCGAGCTCTCGCAATCTGCCCTGCAACGCGCAGCAGAAACAGTCTCTAGCATTTCAAAGGGCTATAGTGGTCAAATGGCCCTTGCCCCTGAAGGCGGCATTAATAAGCCGCTTTATACGGCTATGAATCCGCTAGATGATATTGCTTTTGAAACCAAAATTGCCCTGTTGCAGAAAATTGATGCTTATCTGCGCGATAAAGACAGCCGCGTGCGTCAAGTCAGTGCCTCTGTGGCCTGTTCCTGGCAGGCGATTCAGATTATCCGCCCTGATGGCTATCGCGCCGCTGATATCCGCCCGCTGGTCCGCCTGAATGTGTCGGTGATGGTAGAAGATAAAGGCCGGATGGAGACTGGCAGCAGCGGGTCAGGTGGGCGCATCTTGTTTGGCCGCTATTTGCAGGATGATATCTGGCAAAATGAAGCAGATGAAGCGCTGAGACTGGCCCTGCTCGGCCTTGATTCGATTGCCGCACCTGCTGGTGAGATGGAGATTGTGCTGGGTGCCGGCTGGCCAGGTGTGATGCTGCATGAAGCGGTGGGTCATGGGTTAGAAGGTGATTTCAACCGCAAAGGCACATCTATTTTCTCAGGCAAAATGGGCCAGCGCGTCGCCTCAAAAGGGGTGACCGTTGTAGATGATGGGACCATGCAGGACAGGCGCGGTTCTATCACCATTGATGATGAAGGCACCCGATCTCAGCGCAATGTACTTATCGAAGATGGTATTCTGACCGGCTATATGCAAGATCGCCAAAATGCGCGGCTGATGGGGGTTGCGCCAACTGGAAATGGGCGGCGGCAATCCTATGCCCATCTGCCCATGCCACGCATGACCAACACCTTTATGGAATCAGGCGCTCACAGCCCTGATGAAATTGTCTCATCTGTCAAAAAAGGCCTTTATGCGGTGAATTTCGGTGGGGGACAGGTAGATATCACCTCTGGCAAATTCGTTTTTTCTGCCTCTGAAGCCTATCTCATTGAAGATGGCAAAATCGGTGCGCCTGTTAAAGGGGCGACCTTGATTGGCAATGGCCCAGATGCGATGCAGCAAATCAGCATGATCGGTAATGATTTAAAGCTGGATAATGGGGTTGGGACTTGCGGTAAATCTGGCCAGTCTGTGCCTGTTGGTGTGGGCCAGCCAACGCTAAAAATGGGCGGGGTCACCGTCGGCGGCACACAAGCTGCCTGAGCTCTTTGGCTGCCTGAGCTCTTTGGCTGCCTGAGCCATTTGAGTGACCGCCTTGTTCTGAATTCGGCGATCAGCCAGATATAGGCTGACTGGCGAGGCGTTGTGCCAGCAGCACAACCGCAAACAGGCCCAATGTGATGGCCGCAGCTGCACCATAATTCAAGCCGCTGCCGCCTATCTCATAAAACGGGCCAGCAAGAGACAGGCCAATCACCTGACCGAGCGATCCAAATCCCTGCACCAGCCCTAATGCGCCGCCCATCTCGCCAGCATCGGCAACAGATGAGCTGGCGGCAGATAATGTCGGGTTGGTATAGGCAAAGCCAAAACAAATCAGCGTGGTGATGAATAAAAGCTGGGCCAGCATCGGCAAGCTGGTGATCAGCAAGGCTTGTGATCCCACCAGCGCGGCCAGCAATTGGCCTACACATAAGAGAATCACACCCATCATAATGGTGCGATATTCACCCAGCCAGCCAACTGTCCGGCCTATTAGCCCGCCTTGCACAAGGATGATACAAAAGCCGATATAGGTGAAGACCCAGCCTGCCTCGATAGCGCCATAGCCCATCAGATCACGCAGCAACAGCACAAAAGAAGCCTCAACCTGGGCAAAGGCCAGATTAAGCAGGAAAAAGGCCAGTGCAAACAGCCCGAGCGGGCCGCGCAACAGCTGGAACAAGCGGGTGGCAAAGGGGCCTTTTGCGCGCTGTGTTTGGGCTGATCGGCTTGTGTCATTCTGTAAGCCGAGGACTGCCAAAATCAGGGCAAAAAAGCCAAAAGCAGCAGCGACCAGAAATGGCACACGGTGAATAGGGCCATCACCAATACCGCTCAGCACACCGCCAATCGCCGGCCCTAGCACAAAGCCAGCCCCAATTGCAGCCCCGATGAGGCCCATCATGCGGGCGCGATCCTTTTGTGGCACTTTATCAGCAATAATCGCCTGAATTACACCAATATTGCCAGCCCCGATACCGGCTAAAATACGGGCTAAAAACAGCTGGATAATATCATTTGAAAAGGCAAACCAGAGATGGGCGATGATATTAAGGCTGAGCGATACAAAGAAAACAGGTCGGCGGCCATAGCGGTCAGACAGCCGCCCTAAAATTGGATTCGCCACAAACATCGCCAGTGAAAAACTGGCCAGGAGCGCCGTCATTACTGTGGCTGAATGGCCTAATTCTTCTATCACCACGAAAGGCTGGATGGGAATCAGCGCACCGATACCGACAAAATTAACAAACACCACCAATAATAAAGCAATCATAGGTGCACACTTTCACTTAACGGCAATCGGGTTTGGTATGGCCAGCCAGAAGATATCTCAGATTGACCAGAAGATATCTCAGATTGAGAGCTGATCAGGACCGGGCTTTATAATCCATTGTCTCAAAAATGGAATCGACATTTTCCTGCCACCGGCCATGATAGGCTTCTAGTAGCATATCTGCCCCTGTTTCGCCTGACTGCACTATCTGGCGCAGAGGCTGGAGGAAGCCGCTTTCATCTGTGCCAGCTGAATCAAGACAAGCGCGGTTTTTCAGGCCTTTACCTGCCAAATCGACCATATCGCGTGCCCAGTCATGGAGCGAGCGGCCAGCCATCATGCCAGCCAGCCCATCACGCGCCGCAGACAGCCTGCCGGCTTCTACATCGCTGTGGCTGATGGATTGGGCGAGATCAGCGGCCTGATCCAACACCTCCTCATCATATAAGAGGCCGACCCACAAAGCTGGCAATGCACAGATATTATCCCAAGAGCCGCTATCTGCCCCGCGCATTTCCAGATAGCCTTTTAAGCGCACTTCTGGAAAAGCGGTGGTGATGTGATCTTCAAAATCTTTCATGGTGGGCAGCTGGCCTTCATAACCAGGCAACTCGCCTTTCATAAAATCGCGGAAAGACAGGCCGGACACATCTGCATAAGCCCCTTCGCGATACAGAAAATACATCGGCACATCGAGGATATAATCTATCCATTGCTCATAGCCAAAACCATCATCAAACACACAAGCCGGCACACCGCAGCGATCGCCATCCACATCTGTCCAGGTGAAAGCGCGGGTTGATTTCAAGCCAGATGGCCGGCCATCTTTGAAAGGTGAATTGGCAAAAAGCGCGGTGGCGACAGGTTGCAGAGCAAGCGATGTTCTGAATTTTTTGACCATATCGGCTTCACTGGCATAATCCAGATTGACCTGAACCGTGCAGGTGCGCAGCATCATATCCAGCCCCAAATCGCCTTTGGTTGGCATATATTCGCGCATAATCCGATAGCGGCCTTTTGGCATCCAGTGAATATCACTGCGCTGCCATTTCGGGTGAAAACCCATGCCAAACATCCCCAGACCCAGCGCTGCACAGGCCTCACGCATCTGGCGCAAATGACGCCCTGTCTCAGCACAAGTGTCATGCAAGGTTTCAAGCGGCGCACCGGAGAGTTCAAACTGGCCACCTGGTTCGAGCGTCAAAGATGCGCCTTTGCCATCTTTCAGCCCAATCAACACCTGTTTTTCCATAATAGGTGTCATATTGTGATGGTCTTTTAAATAGCTGAGCAACGCCCCGATGGAGCGCGCGCCCTCATAAGGCAGCGCGTCATAATTGTCTGTATTATAGAGAAATTTCTCATGCTCGGTGCCGATACGCCAATCTGGTTTGGCGGTTTCATGCTGGGCCAGCCAGTCGACAAGCTGTGATTTTTGTTCAACCAATAAGGGGGGCTGATGAATCTGGGTCTGATCAATCTGGTCAGGCATCGTCTCTTTATCCTTTTATTGAAGGCTGATACGTCGCTGCCTTCATTTCGGTTTTAGGCCCTCTGCCTGTCATGACCAATCGCCAGCCAGCCCCTGATAAAGCGCAAGCGCGGCAATCGCAGCTGTGTCGGCGCGCAGAATGCGCGGCCCGAGCCCAACTGGCAAGCATTTTGCAAGATTTGAAATCATTTTGCGTTCGCCATCGCTAAACCCGCCTTCTGGACCGATCAGAATAGCAGCCTTTTGCCCTGCCAGTTCAGATAGAGCGGCATAGCGCCCCTCTGGCTGTTGTGCACTATCAGGGTTGGTGCGGGCCAAAGCTTCATCACAGAAAATGAGGGTGCGATCAGACGGCCAGTCGGCCAGCACATCAAAGAGCGGCGCAAAGGGTCCGATTTCAGGAATATCCAGCCGCTCTGTTTGTTCTGCCGCCTCAATCGCATTCGCTTCAAGACGGGCATCTTTTAACCTATGCACCTGGCCATATTCAGACTGAACAGGCCAGATTTTGGACACGCCCATTTCGGTGGCTTTTTGGGCAATGAAATCAAGGCGTGCACGTTTCACCGGCACAAAAACCAGCCAGATATCAGGCCCTGGCTTTGGTGCGGCCACTTGTTCATGACAAATCAGCTCAGCCTGTTTTTTACCCAAGGCGGTAATCTCTGCCAGATAAGCGCCATCACGCCCGTTAAAAAGCTGCAGGCGATCACCGATTTTCCGGCGCATCACCTGCCCTAAATAATGGGCTTGTGCCGCATCAAGGCGCAGCAGCTCATCTGGCGCGAGATGATCTGGGCAATAAAGTCGAATCGAAGAAAGCCGGTCTTTCATACTCCCTACTTAAGGGGCAGCTGCAGATGAAACAAGAGCCGATGACCTGTTAGGGGGCATATTCTTTTCAAAGAGGCTTGGTTTCATCTGGCGCCATTGACCATTGGGGGCTTGCTTTTCACCATGTGAGCGCCGCATAAAGACGCTATGACACAAACACCAGATCACCACAAAGCCACTGATATTCACAAAGCCAGTGATATTCATAAAGCCAATGATATTCATAAAGCCAGTGATATTCATCTCAGGGGCTGGCTGGCCGCTCTGCCGCGCCCGCTCCATCCTTATCTGATTTTAGGCAGGCTAGACAGGCCGATTGGCTGGTGGCTGTTGCTGCTGCCTGGCTGGTTTGTGCTGGCCTGGCGCACCTCAGAGCCAGCAGGGGCTGCTTATCTAATGATATTATTCTGGGTCGGGGCTGTGGTGATGCGGGCTGCTGGCTGTGTCATCAATGATGTGTGGGATCGCGATATTGATAAGAAAATTGCCCGCACTGCCAGCCGCCCCCTCGCCTCTGGTGCTGTCTCTGTCCTACAGGCTCTGATGTATCTGGCGATTTTATCTGTTATCGGATTGGGGGTGTTGCTGCAGCTGCCCTTGGCGGCCTGGATAGCCGGTATTGCCAGCCTGCCATTGGTGGTGGTCTACCCTCTGGCCAAACGCATCACCGGCTGGCCACAAATCGTCCTTGGGCTGACCTTTAGCTGGGGCGCTTTGCTGGCAGAGGTGGCTTTATATGAGCAGATGCCCAGCTGGCCTGTCTGGTTATTTTATCTGGGCTGTGTATTTTGGGTCATTGGCTATGACACCATCTATGCGGTGCAGGATATGGCAGATGATCGCAAAACAGGTGTGCGCTCGTCAGCCCTCAGCCTTGGGGCCTATCTTATCCCAGGTGTTGCCTCATTTTATGCGATAGGCTGGATGATCTGGGGGCTGGCCTTTTACCTTCAAGGCGGCTTTCAGACTGGCTGGCTGATAGGCTGGCTTGGGGCCGGGTGTCATTGTATCTGGCAATGCCGCCTGCTCGGCGGTGCTGATCCGGTGATCGCGCTCAGGCTGTTTAAATCCAATCGTGATTTGGGCCTGATCCTCACCGCTGGCCTGATGCTGGATTGGTGGCTCTAGCACAGATCTGAAAAACCGGCCTTATCCGCCTCTATCACCTGCCAGGGCGGATTATCGGGGTGCACCGCCTTGGCAGCCAACCCCTCACGCAGGCCATGTTGGCGCGCAGGCTGGACCTGCATCGCCCTCACCCAATCAGCAAGGCTGGTTTCCTGTGCATCAAGCCTTGTTTTGGCATGGCTCATCATTTGAGTTTGCGTGCGCGCAACAAGAGACCTTTGTTCAGCAGGCAAAGCAGCAAGCGCGTAAGGCCGGCCTGTCTCATCGGCAAAAAAGCCAGCGCGTGTGGCATAGCCATAGACAGGCATGTCGGCTTGCGCCCTCGACTCAAAATCGAAAAGATGGCTGAAGCTACCTTTTGTCCAGCGCACAAAATCATAGGCATCGCCGATCCCTTCGGTTGTGTGCATAATGGCCAGCTGCTGGGCATCCAGCCAGGCAATATTCAACCTGATTTGAGTATCAGCGACCGGATAGGCGCTGCATGGAATGGCCCCATAGGGTGCAATATTGGCCACATGGCAGACATCAACACCCTGCATCATCACCGGCGTTACAGGCAATTTGGCGGCACGGCCAAATTTGCGCACCAATTGCACTGGTGCTCTGTTTGAACCCACTGAAATCACTGGCACCCGCTGGTTAAAATCAGTCTCAACAGGCAATGGGCAGACATGGCCATTTTCAATCAAAAAGGCCCCGCACGGTGCTTCATAAGGATAGAGAAAGGCGCGCTCAATCTCTGTTAAATCGGGAATATAGAGGCTGGACATAGGATATATTTAACGCAAGTAAACGGGAGGTCACAGATTAAGGCCAGCGGTCATCTCAGCCCCTAGCATCAGATTTAAATTCTGCACCGCCGCCCCTGATGCGCCCTTGCCCAGATTATCCAGCATCGCCACCAACCAGAACTGGCTGTTTGAGGCATTTGCAAAAATCGCAATATCCAGCCTATCTGTGCCAGCAAGCCGGTCTGCTGCTAAAAATCCCTTGGATGTTAAAAAGGAGTGATCAGCCAATGGCTGGACAGGATGCACACTAACCAGCGGCTGATCAGCAAAGGCCTCGGCGAATATATCGTAAAGATCAGACGCCTGCAGATGCTGGGTGAATTGCGCAGCATGAAGCGGAAGGCTGACCAACATACCTTGGGCAAAATCACCCACCGTAGGCATGAAAAATGGTGTGGTGCTCAATGCTGCATAATGCTGCATTTCTGGTAAATGCTTGTGACCAAGCCCCAAACCATAGGCAAAAAATGGTGGCTCTTCACCTGCTTCAAAGGCGTTAATCAGCCCTTTGCCACCCCCGCTATAGCCAGAGACGGCTGGGACATGAAGCATCGCATCTGCTAAGAGCAGTCCAGATGCACGCAGCGGGCAGGCAAGGCTGAGAAAGCCAGTTGGATAACAACCAGGGTTGGAGACAAATTGTGCCTGCTCAATAGCCTGTTTCTGGCCAGCACGCATCTCAGCAAAACCATAGGTCCAGCCTGCGGCGACACGATGCGCGCTCGAAGCATCAATCAGCCGTGTGTTCAGCCCGTCTTCAACCACCCATTGTGCAGCTTGGATGGCCCCGTCATCTGGCAGGCATAAAATCGCCAAATCCGCTTTTGCCAGCGCGGCGCGGCGTGCGCCCTCATCTTTGCGCTGGTCCTCCTCTAAAATCAGCAAATCCAAATCAGGACGTGCAGCCAATCTGGAGGCCACCTGCAAGCCTGTTGTCCCTGCGCCGCCATCGATAAAAATCTGAAAATCTGCCATCTCTTCTCACTTCGCTGATAGTGATGCTTTTGCAAAATATCCCAGAAGATACGCCCAGAACCTCAAGGGTGCAAGAGACAGCCCTGCTTTTTAAATGCGAAATGCGGTTGATCCGCTGGCCTGTGCAAGCTATCTGAAAAGACATGGAACAGAATGATACAAAAATTATTGAGCAGGTGCTGGATGCAGCCAAGCATGCCGGAGCCGATAGTGCAGACCTTGTCTTTGCAAAGGGGAATGGCACCTCTGTCAATATCCGTCTTGGTGCGCTTGAATCACTTGAAAGCGCTGAAGATTACCAACTGGGTCTGAGGGTCTTTGTTGGCCGGAAAATTGCCTCTGTGTCGACAGGCCAGCTGGATGATGAGAATATTAAAGCATTGGCAGAACGCGCGGTGGCGATGGCCAAAGTCGCACCAGATGATCCCTATGCCAGATTGGCCCGCAAAGCGGAGCTGGCGACAAGCCTGCCTGAGATGGATTTGTGTGATGAGGTGGTGTTTTCAGCAGACCAGCTCGAAGAAATGGCACGGGCCTGTGAAGATGCGGCGCGCAGTGAGCCTGGTATCAGCAATTCAGAAGGCGCATCTGCCAGCTATAATATCGGCTCGAGCTGGTTTGCCACGTCAGAAGGTTTTATCGGTCAGAACAAGCGATCATCTTATGGTATCTCGGCGGTGGTGCTGGCAGAACAAGATGGGGCGATGGAACGCGATTATGATTACAGCTCGGCTGTATTTGCAGCCGATCTAGAAGACCCGCGCGCGATCGGTCAATCAGCTGCAAAACGCACCTTATCGCGTCTGGGTGCAAAAAAACCAGCCACGGGCAGTTTCCCTGTGGTGTTTGATAAACGTGTTTCACGCTCGCTCGCTGGTCATATTGCAGGGGCGATTAACGGGCAATCTGTCGCCCGTGGCACCTCTTTTTTAAAAGATATGATGGGCGAGATCATCGCCAATGACGCAATTAATGTGATCGATGATCCGCTGCGCCCGCGTGCGGCTGGTTCCTGTCAGTTTGATGGTGAGGGGCTGGCTGTGTCACGCCGGCATCTGATCGAAAAAGGCGTGTTGCAAGGCTGGCTGCTGGATTTGGCAACAGCTGATCAGCTGGGTCTGGACCCAACTGGCAATGCCCGGCGCGGCCTATCCTCGCCGCCTGGACCCGGGACATCTAATTTCATGATTGCAGATGGCGATTTATCCTTTGACGAATTGATAGCAGATATTGAACAAGGCTTTCTGGTCACCGAATTAATGGGCAGCTCGGTGAGTCTGGTGACCGGCGATTACAGCCGCGGGGCCAGCGGTTTCTGGATTGAAAATGGCCAGATCACCTGGCCAGCCAGCGAGGCGACCATTGCCGGCAATCTAAAAGATATGTTCAAACAGATGATACCTGCCAATGACAGCGATTTGCGGCATGCGATGACCGCGCCCTCATTGCGCATTGATGCTATGACGGTGGCAGGATCATAACAGGCCAGATGGCATAAAAAAGGCATTGGGTTAAGCCAAAATAAGAAAAGGGATGGCGTCATGGGGGACTGGCCGGCAACAAAATGGGATGCACCAAAGGCTGAGCGGCGCGGTTTTAAAGACTGGTCTGAGCTGATGCTCAAAGATCACGGGCTGTTGCGCCTGCGCTGGCATAATTTGCATCAGATTGACGAGATGATGTGGCGCAGCAACCAGCCGACACCCAAAAGGTTAGCTGAAGCCAAGGCACGTGGCATCACCACTATTTTAAATTGCCGCGGGCCGCGCAATGATGGCGGCTGGCGTCTCGAAGCTGAAGCTTGTGAGAAGCTGGGGCTGAGGTTATTGGATTTCACCGCCCGTTCGCGTGCCACCCCTGATAAGCCCTTTTTATATGAAGCGCGTGATATATTCGCCGCGCTAGATGGGCCGGCTTTGCTGCATTGCAAATCAGGTGCTGATCGCGCCGGTATCATGTCAGCGCTTTATCTGCTCATTCATCGCGGGCGGCCTGTGCGTGAGGCCCTCGCGCAGCTATCCTTTAAATATCTGCATGTCAAACAGGCGAAAACCGGTTTGCTGGATGCGTTTTTAGAAGCCTATATCCCCTATGAAGATCAAGGGGTGGATTTCTGGGACTGGGTTGAAAATCACTATGACCCGGCGGCGTTGCAGGCAGGTTTCATGGCCCGCGGCTGGGCCAACCGGCTGATTGATGATGTGCTGAGACGCGAATAGCGAGCCTGGCGTTTTTTAAATATTAGCTCAACGCTCAAGCGATTGCAGGCGCACCAGCTGAGCATAAAGCCCGTCCAGGGCCATTAATTCACCATGGGTGCCACGTTCCATAATCGCACCCTTATCCATCACCAGAATCTGATCAGCATCTTGAATAGTGGCTAGCCTGTGAGCCACCACAAGGCTGGTCCGGCCTGCCATCAGACGCTGAAGCGAATCTTGTACATCAGCCTCTGAGCGGGCATCTAAGGCGCTGGTCGCTTCATCTAACAATAAGATAGGTGCGTTTTTCAGCATCGCTCTGGCAATCGCAATGCGCTGGCGCTGGCCACCTGACAAGCGCTGGCCCATTGCGCCGACCGGTGTGTCATATCCATCTGGCAAGGCGGTGATAAAATCATCTGCCGCCGCGGCTTTGGCGGCTGATTTGATCTCTGTTAATGTCGCCTCTGGCCTGCCAAAACGGATATTGGCCGCAATCGTATCATCAAATAACACCGCTTCTTGTGAGACCAGCGCGATATGCTGGCGCAGGCTGGCAAGCTGCATATCAGTAATGGGTGTGTCATTCAGGCGTATCTCACCGCCCTGATAATCAAAAAAGCGTGGCAGTAAATTGATGATAGAGGATTTGCCAGCCCCGCTCGGCCCGACCAATGCCACCGTCTGGCCCTGGCGCACCTCAAAATCAATGCCAGAGAGGATGGGTTTTCCGCCATAGCTAAAAGCAAGGTTAGATACCTGGATATCGCAATGCTGGGCAGCAAAAGGCAGCGCATCTGGCTTATCTTTAATCGCGGGCTGTTTATCCAGTAAGGTAAAAATCCGCACGAGGGCGGCGACGGCTTCTTGTGTCACTGCATTGAGTGTGCCAAGTGCACGCACCGGCTGAACCAACATCAAGAGCGCGGTAATGAAACCGGCAACATCACCGACCGCTAGCTGGCCATCTGCAACACGCCATGCCGCCAGTGATACAACACCTGCAATCGCAAGCCCGCCCAGCACTTCTAGAATTGGATCAATGCGCGCACGCCCTTTCAACAGCCCCAGCAAACGGCCATAGAGCGTTTCAAACGCAGCTGACAATCTGCCTTTTTCCTGACCTTCCATCTGAAAGGCTTTGATCAGGCGGATACCTTGTAAATCTTCACCAAGCAAGGCGGTGACCTCTTCTAGATGTGTTTGCAAGGCCCCAGAAGAGCGGCGCTGGCGTTTACCGATTTGCAAAATTGGGCGCATCGCAATTGGATAGACCGCCAACACCAAAATCGATAACAACCAGTCAAACCAAAACATCATACCGACCATAGCCACCACAGACAGGCTGTCGCGCAGCAGATTATTAGCCAGACGAATGATCGCTTCACGCACCAGATTCAAATCATTCATAATGCGCGAGATAAAGGCCCCTGACGGCTCAGCGGTCACAACAGCTAAATCGGCATCCATCAGATGGCTGCTCATCTTGATTTGAATATCGGTGGTGGTGCGCAAGGCCAGCTGATTGACCGTGATTACCTGAAAATACATGGCCACGGCCTTAACCGCTGAAATCAGGATGATCGCTGCTGGGATGGCGGCGATCATCATCAGCCCGTCGCCTGCCCGCTCTGGTGAGGCAAGCCCATCAAAAACCACCCGAATAAGGGCCGGATAGGCGGCGCCAGTCCCTGCAACCAGTATCATCAGGGAAATAGCGATGACCAGCAAGGTGCGATGCTGGCGCACAAAATCAGCCCATAGGCGCGTTAACAGCGCCCGGCTGTCTATATCTGTAGGCTCAACCAAAGCAGAGGCGTCAATAGGCTGTGTATCTTGTGGTTTCTCCATGTCCCTAACAAACACGCATCTTGTGCAACTGGCAAGCTGAAAGAACTGTTATTTGAGCGGCAGCTCGTCTATCATCACCTCATGCTCAAGAAATTCATCCGCACGTCATTTGGCCTTTGGTTTACTTCTAGCCTGCTCGCGCTGATCATCACGCTGATTGTGCGCTCTATGCGCTGGCGCGAGGTCGGGCTGGAGAATCTGAACGGGTTAGAGGGCTCAGATGCCGGACCGATTTTCGCGTCCTGGCATGAATATGTGTTTTGTGCCTATAAGGTGGTGCCTTTACCAGTTGTCAGCCTGCAATCCCCGCATCCAGATGGCAAAGTACTGGCCTATGCTTTTCAAAAATTAGGCATTCAGCCGGTTTTTGCCTCGTCAAACCGAAATCCGCTCTCTGGCTTAAAAGAGCTCGCCAGTGCCTCCAAAGCAGGGGCGCGGCTGGTGATATCACCAGATGGGCCGCGCGGACCTGCGCGTCAGATGGCCATGGGGCCAGTGGCGGTGGCCCAGCTGACAGGGGCGCCGATAATCCCGATTTTGTGGTCCTGCGATAGATTCTGGCGTGTCAATAGCTGGGACCGGCTGCGCATCCCAAAACCTTTTTCAAAGGCCGTGCGGGTGATAGGCCAGCCTATCTATCTGCCCCCAACCTCAGACAAAACAGCGCGAGAAGCCCAAAGGGTGATGGTTGAAGAGCAGCTCAACGCGCTGGTGAAAACCGCTGATGAGATGATGGGTGTCGTTGAATGACTGGGCGGCAAATGAGCTGGTTATATAATGTTATATGGCGGTTTGCTCTGCCCTTAATCCGCCGGCATCTCAAAAAACGTGCCCGCGCTGGTAAAGAAGAGGCAGGCCGGCTGGCTGAGCGCTATGGGCAAGGCTATTTAACAGACCGACCACAAGGCCGGCTGATTTGGCTGCATGCGGTCTCTGTTGGCGAGAGTGTGGGGGCGTTGAACCTCTGCCGCGCGCTGGCCCGGCAAGATGCTGTTGCGCATTTCATTGTGAGCGTGAATACGCGAACAGCAGCGCAATTTATCCAAAAAGAGATAGACCAGTCGGGTGATGGCCTGCCGCTGATACAAATTTACCAACCGCTTGATCATCCTGATTTTGTCACTGCTTTCTTGAGGTATTGGCGCCCAGATCTGGCGATTTTTATGGAATCTGATTTTTGGTTTAATCTGATCACCCTCACAAAGGCACATCATATACCAGTGATATTTGCCTCGTCTCAGCTCTCAGATAAGGCCTATGCAAATTGGCGGCGGCGCAACGCCTTTGCCGCTGCATTATTTGGGGCAGCAGATTTGATCCTCGCGGTAGATCAAAAACAAGCAGATTATTTTTCAACACTCAGCAACCGCCAAAATGAGCTGAGAGATAAACACCCTAAAAACACTGGGCCT
>JBMHDN010000008.1:0-6144 GCA_049889355.1 Puniceispirillaceae bacterium (SeqCode)
GATCTGGATAAGAAACGCAAACATGACATCGAAATTGTTGTTGACCGTGTGATCATCAAACCTGATGCGGATAATCTGGCAACACGGCTGGCTGATTCGCTGGAAACCGCTCTTGGGCTGTCTGACGGTCTGGCGTATGCAGATGATGCCAGCAGTGGCCAGCGCACTGTCTTTTCGGCCCGGTTTGCCTGTCCTGTATCCGGTTTTACCATTGATGAGATAGAACCGCGCCTGTTTTCCTTCAATAACCCGTTTGGGGCCTGTCCTGACTGTGACGGTCTGGGGGTATCGTCTCATTTCGAAGCTCAGCTGGTGGTGCCTGATCCGCGCTTGTCCTTGCGTCAGGGCGCTCTGGCACCTTGGGCGAAATCAACTTCCAAATATTATATCCAGACTCTGGAAAGCCTGGCCAAAACCTTTGGCTTTTCGCTGGATGTGCCGTTTGAAGAGCTGGATATTCAGGTTCAGCATGTTCTGCTCCATGGCAGCGGCAATCAGGCTGTTGAGATGATTTATGATGACGGGCTGCGGTCCTACCGGACCACAAAACCGTTTGAAGGGCTGTTGCCCAATCTGACCCGCCGCTATGTTGAGACAGATTCAAACTGGGTACGTGATGAGCTGGAAAAATTCCGCGCGATCCAGCCTTGTGAAGGGTGTGGCGGTAAACGATTAAAGGCTGAATCTCTGGCTGTGCGGATTGATGATAAGGATATTTCTGATATTTCTGCCCTTTCAATCGGTGATGCAGCAGACTGGTTTACACAGCTCTCTGACAGCCTGTCAGCACAACAATCTGAAATTGCTGTACGCATTTTGAAAGAAATCAATGAACGGCTTGGCTTTCTATCGAATGTGGGGCTGCGCTATCTCAATCTCTCGCGCAATTCAGGGACGCTCTCAGGCGGCGAATCTCAGCGTATCCGTCTGGCCTCACAAATTGGCTCAGGGCTCACCGGTGTGCTTTATGTACTCGATGAGCCATCTATTGGCCTGCATCAGCGCGATAATGACCGGCTGCTGGCTACCCTCACTCGGCTCAGAGATCTGGGCAATACTGTTCTGGTGGTCGAACATGATGAAGAAGCCATCCGGATGGCAGATTATGTCATTGATATGGGCCCAGGGGCCGGCGTGCATGGCGGTGAAGTAGTGGCCGCAGGCACGGCAAGTGAGATTATGCATCAGGCTGGTTCTATAACCGGGGCATATCTGTCTGGGAAACGTGAAATATCGGTACCAACAAAGCGGCGCAAGACATTGAAAAAGCGCCAAATTACCGTCAAAGGGGCCAGCGGCAATAACCTGAAAAATGTGGATATCAGCTTTCCGCTAGGGGTGATGACCTGCGTCACCGGTGTTTCAGGTGGCGGTAAATCCACGCTGGTTCTGGAAACCTTGTGGAAGGCACTGGCACGGCGTTTGCATAATGCGCGCGAGCTGCCTGCCCCACATAAAGATATCATCGGGCTAGAGCAGCTGGATAAGGTGGTGGATATTGACCAATCACCGATTGGCCGCACACCACGATCGAACCCGGCGACCTATACAGGGGCATTTACACCTATCAGAGAATGGTTTGCTGGCCTTCCAGAGGCAAAGGCGCGCGGCTATCAGCCTGGGCGTTTCTCATTCAATGTCAAAGGCGGGCGGTGTGAGGCTTGTCAGGGTGATGGCGTCATCAAGATTGAGATGCACTTCCTGCCAGATGTGTATGTCACTTGCGATGAATGTAAAGGCAAGCGGTATAACCGTGAGACGTTGGATATCACCTTCCGCGGCAAATCCATTGCAGATGTGCTGGATATGACGATTGAAGAAGGGGTGCAGTTTTTCAAGGCTGTGCCTTCTATCCGCGATAAATTACAAACCATGTTGCGGGTGGGGCTTGGCTATGTGCGTATCGGCCAGCAGGCCACCACCCTATCAGGCGGTGAGGCCCAGCGGGTGAAGCTGTCCAAGGAACTCTCCAAACGCGCCACAGGCAAGACCATCTATATCTTAGATGAGCCGACCACAGGTCTGCATTTTGAAGATATTGCCAAATTGCTGGAAGTCCTGCAGGAACTGGTGGATAGCGGCAATAGTGTGATCGTTATTGAACATAATCTGGATGTGATTAAAACCGCAGATTGGGTGATTGATATGGGCCCAGAAGGCGGAGATGGCGGCGGCGCGCTGGTGGCAGCAGGGACACCTGAAGAGGTAGCCAAGATAGAGGGCTCGCATACCGGGCGGTATCTGGCGGCGATGCTAGCACCTGCTGAAAGACTTGATGAAACGCAGAAAGCCTCTTAAAACCCTGTCAGCCTGTATCAAACAACCTGCAAAGTGAGTATCCGCCATGACAGATGCCTCTAAACCTCTTCATATTATTGGTGGCGGCCTGGCTGGCTCAGAAGCGGCCTGGCAGGCAGCACAGATGGGTGTGCCGGTGATTTTGCATGAAATGCGGCCTGTTAAACCCACCGATGTGCATCAAACTGAAAATCTGGCAGAGCTGGTCTGTTCTAATTCTTTTCGCTCAGACGATGCCAATAATAATGCAGTGGGTGTATTGCATCAGGAAATGCGGATGCTGGGCTCTGTCATTATAGGGCAGGCCGATATCCATGCGGTGCCTGCAGGCGGGGCATTGGCCGTTGACCGTGATCATTTTTCTGGCGGGGTTACAGAGGCGCTCAGCCAGCATCCGCTGATCACGCTGGACAGATCAGAGATCACCGGCCTGCCGCCGGCAGATTGGGGCCAGACCATCATTGCAACAGGCCCCCTCACCTCTGCACCGCTGGCAGAAGCCATCCATGCTGAGACAGGCGAAGAAGATTTGGCCTTTTTCGATGCGATTGCCCCGATTGTGCATTTTGACAGCATCAATATGGATGTGGCCTGGTTCCAGTCGCGCTATGATAAAGGAGATGGCAAGGATTATATCAATTGCCCGATGACCGAAGCGCAATATAACGCCTTTATCCAAGGGCTGGTCGATGGCGAGAAAATGTCCTTTAGAGAATGGGAAGAAAACACGCCCTATTTTGATGGCTGCATGCCGATTGAAGTGATGGCAGAACGCGGGCCTGAAACCTTGCGCTTTGGGCCGATGAAGCCAGTGGGGCTGACCAATGCCCATGATGGTTCGCGCCCGCATGCGGTGGTGCAACTGCGTCAGGATAACAAGCTGGGCACGCTGTTTAATATGGTGGGTTTTCAGACCAAGATGAAATATGGCGCGCAGGTCCAATTATTTCAGACGATCCCAGGTTTAGAAGAGGCGCAATTTGCACGGCTTGGCGGGCTGCATCGCAATACCTTTATCAATGCACCAAAATTGCTGGACACTGAATTGCGGCTAAAGAGCCGGCCAGATATCCGTTTTGCAGGTCAGATAACCGGTGTTGAAGGCTATGTGGAATCAGCGGCGATTGGCGGTATGGCTGGACGCATGGCCGCCGCTCAATTGCTAGGTCAGTCTTTTACACCGCCGCCAATGGAAACCGCGCATGGCGCATTGCTCAGCCATTTAACAGGCGGTGCGATGATTGACAGCTTCCAGCCGATGAATGTGAATTTTGGCCTGTTCCCACCTATGGAGCCGGTGATCACCCCTAATGGCAAAAAACGCTATTTAAAAGGCCGCGATCGCAAAATGGGCTATGCGAAACGCGCGTTAGAGGCGATGGATAGCTGGATCAAAGCTGCCTAGGTGAAAGCCCCATCAGCCAAAGAGGATTTTGCGGAAAAGATAAAAGGCAAGCCGCTTGTCATCTGGCGTAGAAGGGCTTTCTTGCTGGCGTTTAATCAGCCAGAAAGCCGCCTGAAAAAAGCCGCTTAACGATCTGTAATCTTTTGGTTTTTCGAGTGGCCTAACCTCAAGGTGATTGGCTATCCGGCCAATATTGCGGGCGATATCATCGCAAGATTTTCCCTGCCCAACTGCGAGCCAGCCAAGCATATAAACCCAGCCATCTAGACAGTTATTGAGCGCCTCTGGCTGGTCTTTATCACAGGCGTCAAACCAGTGCTGCATAAAGCTTTCAACAGGCAGGTCATGACGGGCAGCGTGATCCAGCAAACGTTCAGCCAAAGGCACGCCTTTTGCCGCGCCTGTCTCAAACATCTCAACCCACCATTGCAGGCGGATTTGACGCAAAAGCGGCTCTTTGGTCACGGCAATGGCCCGGTCTAGGGTAAAGGCGAATAACAGCAAATCGGCCAATAAGGCACGGCGTTCTGGTTTCTCAAAGCTAAGGCACAGCCATAAGGGGTAATGGTCTTGTTTAAGCGCGTCTAAGCCAGACATAAGCATTTAGCGGCCAACAGGCAGGAAAAAGCCGGCGACATCGCGTTTCTCGCTGATCAGCACATTCCATGTGCGACAGGCAGATGCCGTGCTCAATACTTCGAGGGCAAAACCAGCCGCAGAGAGGGCCGCTCGCAATTTGGGATAGGGGCTGGTTGGTGCACCGCCGGTCCCGAATAAAATCAGTGGCGGTTTATAGTCACCCAACAAGGCCAGCCATTCATCGGCTGACGGCTCAGCAGCGTTTAAGGGCGACCAGCTGGTATAATCACGCGGAAACAGCAGGACAGGCCCGTCTATTTTCTGGTGGTTTAAGGTAAAACCCGTCTCATCATAGCCATTTACAAGGGTGAGTTTACCATCACCTTCAAAGCTTTGAATTTGAACCAGTTTTTCAATTTTATCTGACATCAGCCTTCATTGCTCTTGCTGCCTGAACCAGTTGCAGCTGGATCATCATCTTCATCTTGCATCGCTTGTTTCACATCAAAGCGATTGATCAAGCCAACAGCTACGAAAATAGAGCTATAGGTTCCGATGGTAACCCCCCAGAGCATAGCCAATGCAAAATCGCGCAAGACCGCCCCTCCAAAGAAAATGATGGCCAGCAATGCAAGCGCGGTGGTGACAGAAGTGGTGACGGTACGTGATAAGGTCTCGTTCAGCGCCTTATTCAGGATATCGCGTTGCTCCCAGCTCTTATAGCGGCGCATATTCTCGCGCACCCGGTCAAACACCACCACGGTATCATTGATAGAATAACCAGCAATCGTCAGGATAGCGGCAATAGTGGCGAGGTTAAATTCAAACTGGGTGAGCGCAAACAGACCAATGGTGGAAATCACATCATGTGTCAAAGCCGCAATCGCAGTGATCGCAAACTGCCATTCAAAACGGAACCAGATATAAACCATGATGGCCAATAACGCGCAGGCCACGGCCAAAATGCCTTTTTCGGTGAGCTCCTTGCCAATCGCAGGGCCGACAAACTCAGTCCGGCGAATATCAAACTCAGCTCCTAAGGCCTGTGTAATAGCGGTGATGGCTGCAATCTGGGCTTTTTCATCACCTGACTGGCGCTGAACCCGAATGAGGATATCTTCATCCGTGCCAAATTGCTGAATAGAAATATCGCCCAGATCCAGGGATGAGAGATCGCGGCGTATATCTGCGATATCGACCGCAGATTGGCCACGGGCTTCCAGCAGAATACCGCCTCTGAAATCAATACCCAGATTAAGCCCCTGAATAAGAAACAAGCCAATAGAACCAAGGACCAAAAGCGCAGAGAAAATACCTGCAATTTTTGATTTACCCAGGAAATCAAATGACGCGTTTGCCGGAACAAGCTTGAGACGGAATGCAAACATAGTGATCTTCCTTGGGTTAAAGGACCAGAACCGGCTTTTTAGACCGGTTGGCCCAAAGCACAACAAACAGGCGGGTCACCAAAATGGCGGTGAAGAGTGAGGTGATAATCCCGATACTCAAGGTCACCGCAAAGCCGCGCACTGGCCCTGAGCCAAAGATATATAAGAACAAGGCAGCGAATAAGGTGGTGAGATTCGCATCCAAAATCGTCGCAATAGCCCGGTTATAGCCAGCTTCAATCGCACTGCGTACATTGCGCCCGCGCACCATTTCTTCTTTAATCCGCTCAAAGACCAAGACATTGGCATCCACCGCCATCCCCATCGTCAGGACAATGCCGGCAATGCCAGGCAAGGTCAGTGTCGCGCCGATGGCTGACAGACCGCCCAGGATGAGGATGATATTGGCCAGCAAGGCGACATTGGCAAAAATACCGAACAAGCCATAGGTCGCCACCATAAAGACAGCCACCA
>JBMHDN010000009.1:0-97147 GCA_049889355.1 Puniceispirillaceae bacterium (SeqCode)
TGGATATAACAAGCCTCACACTGGCCACCTATCATCGCTTTTTTATGATGTTAGGGCGCTGTCAGGCCCGGATAGCTCAGTTGGTAGAGCAGCGGATTGAAAATCCGCGTGTCGGTGGTTCGAATCCGCCTCCGGGCACCACTTTTCCCCAGATATTTGATGCAAATCAGCGGTTACATGCGCACCCTATAATTTAGGGTCATAGATGTTTCTTACGCCTGCATTTTTCGTCATGCAGCTGGCGCGCGCTCTGCGTGCCCGATAGCGCACTACTGTTGAAGCGTGTATAATTATTCATTGGGAACTTACATTTTTTGCTTGCCTATGGCTCTTAAAAAAGTCCCTATTAGACAGCCTCAAAAGACAGGAAATCTCAGCATAGATTAAAGGCGTGGTGGGGAAGTGGAATACGATTTTATTGTTATTGGCGCAGGCTCTGCTGGCTGTGCAGTTGCGAACAGATTATCTGCATGCGGCAAATATCAGGTTGCTGTGCTTGAGGCAGGTGGGCGCGATAGCTCGCCTTGGATCCATATCCCGATTGGCTATTTTAAAACGATGGGGAATCCAACAACAGATTGGTGTTATCACACTGAGCCAGATCCAGGCCTGAATGGCCGATCGATTCCTTGGCCGCGTGGCAAGGTGTTGGGCGGCAGCAGTTCTATTAACGGCTTGCTCTATGTCAGAGGTCAGGCGCAGGATTTTGACCAGTGGCGCCAGATGGGCAATGTTGGCTGGGGCTGGGAAGATGTGCTGCCATATTTCAAACGATCTGAAAATTGGGAAGGCGGCGGCTCTGAGGTAAGAGGAGAAGGTGGACCGCTCCAGGTCTCTCATGGGCGCGTTAAACGCGATATTATTGATGCCTGGGTTGATGCGGCTGTTGAGGCTGGCTACAAGCGCAATGATGATTATAATGGTGCGGATCAAGAAGGCGCAGGTCATTTCCAGATGACCATGCGTGATGGGCGTCGCTGTTCCTCTGCAAAAGCCTATCTTGCGCCAGCTAAGAAGCGCAAGAATCTCCATATCATCACCTCTGCCTATACTCAAAAAATCATTTTTGAAGGCAAGGTTGCGGTTGGGGTGGATGTTAAAATAAACGGCATTTTGCAGCGGATAAAGGCCCGCCGGGAAATTATATTGAGCGCAGGTGCACTTGGCTCTCCTCATCTTTTGATGCTTTCTGGCATTGGCCCAGCTGATGAGCTTGGTGCCCATGGTATTGAGATGGTGCATGAATTAAAGGGGGTCGGGAAAAATCTGCAAGATCACTTACAAGCGCGCCCTGTTTACAAATGCACAGCCTCCACTATCAATACCGAAACGCGCAATCTGTTTCAGAAAATGGGTATCGCCCTTGAATATGCGCTGCGCCGTAGCGGCCCCATGGCGATGGCAGCATCGCTTGGTACGGCTTTTTTTAAGACTAAGCCTGAGCTTGAAACGCCAGATATTCAGTTTCACCTCCAGCCTTTCAGCGCCACACGTCCAGCAGACGGGCCGCATAAATTCTCGGCCTTTACCGCCTCTGTGCTCCAGCTTCGCCCTGAGAGCACAGGCGAGCTGAAATTAGCTTCTGCTCATCCTGAGGATTATCTGAAAATCTATCCAAATTACCTGGCAACCAAGACGGATTGCGATACGCTGGTTGAAGGCATTCGAATCGCGCGTAAAATCTGCAACACCTCTCCGGTGAAAGAGATGATCACCGCTGAATTTTCACCAGGTGATACGGTTGGTGATGATTATGATGGGTTGCTCAATTGGGCACGCAACAACTCGACCACCATCTATCACCCCACAGGCACCTGCAAGATGGGCATAGATGAAATGGCTGTTGTCTCGCCTCAGCTAAAGGTGAGAGGCGTTGAAGGCCTGCGTGTTGCGGATGCATCTATCATGCCGATTATTACATCTGGCAATACAAATGCACCGGCTATCATGATCGGCGAAAAGGTCTCTGATATGGTTTTGCAGGATGCAAAATTATAGAATAGATTTCAGAAAATGTAAGCAAAGTTTTCACTAAATATCATAATGCTGAAAAGATTGCTTGGCCTGTTACCTAATTGTAAAAATTTTTTTCATTTTGCCGCCTTTAATCTTTGACAGTTGCGGTTAGTTGGTGTGGAGTTATTCAGGACTATCCAACTAAATCAACAAGGGGAGGATTTTATGGGTATTTTTGATCGCGTAAAAGGCGTTTCACGTCGCGATTTCTTCAAAATTGCTGGTACATATGGCATGAGCTCTACGTTACTGGCAGCTGGCGGTGTCGGTGGTGCATTAACCGCATCAGGTCTCGCTCAAGCGGCGGAATCAACCTATAACCGTCGTTATGCAAAGTCAGCAAAGCATGAGCTTAAGTTTGGTGCAGCTGGTTTTAACCAGACCAACCTGCTGATTGAACGTGCTGGTTGTCTGGAATTTGTGCGTGACCTTGAAGAGCGTACAGATGGCGAAATTCGTATTGAATTTATTGGTAATAACCAGATTTGTGGTCAGCTTTCTTGTGTTGAAAAAGCACAGCAGGGTATCGTTGATATCTATGCCGCTTCAACGCAGAACTCAGCTGGCGGCGCGCCATATCTAAACGTGCTGGACTATGCTTACATGTTCCGTTCACGTGCAGACCAGTATCATTTCATGTATTCACCAGCTTCACAGCGTATTCTGCGTGATCCGTTTGAAAAGATGCATGGCCTGAAGTTCTTGTTCACACATGCAGAATTGCGTGGCATCCAGCTGGGTCTGGCATGGGAAGACAAAGACACTGTGACTTCTGTTGAACAGCTTGCTGGCACAAAGAACCGCGTGACAGGCACACAGCTTGGCCGTATCGCGATGCAGGCACTGAACCTCAACCCTGTGCCTGTGGCCTGGGAAGAGACACTTGATGGTCTGAAGCAAGGCCTGATCGATGGTGCTGAAACATGGGCGTCAGCTGTGGCTTATGCCAACATGTCACCTGTTGTGTCTCAGTGTGTTGATTTGCGCTTCTTCTGTGGTACCGAGCATACAGCAATGTCTGCATCAAGCTTTGATAAGCTTGGCGGTGAGCTGCAGGATGCGGTGATGGAAGCATCTTACCTGACACAGGTACATGTACAGGCAGCAAACGAAGCTGCGCTGGCCAACACCGTTGGTTTCACACATCCACACCAGGGTCCAGACACAATCTTTGCTAAGAACAATGTGCGTGTGGCTTCTCTGTCTGATGCTGAAATCCGCAAGGCTGAAGAAATGTGTTCACCTGAATTCCAGCCACAATTGTGGGAAGAATGGCGTGAGCGTATCAACGGCTGGGCCGGTGGTATCGATACTTATCAGGAAATCTATGATGAAGTACGTACCAACCAGCATACATTGGCTGAAAATGTTGAGCCTCGCCGCTGGTGGAAAGGCTAATCGCTTAGCCGTTCAAGAAACTTTAAGATCAGCCTCATCTTTGAGGCTGATTCTTTATCTCTTGAAGAGATTTTTACCAATTTTCTTTGGTAATCAGATGACGAAGAGGGCAGTGTAGGGTGACTCTATTTTCGGATATTTTTCTTATATTAAAGAGCGTGATAGCGCAGGATCCATGGGCACTGAAAGCAGCGCTGAGAAGCGACGCGGCCTGGATTTTGGGGATTATTGTCGCATTCGGGTTCGGTGGGCTTATCTCCTTTGCCTATAAAAAATCTCGGTTTTTAGAACGCAACCTTGAGCGGACTTTTATGGTGGTGAGTTATCTGTCGATTGCCTTCATCATTTTCTGGGGCGTTATTGACCGGTTTATTTTCTCAAACCAACAACCTTGGTCAACAACTGTCCCGCCGCTTTTGTTTATGATTATGGCTTGGTTTGGCGCGACCTATAATGTGAAATTGCGCTCGCATCTGAGCTTTAACGAATTTCGCAGCCGCATGGGACGCAAGGCACAATTTGCCTGCTTATGTTTGGATAATATATTGTGGATGAGCTTTGCGATTATTGTGCTGGTCACCACCACAAGAGCGGTTGTGCTTTCAGCGTCAAATTTCCAAATTGTGCTTGGTACAGATAATGTCATGCAATGGTGGTTCTTGCTAACCGCGCCATTTGCCTTCCTGTTGATGGCAGCGCGCATCATTGAAAATTTCTTCGAAGATTTGGGGAACTATCGAACTGGGTCTCCTTTGCTTAAACAGACTGTGATCGGGGGAGATGCATAATGTCTGATGGTTCTCTGATTACGTTAATCTCGTTAGGTGTCACCGGCTTATTTATGCTGGGTGTACCTGTTTTTCTTGTCATCGCCAGCTGGGTTGTCGGCTGTTCTTTTGTCCTAGGCCTGACCTTGGATAATATGGGCGCAGAATTATTGAATGTGTTTAATAAGGGTTTTGCGCTGCTTGCGATGCCTCTTTTCATTCTGACTGGTGACCTGATCAACAAATCAGGCATTGCCCGGCGCTTATCTGATTTCGCTTATGCGTGTCTTGGCTGGCTGCGTGGCGGTTTGGCCATGGCTTCTTTGGGTGCATGTGGTCTGTTTGCCGCGATTTCCGGGTCGAACTCAGCGACAACAGCAACTATTGGCTCGATGCTTCATCCAGAAATGGTGAAAGGTGGATATGATGAGCGCTTTTCAGCAGCGACAGCTGCGGCTGGCGGCACGGTTGGGATTATTATCCCGCCTTCTATCATCTTTATCGTCTATGGGTTCTTGCTGAATCTCCCGATTTCAGATTTGTTTGTCGCGGGTATCTTGCCAGGTGCGTTGATGGTTATCGGTATGCAGCTGGCTTGTTGGTTGATTTGCCGCGCAAATGGCTGGGGCTATCTGATTCAGTTTCAGTTTAACCGGGCGTTAAAGACAGCCTTTGGTGCATGGCTCGGGTTTTTTGCTATCGGGTTGGTTCTTTGGGGGATTTACACAGGCAAATTCTCGCCTACCGAAGCAGCTGGCGTGACAGTTGGTTTTTGCGTCATTGCGGGTATTGGCAGCTGGTTTGCCAATCGGATCTTTAAATTCGACATGACACGTGACTGGCAGCAAAAATCCTATACAGAGATGCTGGTGGTTGAAGGGTTCACGCTGAAGGATCTGCCAGGCATCACCATGCGCTCGGCACAGATTACTGGTGTTCTGGCACCGCTTATTGCGATTTCAGTTGTGATGCAGCAGATTTTATCTCTGCTGGGTGCGCAGGTTGTGATCACCGATTTCCTGACCAGCATGGGTGGCTATTATCCTGTGTTATTTGCGGCTATGGCGATTGTATTTGTCTCAGGCATGGTGCTTGAATCCTTGCCGGTGACGATCATTCTGGCACCTATCTTGGCTCCTGTAGCGGCCAGTGTTGGTGTGGATCCGATCCACTTCTCAGTCATCTTCCTTGTGGGGGCCTCGATTGGTTTTATCACACCGCCTTATGGTCTGAATCTTTATGTGGCATCAGGGGTGACAGGTGTGCCGTATTTCAGGCTGCTTAGATACACCGTACCTTATCTGATTGCACTTATCTCTGTTTGGATATTGGTTGCGCTCACACCAGAGCTGGCCCTTATGATGTTGCCAAATAGATAAGGGCTCAGCCCAATTACATGAACCAAAAAGAAAAGGCCTGAATCACCAGATTCAGGCCTTTATCATTTTTATATGAAGAGCCGGATTAGCCGGTAAAATCTGTAATTGCCGCAGTGCCAGGTGGTGTGGCCCCTTCCATGGCCCTCAGCTCAGCCGAAGCACCAGACAGGCTTATCTCGCGCGATACAAGTGGTGTTAAATCCACTTTATCCAGTTCAATCATTTCTAACAGGGAAGGGTATTTCCAAGAGGGCATGCCACGGCTTCCGAAAAAGGACAGCTGCTTGCTATAGATCGCGCGCAGATTAATCGACATAAAGCCGTCTCCTGCTGGCATGCCGATATGCACATGACGCCCTAAATTGCGCAGACATTCTACAGATGCATTGGTGGTCTGTGAGATGCCAAGTGCTTCGACTGAAACATGCGCTCCGCCACCAGTGGCTTCCATGATAGCCTCGACCACATTATCTTTGGTTGCATTGATACAAACATCAGCGCCAAGCGATTTTGCATAAGCGAGTTTTTCATCTACCACATCCACAGCGATGACACGCGCACCAAGCATTTTGGCGAGCAATAAAACAGATAGGCCAATCCCGCCTGTACCATGGACCGCTACCCACTCACCAATTCTCACATTGGCTCTGTCTGTCAGCGCATGCCAGGCTGTTGTAACTCGGCAGCCTAATCCAGCTGCCAATTTAGGCTCAATTTTAGATGGCAAATGAACCAGATTATGATCAAAAGGCACGGCGATATATTGCGCATAAGCACCTGGCATGCCAAAGCCAGGGGTCAGCGCGCTGTTGCAGCTATTCGAAAAGCCAGTCTGGCAAGAGGTGCAAGTCCCGCAGCCAAGAATGAAAGGGGCAATGAGCCTATCGCCTATTTTGTGCTGTGCTTCTTTGCCGGCCTCAACAACGACACCGCAATATTCATGGCCCAGAATATCGCCAGGCTTCACCTTGGGGTGCTCACCAGACCAGCCATGAAAATCTGACCGGCATACACCGCAGGCCAGCAGCTCTAAGACCACACCATTTTCTGGGCATTGTGGGTCAGCAACGGTTTCAATAGATAAATCTTCTTTGAATTTGGTAATGCGTGCGGCTTTCATCTCTTTATAAACCTCAGGCTAGAATTGGGTTGATGTGTCAACATCTCTTTACCTGATAAGCCTATAAGTGTTGCAAAGGAGGGTCAAAGGGCAATTATTTTCAGTTTTTGTAATTATTTCTTACAAAGCTGGCGAAACCAGCCTGAAAAAGCAGCATCTGTGCCTGCAGTAAAAAACGCCCCAAATAGGGGCGTTTTTCTGAGTGCTATGCCGTATCTAGGCAGAAGATGGTTTAGGCACTGCGATAGAGTTTGGTCATCACAAACTCTTTGTGTCCAAGGGCTTCAGCTGCCGTGATCCGGCCATTTGCAGTGCGACGGATATTTTCAATCAGCGCATCACCAGCTTCATCAATGGTCATCTCGCGCCGCAGGACACCTGAGACATCCACATCCACATGTTCGCCCATGGTGCGCACAGTGCGCGGATTGCCGGTGATTTTAATCACTGGCACAATAGGGTTGCCGACCACATTGCCTTGACCTGTCGGGAAGGTGTGCACGACATACCCAGCCGCCGCCATCAGCGTAACACATTCCGCTGCTGCAGAAGAGGTATCCATGAAATAGAGGCCCTTGCCTTTTTCAGGTGCTTCTGCCGGGCCAAGCGCATCAATATAGGTCGATGTGCGGCCAATTTTCTCAAGATTACCAAGAGCCTTTTCCTCAATGGTGGTAAGCCCACCCAGAATATTGCCTTTTGTTGGCTGAGAATCTGACAAATCAGACGTTTTGAACGGCTCAATCACCTCATCTTGATAGGCTTGGAAGATTTGCATGAACTTCTCGCCAGCTTCAGGGGTGGCTGCACGTGCGCGGCACAAATGCTCTGCACCTGTGATTTCAGATGTTTCACCAAACACGCCATAAATACCTTTTGGTAGCAGCTTGTCATACATATTCCCGACTGTCGGGCAGGAAGACAGGCCTGTTGTGGTATCGCTTTCACCACATTTGGTCGATACCCACAGCTCAGAAATATCGCATTCCTCACGCTGATATTCGCTGGTGAGATGTACAAATTCCTTGGCCTTGCGCGAGGCAGCGGCAATGGTGTTGATATCGCCGTTTTGCTCAATGGAAAAACCAGCAACAGGCTTGCCTGTTTTGGCGATGCCATCGACGATTTTCTGAGTCCAGTCAGGCTCAATACCGATCACCACACAAGCGGCCACATTCGGGTTAGACCCTGTACCGATCATGGTGCGGAAATGCAGTTCCAAATCCTCACCAAATTGCAAACGGCCATAGGCATGCGGCAAAGCCATCGTGCCTTGAATATTATTCGCTACAGCTTCACAGGCTGCGTTGGAAATGTCATCTACAGGCAGGATAACAACGTGGTTGCGTACGCCGACACGGCCATTTTCACGGCGATATCCGAAGAAAGAAAGATTAGAATTCAATGAATCAGGCATGTTCAGGTTCCTACCAGCGCTTGGTTTTCAGATTGTGAGTGTGGATATGCTCGCCTTTTTTGGCAGGGGCAATAATACGGCCGATATCCTGACCATATTTAATAACGGTATCCCCTTCTGCGAAATCTTGTAAGGCCACCTTATGGCCGATTGGCACATCATGGCCGCATTCCAGACGGAAGTCGGTGTTGTTTTCGGTCACAACACACAACATATCGGTGCCAGCCTTTAAATCTTCAACGACAACAACACCAACATTGTCACCATCATGGTGGACCAATAATTGTGGGGTCTCTGACATGGTTTTTCTCCTCTTTTTTGGCTTGGAATTAGGGTTTCAAAATGATTTTAGGGGCTGCAACTTCGCCTGAGCGAATGTCATGAAAAGCATCATTGCCGTCTTGCAAAGGCCTTGCTTCAATCCAATCAAGCTTGCCCAGCGCACCGCTAAAAATGGCAGCAGCGGTCTGTCTGAAATCATCAGCATTATAGGTGTAAGTGCCAATGAAGGTGATTTCTTGCAAGGTCAGGCGGCGCACATCTACCCCGCCTGTCGCACTACCCAGCCCGATATGCATGATGACACCGCCCGGTGCAGCTTTTGCAGAGGCCAGCGCGCGGGTCGCTTCATAGCCTACCCCATCAATGACCAACTCAAAATCAGCACTGGGCTCAATCTGATCAGGATGCAAAATATCAAAAGGCAGTTTTTGCTCAATATAATTGCGGCGCAATTCATTTGGCTCAATCAGCGTGATATTTTTAAAGCCCTGTGCGGCTGCACTCAAAGCGGCGCCTACACCGATAGCCCCGCCGCCAATCACCAATGTTCTGGCCTCGCTCACAGAGCCGCCAGCCGCCTGTTCAAGGCGTGCCTTGCCAATACGTACTGCATGCCAGCCACATGCAAGCGGTTCTGCCAGTGCAGCTTTTTCAAGCGATATGTCATCTGGCACAGACACCAGATTGCGCGCAGGCATGCTGAGCCATTCAGCAAAAGCACCCTCACGTGGGGGCATTGAAATAATTTGGCGCGACGGGCAGAGGTTATCGCGCCCGGTTTTGCAATAATGGCACTGTGCGCAGGTCACCAGCGGGTTCACTGTCACCCGTGCACCATCGGTGGTTACGCCTGCTGCTTCATGCCCTAAAATAAGCGGGGCAGGGCGGCGTTCATCATGGCCTAGATAGGCATGCATGTCTGAGCCGCAAATCCCGACACTATCAATTTTAATCAGCACCTCGTTTGAGGCTGCGATTGGATCTGGCGCATCTTGATAGGCCATTTCATGAGGTCCGGTATAGATAAGCGCTTTCATTTTGCCGTGAACCCTCCATCAACCATTAAGATCTGGCCTGTGATATAAGCAGCAGCGTCTGAACATAGGAACAAGATAGGCCCTTTGATATCCTCTAAGGTGCCATTGCGTCCTATACAGGTTTGCGCTGCGTTGGCGGCTGCGCGCGCAGGATCATCAAAAACCGGGGCTGTTAATTCTGTTGGGAAAAAGCCAGGTCCAATCGCATTGGCGTTTATCCCATCTTTTGACCAGGCCTCTGCCATGGCACGTGTGAGCTGGCCAATGCCGCCTTTAGACGCGCCATAGGCAATGCCGCCTGGAAAGGCTCTGCTGGTTTGCAAAGACGCAAAATTGACAATCCGCCCCCAGCCTTTTTCCCGCATTGCCGGCACAAATTGCTGGCTGAGGTAAAACGGAACGCTGAGGTTAAGCCAGAGCGTATCTTCCCACCCCTCTGGTGTGACCGCATCGGCCGGTTGTCTGGTGTTCACGCCCGCTGCATGGACCAAAATATCAGGTGCGCCATGGATAGCCGATACTTTTTGCACCAGCTCAGACAGCCCCTCTCTGTCCATCAAATCATGGCAGACATAGCCAGCTTGTTTGCCCAGAGGGCTGGCCCATTTTTGCAAGGCTTCTTCACGCCGTGCTACCCCAACCAGCTTTGCACCGGCCTCGGCAAGCGCACGCGCCGCCATCTGTCCAAGACCAGAGCTGGCACCGGTAACACAGGCGATGCGCCCGCGCAGGTCAAAGAGGGAGGGAAGAGCGTGTTGCATGCGGCTTATTCAGTGGTTAAATCAAAATTCTCGCCAGGGAAATATTTCGCCAGCCGGATATCTGCTGTGCGGGCATGGGCCTCCATACCTTCCAGACGCGAGATACGTGCGGTTGCCTCAGCGACAGGCTTCATGCCGTCTTTTGTGGCCTGTTGCCAGGTCACAATCTTCATATATTTATGCACAGACAGTCCGCCTGTATAGCTTGCAGCACCAGAGGTTGGCAGCACGTGGTTCGGTCCTGATGCTTTATCTCCAAAGGCAACAGTGGTCTCTTCACCTAAGAACAAAGAGCCATAGCTGGTCAGCCTATCTTTCCACCAAGGCAGATCTTCGGCCTGAACTGTCAGATGCTCAGGTGCATATTTATCTGATGTTGCGGCCATTTCCTCGCGCGTATCGCACAAGATAACCTCGGCATAATCACGCCATGCTGCTTCGGCATTAACACGGTTGGTTTCTGGTAAATCATCAATCAGCCCTGGCACCAAATCCATGACCTTTTCGGCTAATTCCTTATCATCTGTGACCAACCAGACAGGCGAATTATAGCCATGTTCAGCCTGCCCAACCAAATCAGCGGCAACAATCTCAGCATCAGCTGATTTATCAGCCAAAATCAAACTATCTGTTGGGCCTGCGAACATATCAATGCCAACACGGCCAAACAGAATCCGTTTGGCCTCTGCTACAAATTGGTTGCCTGGCCCAACAAGGATATTGGCATTTGGCAGCCCAAACAGACCAAAAGTCATGGCAGCAACACCCTGAACCCCGCCCATCGCCAGAATGGAATCTGCACCACATAAATCGGCGGCATAGATGATGGCTGGCGCGATACCAACCCCGGGGCGTGGCGGCGAACAGGCGATAATATTATTGCAGCCAGCGACCTTGGCTGTGGTCACCGTCATAATCGCGCTGGCGATATGGCTATAACGGCCCCCTGGAATATAACAGCCTGCCGTCTCAACCGGGATGGTCTTTTGCCCAGCCATCAGGCCTGGCACAATTTCCATTTCAACATCTTGCAAAGTGCTGCGCTGGATTTCAGCAAAACGACGCACATTATCATGCGCAAATTGAATATCAGCTTTCAGCTTTTCCGGTACCAATGCCTTGGCGGCTTCAATTTCCTGCTTTGTCAGCACAATATTGCCGTCGTAATTGTCAAATTTGGCAGCATATTCAAGCGCCTTTGAATCGCCGCCTTGCTCAATATCATTCAAGATGTTCTGAACTGTTTCCTGAACATCAGAAGAATCACTGCTAGAGGTCAGGCTTGCTTTTTTCAGATAGGTGATAGTCATGTTTCGTCCGCCATCTTTAGGAAAAACAGTCGCTTGGACTTTTAATATTCAAATTCGCTTGCAAAAAATGTAAACGCTTACATATAGTGTAGTCGCAGTTGTTGAAGTGATGCAAGCCTTTTCATTCTCACCTCAACTCACCCTTTGCCTAAAAGTGCTAAAAAATATGAGCAGATTTACCAATGGCCAAAAGGTAGCGACCTTAAAAGACGTAGCACGTGCAGCGGCGGTCTCAACAGCGACCGTCTCGCGCTGTCTCAATATGCCGGAATGTGTTGGCGAGAAGACGCGCGTACGGGTGCTGAAGGCGGTAGAAGAATTATCCTATTCGCCTAATTTTGGCGCACAAATCATGGCTGCGCGGCGCACCAATACGATTGGTGCTGTCATACCGACAATGGAAAATTCCATCTTTGCACAAGGCATTCAAGCCTTTCAAGAAGAGCTGAACCGTCATGGCTTCACCTTGCTGGTGGCGAGCTCATCCTACAAGCCAGATTTGGAGGCGGCGCAGGTCAAAAACCTGATCGCGCGGGGCGCTGAAGGCTTGTTGCTGATTGGGCTAGACAGAGATGAGGAAATTTATCAATTCATCTCTAACCGTGGACTGCCATTGGTCCTGACCTGGGCCTATGAGGCTGATACACCGCATCATACAATCGGGTTTGATAATCAACAGGCAATGGAAGAGCTGACCGAAATGGTTATTGGGCTTGGTCATCGGCGCATTGGTTCTATCATCACCAACACAACACAAAATGACCGGGCGCGCGCACGATTGAACGGCATTAAATCGGCCATGTCGCGCCATCATCTTACAAGTGATCAGCTCATCATTCTTGAAACACCCTATTCAATTGCCAATGGCGCTAAATATTTTGAAAGGCTGATGCAACAATCCAGGCCGCCATCTGTTGTCATGTGCGGGAATGATGTGTTGGCCGTTGGCGCCTTGATGAAAGCAAAGGAAATGGGGCTGCGTGTACCAGAGGATGTGTCTATCACAGGCTTTGATGATATTGAGCTTGCCAAGGTGGTTGAACCACGTTTGACCACGGTCCATGTACCGCATGGCGAAATGGGCAAGCGCGCCGCTGCCGCGCTGATCAACCATATCACCGCTTCTAAATCGCTGGTGGGTGAACAGCTGGAAACACATATTTGCCGCGGCGCAACCTTGGGGCCAGCCTGATAAGGGCTAGGTGGCAAATCTAGGATTTGCGCCTGTCAGGCTTGCAAAAACGAGCCCAAGAACAAGCACCCCTGATATAAACATCAAGATGATCAAGGTCCGGCGAAAATGCACATCGCGCAATCTTTTGAAAACAGTAATGCCAATTTGGGCACTGAAAACACTGATCGGCAGGCAGATCAACACCAAGATCAGTGTTTCATTCGTATAGGCACCTTGCATAGCTAACAATAGGGCTGTCAGGCTGAGGATGGTTAAATTAAAGGGCTGTAGCACCGCCCTAATTTCTGCTTTTGTCCAATCATGCATCGACAGCCAGAAGGTAGGGAGCGCACCAGACAATGCGGCCAGCCCGCCAAGCACACCACCAACCAGCCCTATCAGCGCATCTGCCACAGGATAAGTATTGGTCAGGGTAGGCAGCGAGGTGCGTGCCATGAAAAACAGGCCATATCCAAGCATAAACAGGCCAATAATCAATTTCAGCGTATCTACATCAACAGCTTGCAACCCTGCAATGCCAGCTGGAATGCCAATGATGCCTGGCAAGATAAAGCGCAATACGCGGCGGGGCTGGCGCGCCATTTCCGCGCGTACAATCCACAAACCTTGCAAGCCTGTAACCATGCTGGTGATGACAATCAGTGACACCGCCTGTAGCGGCGGCATAATGACCAGCCAGAAACCAAGCGTGAATAAAGCTGTACCAAAACCAGCGAATCCATTGACGAAACCACCTGCAACGGCCCCTGCTACAAAGAGCAATAGCGCTTCGGGGTGATATAAAAATGAAGGAAGGGCAGAAAACATCACAATTCAATAATTGGCCATTAATAATTGGCCATTAATAATTGGCCAGCAATAATTGGCCAGCAATAATTGACCAGTCCAAAAATAGTCAGCTGGCATTTTGCTGGGGTGAATGCCAGCTGGCACGCCATCATGAGGCTATCAGGCTTTCGCCCTCAACTTAAGACATTAGAGCCTAAGGCTAGAAACTACTAAAGTTTTTTTGCATTTTTACATTCTTCTCTTCAAATTAGCGTGCCGCGCTCTAAAATGATGCCATGAGCATTCGATTATTACGGACTTTTATTGCTGTTACTGAATCTGCTTCTTTCAGCGAGGCGGCCGAGAAGGTGCATATCACCCATGCAGCTGTTAGCCAGCAAATGAAAATGCTGGAAGAAACCCTCAGCGTTGAATTATTCGACCGCAAATCACGCACGCCGAAATTGACCGCCATTGCACGCCAGGTGGTCGAGCGGGCGCGCAAAATCGTTGCAGATTATGACAATCTGGCACAACCAAATCTGGCAGAGGATATTTTCGAGAGCGAGATTAATCTGGGTGCGACGCCCACCACAATGACGGGCCTGACCTCGCAGGTGGTTGCCGCGATGAAGCGAAATTTTCCAAATATGAAGATGCATGTCCGATCCGGGATGACAGCCTCGCTTATGGCCGATGTCGGGCGCGGGGCTTTGGATGCTGCGATAATTTCAAAGCCGCATTTAATGCCAACCAAATTAGCTTTCCACAAAATCGCTGATGAGCGCATGCAATTGATTGTCTCGGCTGACGAGCCAGAAGATGATCCGCGCAGCTTACTGCTTCAAAAGCCCTATATTCGGTTTAACCGGAGCGAGGTGATGGGCATTTTGATTGATAACTGGATTTCATCTAAGAACATTGACGTGACAGAAACAATGGAATTCGATAGCGGTGAGGCCATTTCTAGTATGGTTGGCGCGGGGTTAGGTGTATCTATTTTGCCTGATCCTGTTATTAAGCCAAGCCATGCTGTAAAGCTCAAAAGGCTGAGTTTGGGAGAGGATGCCCCGCAACGCACATTGGGGCTGGTTTATCTGGAAAATAATATCAACATTCACGTCATTTACGCGCTGATATCAGCACTTGACCAGCTTGTAGCACCAGAAGAGCACGGGTCTGCTGGTATCGAATGATCTTAAATCACCTCATCTGATCGATCATCGCTCTCGCCATAGCGCTTGAGAACAGCCGGCTTTGTGCCTTCATAGACACGTGCGATATTTTCCGCAATTTTCGCGTTTTCACGCTCAAAAAGACAATTGCCTTGCAAGTCCGAGGCCACAATAAAGGGCCCCATATTATTGCATTTTATCACCCACATGGCTTGTGCAAGGCCTAGCTCTTCATGCCAATGCACAGCTTCGACACGCTCAACCCCGCGCCCCAAAAGCGCGCCTGTGCCATAGCCGACAGTCGACAGATATACCGCCCCGTTCGGGACGAAATAATCTTTATAATCTTTGGAAGACATGCCGCCCTTGCCGACAATCAGCTTTGCCCCTGATTTGGCCATCCATTCTGGCAGCCATTTTGCAAAGCGAAAAGAAGCCGTGGCTGTGACAGCGCCCATATCAAAAGAACCATCCGCGTTAATTCGGGCCGCAGGAGAGCAATGGAAATTTGCGGCTGATTGTGAGGGGAGTTCCATGGGTATATTGGCTTTATCCTCAAGCGCGCGCATATAAACGCCCTCGCGCGCGGTATACATCAACCCATCTAAATAGACGATATCGCCTAATCTCAGCTTGGCAATATCCTCTGCCTTAGGGGTGGTCGATAAGCGTATCTGGCGCGGGCCACTCATGATGCGTCCTCCGGCTCAAAGGGCCAGTCAACAGTCTCACGGCGTTGATAATCTGTAAACCAGTTCGGGTCTGTGCGATATTCGACCCTGCCATCGCTATAGATGCGGGCAACCGCGCGCCGTGATGACAGGCAAAAAGCATGCACCGACATCGGCATGCCACCTGTGTGGCAATATCCAACTTCAATCTGGCAATCAATCACCATATTTTTGCCAACAAAGCCCATTGCGCCCATCCCAATGGAATTGCCTAATTCTTTTAACTCATCTTCAAGTGCTGCAATTTTGGGGTCACTATTTCGGCTGCCAACCACACGCAAAGTTGAGGCCCGTTTGCCAAGTGTCATGCAAATATCTTTAGACCCGCCAAGGCCAATCCCGATAATGGCTGGTTGGCAAGCTAGCCCGCGCTTACCAAAGGCCATCAGGCTGTCCAGATAAAACCGTTTGATGCCCTGAAGGCCATCTGAGGGAAATAACATGCGGTAATCTGTGCCAAACAGCCCGCCCTTATGGACCGTGATAATATCAATCCATTCACCGCCTGGCTCGTAGCCATATTCAATTTCAGGCGCGCCTATCCCAACATTATTATTATGATCAGTCCGCCAGAGCGGATGTACCCTGTTAGGTCTGAGGGGCACATTATAGGTGGCATCAGCTGTGGCTTGCCGCAAGGCTTGTTCTAGCGCGATCATCCCGCCTTCTATTTGGGCCTCATTGCCCAATTTCACAAACCAGCGTGGGACGCCTGTATCACCGCACATAGCGCGCCCATCTTCTTTGGCTACCTCATAATTATCAAGCATGGCCTGCAACACAAATGAGGATAAATCACCATCCTCATTTCGCGCCGCCGCTTGCAGCCCTTCAAGATAATCTTGCGGAATTTCAATGGCTGCCTTGGCCATTAGCTCTTCAGCTGTTTTTTGAATGAGGCTGATAGAAATCATGGCATAGCCACCAATGTTTCTGGTTCATTTTCTGGCAAGATGGTGTTGCCAGGGCTGACAATGGTGAATTGCACCGGCTCGCGATCAACATGAACAATGTCATCTTTCAGCCTGGCAATGGTGAAGTCACTTGTGTGCATATCGCCTGACTCTGGGAAATCTTCGCGATAATGGGCACCTCTTGAATTTTCTCGCGCCAGACCTGCTTTGGTGATCACTTCAGAAATATCACATAAAGAGCGCAGATTGAGCCAGTCATGCCAAGTCAGATTAAAGGCCAGATTACTGGCATCAACACCCACCTGCATCAGCGCATCTGAAACCGCCTCAATGCGACCAAGCGCACGCGTCATGCCTGTGCCCGTGCGCATAACCCCAACATCTTCCCACATCAAATCCTGCAAATTCTTGCGCAAAGGAAGGATTAGATCTGCTGGGCGCTGCAACGGGTAGATTGCGCGTTCAAATTCCATTGCCAATACATCTTCATCTGGCTCGCGCAATGACATAGTCTTGATATCCTCTGCCATCACATCACCAGCAATGCCACCAAACACCGTTGAGTTGGCCACTCCATTGCCGCCCAATCGGTTTGAGCCATGCGCCCCGCCCGCATCTTCACCAGCCACATAGAATCCTTCCAAGGCAGTGCGTGTATCCACATCTACAACCACCCCGCCCATAAAATAATGTGCTGTTGGCACGACCTCAACTTGACCAGCGGCGAGATCAAAGCCGCTATCTGCACATCTCTTGACCATGCCTTTGAATTTCTGCCTGACATTATCAGGGCCAAGATGAGACATAGAGATAAACACCCCTTCTTGTTCAGGGTTGTTGTTCTTGCGCATTTCAGCATAGATGCCGCGGCTGACCACATCACGTGTCGCGCGTTCACCTTTATCATCATAATCATACATGAAACGCTGGCCAGCATGGTTGATCAATTGTCCGCCAGCCCCGCGTAGCCCTTCTTCCAACACTGTGCCTGTCATGCGGGTGTGATCCCCTGCCAAGAGCCCGGTTGGGTGGAATTGGACCATTTCCATATCCCGAAGCGGTAAACCTGCGCGCAAGGCCATAGCCAGACCATCCATCGTCTTATCGCCAGATGGGGTGTGGTATTTATACATGGTGGGTCCGCCACCGGTTGCCATCAGAACCGTTTTTGCGCGCACCAGTTTGAACTGCCCAGTGCGCATATCGATCATCAACACCCCTGCTAATGCCGATTTATCTTTGGTCGGTATCAGCCCAACCGCACGATGTTCCTGCAGTTTTTCAACACCACTTGCCAGCACTTTTTCCATCAGCCTGTTGATGATTTCAATGCCTGTCAAATCCCCTTTATGCACAGTGCGATCAGCTGTCTGGCCTGCAAAGGCTTTCTGGTGGAGCGTGCCATCCTCATTGCGGTCAAAAAAGCAGCCCACTTCATTTTCAAGCTCGCGGATACGCACCACCGCCTGCTCGCATAGCCGCCAGGCCATATCCTGATTGGGCAGCCATTTGCCGCCATGGATCGTGTCCATAAAATGGCGCTCGACGGTATCGCCGCCGCCAAGCGCTACATTATAGCCACCTTGGACCATGCGGGTGCAGCCACATTTGCCGATCAGCCCTTTTACGGCGATGGTGATCTTGGTATTTTCAGGTGCCTTTTGTCTGGCATGCAAGGCCGCGAACAAGCCTGCGCCGCCGGTGCCAAGAATCAGAATATCTGTATCATGTCTTTCGATATCAGCAATGCGCATATCAGATAGCCTTCATGAAAAATAAACAAGCGATACCAAAGGAAACAGCAACACAAGCCGCAGCCAGCGTCTTTTGGGCAGGCCGCCAGGGCAGCCATTCCAATGCCATCAGCCTCAGCCCGCCAAACATGTGTATCGCCAGCAAAAAGACAAGCCCAAATTCAGCGACTTTGACCAGTGGCACTTCAGTCCCTTCAAGAAACCAATTCAATGCGTCTGGGTCTGTCATAGCCAGCGCCAAAACAAGGAAATGGAAGGGCAAAAAGACAGCTAAGCCAACGCCAGAGAGACGATGCAATATATGGGCAAGCCATAAAGGGTGTGCACGTGATGTGATTTGGCTGACTTGTCTCATGCGAATGTCACCGCCCAGACAGCGCGTGCCCCAAGCCAGCATAAGCCAAGCCCGGATCCATACATAATGATGTCAAGTGCTTTGCCCTTTATGCGGGCCCATTCATGCAGCACAACACGCAATCCAATTGCCCCATGTATCGCCACAGCAATCACAAATAGCCCATAAAAAGCAAACCACGCAAATGAGCCTTGTGTGCGCCCCAAAATTTCTTCAGCGCTCAACCCATCTTGAATGGCATAAATCATTAAAACCAGATGCCCTAAAACCAGCGGGGCCATCAAAAGAGCCGTAAGACGTTGCAGCATATAAAGACGGAGGGTTAGCATTATTTGCCTCGCCGCAGCATATTTTTTGCTGTCTCTCTTTTTAAACTCGCAATCGCAGACATCGGATTCAGCTCATTCGGGCAATAGGTGCTGCATGAGCCAATGGAATGACAATTATGACATCCGCCTCGGCCAGAAACAGCCTCTAAAATAGCAGCTCGCCCGCTATCTTTGGCATCATTGAGTAATGTCCAAGCTCTTTGCAAAGCAGCAGGCCCCAGAAAGTCTGGATTATTGGCCACCGTATCACAGGCCGCATAGCAAACAGAACAATTGATACATTCAATACCCGCATTGGCCTGATGCCGCTCAGGGCTGGTTTCATCAACAGCGGTGATGTCATCATCACGTGTTGAGCTGGCGTGATGGACTCCTTCTGCTTCAATCCATTTGTCAAAGAAACCATCCATATCGACAGCCAAATCTTTGATCACAGGCAGATTGCGCAAGGGCCCAATTGTGACCTCATTTTCTTTCAATACTTTTGAGATATGGGTGCGACAGGTCCAGCGCGGCACACCATTCACCATCATTGCACAGCTGCCACACATGCCAACCCTGCAGGCAAAGCGATAGGTGAGTGTGGGATCTTTATGCTGCTGTACCCAGGAAACAACATCTAGAACAGTCTGGTTTTCATAGGCAGGGACTTCAAAAAGGGCGGTTTCTGTCTGCCCATTTGATCCGCGTTCAATCTTGGCAATCAGCGTATCTGTAGTCATCGACCATTCACCTATCTATGCAGAGCTACAGATTATAAGAAAGTTATGTTTAATAAAACTCAATATTTCTTAAATTTTTAGAAAATAATCCTTACATAATATGATGTGAATTTAAGCTGTTATCCCCAATTTAAAGACACCATCTGGCGCTATTTTTTTCTGGTGCCATTTTTTAAGAAACCGTCATTCTTCGGCGGCGCGCGCCTGCTCTGCTTCAATAAGTTTTGCCTGATAAATCTCAAGCCGCGCCGTCGCGTTGGTATCAACAAACAAAATAATGGCCATCATCGCCGTGACAGCAATCAGGCTGGCCTGCCAGATAGGTGATTTCAAAAACAACAGCAGCAAGCCGCAAAGGATAATGATTGCCGGCAGGACCTTATAAATCGCATTTTGATAGCCATTAATCGTTTTTTCGGCCCGTGTCAGTTCTGAGGCTATAAATTGGCTGGCATCAGCCTGAAACGCAGCTGGAAAGCCGCTCAGCCGCCATTGGTTCGATATGACAAGCCCAACGCCCAGAATAACAAGAAGCGTGCCGACCACGATGAGCGGGATGATATAAGCTTTGGCTGTGTCGGTTTTACCAAACTGCCAGAAACAATAACTCGCCAGCCAAAAAGCAAGGCCAAAAAAAGCGAAAAAAGCAGATGAAAACATCTCTGCCTTTGCCCAGTCTAAAGCTGTTTTCAGAATATCTATCTGTGAAGCTGTCATGACGCCGCCTTCCCCCGAATGATGCCCAGACATGTTGTTTTGGTTGAGCAAATTCTGCTCTGTCTAGACGAGTTAAGGCATAATTCTGGCCCTAAGCCAAGTCTGCTGGCTCAGACTAGATGTTCAGACCGGATTTTCAGGTCCAAATTTTCAGGTCCAAATTTTCAGGTCCTTATCTTTACGCATTAATAAAGGCGCGCATCTGTTCTGCCTCGTCTCTGGTTTTCTCGGATAATCGGCGCACCACATCTGTGATAGAGACAATACCGTGCAGCCGGCCATGCTCAACGATGGGGATATGGCGGATTTTGCGCTCACTCATCAAATCCATGATGGTGGTCGAGTTAACATTTGGATCAATCACAAACACATCTCTGGTCATGATATCTTGTGCGCTCAGGCTGGTAATTGAGCCTTTGGCAGCGATGGTTCGGATGATATCTCGTTCTGATACAATGCCAACAACAGCGTCATCTGCGCATATCACAACAGTGCCGATGCGTTTTTTTGTCATGGTCTCTGCGATATTTTGCAAACTGGTATCAGGCGCTGCGGTGATACAGCCACGTTCCACTAATTGCTGAAGAAATGGGGTCATGATTTCCTCCCTCCTTGATGGCGCTACTTTATTTTTTTACGCGGTAATTTCATCTTTGTCTCACTTGGCCTGACGGACAAGGCATAAAGAGGATGCATTGAGTTGACAGGAGGCCTGCAGCTCATAGAGTTTTAAAGATGATTTTTCTATGCGGATATTTTAGGAGATAAAAAGTGGAGATCAGACCGCTAACCGCTGGCCTTGGTGCTGAAATTCTGGGCGCGGATGTCAGGAACGCTGCCGATTTTCAGGCTATTTTTGAGGCTTTTGTCTGCCATAGTGTGATTGTGATCAGAGATCAGCAAATCAGCCCGGATGATCACATTGCCTTTGCCCGCCAGTTTGGTCCTATTAATATTAACCGGTTTTTCAAACCAGCAGAGGGCTATCCAGAGATAGCCACTGTGTCAAAAGAACCTGATCAAAAAGAAGCTGTGGGCGAGAGCTGGCATACCGATCATTCCTATGATGATATCCCGGCTATGGGCTCTTTATTGCATGCAATAGAGGTACCAGCTGTGGGTGGTGACACGCTTTTTGTGTCAATGGCGGCAGCTTATGACGCGCTCTCAGGGCCGATGAAAACTTTTTTATCAGGCCTTCATGGCGTGCATTCGTCGCGCCATGCGTTCGGTCAATCCACGACTGGTTCTGAAGCAGCGCAATCTGGCCGGCTTGGCAATGCGGCATTGGCGGTCCAAGACGCCCATCACCCTGTTGTGATCACCCATCCCTTGAGCGGCCGAAAAGGGCTTTATATCAATCCTGGCTTTACGACTCATATTGACGGGCTGACAAAAGCAGAATCAGATGCTGTTTTGGAGATGCTATATGCGCATTGCAAACAGCCTGAATTTCAGTGCCGCGTGCGCTGGCATACAGGTGATATGACCATTTGGGATAATCGGGCGACCTGGCATAAGGCGATTAATGACTATCATGGCCATCGTCGCTTCATGCATCGGATTACAGTAGAAGGCACGCCGCTAAGCGCTGCTGCTCACACTGCTGGCACGCTTTAACGCTCAGAGTGTGATCTGTTGCAAATCTTCTGCAATCGCAAGCTGGCCTGAAAATTGCGCTTTTGCTTCTGCCAGCATATCTGCGTGATGTTGGCCCTCATCCATATGTTTGCGGATATGTGAGAGCAGCAAATGTTTCACAGCTGCTTTTTGTGCCATCTCTGCAATCTCGCCAGCACAAGGCGACATCTCGGTGATAAAGGCAAATTGAGTTTCCTGGGCCAGCCGATAACACCAGTGAATCAGTAAATCGGCGTTTTGGCATAATTGGCTCATCTCCCCGCTCAAGGCGGCATCACCTGAATAGACAAAGCTTTTGCCACCCAAATCTGAGTCTGTATCAATCCGAAAAGCGAGCGATTCAAGCAAAGGCTGGGCATGCAAGGCAGGAGCGGTTGATAATCTCCAGCCATTGCCGGCAAAAGAAAACCCGCTTTCAATTTCAATAATCTGCGGGTGAGGCCAGGGACGCGGCAGGCTGCCGCCACGCGCTGTCCAGACATCGAGCGAGCCTTGTAACTCAGTGCGGGCACGCAAATCCGTGGCAAAGACGCCTTGTGTGCCAAATAGTTTGTCTGTGATTTCTGCGATGGGCGCAGGCCCCCAGACCGCCATATCTATTTTCCCTTCATCCCAGGCAGCATGCACCAGCCTGGCATAATCCATCATATGATCGCTATGCAGATGGGTGAAAAACAAGTGGGTGATATCAGAGGGCCGATAGCCGGCCTCTATCAGCCGGCTGACCACCCCGCCGCCACAATCCAGCAAGATTTTGTCTGTGCCGATTTCAACCAGATAACCAGAAGAGGCGCGTCGGGCATGTGATTCAGGCGAACCTGTGCCAAGGCAAGTGATCTTCATAAGGGCTGCTCCTCGCTTGGGTTGTTGACTGGCTGGCAGAAAATTAAGAGACAGGTGGCGGTGTGGCAGCCTTTGGTCCCATATCACGCACTGCTTCTAACCCGCCAAGGGTGTTTACCATTTCTGCTTGCTCGCGGTGCGCTTGGCTGTCTACCTCTTCTGGGTTGCAGATGGCGTAAAGCGTGGTTTTCATCTCAGCCAATTTTTCAGCATAGGCCGGATTATCTGCCAGATTAACCAGCTCGTCTGGATCAGCTGCCAAATCGAATAATTCAGGCTCAAACCCTACATAATATATCAGCTTAAAGGCACCTTTGCGGATCATAAAGGCACCGCTTACCGCCCCTGCGGCGTGATATTCACTAAAGACCACTCTGTGCTCATCTGTCTGTTCTGTGCAAATCACGCGCAAATCGCGCCCGACCATCTCGGTCTTTGGTGCAAGACCAAAAAAGGCAGGGATAGTGGCTGAAATATCTAACAAAGAGACAGGTGTCTGACAGGTGCCAGCCGGAATATCGGGACCTGCCATAATCATTGGCACAGCCGCTGATTCTTCATAACAATTTGATTTGCCCCAGAGACCGCGCGCGCCCACATTATCGCCGTGATCTGAGCTGTAAATCACGGTTGTGTCAGCGCTCAAGCCTGTTTCATCCAGCTTGTCCATTATTTGACCAATATTATGATCAAGCCAGCTGATTAGGCCAAAATAGGCCACATGGGCTGCATGGCGCTCAGCGTCATCTTTGAATTGTGCATCGCTATCCATCATCTGATTTTGCAGCTCAACCCAGGGATGGCGCGCGACCCCGTCTTTTGGATGGGCTTTCACCGCGCTAAAATCACGGTCTTTATAGAGATCATAAAATGCCTGCGGGACGACGAGCGGAAAATGAGGTGCAACCAGCCCGACATAGAGGCACCAGCCTTTTTCTTCTGATTGATGTTCGTCCAGCCATTTAAGCGTGCGTTCTGTCACCGCCTTATCATAATTTGTATAGGCGCTGTCACCAGGCCCGATATAATCGCCTAGCATCCGTGTTGAGCCCAGCAAGCGTTCATTTTCATGGCGGATAGAAGCCCAAATCATACCGACCCCGTCTTTGACCATCATCGGCAGATGCATCTCATCAAAACCGCTATCATCTTCTTTAAACCGATAATGCAGCTTGCCAATTGATTGAACAGGCGTGCCGGCTGCCTGTAATTGATGGCCCCAGCCAGTTGGCGTGCCGATATAGGGGGTGGCATTATCCCAATGGCTGGTCTGATGCACATATTGCCCGCTGGCAAAGGCAGCTCTGGCTGGCACGCAAATAGGCGAGGGGGTATAGGCATTTTCAAAACGCATCCCGCGACCAGCCAACTTATCCAGATGCGGGGTTTGAACAAAGCTGTGACCAGCACAACCCAGTGCTGATGCCTGATGTTCATCTGAGAGGATAACAATGAGATTTTTAGACATGGTTTATTCGGCTTTTTGGTCTGTATCTGTGAAATTGAGTGGGCCTGTTTTTTGCTCCAGCTTGCTGAGCAGCTGGAATAAGATGCTGATCTCATCACGGCTGAGCTCTGATTGCAGATAGGCCTGTCTTTGCTTCATAATCGGAAAGAGCCTGTCCACCAAATCCTGGCCTTTATGGCTCAGCGCGATATGGCGCCGCCTCAAATCAGTTTCAGATAAGGCCAGCGAGATCAGGTCTTTTTCCTGCAGCTGCTTTAAAACGCGGCTGATTTGGCCCTTATCCAACCCCATAGCCTGAAGGACATCTTGTTGTGTTTCAACATTAGGGTCTGAGAGCACGGCCAGAATCCGCCATTGGCTGAGCGAGATATCACCATGGCGTCTGACCAGATCTGTTGCTTGTGCATTCAGCTTGGCCTGTAGCCGGGCAATGCGATAGGTCAGATGCTGGTTGAGATCATAGAGCAGACTGTCCATCTTCGATAAAAACCCACCTTTATTTCTGCGACAGGCAGAAATGGAGACAAATGAAACAAAGTTTAAAAGCGAAAAGGTTGTGCGGTCAACTATTTTGGTTGACTCAGTCTTGAAACCTCCTTTCTATGATCATCAGAGGATTTTTGGAGGAACTCATGAAAAAATTTCTACTGACAACTGCGGTTGCCGCAGCGACGATTTTAGGCACAGCGACAGGTGCGATGGCTGAATGGAAGCCAAATGGCCCGATTAAGCTGATGATTGCTTTTGCGGCTGGCGGCGGTGCTGATACCATTGCACGTGCAGTTGGTGATGAATTGCAAAAGCGCCATGGCTGGGAAGTACAGCCTCAGCAGGTCACCGGCGGTGGCGGTCTGAAATTGGCAGCAGCCATGAAGTCCGAGCCAAATGACGGCACCACAATCGGTATGGCTGTTACCGAAACCTATGGCTATAATATGGTGGCTAATCCAGGTGCAGGTGTCAGCCTTGCTGATGTAACCCCGCTCACCACAGCGGCTGGTTTCCAGATGGGGATCGTGTCGAAATCATCTAAAGGCTGGAAGACCATTGATGATGTGTTGGCAGCTGGCAAAGCGGGCGAGACCATCCGCTTCGGGACCATGTCACCGAAATTGTCAGATATCGCGTTCCTTTTGGGTGATGCCAATGGCGTAGATTTCAACATTGTTGAAGTCAAAGGCGGCAAGGCCGTGATGAATGGCGTGAATGCGGGCGATATGGATTTGGGCTTTATGGCCGGTATTCAGGCCAAAGGTGTCGCCGCAGGTGATTTGGTGAACCTTGCTTCTGCGCTCACCGTACCGCTGGCTCAGACACCAGATGCGCCGCTGATCGGTGATCGCGGTGTGCCATTCGGTGCAGATGGCTATTTCCTCTTTGCGGCTCCGGCCAATCTGGATCCGGCAGCACGCGCCGCCCTCACCAATGCCATCATCGAGATTGTGACCGATGAGAGCACAAAAGCAGGTGGTATCATCAAAAAAGCCTTTGGCGGTGCGGCTACAATCAATGGTGCTGAGCTTGAAGCGTTGCTGGCCTCTGATGTCGCTGCAGCTGGCGAGCTGATCAAAGCAGCCCAATAATATATCTCAGATACGATGTCTGTCACCAGCATGCTGGTGACAGGCTATTTTTTATGACTAAATTTTCATTGTTAAAATCCGATATCATTCTTGGCGGGGTGTTGGCAGCCTTTGCGCTCGCGACGCTCTTTATCTGGATCCCGCTGGATATTGATACAGGTTTGATTGAGCGTGTGCGCCGCCGCAATATCATCGGTGATTCGCTTGGTCCGGTTGCAGCCATGATCCTGCTGGGGCTATCGGCTTTGTTCCTGATGCGTGAAGGGCGGGTCGGCAAGCCGATAGAAACGCCGTTAACATGGCTAGCGATATTTGCTTTTTACATCTTTGTCTTTGCCTTGTCCTTATTGGCGATGCGTTATGCGGGGCCTTTTACGGTCGCGCTGGCAGATATCTTTACTGAGGCTGAACTCAGCTATCGGCCATTGCGCAATCTCTGGCCGCTGAAATATGTCGGCTTCATCGCTGGTGGCACAATTTTACTTTGTGCACTCAGCCATTTTATGGATTCAGGTCTGACCCGCCGGCGGGCCCTTCTTTTTTTCGCGATTGCACTGGCGATTGCGCTCTTCTTCGATTTGCCTTTTGAAGATATTCTCCTGCCGCCAAATGGAGATGTGTGATGGGGTTTCTTGAACATGTTTTACTCGGTGTTCAGGCGGTGTTCGCAGGGCCAGCCTATTTTGGTCTGCCGCTTAATTTATTGATGGTGATCGGCGGTCTGTTTTTCGGCATTTTTATTGGTGCGACACCTGGGCTGGCCGGGCCCATGGCTATGGCGATTGCGCTGCCTATTTTGATATCTATTTTCGGCTATGAAGCCACCGCACTCTTGCCGATTTTGGGCTTTTTGCTGGGGATCATGAAAGGCGCGACATTGGGCGGGGCGGTGCCGGCTATTTTATTCAATACGCCTGGCACGCCAGATGCGCTGATGACCACCTATGATGGCTATCCTATGACCAAAAAGGGAGAGGCAAAAAAGGCGCTGAAAGCTGCGCATTTTGCATCTGTTTCTGGTGATACTATTTCAGATATTGTGCTGATTATCTGTGCCCCCTTTCTGGCGGTTTTTGTCGAAGCCTATCTCGATTTACCAGAAAAAAGCGCGCTTATCATTTTATCGCTGACCTTTATCGCGGCGGTGATGGGCAAATCCATCTCAAAGGGACTGATCGCAATTGCGCTTGGTCTGTTTGTTGCCTTTATAGGCAGTGGCGAGGATTTCTATCCGCGCCTGTCAATGGGCGTAGATGCGATTGGTGGTGGTTTTCCGATAGCCGCTGTCGTGCTGGGCAGCCTGATTATCGGCGAGATTTTATTTGCGATGATAGAAGCTCGCCAGCAGAGCAAAACACACGGCCAGATCACTCAGATTGTCCTGAAAGTAGCTGGCAAGCTGACCTTGCGCGATCGCGTTCAATTGCTGCCTTATATCCTGCCTTCTGCCTTTATCGGTACCGCGATTGGCGCTTTGCCAGGCATCGGCTCAACGCTTGCCGCCACGCTTGGCTACACCAATGGCAAACGCCGCCATCAGGCCAAGGCATCTCAACAGGATCCGGCCTTTGGTGAAGGCGCAGTTGAAGGCGTGGCCTCAACAGAAGCTGCGAATTCTGCGGTCTCCGGGGCCAATCTGATACCGGTCTTATCTCTGGGCATTCCAGGTAATGCAGCTGCTATTTTCCTGATTCTCGCGATGGAAACGGTCGATGGGCTCAATCCTGGGCCGTCTGTATTCCGGCTGCCGAATGAAGGGGTGAATTCAGAAATGGTTATGGCTTTCGGGCTCTTCACGTTGATGATTTTAGCCAATATCACCAACTGGCTGGTGGGTGGGCATATCATGCAATTTATGTCGATTATGGCCCGCGTGCCCAAACAGATTTTGATGCCAACGGTCTTGCTGGTGACCATCACCTCAGTCTATGCCCAAGAAACCTCTTTTTATGCGATTTTCTGTCTGCTTGGCTTTGGTTTGTTTGGCTTGTTCATGCGGCTGACCCATATCCCTATTCTGCCTTTTGTGATTGCCTATATCTTGGGCGGCATTTTAGAGCGCACTGCCCGTCAGGCCTTTGCCTCTACCGGGGCTGACCCGTATTTTCTGTTTTCTAGCCCGACGGCCATTGCCTTTATGGTCGCGGCCTTGGCCATTATTGTTGTTTTTGCCAGAAAGAGGCGCCAATCATGACTCGTCCGAATATCTTATTTATCACCGCTGATCAGCAACGTGCAGATTGTCTTGGCATTGAAGGGCGGAAGATTAAAACACCGCATCTGGACCAGCTGGCACGTGAAGGCACCCGCTTTCATGGGGCGATTACACCTTGTGTGATTTGCCAGCCTGCCAGAGCCTCTATCCTGACAGGGCAATTACCGCGCACACATGGTGTCCATGATAATGGGATTGACCTTGATCCTGAGATTGGTAAGGCAGGTTTTGCAGGCACCCTCTCTCAGTCTGGTTATGACACTGCCTTTTTCGGTAAGGCGCATTTCTCCACCTTTCACACTTTTGCTGAAGAAGGCACAGGCACACCTGAATGTCTGAAAAGCTCGGCGCAATATCCCGAAGATTGGAATGGCCCTTATATGGGGTTTGACCATATAGAGTTGATGTTGGTCGGCCATAATTGGTTCCTGCCAGAAAAACCGCCTCATGGTCAGCATTATGAACGCTGGTATCATAAAAATGGCCGCGGGGCCGCGTTAAACAGGCTCTATCAGGAAAATGCCAAAGATACCAAAGGCGCAGCCCAGACCTGGCATTCAAAACTGCCAGTGGCCTTGCATAATTCAACCTGGACAGCTGACAGAACAATTTCTTGGCTGAGTGAAGAAGGGCGCGGCGATACGCCTTTTTGTGCCTGGGTGAGCTTTCCAGATCCGCACCACCCCTTTGATGCGCCAGAGCCTTGGTCGCATCTGCACGACCCAGCTGAGGTTGATTTGCCAGAACATCGCACCCGCAGCTTTGAAGGCCGGCCATGGTGGCATGAACAGGTGCTGACCGCAGAGCCGACAGGCAGTAAGAAAAATGCCGAAACACGCAAAGCCTATAGCCGCATTTCAGAACAGAGTGATGAGCAGCTGCGTGAAATCATTGCCAATACTTATGGCCAGATTGCGCTGATTGATCATCAGGTGGGCCGGATTATGGAAGCACTTGACGATCAGGGGCTGGCCGATAACACCATCGTTATCTACAGCTCTGATCATGGTGATTGGCTTGGCGATCATGGGCTGGTTTTAAAAGGGCCTATGCATTATGAGGGGCTGCTGCGTGTCCCGCTTATTATGCGCGGGCCTGGGATCCCAGCTGATGTGATTTGTGATGAGCCTGTCTCAACCCTCGATTTGCCGGCGACCTTTATGGATTATGCCAATGCAACCCCACAGCTGACCCAGCATGGGCAGTCTTTGCGGCCAGTGGTTGAAGAGGGCGCGGCGCGCGCCTTTGCACTTAATGAGTGGGAGCTCTTGCCAACACGTGCTGGGGTCGCGCTCTCGCTCCAGACGGTGCGCACCAAAACCGCAAAGCTGACCATCGACAGGCTGACGATGACAGGCGAGCTCTATGTCTTGTCAGCGGATCCGCATGAGTTGGTGAACCAATTTGATAATCCGGCCTATGGTGATCTGAGGGCTGAATTACTGGCGATGATCGATACGCGCCCAGATGACCGGCGCGAAAAACAAATACAAGTTGGCATGGCCTAGAGCCAGATAAGCCTTCCGCATTATGGAAAATAGGGCTTGTACCGCCTTTTAGTCCATATCTAGTCATTCTGCTCGTTTCTAATACTAAATATGTAGAAAATTACCATTTTGCTAATTTACTGTGTGGATTTAGTATTATTCCAAGGCGACATTGTACTAGAGAAGCCCGCGCTTTCGTTGAAAGGTTAGAGGACTACGGAAAGCCTTTCCGTTGTTTTCAAAGGGAGGATACGATGAAAACATTACGTATGTCCGCTCTTGCGATGGCTGCTGCTGTTGGCTTCAGCGGAGTTGCAAGCGCAACCGAACTCACAATCGCGATTGTGAATAACGGTCACATGATCAACATGCAGAAGGTGGCTGAAGCCTATACTGCTGAAACTGGCGTCAAGCTGAACTGGGTATCACTGGAAGAAGGTGTACTGCGTGAGCAGGTAACATCTGACACAGCGACCGGTGGTGGTCAGTATGACATCATCAATATCGGTATGCAGGAAGCACCAATTTGGGGCGCTGCTGGCTGGATTGAGCCACTGAACTTTGGTGCGTCATATGACATGGATGACATGCTGCCAGCTATTCGCAATGGTCTGTCACATAATGGCACACTCTATGCTGCGCCATTCTACGGCGAATCATCAATGGTTATGTACCGCAAGGATCTGACCGATGCAGCCGGTGTTGTTGTGCGCAACAATGACTCATGGTCAAACATTAAGGCAGCTGCCGCTGCTATCCACAACCCAGATGCTGGTGTATATGGCGCATGTCTGCGTGGTAAGCCAGGCTGGGGTGACAACATGGCGTTTATCACGACTGTTGTGAACTCATTTGGTGGTGCATGGTTCGATAAGGACATGAAGCCAACCATCGATTCGCCACAATGGCATGATGCCATCAACTTCTACGTAGATCTGCTGGGTAACTATGGCCCTCCAGGTTCAGAAGGTAACTCATTCAACGAAATTCTGGCGCTGTATAACGAAGGCAAGTGCGGCATGTGGATTGACGCCACTATCGCAGCTTCATTCCTGTCTGTTGACGGTGTCGCTTACGCTCAGTCACCAAATGCAGGTAACCCTGTTGGTGCAAACTGGCTGTGGGCTTGGGCAATGGCTGTACCAGCTGGTTCACCAAATGCTGAAGAATCAAAGAAGTTCATCGAATGGGCAACTTCTAAGGACTACATCAAGGCTGTGGCTAACCACCCAGAGTTTGGTTGGGGTTCAGTACCAACTGGTACACGTTCATCAACTTACGCCTACCCAGAGTTCAAGGCTGTTGCTAAGTTCGCCGCTGCTGAAATGGCTGCGATCGAATCAGCTGCACCAGAAGCAACAGATCTGAAGCCATATGTTGGTGTTCAGTTCGCTGCTATCCCTGAATTCCCAGAAGTAGGTTCAGCTGTTGCTCAAGAAATGGCTGCTGCTCTGTCAGGTTCAAAGTCAGTAGCTGACGCTCTGGCTGCTTCACAGGCTGCTGCTGAAGCCATCATGTCTGAAGCAGGCTATTAATCACTCCCAGCGTAAAGGCGGTCTAATAAATATTTATTAGACCCCTTCGCGTCGGACACTCACACGCCGGGTGGCATTTTCAAATCAGAAAATCCTTTCAACTCGGCGTGTGGTCTTTTTTTAAAATATTTCTTTAAAACATTTTTACCTTTCGGAGCCCACCGGTCATGTCTAACCGCACATTGCCTCGATTATTACAGACGCCTGCTGTGCTGCTGCTCTTGGCTTGGATGTTGGTGCCGCTCAGCATGACGCTGTTCTTCTCTTTCATTCGCTATGTGCTGAATAATTTGCGGCGCCCGGAATGGACCACGCCCAATATCGAGAACTGGCGCGGATGGGGCAATTATGAATATGTGCTCTATAAGGCAAAGGATTTCTGGTTTGCGGTACAGAACAGCTTGTTGATTGTCAGCAGTGTGATTGTTGTCACCGTTATTCTTGGCCTTGCCATTGCGGTGTTGATCAACCGTTCTTTTCCTGGGCGCGGCATTGTCAGGGTTCTATTGATTTCGCCTTTCTTTGTCATGCCGGCTGTGAATGCGGTTTTGTGGATCAATATGATTTTGGATCCTGTTTTGGGTCTGAATGGCATTGCTGTTGCAGGGCTGAACAGCATGGTTGCAGGCCTTCAGGATTTCCCCGTTCTGGGGTCATTCTTTGCGCTCTGGCCTGAAATTGAGCCGATATCTTTCAGGGCGACTCAGACATCAGCCTATGCGGTTATCATTATGGTGGCCTGGCAATGGACACCCTTTGCTGTATTGATTTTTATGACCTCATTGCAGTCAGAAGACCAGCAGCAAAAAGAAGCGGCCATTTTGGATGGCGCAAGTGCCTGGTCGCAATTTATCAATCTGACGATTCCGCATCTGGCACGTCCGATTGCGATTGTGGTGATGATACAAGCGATTTTCCATCTGTCACTTTATGCTGAAATTGAGATTGTCAGCCGCGGGAATGGTAATAAAAACCTGCCTTATCTAATCGGTGAGTTTGCGTCAAACAACATTGGCGCTGCCAGCGCCACAGGTATCCTAGCTGTCATATTGGCTAATATTGTTGCCATCTTCTTGTTGCGGATGATTGGCAAGAGTCTGATGGATTAAGGGAGGCGAGATTATGGCTGCGGTAAATCAAACCACAAAATTTGGCGCTATCTTCTGGCCTGTCCTTGCTTGGACAGTGGCGATTATTTTCTTCTTTCCGATTTTCTGGATGGTCTTGACCAGCTTTAAGACAGATGCAGATGCAGTGAAACCGGAATTTTTATGGGTCTTTTCGCCGACCTTGGAAAATTACACGAATATGACTGAAAATTATGATTACTGGCGGTTTGCCATTAACTCAGTCATCACCTCTGTCTTTGCGACAATTTTCACACTTTTTGTAGGTGTCCCTGCAGCTTATGCGATGGCGTTTGATCCCAGCCGCCATACAAAAGATATCCTAATGTGGATGTTGTCGACTAAGATGTTGCCAGCCGCAGCTGTGCTCTATCCGATGACCTTTCTGACCAAAAATTACCTTGATATTTTTGATACACATTTTCTGATTATCCTAGTGTTGAGCCTGATTAATCTGCCGATCGTGATCTGGATGCTCTTTACCTATTTCAAAGAAGTTCCAAAAGAAATCATCGAAGCTGGTAAAATGGATGGGGTGAGCATCTGGGGCGAGATTAAGGATATTGTGCTGCCTTTGGCGTGGGGCGGGCTGGCCTCTACCGCGCTGCTCTGTTTCATTTTTTGCTGGAACGAAGCCTATTGGACAGTGCGTTTGACCACGACAGAGGCAGCGACACTTTCAAAATTGATCGAAGGTAATAGGGCGCCAGAAGGGCTGTTTTTCGGCCGCCTTTCTGCTGTCTCAACCGCGGCTGTTGGTCCTATCGTTGTGCTGGGTTGGTTCTGTCAGAAGCAGCTGGTGCGCGGCCTCACCTTTGGTGCGGTTAAATAAGGGGATAAGGTGATGTTATCGGTCTGTACATATGCAATTCAAGGAGGGTGTAGATGTCTGTCTTGACACCTGAATTTGAATTTGTAGATGGCGCAGATGATTCCATCCGCTATCTGGAACATGGTTGGCCAACTGACCTTTGCCGCTGGCATAATCACGAAGTGATGGAACTGCATCTCATCGTTGACACGCATGGTAAGGCTTTCGTCGGGGATTATATCGGTGAGTTTGGCCCAGGGGCATTGTTTTTGATTGGCCCGCATTTGCCGCATAATTGGGTAAGCGACGAATTTGGTCATCCAAATACAATCCCACTGCGTGATATGCTCGTTCAATTTAATGTGAAGAGCATTATGAGCTTACGCGATGTCTTTCCCGATTTCAGAGAGTTAGAAGGTTTGCTCCAGCGGGCTGCTGGTGGCATCGAATTTCTGAATTTTGATAAAGCGCAGGCAGTTCAGTCTTTTGCTGAGATCAGAGATGCAACAGGGGCTGATCGGATTTTGAAATTTTTGAATTTCATGTTGATGGTTAACCGGCACCCGCATCAAAAAAAGCTCTCTGTTGCCAATATCAGCGAGGCTAAAATCACGGAAAATCAATCTAGTGTTGCCCGCACTGTTGACCATATCATCACCAATTTTGCTGAGGATATCAGCCTTAGTAGTGCAGCTGAAATGTCGCATATGAGCGTCACAGCCTTTGCCCGTAATTTTCAGAAACTGACAGGCAGCCGCTTTACCGAATTTGTGACCCGTGTGCGGATCAGTCAGGCCTGCTCGCTGCTTCAGACAACTGACGAGAAAATCGCCACAATTTGTCATGAGGTTGGGTTTAAAAACCTGGCAAATTTCAACAGACATTTCCTGCGCATTAAAAATACAACCCCTTCAGCCTATCGGGATTTCACCCGTTCTGAGTTGAGTAATTAAGACCGGTGCATGATGAGTAACGATTCACTTTACAAAACCGACTATGCGCGCAGTGACTGCGCTATCGGCTGTGTACATATTGGCTATGGTGCGTTCCATCGTGCGCACCAGGCTTTGTATCTTGATGATTATATGCAAGTATCTGGCGATTTGCGCTGGGGCATTGCCGCGGTCAATTTGCGGGAAAGTGAATCAGAGGCTTTTGCCAAGCTGGCGCAAGCAGATGAGGGCTATGTTGTAAAATCGATTGCTCCTGATAGCAGTGTGTCTCACCGTCTGGTCCGCTCACATATTCATTTTGTGGATGCAGCCAGCGCGCGCGAAAAGGCCTATGATCTGTTCTGTTTGCCTTCTGTGCATATGGCCAGCATCACGGTGACAGAGAGCGGGTATTATTTTGATCCAAATTGGCAGCTTGATTTAACAGCAGAGCCAGTTGCCGCTGGTCTGGCTGGTCATCCAGCCCAGACTATTTATGCCTTTCTGGCTGGGGCACTGGCACGCCGGGCAAATGATTTGAACAAGCCAATGACAATTTTCTGCTGTGATAATATCCGCAGCAACGGCCAAATTTTAGAACAGGCGCTCTTGGCTTATATTGAAGCGCAGCAAAATCATCAGCTGGCCGATTGGGTGCGCAAAAACGTATCCTTCCCTTGTTCAATGGTTGACCGAATTACCCCGCGTACAACTGCCGAGCTAGAGGCTGAAATCACAGCTTCTTTTCCGGAATATGCGTGTGCGCCGGTGCATGCCGAAGATTTCTCTCAATGGGTGATTGAAGATGATTTCGCTGCTGAACTGCCAGATTTTGAGCAGGTAGGCGTTCAGATCGTCCCAGATGTTGAGCCTTATGAAGAGGCCAAAATACGTATTTTGAATGGCGGGCATTCGGGCCTTGCCTATCTGGGCGCGTTGGCAGGCCATCAAACCTTTGATCAGGCCATGCGTGATCCGGTCTTGCGTGCGCATTTTGATAAATGGGAACAGCATGAGGTGCTGCAAGGTCTTGATGACCACATCCCCTTTAACACATCAGATTATCTGCATAAAATTGCCGGGCGTTTCGAAAATCAAGGTATTGCAGATCACCTTGAGCGGATTTGTATGGATGGCTATGCCAAAATGGCAATCTATATCAGACCGACATTGGAAGCCTGCCTGCAAAAGGGCATTCTGCCAGAGGCTGGATTTGACTGTGTGGCCTCGTGGATTGTCAGCGCCCGTCATTTTCAAAATGGCAGTGTTGGTTTCCCCTATCATGAACCGCATTGGGACAGGCTGGTTTCGATGATCGAGCCAGGCAAAGAGGCCGAAATTGCATCAGACCCTCAAATCTGGGGCGATCTGCCTGAGCGTTTCGAACATTTCGTACCAGGGCTTGTAGCCGCAATTCAAAGAATGGATCAAAAATGGCAGGCTTAACACTTCAGCATGTTGGCAAATCCTACGGCGATGTCGAGGTCATCGAAAGCGTCGATCTGGACATTAAAGATGGCGAGTTTATTGTCTTTGTCGGCCCGTCTGGGTGCGGTAAATCCACCTTGCTTCGGATGATTGCAGGTCTTGAGGAAATTTCAGGCGGCAGCATTTCCATTGGCGATATGGTTGTCAATGAGGTGGCACCTGCCAAACGCGGTGTGGCGATGGTGTTCCAGACCTATGCGCTTTATCCGCATATGACAGTCTATAAAAATATGGCGTTCGGCCTGAAACAGGCCCGCATGCCTCAGCCAGAAATCGACAAGCGCGTAAAAGAGGCAGCGGAAATTCTGGAAATTACCAGCCTGTTGGATCGCACGCCAAAAGCATTGTCAGGCGGCCAGCGTCAGCGTGTGGCCATTGGCCGGGCTATTGTGCGTGAACCAGAAGTATTCTTATTCGACGAGCCGCTGTCAAATTTGGATGCAGCACTGCGTGTTCAGACACGTATCGAGATTGCGCGCTTGCATAAACGCCTTGGAACCACCATGATTTACGTTACGCATGATCAGGTCGAAGCGATGACACTCGCAGATCGGATTGTGGTGTTGCGACATGGTCATATTGAACAGGTTGGCACACCCATTGAACTCTATGAAAAGCCAGATAATATGTTTGTTGCACAATTTATCGGCAGTCCGAAGATGAATTTCTTCTCTGCAGATGATATAACAAAACATGCAGCCAAGATGCTGATCAATGAGGCTGATATTCTGGGTATCCGCCCTGAACATATGCGTTTTTCAGATGCGAAAAATGCATTGGTGATGGCAACACCGGATTTGGTGGAAAATTTGGGTGAGGTGGCTCTTGTTCATTGCAAGACAGCACATGGCAAAGAGTTTATCGCAAAGACCACTGATCTCAGTCAAATTGAACTGGGTCAGGAAATAGGTCTCACCGCAGATAAAACACATCTGAACTTTTTTAACAGCCAGACGGAAAAACGCATCGGCTGAGGTGGTATCACCCTAGCTTTGCAAATCGGATAAAGGAAAGACAATGGGATATCGCTATGCGATTAATGGATTTGGGCGTATCGGACGCAATATTCTGCGCGCACATATTGAAGGCGCTAAATCAGATATCCAAATCGCAGCCATCAATGATTTGGCATCCATAGAAGAAGCGGCATTTTTGCTGGAATATGACACAGTGCATGGCCGGCTTAACGCTGAGATACGCCATGATGACAGCGCCATTTATATTAATGATTTGCCGCCTATCCGCTATTTCAGCGAAAGCAACCCGCAGCAGCTCAACTGGGCTGAAGCTGACATTGATCTGGTGATGGAATCAACAGGCCGCTTCACCACAAAGGAGGCTGCGAGCATCCATCTTGAGCAAGGGGCGAAACGAGTGCTGGTATCTGCCCCATCTGCAGGGGCTGACAAAATCATTGTATATGGGGTTAATCATCATCAGATCACTGCAGAAGATAAAGTGATCTCAGCTGCGTCCTGCACCACCAATTGTCTGGCCCCTATGGCCAAGCTGGTACATGACAGATGCGGCCTTCAACAAGGTTTCATGACCACCATCCATAGCTATACCAGCGACCAACGTTTACTAGATGCCGAACATAAAGATTTGTATCGCGCCAGAGCAGCGGCCGAAAATATCATCCCCACAACAACTGGGGCAGCACGCGCTGTTGGCCTTGTTTTGCCAGAATTGGCAGGCAAGCTAGATGGGGTAGCCATCCGCGTACCAACGCCAAATGTATCAGCGGTTGATCTGGTGTTTATGCCAGAGAACCCAATATCAGAAGAAACGCTCAATGCGTTGTTTATAGAGGCAGCAGCTGGCGATCTTAAAGGGGTGATGGCAGTGACAGACAAGCCGCTTGTCTCGAGTGATCTCAACCATTGCCCAGCTTCTGTAACCATGCATCTGGATCAAACAAAGGTGATGCCAGATGGGATGGTCAGGCTGTTTGGCTGGTATGATAATGAGTGGGGTTTTTCTAACCGCATGCTCGATATAGCCTCATATCTGGCCGGCTGATTCGTCGCACCCTTCAATCAGTACTGCGTCCTTTTTGGAGCTTGTCCGGCTCTGAGTGATATGTTACGCGCATCAGGTGATATTTTTTATAAGGCCTGATCTATGCGCGCGTTTTTAGAGTCCCTTGGTATTACCAATCCAACCGACATCATCTACAACCCGAGCTATGATCAGCTCTTTAAAGATGAGACTGACCCGAGCCTTGAAGGTTTTGAAAAAGCATATCTCACCCAAACTGGCGCGGTGAATGTGTTAACAGGCGAATATACCGGCCGCTCTCCCAAAGATAAATTCATCGTCAAAGATGCGACCACCGCCGATAAATTATGGTGGAATGGCGATGGTGCTAAAAATGACAATAAGCCGATTTCTGAAGAAGTCTGGGCTGATCTGAAAACGCTGGTCGCAGATCAGCTGTCACATAAGAAGCTTTATGTGATTGATGGATATTGCGGGGCGAATGAAGATAGCTGTCTGAAAGTGCGCTTTATCATGGAAGTGGCCTGGCAGGCCCATTTTGTGAAGAACATGTTTATCCGCCCATCAGCGGCGCAGCTTGAGGATTTTGAGCCTGATTTTACAGTGATTAATGCGTCAAAGACCAGCAACCCAAATTGGCAGGCGCAGGGGCTTAACTCGCCGACTTTCATCGCCTTTAATATGAGCGAGCGCGTGCAGCTGATTGGCGGGACTTGGTATGGCGGCGAGATGAAAAAAGGCCTGTTCTCTGTCATGAATTATTTGCTGCCTCAGCGCGGCATCGCCTCGATGCATTGTTCAGCCAATGAAGGCAAAGATGGCGATGTGGCCTTGTTTTTTGGCCTCTCTGGAACTGGGAAAACAACCTTATCAGCCTCGCCAGTACGCGCCTTAATCGGTGATGATGAACATGGCTGGGATGATGATGGCGTGTTCAATTTCGAAGGTGGCTGTTATGCCAAGACCATTGATTTAGATGCCACAAAGGAACCTGAAATATTTGCCGCCATCCGGCGTGATGCTTTGCTTGAAAATGTAGCAGTGGACAGCAATGGGAAGGTGGATTTCAGTGATGTGTCACGCACTGAAAATACCCGTGTGTCCTATCCTATTCATCATATTGAAAATATCGTCCAGCCAGTCTCAAAAGCAGGCCATGCCAGCCGGGTGATATTTCTGACTGCTGATGCATTTGGCGTGTTGCCTGCTGTATCGCTGTTGGATAATGACCAAGCACAATATCATTTCCTATCAGGTTTCACCGCCAAGCTCGCCGGTACAGAGCGCGGCATTACCAGCCCGACGCCCACCTTCTCGGCCTGTTTCGGGGCGGCTTTCCTCAGCTTGCATCCAACCCAATATGCAGAAGTGCTCAAAGCCCGCATGACAGCTTCGGGTGCACGCGCCTATCTGGTGAATACTGGCTGGAATGGTCACGGCGCGCGCATTTCACTGGCGAATACACGTGCGATTATTGATGCGATTTTGAGCGGAGAGCTGGACGGTGCCCCGACACATACTCTGCCACTTTTCAATCTGAAAATGCCAACAGCGATTTCAGGTATTGATGCGGCGATTCTTGACCCGCGCAGCAGCTATGAAAATCAGGATGACTGGCAGGAACGCGCGCAGGATCTCGCTGGCCTGTTCATCGATAATTTCGCCAAATTCACCGATATGCCGGCTGGCAAGGCGCTGGTCTCAGCTGGTCCACAGCGCTGATCATCTCTGTCCTTCTAAAGGTCTTGCGGGGTGTCTTTGGGGCTGTTTTCAGGCAGCCTATGTGGCAGGGTAATGGTGAAACATGCCCCTTTATCGGTATTTTCAGCTCGGATGTCACCGCCCAGCAGGCGGATAATTTGTGCTGAAATAGGCAGGCCAAGTCCAACGCCACTGCGCCCGCCTGAACTGCCGGTGGCAAATTTCTGAAAGATGTCAATTTGACTGATGGCCGGTATGCCAGGCCCGTTATCTTGCACACACAGCGCATAGCCAGCACCGTTATCAAGCCTTTTGAGATCGATCCAGATTTGCGGTGCATCAGCTGGATTATGCTTAATCGCATTAACGATTAAATTTATCAGAGGCTGCACTAGCCTGTCAGGATCGGTGATGATGTGGGCATCATTATCAGGCAAATGGAGGCTGGCCCCGCGCTCTTCAGTCAAGCTTGAGGTGGCCTGAACAGCGCGTTCCAACAGCGCAGAAAAAGATACTTCTGCTGGATTGAGCTTTGGCTGGCCACTTTCCAGAAAGCTGATATCCAAAATCTCATCTAGCAATTTTGTCAGCCTCAAGCTTTCTTCATGGATGATATTGGCAAAATGGGCAGATTTTCCTGTTTTTTCTGACTGCTCAGATTTCAGAATTTCGGCAAAAGAGCGAATAGATGTCATCGGCGTGCGCAATTCATGGCTGACCGAGGTGAGGAATTGGTCGCGCTGCTGGCCGAGATGAACCAGCTGGAAATTGGCAGCACGTAATTGCACGGCCGTATCGCTCAGCTCTTTTGATTTTTCCTCAAGCTGAGTGGAATAAGCTCGTATCGCTGCTTGTTCATCAGCAAGCGCGATTAGATCAGATACAGATAGACTGCCACGTCCGACAAATTGGCTTAACACAGCCTGTGCGGTGGCGGCGCCCACCACAGATGCAAATTCGCGCTCCAGCGATTCCAGAAAATCAGTGGTGATCTCTGGCAGGCCATCGCTGATTCCCTGTGCGGCTGCTGTCTTGCGGAAAAAAGCGGCCCCATCTTCGCGCCCAAGGATGCGCTGGGAGAGAGCCAGCAATTCAAAAGGCGACGCGCTGACATCAAAGAGTGAGCGCCTGGTGCGCCGCACCGGGTTCATCATAAAGACAGCAGATTGAAGCCTCTCCATATCATTGGGCTGGGTAGCCAGCGAGACCAGACAAAAAACGGCTATATTCCCGCCAAGAGACCAGATGAAAGCATGGACCAGCGGATCTGCAATAGTGGAGCCGAACAAGGCCTGTGGTTGCAATAACCACAATCCAAAGAGCCCCTCTTGCAAAATTTCTTTATCCAGAATGAAAGACCCTTCAAAGCTGGGTAAAAATGAGGTGTAGGCCCAGAGGATAAAGCCCGTTAGGACCCCGCAAATAGCGCCTTTTTTAGTGGCACTGCGCCAGATCATGCCGCCGATAAGCGGCGGGACAATCTGGCTCACGCCTAAGAAGGAAATCAGTCCGATAGAGGCCAGTGCCTCAGTGCCACCTGTAAAGCGGTAATAAAGATAGCCAAGGCTGAGAATCAGGAAAATGGTGAGGCGGCGAGTCAAAAGGGTGAGTTCACGCAAATCACCGCTGCTGCGTTTGCGTGGCCCTTCGCCTGCCAACAGCAAGGGCAGGACCAAATGGTTAGAGACCATGGTTGCCAATGCCAGTGCGGCCACAATCACCATCGATGTTGCAGATGAAAAGCCGCCCAGAAAGGCCAGAATAGCCAGCCCGTCATATCCTTGAGACAGAGGTATGGTCAGCACAAACAAATCCGGATTTGAGTCTACTCCCAGTTCAGCCAGCCCGAACAAGGCAATCGGCATCACAAACAGGCACATCAATAATAAATAAGCAGGAAAGGCCCAGGAAGCGAGTGCCAGCTGGCGTTCATTCTGGTTTTCAACCACCAAGACCTGAAACATGCGTGGCAATGTAAAAATCGCAAAGGCAGATAAAAACATCAGCGTTGCCCAACGCGATGAAAACAGCGTTTGTGAGTTGAGTTTGGAGACCAGCTCAGGGCTGATCAGATCGCGCTCGCTGGTGGATATCCAGAAAATGACTGCAATACCGACTGTCACCAGCGCCACTAATTTTACAATGGCTTCAAGGGCGATGGCTGTCACCACCCCTTCATGGCGTTCTGAGGCATTCAGACTGCGTGTCCCAAACATGGAAATGAAAATCGCTAGGCCCAAGGCGACAATAAAGGCTGTTAAATCCTGCCAGGCATTATTGGTTTCCAGCTGAGATTGTTGAGCGAAAACAGAAAAGGAGAGGGTTAGAGATTGGAGTTGAAGCGCGATATAAGGCGTTGCCCCAACCAGCGCAATCAGGGTGATAATCGCGCCAAGAGATACGCTTTTCCCATATCGGGCGGAAACAAAATCAGCGATTGAGGTCAGCTTTTCAGTCCGGCCAATCTCAACCAGCCGCCGCAAAAACCACCACCAGCCCAGAAAGACAATGGTCGGACCTAAATAAATCGCCAGAAATTCAAAGCCGTTGCGCGCAGCAGAACCCACCGCGCCATAAAAAGTCCAAGCGGTGCAGTAAACAGACAAAGAAAGCGTATAAATAAGCGGTGAAGAAAGCAGCGGTTTTTGTCTGGTTTGTGCACTGCGATCAGCCAGATAAGCCACGGTGAAAAGCGCTGCGGCATAAACAATAGAGACCAGGATAACAATATTAGAATTGCTCATGGCTGGCTCTCATTTTGCCTGTCCGGCTCAGGCTTATCTAATTTAGAGTTGCTGTTTTGACTGATCAGATAAGACAAAATGATAAGGATTATCCATATCCCAAATAGGAGCCCGCCAGAGATCAAAAGACTATTGGCCAGCATGACCACATTCAACAACGGGGTCATCAGTAAGATGATCGCAAAAAAAGTAATGGCAGCTGATAATGTATTACTCATAGGCTTTCAAAAAAGGCACAGCTCAGCATGGGCAGATTTGGCCAGGCGCAGATTTGGCCAGGCGCAGATTTGGCAAGGCGCAGATTTAGGTTGAGCGAGAATCAAGTAATGCTGACACCTGTTCTATCAAATCACTATTGGCAAAGGGTTTGGTCATAAACAGATTGATCCCAGCGATTTGTGCCTGTTGTTTGTCTTTCGTCTGCCCTTTTGCAGAAAGCATCAAGATAGGCAAATCAGCTGTGTCTGGATGAGTGCGCAATTCTTTGGCCACGGCAAGGCCAGACATATTGGGCAGCATGTAATCAAGGATCAGTAAATCGGGAAGCTGGTTGCGCACAGCCTCTACCGCCAGGCCGCCATCTGAGACAACCTCGACCTGCCATCCTTTTGCTTCCATGAGATACCGCAGTGCCTCGATGATATTTGGCTCATCTTCCACAATGCAAATACGATACATACATGTCCCCCAACCCGTACTGAAGGTACTCTGTCAGAATATAAAGGAAAAATCCAGCTTTCCGAAATGCGCTATCCTGCGGGTGATATCAATCGGCAATCAGCGCATAGGTTTCACGCCTGTCACTGCAATTTGAGCGGGCACAGACTGAACAATGAAAGCCAACTTCTATGGATGGGATCTGATGATGTTGTTCAGCTATTTTATCGTTTTTCTTTTCGCCGGACACCTCGTGGAACAGCATGAGAGAGCGGCTGAGCGGCGGTAATTGTGCCAGCTTGCGTTTACTGCTTTGGGCAAGAGCATAGCCGATCACCTGTTCGCCTGAGTTGAGTTGCATCTGCATGGTCACAGGCTGGTCTGGCAGGCTCAGCGCGCGATAGATAGGCCAGCGTGGGCAGGCTCCTGAGCGCGAGGGCAAGCGAAAATGACCGATCTCATATCGAAAGAGCACACCGGCGGCATTGTCAATTTCCAGCAAGCCAAACCGAGGCAGCCCGTCTGACCCGCCAAGTGCGGCAAGTCGGTAAAACACAGCGCGGGCCGGCAGTTGAGCCAAATCCATGATACGAAACGGGTTAAATTGGTGGCTGGCATAGGTGGCATGCAGCATCTGCATGGTGATCTCATCGCAGGCTTTTATAAAGGTTGGATCCTCTGCCAGGCTGGCTGGTACAGGAAAGTGGGCCAGCTGGGCATGCGCTATATTGGGTGCCATGCCATCTGATATTTTGCTATTTGGTGCCTTACCATGTGATCTTTTGGCACCTGATTTGCTGGGCATCTCAACTGATCTGTCAAGGCGGCTCTCATCTGCTTGACTGGACAGGCTGACTTTGCTGTCAAAATGCATCAATAGCTTTTCTGCTGTATTTGAGAGCCGTTTGCTTTCTTGAAAGATATTGCGTGTAAATTTGGTCCGCTGGTCATCAGCCATAGCCCCTTGCATGGTTAAGAGTTCAGCGGTTGAGCGAATCGCGGTGATATTTGAGAGCATAATATGCAGGCTCTCAGCCAGAACCGGGTCATGGGCCATCCGGTCAGACAGCAGTTCATTGAGCTTTTCCAGCGATTCTAGATTTTTAATCTGTTGGTCCAGCATATGCGCCCAGCCTGGAAATAGCGTTGCAAAACGTTCAATTTGGGCCAATTCTGCGGGTTCGCTTGGGTTGATTTCAGCATGGCGCCTTGCTGTCTGTTGCAGGCGTTCAATCATCGCGGTCGTAACCCCGCGTGACAGCTGTTCTGGGCGTATACCCAATTCAGCGGCTATATCGCTAAGGAGCTTGCCCGCAACGCTGCGTTTATCATGCTCAATTAAGTTCAAATAGGCCGCTGAAATGCCGACCTTCTTCGCCAATGCAGCCTGAGACAGCTGTGACTGTTTACGATAGGTACGGATGCGTTCACCAAGCATTAAGCGCATTGCAATCCTCAAAAAATAAAGAAAAACAGGGCAGTAAATAAATAATGTAGTTTTATTTTGTAAATAAATTAACACATAAAATAGGTGCTATCTAGGAAAAATTTACAAAATTATGTCTGGTTCGTGAATAGTGTATTGAACAATTGAGACGGATCAGTGTGAACTAGGCAGACTATTCAGTTTTTTCTTTATTAGTAGATTCTGTTTAGTGGGGATGGCCGGCCAAAAATTTCTAACATGCGGTTGGCTATAATTCTAAGGGAGGATTTATGTCCAAATTATATACAAGCCGTCGTGGCGTGCTTAAAGGTGGTGCCTATATGGGTGCTGGCCTTGCGATGCCAACGATTTTTTCAAGCCCAGCTGCGGCTTACACAAACGAGCCAAAGGGTTCTACTGTAACTCTTGGTTTCAACGTGCCACAAACTGGCCCATATGCTGATGAAGGTGCGGACGAGCTGCGCGCTTACATGCTTGCTGTTGAGCACCTGAACGGTGAAGGCGATGGCGGCATGATGAACACCTTCTCATCAAAGGCGCTGAAGGGTAATGGTATCCTGGGCAAGAAAGTTACTTATGTAACTGGTGACACCCAGACCAAGTCTGACGCTGCACGTGCTTCTGCAAAGTCTATGATCGAAAAAGATGGCGCTGTGATGATCACAGGTGGTTCTTCTTCTGGTGTGGCTGTTGCTGTGCAGGCTCTGTGTCAGGATGCTGGCGTTATCTTCATGGCTGGCCTGACTCACTCAAACGACACCACCGGTAAAGACCGTAAGGCAAATGGCTTCCGCCACTTCTTTAACGGTTATATGTCTGGTGCGGCTTTGGCACCTGTGCTGGAAAAGATGTATGGCTCAGATCGCCGTGCATATCACCTGACAGCTGACTATAACTGGGGTTGGACTCAGCAGGAATCTATTGCTCAGGCAACAGAAGCCAAAGGTTGGGAAACTGTCAATAATGTGACAACTCCATTGTCAACAACTGACTTCTCATCCTATGTCGCACCTGTACTGAACTCTGGTGCAGATGTTCTGGTTCTGAACCATTACGGCGGCAACATGATCAACTCTCTGACCTCAGCTGTTCAGTTCGGTCTGCGTGACAAGGTTGTGAACGGTAAGAACTTCGAAATCGTTGTTCCACTATACTCACGTCTGATGGCACGTGGTGCGGGTGAAAACGTTAAGGGTATCTTTGGTTCAACCAACTGGCACTGGTCTCTGACCGACGCTGGCTCACGTGCATTCGTGAAGTCATTCGGTGAGAAGTATGGCTTCCCGCCATCTCAGGCTGCACATACTGTATATTGTCAGACTATGCTTTATGCAGATGCTTGTGAGCGTGCTGGCACCTTCAACCCATGTGGTGTTGTAGAAGCGCTGGAAGGCTTCAAGTTTGACGGTCTGGGTAACGGCCCAACAGAATATCGTGCTGAAGACCACCAGTGCTTCAAGGATGTTCTGGTTGTGAAGGGTAAGGAAAACCCAACTTCAGAATTCGACGTTCTGGAAGTTGTGGAAGTTACCCCACGTGCTCAGGTTGAGTATGCACCTGATCACCCAATGTTCTCAGGTGGTGCGCTGGGTAAGTGTAACCCAGGCGCTTAAAGCCAAGATTGAACATTTCAAATGAAAAGGTCACGTCAGCATCGCTGGCGTGACCTCATTTTCAACAATTTGATAAAAGTAGGTTCAAAAAATGGACGCAATACTGCTTCAAATTCTCAACGGGCTGGATAAAGGGTCTGCCTATGCGTTGATCGCATTGGGGCTGACACTGATTTTTGGTACGTTGGGCGTTGTGAACTTCGCGCATGGTGCGTTGTTTATGATCGGGGCATTCTGCGCGGTGACGCTGCAGAAGATTTTTAATCTCTATTCCATCACTATTGATCCGGAAAAGACAGATTTTCTAGGCAATCCGCTGAAGGTGAAAGTGCCTTATGTGGAGAGCTGGTTTGGCGAGGTTGCTGGTCAGGCTATTATTAACTGGTCTGTGCCCTTGGCGATTTTATTCGCGATTCCGGTGATGGTGGCTGTGGGCTATATCATGGAACGCGGCCTGATTAAGCATTTCTACAAGCGTCCACATGCTGACCAGATTCTGGTGACCTTTGGTCTGGCCATTGTGATGCAGGAAATCATTAAGGCCTTTTATGGTGCCAACCCAATTCCGACACCTGCCCCTGACCTATTCAAAGGGTCATTTGATTTCGGGGTGATGATCGGTTTTGCAGAAAACACCATTATCTATCCGTTCTGGCGTCTGATTTATTTTGTTTTCTCAGCGATTGTCATCGCGCTGGTCTTTGCCTTTTTGCAGTTCACCACATTCGGGATGGTGGTCCGTGCCGGCATGGCTGATCGCGAAACAGTGGGTGTGCTCGGTATCAATATCGACCGCCGTTTTACGCTGATGTTTGGTCTGGCTGCGGCGGTAGCTGGTCTTGCCGGTGTGATGTACACACCGATTAATCCACCAAACTATCACATGGGCATGGACTTTTTGGTGCTCAGCTTTGTTGTTGTTGTGGTTGGCGGCATGGGCTCTTTGCCTGGTGCGGTGCTGGCTGGCTTCCTGCTGGGTATTTTGGAGAGTTTTGCTTCGATGAATGAAGTGAAATCCCTGTTGCCAGGGATTGACCAGATTATCATTTATCTGGTGGCGATTGTGATTTTGTTGACTCGTCCGCGTGGTCTGATGGGCCGTCAAGGCGTGATGGAGGACTAAGGTGATGTTTGGTAAATTGAGCAATAATGATCGTCTGTTGATGATCTTCTTCACCGTGATGGTGCTGGCGGGTCCGATTATTCTGGCCCCGTTCGGGGCAGGCTATCCTGATCTGCTTCAGCGTTTTGCCATCTTTGGTATCTTTGCCATTGGCTTTAACATTCTGTTTGGCCTGACTGGCTATCTGTCCTTTGGTCATGCAGCCTTTTTAGGTGTGGGCTCTTATTCAGCGGTCTGGATGTTCAAGCTTTTGACTATGAATGTGCTGCCGGCCCTGTTCTTATCTGTGGCTGTGGCAGGTTTGTTTGCCCTCGGTATTGGGTATATCTCACTGCGTCGTTCAGGGATTTACTTCTCTATCCTGACACTGGCCTTTGCCCAGATGAGCTATAATCTCGCTTATTCAGTTTTGACCCCTATCACCAATGGTGAAACCGGTCTTCAGCTGTCTCTGTCAGACCCGCGTTATCTGGATGCAGCCAATGATACAGGCTCTATTCCGTTCACCAATCTGTTTGGTCTAACGATGAATGACACAGCCAAATTTGAACTGCTTGGCCTGACCTTCCAGTTTAATGTCGGCTTTTATTTCTGTGCCATCATCCTGATTGGGGCTTTTTATCTGGCCTTGCGGATTTTCCGCTCACCTTTCGGTCTGATGCTGCGGGCGATTAAAACAAACCAAACGCGTCTGAATTATACAGGCCTGAACACACGTCCCTATACATTGGCTGCCTTTGTTATCTCTGGCATGTATGCGGGTCTGGCTGGTGGTCTGATGGCGATTACCGATCCGCTTGCTGGTGCTGAGCGCATGCAGTGGACAGCCTCTGGCGAGGTGGTGTTGATGACCATTTTGGGTGGTGCTGGTACGCTGATGGGTCCTGTGCTGGGTGCTGGTTTCATTAAGTATTTTGAGAATATCTTCTCAAAAATTAACGATAATGTGCTGCATGCCTGGTTCAGCATCCTGCCAGATGGTTTGGAAAATATACTGGTTGGTATCTTGCATTTCTTCGTCGGTAAAGGCTGGCACCTGACACTTGGTATTGTGTTTATGCTGGTTGTGATCTTCCTGCCTGGTGGCCTTGTTGAAGGGGGTAACCGGATTGTGAAGCGCTTTATGAACCGCAATGAAAAAGATGGCGATGCCGCCAAAGTGCCTGCGGAATAAGGGGGGCAGGAGATGAGCTATTTAGAAGTACGTGGTGTCAATAAGCGCTTTGGCGGTTTGCAGGCACTCGATGATGTGAATCTCTCTGTCGAAGCCGGCACGATTCACGCGATTATCGGCCCGAACGGGGCCGGTAAATCCACCTTGCTGAACTGTTTCGTGGGCAAGCTGATGCCAGATACAGGGACGGTGACCTTTGATGGTCAGTCTCTGCTGGGTCTCAAGCCGCATGAAATCAACCAGACAGGTGTATCACGCGTTTTCCAGACACCTGAGATTTTTGCTGATCTCTCAGTATTGGAAAATGTGATGATCCCATGTCTGGCCAAGCGAGACGGGGCGTTTAAGCTGAATGGTATTGCGCTGATGAGCCAGCAAAATGACATTCGCGAAAAGGCAGAACAGATGCTGCTCGATGTGTCGATGCAGGATAAATTGCACATGACCGCTTCATCTTTGTCACGTGGTGATAAGCGGCGTCTGGAAATGGCGATGTGTCTGTCTCAGGATCCAAAATTGCTGCTCTTGGACGAGCCGACCGCAGGTATGGCGCGTGCAGATACCAACAACACTATCGATCTTTTGATGGAAATTCAGGAAAAGCGCAAAATCACCAAGGTGGTGATCGAGCATGACATGCATGTGGTCTTCTCACTGGCACAGAAAATCTCAGTGCTGGCACAAGGCCATGTGATTGTTGAAGACAAGCCTGAAAATATCAAAGGCCATCCGAAGGTGAAAGAAGCCTATCTTGGGGGAGCACACTAATGTCTACACACTCAAATGCTGACATGAATAAAAACCATGCTTCTGCTGCACCGGCTTATTTCTCAGCCTATGATGTGCATGCCTATTATGGCGAAAGCTATATTGTCCAAGGCATCAATCTGACCATTCATGAAGGTGAGATTTTGGCTCTTTTGGGACGTAATGGTGCGGGCAAGACCTCAACATTGCGTGCCTTGGCCCGTCTGGATGACCCGATGGTCACACAAGGCGAAATCTGGCTTGACCACCAGCCTTTGCACAATATGAAGTCTTATCAAGCAGCCCAGTCAGGTATCGGTCTGGTGCCTGAAGATCGGCGGATTATCCAAGGCCTCACAGTAGAAGAAAATATTCAGCTGGCACAGATTGAAAAGCCGATTGGCTGGTCTATCGACCGGATTTATGATTTGTTCCCGCGTCTTGGCGAGCGTCGCAAACAGGAAGGCACTACGCTTTCTGGCGGCGAGCAGCAGATGCTGGCGATTGGCCGGGCACTGGCACGTGATATTAAATTGCTGTTGCTGGACGAGCCTTATGAAGGGCTGGCACCGGTGATTGTGCAGGAAATCGAAAAGACCCTGCAGCATATCCGCGAGCAGGGGATCACCACGATTATCGTTGAACAGAACGCTGTGGCAGCGCTTAATCTGGCAGATCGTGCGGTTATTCTGGATACAGGTCAGGTTGTTTTTGACGGCACAGCAAAAGAGGTGCTGGATAATGAAGAACTGCGCCAAGAATATTTGGCGATTTAAGAACCGGCTATCTGATATTTCAATAATATCTCTATAAAACGCAAAAAAGCCCCGTCACATCAGCGGCGGGGTTTTTATCTGCTTGCTGGCAATTCTTACCCTTGGCATGATGAGGGTCAGCTCACCGCTTTGAAAGCCCGAAAGGAATGAAAAGCATGCAGACACCCTATAATGCTTCCAAAGGCTCTCGTTTCGGCTGGGCTTTATATGACTGGGCCTCATCACCAGTGCCAACCTTGCATGCCACCTTTGTGTTCGCTGTTTATTTCACCACCACAGTGATGCCAGAAGGCGGCTCGGTGGCCTGGGCCTGGATGACCGGGCTGACCGCGCTGGCTGTTGCGCTTTGTGCGCCTTTTTTGGGGCGCTATGCAGACAGCACAGGGCGGATTAAATCATTTCTCATCATCACGCTCATTATTGGGGCGAGCGCGGCGGCCTTGCTTTGGTTTGTTCAGCCTGACCCAACTTTTGCCATTTTTGCGCTGGCGATTTCGGCTTTATCCATCTTCTTCATGGAATCTAGCATTGTGTTTTATAATGCGATGCTCGCCAAGATGACCAAGGCTGAAAATATGGGCAAGCTCTCTGGCTTTGCCTGGGGCGGCGGTTATGTCGGCGCGGTGGTGGCGCTCGCGCTCGTGCTGGCCATTTTTATCCTGCCTGAAACCCCGCCTTTCGGCTTGGATAAAGCAGCGGCAGAACATGTGCGCGCCACCATGATATTTGCCGCCATCTGGGCCATTATTTTCTCCATTCCGATCATGGCGTTCGTGCCCTCTATCCCCAAGACCCCGATGCAAGGCAGTTTTGCAAATCAAATGCGCCAGTCTGTGCGCGCCGCTATCCAGATACCTGATATGGTTCGGTTTTTAATCGCCCGCATGGCCTTTAATGACGGGCTGGTGACCCTATTTGCTTTTGGCGGGATTTATGCGGCCAAGGTCTTTGATTTTACCCAGCAGGAAATCCTGCTTTTTGCCATCGCGTTGAATGTCAGTGCTGGCATAGGTGCAATTTTAGGCGGATTTGCTGATGACAGGCTGGGGTCTGTGCGCACCATGCGGCTGTCTCTTTACGGCTTGCTGATATTTGGTTCACTGGCGATTTTAGCCCCGTCCAAAATGCTGTTCTGGATCGCAGGTATTGCCCTTGGCCTGTTTGTCGGCCCGTCCCAGGCAGCGGCACGCACCTATGTGGCAAGACGCAGCCCTGAACATAGCAAAGCCAGTATTTTTGGTCTTTATATGGTGTCCGGCAAGCTCACCAGCTTTATCGGTCCGCTTTGTTATGGCTGGCTGGTGCTGGCAACAGGCACGGAGCGGGCAGGTATGGGTGTGGTGCTTGTTCTGATCTTCATTGGCCTTGTATTACTGCCAAAATCAGAAGGACCAAGCACCGCTTGAGAAAGGCGTGCATGCGCTGGGCCAAGGGTAAAAAATATCGTAAAACAGATGATTATTTTAGTGGCTTTTGATTGACTTTTTCCCCTACTCCTCCAGTCTTTTTAAGAGATGCGGCTGGGAGAAAATTTCAGTGGAGGAAAAATTGAAATCATTAAAAACAACATTTGTTGCAGCACTGTTGACAGGGGCGTTTGTGACGCCTGTGCTGGCTGAATCATGGGATGTGTCCTTATGGGGCAAGCGCCGCGCTTTTACTGAGCATGTTGAGCGTCTGGCAGAGCTGGTCTCAGAGAAAACCGACGGCGAGTTTACCTTAAATCTGTCTTATGGCGGTCTGTCCAAGAACCGTGAAAATCTGGATGGTATTTCTGCAGGCGCATTTGAGATGGCGCAATTCTGTGCCGGTTATCACCGAGATAAAAACCCGACCATCACGGTCATGGAACTGCCCTTCCTCGGCGTATCTGATTTGCGCTCAGAAATTGCAGCCTCTATGGCGGTCTATGCACACCCCGCCACCCAAAAGGATTTGGGCCGTTGGAATGCGACCTTGCTGATGCCATCACCATTGCCGCAATATAATATTGCTGGCAAGGGCAGTGCACCGCAAGGGCTGGCTGATCTCCAAGGCATCAATATCCGGGCCACAGGCGGGATCGGTAAAGCGCTTGCCAAAGTCGGCGTTAACCCGGTCTCACTCGGGGCAGGCGAAGTTTATGGCGCGATGGAATCAGGTGCTATTCAGGGTGCTGCTTTTGCCCCGCATGCGCATCTGTCATTCAAAGTGGTGGATGAAGCAGAATGGTGGACATCAAACCTCAATCCAGGCTCAGTGAACTGTCCTGTTGTGGTGAATTCAGATGCGCTGGCTGACCTGTCAGATGCCCATCGCGACGCGCTTTTAGGCTCAGTAGATGAAGCCCTTGAGTGGTATCTGGATAAATATCAGGTCTCTGTGGATAAGTTCAACGCAAAGGTCGCTGAAAATAACATTCAGGTGCTGACCTTCTCAGATGCGGATGTGGCCGCCTTGAAAGCTACTGCCCAGCCGGTTTTGGATGAATGGATGGCGGATATGAACAGCCGCGGCCTGCCAGGTCAGGAACTCTATGATCTGGTCCAGAGCACGCTGAGCGCGCGCTAACTTTTAAAGTTCAATATATTGCTGGCAACAGGGCAGGGCTGCGCTGTTGCCGGTGTTTTTCAGCAGATGAATATAAAGAGGTGGGCATGTCCTCTGCGGCAGTACATAGCGATGGGTCTTGGCTGAGCTGGTGTGATCAAACACTGCTGAAACTGGAATCAAAGCTGAATCTGTCAGCTGGTATCATTGTCCTTTTCATTGTCTTATTTTCAGTGATTAATATTGTTGGGCGCGGCCTGTTTAATCAGCCTTTTAACGCCTATTTCGATTTGATGGGGCAATCTGTACCGCTGATTGCTTTTTTGGGCTTGTCCTATTGCCAGCGTAGCGGCGGGCATATCCGGATGGATCTGGCGATTGGTCGGCTCAAAGGACGCAGCCTCTGGCTGGTCGAAGCCATTACTAGCCTGCTGACTTTCCTCGTTATAGTCGCGCTCTCTTATGGTGCCTGGCTGCATGCTCAGCGCTCGATTAAGCTGGGCGATTCAACCGAAGATATCGGTCTGATTATCTGGCCTTTTAAGCTGATGCTGGTTGTGATGTTTGTGGTGCTGTTGCTCCGGCTTTTGATCCAGCTTATGGGATATGCACGCCTTATTCTTAACGCTGATGCGACCCCTATTGCTGTGCCCGTCCCAGAAGATGTGGCCCAGCAAGCTTTGAGAGAAGCAGAACAATTGCCAGCAGGGCACGCGAAAGATGCCGGCAGCGATGATAAAGGAGCTGCATCATGAGTGCGATTGATGTGGTGCTCTTACTGGTTGGCGTTCTGCTTATACTTGTGTTTTTAGGGTTTCGGGTGGCTTTTGCCGCAGCTCTTGTCGGGCTGATTGGCCTATGGGTGCATTTTGGTATTTTCAAAGATAAAGGGATGGTTGATGGCTTTATGCGGGCGGTGCAAATCGCCGGTCTCACCCCGCATTCGAAATTATCCAGCCAGACCTTAGGGCTTATCCCGACCTTTATCATTATCGGTTTTTTGGCCTATTATGCTGGCCTCACTAAGGCATTATTTGAAGCAGCCAAACGCTGGCTTGGCTGGCTGCCTGGCGGGCTTGGCCTGTCGACTATTTTTGCCACAGCTGGTTTTGCCGCGGTATCAGGGGCTAGCCTTGCCACCTCTGCTGTCTTTGCGCGCATTGCGATTCCTGAAATGCTCAAGCTTGGCTATGATAAGCGTTTTGCAGGTGGTGTGGTGGCCGCAGGCGGCACGCTGGCTTCGCTGATCCCGCCTTCTGCCTTGTTGGTGGTCTATGCCATTATCACCGAAACATCTGTCGGACTGCTCTTGCTGGCAGGCTTTATCCCAGGGGTGGTTTCTGCCTTGATCTATGGCGCACTGATCATTGGCATGGCTAAAGCACGCCCTCAACTGGGTCCGGTGGTGACCGGCTTTAGCTGGCGTGAGCGTTTTGAGGTACTGCCAGGCACGTTGCCAATATTATTTGTGGTCGCGGTCATTATCGGTTCGATTTCGACAGGCTGGGCCACCCCGACCGAGGCTGGTGCATTGGGCGCTTTTGTGGTGCTGGTGGTTGCCCTTATCCAAGGTATGAAAATGCCTGATTTGAAACAGGCCTTAATGGAAGCAGCCAAACTATCAGCGATGATTTTTGCGATGATTTGGGGTGTTTTGATTTTTGTGCGCTATCTGGGCTTTGCCCGTGTGCCAAGCTTTTTGGAAAATTGGATCACGTCGCTTGATCAGCCGGCGATGGTTGTCTTGCTCGCTATTTTACTGATTTATGTGGTGCTCGGCATGTTCATGGATGCGATTGGCATGATGATCCTCACCCTGCCGATTACCTTTCCGGTTGTGATGGCGATCAATGGCGGTGAGGATGTGTCAGCCGCGATGTCTGCCTTTGGCATGTCAGGTGAACATACCGCTATCTGGTTCGGGATATTGGTGGTGAAAATGGCTGAGTTATGCCTGATTACCCCACCTATTGGATTGAATTGTTTTGTGGTGGCCGGGGTGCGCCCTGAACTTAGCGTTCAAGATGTGTTCAGAGGTGCCTCGCCCTTCTTTATCGCAGATGTAGCAACCATCATTGTGTTGATTGCCTTTCCGGATATCATCTTGTTTTTGCCGCGCTTGTTGGGTTAAGCCATCGATAGTTGAAAGGGAGCTGGGCCTGTGCAGATCGATAAAATTGACCTTTATACAGTGGAATTGCCCTATGCAGGCGGCGTGTATCATCTCTCAGGCGGGCGCAGCTATACCAGCTTTACCGCGCATCTGATATCAATGCATACGGCCTGCGGCCTAACCGGCTGGGGCGAGAGCACACCTTTCGGGTCTGATTATATTGCCGCGCATCCGGCGGGTATTGTGGCGGCGATTTCTGAAATCGCCCCGCATCTGCTCGGACAAGATCCGCGCTTGTCAGACCAGCTGATGGACCAGATGGATTGTGTCCTTACCGGCCATCTTTCTGCCAAAGCCGCTTTGGATATCGCGGCCTGGGATCTGTTTGGCAAGGCAACAGGCATGGCTTGTTGCGATTTGCTGGGCGGACGGCGCACACCTCATTTGCCGTTGATTTCCTCTATCCCGACAGACACGCCTGAGCAGATGCGTGCCAATATCGCTGCCCATCGTGCCAAAGGCTATAAAGGGCATTCGCTGAAAGTCGGCGCGCTGCAATCAGAAGGTGGGCCGGCCTTGGATGCCGCCCGGCTCAGGGCTTGTGTGGCCGATAGAGAATATGGCGAGCTCTATCTGGCAGATGCCAATGGCGGGATGTCTGTTGAGTCTGCGTTGAGATTTTTGAAACTGGTTTCTGATATTGATTTCATTTTTGAAGCACCAGTGGCCAGCTGGCGCGAGACCCTGTCTTTGCGGGCGCGCACCAACCAAAGCCTGATACTCGATGAGTTGGCCCAGTCAGATGAAGATATCGCTTTTATTTTATCTGAAAATGCAGCAGATGGGTTTGGTCTGAAAATCACCAAAAATGGCGGGCTGACTCATGCGCGTCGGCAACGCGATATGGCGATAGCAGGTGGGCTGAGCCTATCGGTGCAGGATACCGTTGGCTCAACCCTATCTTTTGCGGCTATTTTGCATATGGGTCATAGCGTGCCTGCTTCGCTCTTGCGCTGTGTTTTGGATGTGCGCGATATGGTTACGCGCCCGCTTGGTGTCTTCCCGGCTGTACAAAGCACTGATGGCTGGCAAGCCCCTGATCTGCCAGGCTTGGGCGTTGAGGTGGATGTGCAAAACCTGCCAGCCCCGATCGCCAGCTGGTCTGCCTAACAGGCCCTAATCAGCGCCAAAAGCGGCTGCAGATATCCGCTAGCATAGAGGGTGTATCAGCATCTTTTAATACCGCATCATCTAAGACAGGTATGCTCTGAAGCGCATCTGGATATTGCTCGAAAAGCGGTTTGCCGCCCTGGTCACCTTTCATTTTGGACAATTCAGCAAAAAAGCTGCGCCCCCAGATGACGGGATGGCCTTGCTGACCGTCAAAAGTCGGGCAGGTGATCCGGCTGCTGCGCTTTTGCTGGGTCTGTTCAGGGCCAGCCTCATGGGCGGTCAGCAGCTGATTGATAAGCGCATCAGAGATCAATGGCATATCGCCTAACATCACCATCAGATCAGTATATTTATCATCTATGGCGGCAAGACCAGCCCGCAGCGAGGTGCTCTGCCCCAACCGGTAATCAGGATTGAAAATCAGCCGGACAGGCAGGCCATCTAATGCTGCTGAGATTTGTTCAGCCTGATGACCGACAACCACATAGAGCGTGTCTAAATCGCTGGCCAGCATGGTTTCTGCAATCTGGCGCACCATCGGCTTGCCGCCCATATCCGCCAGTAATTTATTCACTATTTCATCTGATAAGGCATTTGAATTACTTTCAAGATGGCTGGTAGCCATGCGGGTGGATCGCCCTGCTGCCAGCAACAAGCCGGCACAACTCATTCCTGCTTCATCACCATGGGTTAGCAAGCGCGGCATCGGGCGCGAGATAATCTCCATTAACAAGCCGCCAGCGGCCATCTCAGCCAGTTCGCTATCGCTCAGTTCTATGCCTGCCAGATGGAGCTGTAATACCCAATCCAGCCCGTTTAATTTTGGTGATCTGGCACAGCCTGGTAGGCCGATAACCAGCTTGTCATTTAATTGTGCCAGCAGCAGCAAATTGCCTGGATCGACCGGCAGGCCGAAATGCAGGATGCGCCCGCCAGCCTGTTCAATAGCGGCAGGGATGATATCGCTGCGGTCAGTAATTGCGCTTGCCCCAGCAATCAAGATGATGTCCTGGCTATCCTTGCTCAGTTTGATCAGCTGTGCGGCTAGCGGGTCACAGGCATGATCAATCTCATAGCTTGCTCCGAGCTTGCAGCCCAGCATCGCCAGCCTTTTTTCGGTAACTTTTTTGGTGTTTTCAAACAGCCTGTCTGGCTGGCGCGGCAGGCGTGTTTGTACCAGACAGCTGGTGCGTGTTGTGATCGGGTGAAACTGCCAAAAGGATCTGTCTGACAATATGCGGATAATCTCAGCCACAGATGTATTGGTGACATAAAAGGGGATGATTTTGATGGTCGCCAGCATATCACCTTCTGCCAGCAGCTGATTATGAGCCACCAGCGAGATGGTGATCGCCTCATCCACCATATTCAAGGCTGTCAGCAAATCCCTGTCATAGCGCAGGATACCCAGCTTATCTGCGTGGATGTTCACCCGTCCTGTTGCGGCTGTACCGCAGGTCACATTCGTCATTTTGAGTGCAGCGGCAATCGCCGCCGCTGCTTCATTTTCGGTAATATCCCCATCCTCAGCCAGTGCGATACGCACCTTATCAACACCTGCTTCTCTCAGTCTTTCAATATCCGCCTTGCTGAGATGACGCCCTTTGGGGATGCGGCCCTGTGGCAGGGTGTGGCTATGGGCCAACAGCCCATTTTGGGCTTGATCAATCGGGATTTCGATCAGCTTCATATCACACCTTTAGCGCCTTTCGGTGCGCAGCAATCAGATCAGCCAAAATCGAGACCGCGATTTCAGACGGGGTGGCTGCCCCGATATCAAGGCCAGCCGGCCCTTTTATCTGTGCCAACCTCTCTTGGCTGAAGCCGGCTTCTTTCAGACGTTCCAGACGCTTTGCATGGGTGCGTGTGCTGCCAAGACAAGCGATATGGAAAACCGGCCTGCCAAGCGCTGCATGCAAGGCGCGATCATCTATTTTCGGATCATGGGTGAGAGTCACAATAGCGCTGTTTTTATCCAGATTGGCGGCGTCTAACACCTCGTCTGGCCAACCACAACTCAGCGCAATATCACCAAAACGGCTTTCACTGGCAAAGGTAGCGCGTGGATCAATGACGCGCACATCAAAACCTGTTTGGCGGGCCATCGGGGCCAGATGCTGGCTGATATGTCCAGCGCCAATAATAAACAGCCGAGGCTGGGCAGACAGGCTAAAGGTAAAGCTGGTTTCATCCGCGCTCAGTTTGTTTTGCATCTCTGCTGGCGGTGTTTGGTTTAGCAGGCACACTTTAGACGCGCTGAGATCACATATCAGATTTAAGTCCGCGCGGCTGGTGAGCGCTGCTTTTATATGTGCCATCACGCCGTCTTCCAGCACTGAGGATGCGCACACAAAAACAGAAATCTGCCCACCGCATGAGAGGCCAACTTCCCAGGCTGTTTCATCAGCAACGCCGAAATCCAGCCGTGTCGCAGATTGCCTTTCCATCATCTTCATGCTGGCCTCAATGACCGCGCCTTCGACACAGCCGCCTGAGACGGAGCCTGCAATTTCGCCATCTTGCTTGATCAGCATAACTGCACCAGCTTGACGCGGAGACGAGCCCCAGGTGCGGATAACAATCGCCAGCGCAAATGCGGCGCCTTGTTCATGCCAGTCGGCTGCCTTTAGCAATAGCCGGTCATCTGCGTCTTGCATATCATCCCCGCTCTTATGATCCCCGCTCTTATGATCCCTGGTGGTCATTTAATGACGTCCTTTGGAAAAGAAGCTTGTTTTTCATGTTGTTTCTATCAATTTGAAGATAGTATGTTTATAGGCCAAGGGATAGGTCAGCCTATGATTTATCAGGCGAAACAGATTTCAAGATGATTTTGGCGAGGATAGGTCGCTTTTTAGCATGCGTGACAGAGTTGGTTTTGAGAGATCCAGCTCATCTATATATCCAGCCACGAACAAAGAGACAGAAGATGCAAAAAATCACCTTAAATGTGAATGGCAAACAGGTTTCCTGCGAGATTGAAGACAATACGCTGTTGGTTGATATGTTGCGTGAAGGGTTGGCGCTGACCGGTACCCATGTCGGCTGTGATACCAGCCAATGTGGGGCGTGTGTGGTGCATGTGAACGGTCAGTCTTTGAAAAGCTGTACCATTCTGGCTGCCCAGCTGGAGGGCGCGGAGGTGGTTACAATCGAAGGGATTGGTACAGCAGACAACCCCCATCCTATGCAACAGGCTTTCCATGAAAATCACGGTCTGCAATGCGGCTATTGCACCCCTGGTATGATCATGAGTGCGATTGATCTGGTGAATAACTCAGACAGCTTGAGTGATGCAGATATTCGTGAAGGGCTGGAAGGTAATATTTGCCGCTGTACCGGCTATCATAACATCATCAAATCGGTTCAGGCTGGCGCTGCAGTGATGCAGAAAAACAGTTAACCGTGTTTTGGACTCAACTGGTTTTATTGGAGCACGCAAGATATGTATGCAACCCGTTATCTGAAAGTTGCCTCGCTTGAGGCTGCACAGGCGGCTTTATCACAAGGTGATGATCCAAAACTTCTGGCAGGCGGCATGACTTTATTGCCGACCTTAAAACAGCGGCTGGCGGCACCAGATTTGCTGATTGATCTGGCCGCCTGTGATTTGAGCTATATCACCGATCAAGGCGATAGCTTGCGCATCGGGGCGATGACCACCCATGCAGATGTAGCCAGCTCGGATTTGGTGCAACAGGCCATTCCAGCATTGGCTGAATTGGCAGGCGGTATTGGTGATCGCCAGGTGCGCAATCGTGGGACAATTGGCGGCTCGCTGGCCAATAATGATCCGGCTGCTTGTTATCCAGCGGCAATTCTGGGGCTGGGCGGGGTTGTCCATACCAACCAGCGCGATATCGCAGCAGATGATTTTTTTGTCGATATGTTTGAAACTGCCCTTGAAGAAGATGAGATTATCGGTGCTGTTTCATGTCCAAAGCCACAAAAATCAGCCTATCTGAAATATCCGAACCCAGCTTCACGCTATGCGATGGTAGGTGTCTTTGTGGCTCAATTTGAACAGGATGTGCGCCTTGCCATCACCGGGGCAGGTGAAAATGGTGTCTTTCGCTTGCCCGAAATGGAAGCTTTGCTGGCGGCTGAATTTTCAGCTACTGCGCTGGCAGATCAGCAGGTAAGCGAAGAGGGGTTAATGAGCGATATTCACGCCTCTGCAGATTTCAGGGCGCATGTCATCAGCCAGATGGTCGGCCGTGCCGTTAATGCTGCACAGATCAGATAGCCTGTTCTGGTTGACTTTATAAGGGTATTTTTTAAGGAGTTATCCAGATGGAAATGCAGGAAAGTCATGAACTCCCTGTCCCTGTATCTAAGGTATGGGCTGCGCTCAATGATCCGGAAATATTGGCCCGTGCTATTCCAGGTTGCCAGTCTCTGACACAAGATAGCGATACAGAATTATCAGCTGTGGTGAAGCTGAAAATCGGACCAGTGTCAGCCACCTTTAAAGGGGCTGTTACCTTAAGTGATCTCAATCCGCCACATGCCTATGTCATAGCCGGCTCAGGCACCGGCGGTGTCGCAGGTGGGGCCACAGGCTCTGCGGCGGTTCAGCTAGAAGAAATTGATGGTGGGGCAGGGACACGTCTGTCTTATCAGGTGGATGCCGCGGTCACAGGCAAAATCGCCCAGCTTGGCTCGCGGCTGATTGAGAGCACAGCTAAGAAGCTGGCGACAGCCTTTTTCAAGAATTTCATTGCTGAGTTAACAGAGCCTGACCCATCAGAAGCCTGACCCAGCAGAGGCCTGACCCAGCAGAAGCCTAGATGGTTTTGCTGGCTTGTGAAAATCAGCTTGGCTGAAAAATAAGGCGGCTCTCTAGTCATCCATTTCAGTGCCCCTTCTCTATAAGAGATAGAGTGGGACAATCTGGGCGAGGATGATTATGAAAAAAGCCGTATTTTTTGGGTCTATTGGGACTCTCACCGAAACATCAGAGCTTCAGCGTCAGGCCTATAATCTGGCCTTTCAGGATGCAGGATTGAACTGGCATTGGAATGTGGCGACCTATTGCGCGCTGCTGCGCCAGCCAGGCGGCAAAAAGAGGCTGACCAACTGGTCAAAAGGAACGCTGAGCACAGCTGATATTGACCGGCTCCATAGCGCAAAAGAACGTCATTTCAGCATAGCTGCACAAGCAGGGCTGCATTTGCGCCCGGGTGTGGCCAAATTGATGGATTATTGCAAACGCCATGATATCCAAATTGGGCTCATCACCACCACGACCAATAAGACCTTATCCTTATTACAAACAGGCCTTGACCATGCGGTGGATTTCAATGTCTTTGATCTCATCACCCAGAAAGGCGATGTCGCAGCTGAAAAGCCAGATTCGGCAATTTATCATCATGCGCTGAGCAAGCTGGGTTTGAAGCCGCATGAAGCAATTGCCATTGAAGATACAGCTGCCAATCAGCGCGCAGCACTTGATGCAGGCATTGATTGCGCGCTTACCCCAGGAGATTACGCGACTCTAGAGGCAGGCACACCTGTGCTGGCCTCTGCTGATTTGCTGATTTCTGCCCTTGATGCACAACCAGACAGGCTGGCCGGGTAAAGAGGGGCTCTTGCCCCTTTCAAAACCAACTTGGCGTTTTTCAACCTATCTCCGCACCGAACATATGCTATGTTCAGCTGCGATGGGGTATCGCTTGTGCTATGCCAGCATCGTTTTTTCAAAAGACCGTCTCAGTCAAAAAGAGGTGATTTCATGGGTGCCATCATTCAGGTGAATGAACTTGGTAAGCGTTATGAGGGTGGGTTTGAAGCACTCAAATCTGTCTCTCTTGAGGTGCAGCAAGGCGAGATCCTGGCCTTGCTAGGCCCCAATGGCGCAGGTAAAACCACTTTGATATCCTCTATTTGCGGGATCAGCCAGCCAACCTCTGGTTCTATCAGTGTTGATGGCTATGATGTAGTGAGGGATTACCGAGAGAGCCGGCGCCTTATCGGATTGGTGCCGCAGGAAATTCAGCTTGAGCCCTTTGAAACCGTGTGGAATACCATTCGCTTTTCACGTGGCCTTTTTGGCAAGAAGCCTGATCCTGATTATCTCACGCAGCTTTTGGAAAAATTATCGCTTCTGGATAAAAAAGATAACCGCAGTATGATGCTGTCTGGTGGGATGAAACGGCGCGTATTGATCGCTAAAGCCCTCAGCCATGCACCAAAAATTCTGTTTCTGGACGAGCCGACAGCCGGTGTGGATGTCGATTTGCGCAAAGATATGTGGCGTATTGTCGAAGAGCTCAAAGCTCAAGGCACCACTATTATTCTCACCACCCATTATATTGAAGAAGCTGAAGAAATCGCAGATAGAGTCGCGGTCATCAATAAGGGCGAGATCATGCTGGTGGAAGAAAAAGAAGCATTGATGCGCCGGATGGGCTCAAAGCAGATGCGCATTGAATTACAAAAGCCCTTGGACATGCCGCCTGCCAGTCTGGGGGATTTCAATCTGTCTCTGTCTGAAGATGGGCAATGCCTGATTTATGAATATGATGGCAAGGCAGAGCGCACAGGCATTACACGCCTGCTGGCTGCAGTGGCAGAGGCAGGGCTGACCATACGTGATATTCAGACAGACCAGAGCTCATTAGAAGATATTTTTGTTCAGCTGGTCCAGCAAGGAGAGGCGAAATGAATTACCGTGCAATCGCTGCTATTTATCAATTTGAAATGTCCCGCACCTTCCGCACGCTGGCTCAGTCTATTGCAGCGCCAGTGATCTCCAGCGCGCTTTATTTCATTGTGTTTGGTTCAGCTATTGGCAACAGGATGATGGATATTGAAGGGGTAGATTACGGCGCCTTTATCGTCCCGGGCCTCATTATGCTCACCGTTTTGATGCAGAGCGTGACCAATGCGGCCTTTGGGATATATCTGCCGAAATTTGTCGGCACAGTCTATGAATTACTCTCGGCCCCGATTTCAGCCTTTGAGATTGTTGTTGGCTATGTCGGCGCAGCCGCCACGAAATCACTGATGATCGCCATCATCATTCTGATCACGGCGCAGTTTTTTGTCGATGTACAGATTGCTCATCCGGTCTGGATGGCTGTTTTTCTGGTGGTGATTTGTATCACCTTCAGCCTGTTTGGTTTTATTATCGGCATTTGGGCCAAGAATTTTGAACAGCTGAATATGGTGCCGATGCTGATTCTCACCCCGCTGATTTTCTTAGGTGGCTCCTTTTATGCGGTCTCTATGCTGCCGCCTTTCTGGCAGGTGGTGACATTGTTTAATCCGGTGGTTTATCTGATATCTGCTTTTCGCTGGTCTTTCTTCGGGGCCGCTGATGTGTCAATTGGGGCGAGTGTGCTGGCGATGATGCTCTTCACCGCTGTCTGCCTTGGCATTATCACTTGGATTTTCAAAACCGGCTATCGTTTGCGCAGCTAGGTACAAGGCCGATAGAATAAAGCTTGGCCTGAACTGAGTTAAAAAAGAAATGAATTGCCAAAAGACAGGCTAAAGTAAATTGCTTTTGCTATTTCACCTGCCATATCTTGCTCAATTAAGAAATATTTTCCAAATATCATCCACAGTAAATCACCCTTAGGGGATCACCCCAATAGGAGATCATCCATAGGGAAACATCGGGTGTGGCCGATTAACGGAGAATATGATGCAAAAGCAACAACAACATCTACTCAAGGTCTTGTTTGCCGCTCTGCTGCTTTGGATACCAGCTAGCCTTGCAAAGGCGCAGCCATTGGTAACAGCAGACTGGCTCTCAGAAAATCTTGGTAACGACAATCTGGTGGTGATTGATTTGCGCAACCAGATTGATGAAGGCAGCTATGAGACTTTTTTGAAAGGTCATATTCCAGGTGCTGTCCATTCTGACTATCTCAAAGATGGCTGGCGGGTCGCGCGTGATGGCGTGCCAGGTCTCCTGCCGTCAGATGCTGAGTTTGAAGCATTGGTGCGCCCTCTTGGCGTATCGAACAACAGCCAGATTGTGCTGATTCCAGCAGGTGTGTCTTCAACAGATTTCGGTAGCTCAGCACGTGCTTACTGGACATTTAAAGTCTTTGGGCATGAGGCTGTATCTATTCTGGATGGCGGCTGGCAGGGCTGGCAAAAAGCCTATCCAGATCAGATCGCAACTGGTGCGCATCAAATCCCGGCCCCCGGTGATTTCAACGCCGTCTTTGATGCGACAGGCTATATTGATACAGCAGGTGTCAGCGCGCTGGTCGATCAAGGCAAGAAATCAGGCCATACCTTATTGGATGGGCGCACAGCCGAGCAATATAATGGTGAAGGCAAACATGGCAAGGCACGCGAAGCAGGCCGTATCCCAGGGGCGGTAAATCTGTTCCAGGCACAAGCCTATAATGCAGAGACAAACCGCTTAAAATCGAAGGCTGAACTGCAGTCAATTTATGGCGAGCTGGGTGCTGAGCCGGTGGTAAGCTATTGCAATACAGGTCATTGGGCAGCAACCAACTGGTTTGTGCTCTCTGAAGTGTTAGGTCAAAAAGATGTCTATCTTTATGATGGCTCCATGGTGGAATGGACCGTTGATCCAAACCGCCCGCTGAAAACCCAGTCTAATTTAGACAAGCTGTTGGGCATCTTCAAAAGCAAAGGCTAAACACCATGCAACAAGGCAGTGTCCTTCCTCCTCCTCCCCCAGAAAGTGGCACTGCTGCCACCGGGTCTGATCCAAAAGGGTCGGCCCGGTTTGGCGTGAGCAGCCTTTTCTCCTCTCTAACAAGCCTGCTGCCCTTGCTAGCTATATCGCTTGTAATAGCGGTTTTGGTGCTGGTTGATAGCGGTGTTCAAGGGCTCAGCCTTTTTGTGCTTGGCGGTGCGCTTGGCGGCTTGTTTTTGCTGTTTCAATATGGCTTTGCCTCAGGGTGGCGGCGTTGGCTGGAAACCGGAGACGGGCTGTTTGTCGCGACGCATTTTTTGCTGGTCGGGCTCTGTGCATTGGTTTTCATTCCGGCATCGCATGGTGTCTTTGACGGTACCTTCTTTGAGGTGAGTGCTAGAGGGACAATTGCCCCTGTTGCCACCTCTTTGATCATTGGGGCATTTTTATTTGGCATTGGTATGCAGCTTGCCAATGGCTGTGGCTCAGGCGTGCTTTTTACCTTTGGTGGTGGCTCCGCGCGTATGCTGGTGGCCTTACCGTTTTTCATTGTAGGTTCTCTTTTGGGATCCTTTTTGGTGCCAGTGGCTCTTGGCTGGGGCTCTCTTGGTCAGATTGAAATCGCAGGCGGGGGTAGCTGGGCTATCCAGCTGCTGGCCAATCTTGTGCTCATCGCCATCGTGGGCGGCTGGTTTTTTTGGCGCCGTGATAAAGAAAAGGCTCGGCAATTAGGCCAAAAACTCATCTTAGGCAGTTTTGCAATCGCCTTTCTCTGCTGGCTTGTCTTGCTTATATCTGGTCACCCTTGGGGCGTGACATTCGGCTTTACCTTATGGGGCGCAAAGCTTGCCTCTGCTTTATCTGTGCCGGTCTCTGATTTTGCTTTCTGGCAATGGTCAGGTCCTGCACGCGCACTCGAACAATCCCTGCTGGCCAATGTCAGCTCACTGATGAATATTGGCATGTTATTAGGCGCCGCGATGGCTGCGGTTATCGGCAAAAACTATGCCAGAGCCAGCTGGCCAAATAAGCGCCAGATGCTGGCCGCGGCAGTCGGCGGTGTATTGATGGGGATAGGTGCTAGGCTTGCCTTTGGCTGCAATATCGGGGCATTTCTTGCTGGTATTGCTTCAGGCTCTTTGCATGGCTGGGTCTGGTTTGCGATGGCGATGGCTGGCAGCTGGTTGGCCTTGCGTCTCAGGCCCTATTTTGGTTTTGAAAAGGGGGTGTAATATGACAGATACTGCACATTCAAAGCCAGCACATAACCGGTTTGTCCGGCTGTCTCATATCCTCTTCTTGCTTGGATTTTTCATCCTCGTGCTGGGCGATCATCTGGCCAGCCCACCCACCTCGGCATTGGCCGCGCCAGCAGATGACAAAGCCTCCTGTGCGCCATGTGGTGCGCCCTGCAGCTTAACCGAGAAGAAATAAAGCAGCTTAGCCGTAATGGAGCGTTTTGATTTCTTGGAAATCTTCCAAGCCCCAAATGCCACCTTCACGCCCATTCCCCGAAGCTTTATAGCCACCAAAGGGCGAGCCATATTGATAAACGCCGCCATTAATATGGACCGCGCCCACACGTAATTTAGCGGCCACGCGTTCTGCTCTATCTCTGTCTGATGTCTGGACAAAGCCAGCCAGGCCATAAGGGGTGTCATTGGCAATCGTGATCGCTTCGTCTTCGCTGTCAAACGGAATGATAACCAGCACAGGGCCAAAAATCTCATGCTGTGCGATATGCATCTCATTATGTACATCCACAAAGACAGTTGGCTTAACATACCAGCCTTTTTCATAGCCCTCTGGCCGGCCAAGCCCGCCTGCCACCAAACGCGCCCCCTCATCCAGCCCTGCCTGTATGGCATCTTGCACCCGGTCAAACTGAATCTTATCAAAAAGCGGGCCGAGATGATTGCCCTCTGATGCAGGATCGCCGAGTTTTGTCTGATTGGCCCCTTCTGCTGCACGGGCGCAGACCTCATCATAAATCGCGCGCTCAACCAAGAGCCGCGTCGGTGCATCACAAGACTGGCCGGTATTTAAAAAGCACTCTTCCAAGGCTTGCGGTATGGCTTTGTCCAAATCGGCATCTGCAAAAAGCAGGTTTGGCGATTTACCGCCCAATTCCAAGGTCACTTTCTTGATGGTGGGGGCGGCTTGTGTGGCAATACTCACCCCGGCTCTTGTTGAACCGGTGAAGGACACCATCTGGATATCTGGATGAGATGAGATCGCCTCACCAACACCGAGCCCGGTGCCATGTATCATATTAAACACGCCAGCCGGATAGCCTGCTGCTTCTATGATTTCGGCATAAATCTGCGCCGAAAGAGGGGTATGTTCAGAAGGTTTCAGCACCATGGTACAGCCGGTGGCCAGCGCCGGCAGGACTTTCAAGGCAATCTGATTAATTGGCCAGTTCCAGGGCGTAATCAGCCCGACAACGCCAATTGGTTCATGCAGCAACACATCGCCATTTTCGAGGGTCTGGCGTGCATCTTGCGCGCGAAGTGCGGTGATAAACCCATCTAAGTGACCAAGGGCAGCATCTGCCTGATAGGCGCGGGCAAAATCAATCGGTGCGCCCATTTCAAGGCGCATGGCCTGGGCCATATCTTCCATGCGTTTTTCGGTTTCAACTCGAAGACGGCGAAGTAAATCCAGCCGCTCTGCTTTGCTGGTCTGGCCAAAATCTAAAAAGGCTTTGCTGGCTGCCTGAACCGCTACATCCACATCTTCTGAACGGCCAAGATGCAGCTGGCCTATTACCTCTTCATTGGCCGGATTACAGATGGGCATCATCTCAGTGCCTGTCGGGCGTACCCATTGGCCATTGATAAAAGCATGCAAAATATCGTGATTGGACATGGCGATTCTTTTTTTGAAAGTGAAAACGAGCTTGATTGGCACTGTGTTGATTGACACTGTTTTGTCTGGCCAATACTGGCTTTATATTGCCTCAGAGAATGGTGGGTAAAGTCAAGAAAAAGCTGTACAGCTCAGCTGTCAAAATATGTGGAAAACACCCTTTGTCAAAAGCCAGTTGTTCTTGACAATCATTCGCAACAAGCTTAATTGCTAACAACGCGGCGGCATATCTGCCACTGCGCATATGCACAAAGGCAAAAGCCGACAGGCTGCCGCGTGCATAGACTCTATTTAACGCGTTTTGGATGTCTCTTTATGGCTCAGACCATATCGCATGATCGCCCTGAAGCTGTTTTTCAGGGGGCTTCGCGCCAGCGGTTGCGCCGTCTTGCTAATATGGGCTGGATGGGCACGCATCTGGTTTTTTGTATTATGCTGGTCATGCCAATCGCGATGATCATTGCTCTAGCATTTGGCTTTCAGCAAGAGAGCGTGGATATCGATCTGATGGTTCATCTGGCCAGCACCGTTCTCTCACATTATCTCTTAACCACTATTGAGTTAATGATCGGGGTTGGATTGGTCGCGATTTTGTTAGGGGTGAGTGCGGCCTGGGTAATCAGCCGCTATGATTTTCCAGGGCGCGGCGTCTTGGAATGGGCTTTGATGTTGCCAGCGGCCATGCCAGCCTATCTGATTGCTTATGCCTATACTGATTTTCTGGAATATTCAGGGCCTTTGCAATCTGGTTTGCGGCAGATTTTTGGCTGGCAGACGGCACGTGATTACTGGTTTTTTGAAGTGCGCTCTCTGCCAGTAGCCGCCATCTTGATGGGGGCAGTGCTCTATCCTTATATTTATCTTTTTGCGCGCACGGCCTTTCGCCTGACCTCAACTCAGCTTTTTGAAGTGGCGGCTATCAGTGGCCAGCATATTTTCTGGCAGGTGGGCTTGCCGCTGGCACGGCCCGCTATTTTTGCCGGGCTGGCACTGGTGCTGATGGAAGTGATGTCTGATTTTGGGACAGTGGATTATTTTGCTATCGAGACGATCACGCTGGGGATTTTCAATGTCTGGCTTGGTAATAATGATCTGGCCGCTGCGGCGCAATTATCGCTCTTTGCTTTTGTGCTGATCGGTTCAATCGCAGGCCTTGAGATTTATGCCCGCTCTCGGCGCTCTTTTCGCACCCACGCTTTTCAGCGCACAGGTGTGCCGCGTCTTGCCCCGTCTTTTGGCGGTCAGCTGGCCTGTTTATCACTCTGCCTTTTACCGCTCATGCTCGGTTTTATCATGCCGGTCGGTATTTTGGTTCAGTTCCTGCTGCAGGGCGTGACGTTGGATTGGTCAGATGAATTTCTGCCGCTTCTTGGCGAAACATTGGGGCTCGCCTTTAGCGGGGCAATTTTGGTGATGATGGGCGCTGTCTTGATGGCATTGAATAATACCTATCGTCTGCCCATGCGTGCCAAGCTTGTGACATCGGTGGGGCTGGCAGGCTATGCCTTTCCTGGCACCATTCTGGCGATAGGCGTGTTGGGCTTTGTTGGTCTGTTGGATCAGATATGGATGAATCTGACAGGCCAAATCCTGCTTGGTGGGTCTCTTGGTGTGCTGATGCTAGGCTATCTGGTGCGTTTCCAGGCGGTGGGGTATGGCAGTGTGTCTTCTGGTCTGAAACGTATGCCGCCTTTCATGATGGATGCCAGCCGCTCGCTGGGGCGCGGCTTTTTAGGCTCTTTATGGAAGGTTATTCTGCCACTGCTGCGCAATTCCATTCTGGCCGGCCTGTTGATCGTCTTTGTGGATGTGATGAAAGAATTGCCGCTGACCTTGTTGCTGCGCCCCTTTGGTATCGAGACATTTGCAACCTTCACCTATCAATATGCCAAGGAAGAACAGATTGAACTGGCAGCCTTGCCAGCCTTGTCAATTGTGCTGGCCGGATTGGTGCCGGTGATCATTGCTAATCGGGCTTTGCGCGACAGACGCCACACACAGCCTACCAACCGTCATGGCTTATCAGAATAGAGATGAATCTCTCTAAAACACTGAAAAATATTGGTAAAATAAAATAATACCAATTTAGTCGTTTTTTACACTTGATTCTGCTTTTCGTTGCTGTTAAACCTGCACTTGATAATCATTCTCAAAAGAGGTTTCCGATGCGCTCCTATATCAAAACAACCATAACAGCCTTGTTAGGTGTTGCGATTTCCTTTGCGGGTTTCCAGACACTGGCCAAGGCAGATGAGATCAATATCTATTCTTATCGGGCGCAGATGTTGCTTCAACCTTTCCTTGATGCTTATAGCGCTGAGACAGGGACCAGCTTTAATGTTGTGCATGCGCCAAAAGGCCTGCTTCAGCGGTTGCGTTCTGAAGGAGCGAACAGCCCTGCTGACATGGTGCTGACTGTGGATGTGAGCCGTATCGCAGCACTGGCAGATGAAGGTGTATTTGAGCCACTTTCAGATACAATAATCCGTCAGAATGTACCTGCTTATCTGCGGGATGATACAGCAGGCTGGACAGCCTTGTCTTTGCGTGCACGTGTGGTGGCCATCTCTAATGAGCGGGTGGCAGAAGGCGAGATTGCCCGCATTGAAGATTTAGCAGATCCGAAATGGGAAGGCCGTATTTGTACCCGTAAAGGCAGCCATGTTTATAACCGGGCACTGCTTGCTTCTCTCATCGCCCATCATGGCAGTGAGGCGGCTACAAAATGGGCCGAAGCACTGGTTGATAATCTGGCCCGCAAGCCGCAAGGCAATGACCGTGCACAGGCCAAGGCTATCTGGGCTGGTGAATGTGATGTGGCCATCATGAACAGCTATTATGTTGGCAAGATGAAATTCAATAATAAAGAAACAGAACAGCAAGATTGGGCAGAGGCAATTCAGGTGGTCTATCTCAATCAGACCGATCGCGGCCAGCATGTGAATATCTCAGCAGGCGGTGTGCTGAAGAATGCGAAAAACAAAGAAGCAGCTACCGCCTTTCTTGGCTGGCTGACCACAGACAAAGCACAGAAAATCTATGCTGATATCAATTTTGAATATCCGGTGGTCGCTTCTGTTCAGCCACATGAAGAGGTCGCCAGCTGGGGCAAGTTCAAAATGGATGAGCTGCCGATATCTGAGATCGCAAAAAACAGCCCAGAAGCACAGCTGATCATCGACCGTGTACGCTGGTAAGGCCAAAACAAACATAAGATAAAAGCCTGGCATCTTCCCCCCTCATATATTTAGGGTGCCAGGTTTTTTTATTCTGCGGTGGCTTTGACATATTCACTGGCAGATAAAATGGGGATGGTGGCTGCCTCAACCGCATTGCTGACAATATTGCCATTAATATCCAGATAATCTCCATCTGAATTGGTGACATATTCAACGGCCTGTTCCTGACCAATTTGAATATCGAATTGGCCAAGCAGCCCGTCAATGGCATTCTCCCCATCTGCAATCGAGCCAAGGCTCATATGCACACTGCCGGCCAATGTGGTGCGCGAGGCGGTGTCAGAAAGGTTCAGCTCGCTGATCTCGAAATTTTCCATATCCATGGTCCGAGCTGAGCGCAGATTGCCTTCTTCATCTTGCACCAGACTTGCGGTGCGCGACAGTGAGACCCGCATCGCCGCTGGGAAACTGGTATCTGCATAGGTCACGCCACTTGGATTGCGGCTGGTATCCGTGATCAAATTCACCTCGCGCAGACGCACAGTTCCGCTACCAGATAATCTGTCATAATTCATCACAAAGGAAATATCTGCCAGGCCAGAGCCGCTATGGCTTGAACGATAGAGGGTATCACGCCCATTCACCGGAATAGATACCTGGCCTCTGGTCAGCTCAATATCATTTTTCTCAAAACGAGCACTGCCTTTAAAAGCAGAAGAGACAAGATTGTCGTAATTTGTCCCGCGTGTCTGTGTTGAAGGATGACCCATCTGGCCAGTGCTGGTATCGGTGTAATAGGTCGTAATCGCCCATAGCGGCGCACCGCCTGCCACCAGATAATCCATCAAATCATCTTCAATCCCAGCGCGGATTTCGGCTGCGCTGGGGCCAGTGTCAATTTGCGCTGCCTCGCGGGTTTCTTCTTCTAATGCACGGCTTTGTCGCTCGGTATTGCTGGCCAGTTCCAGATAATCATCGCCGCCTAAATCTGGGGTTCTCAGATCGGTTTCCAACTGCCGCTCAAAAGAAGATGAAATGCCGATTAAGGCCGCATCAATCAGGCCGTTTCTGTCGATGGAGATATCGTTAAATGAGGTGCGCAATTCAACAGGGCGTGTGTTTAAATCACCTGTTAGGCTGGGGGCAAACAAGAGTGGTTCATCATTTATCTGACCATCTGATAAACCAGAAGAGAGACCAGAAGAAAGACCAGAAGAAAGACCAGAAGAGAGATCAGAACGGCTCAAAACGGTGTCGCCAGATGCGATCTGATCGACATTAAAGGTAGCTGTATCTTCTTGCTTATCTTCATTATTTGAATTGCCAAGACTGGCGAGGCGTTCTTCAAAAAAGCTTTTGAATAAGGTTTCTGCTTCTTCTTCTGATTCGGTGCCCAGCAAGGCGGTGAAGAGTTCAGTTGCCGCTTCTTCAGAGGCAGCCAGTTCTTCTTCATCCAGACCCAGAATATTCTCTGTTATCAGCAGCTCAGGTGTTAATATCTCTATTAATGTTTCAGCTGCATCACCTTCTGAAATTCCGCTTGTTTCGGCCGCGCTATTCTGGCTGGCAAGGTCGGTTTGAGTGGTGCCTGCCTCCTCTGCGCCACCAGCTGTGTCATCAGTGCTTTGTGTCTCCTCGCCCTCGGCCTCATTTTCAGCCAGTTGTGAAGCGCCCTGTTCTTGGGTCTCGGGGTTATTTTCAGCGTCATTAGTGTCAGATTCTGTTGCCTCTTCATCTGAATTGCTGGTTTGTGCGCCAGCTGCAAATTCCACCTGTGTCAGCAGACTATCAAGCCGTTCTTCAGAATAGAGTTCAGGTGTCCCGACATCCCCTGTAGCAGAAACATCCACGCCCCAGCCCGGTTCCAGCAAATCAGCAGACAGGCCAGTATCCGCCGCGGTCAGCTGCACAGCCCCTGAGAGCAGCACCAGCGAGGCACCGCCATCTAGGCCCACATTGCCGGCAACAGTGGTGCCGCGGATAGAAGCGGTGGCGTTGGGGAGTTTCAGCTTCATCGCATCTGGACTGGTTTTTGAAATCTTGCCGGAAATGAATTTAAAACTGCCTTTTCGAACCGAAGCCACCAACGCAGAGGGTGCATCAGATGACGGGTCATAGATAAATGTATCAATCAGCAGGGCTGCGTTCGGGCCAATCGAAAAAACAGTCTGGTCAGCCAATAATAATTGCAATCGTTCAGCCGGGCCTGTGGTGATTTCATCATTCAGATAAACAGGATCGCCGATATTAGCGATACGGCCAATAGCTGTGCTGTTCTCGGGTGTGTAGGAAATCTGGACAGGGGCGGTGCTGGCGGCAATCACACCGCTCACTGGCCGGTTACTATCTGCGGCACGCTGAGCCCACACAGATTGGCTGGCCAGCACAAAACAGCAGAGTGAGGCGATGAAAAGAGCATATGCCCTTAGACATTGAACAGGACCTAAAAACACACAACCCTCTACACAATAGACCCAAACGAGCCTATGCTAACGCAGATTCGTGTGTTTGTCAGCCAAGGCGTTGGCACTTGACCAGTTCTATGAGATTTCAATCCTAATGTTTATCCTGATTTTGCTCTCCATTGTCTTTGTTATTCTGGCGATAGTCGGGGCTATCAGAGGGCGTGATGGTGAGCGTTTTGACGCCTATTTCTTTTTCATGCTGGCAGTGGCTGGCGCGCTGTTAATTTTGCCTGTCCGGCATATGCTGTTTGAATATCGGCTGGCAGAGGCCAGCAACAAGCTGCTTGGGCGTGATGATGTGGTGGTTGATTGTAATTCATATTTTGACAGCCTGTTTCATTTAGGCGCGGCCGGTTTTGTCTATCGCGGCTCTTCGGTCATTAATTTAGAAGTGCGCACCTGTTCAGGCATGCGTGATTATCTGGCCAAGCCCACCACCACAGATCGCTATATTCTCTATAATCTGCATGTCCTGACCCATGAAGCCATGCATGTGGCCGGTGAGATCAATGAAATTCGAACTGATTGCCAGGCGTTTCAGCGCAATCACCGCACCGCTATGGCCTTGGGGGTGGATGAAAAGGTGGCGGCGGTCAATGCGCGCATTTTGCATCGATTCCGCTCACCAAAACATCCCTATTATTCAGCAGATTGCGAGCCGGGCGGCCCGCTGGACGAACAGCTGGCAGATGCGGTCTGGCTGGCTCCCAATTAAAGAGAGGTGAGATCGGCGCGCTGCTGAACTGTATCACGCGTAATAGGGTTATCGCTGGCGATAAACAAACAGAATAGCCACCAAGGAAATAAAGCCAGCTATGAGCACCAGCTGAGTGGCAAAAATCGTATCTACATCACCGCCAAAGCCAATGATAAGCGCGCCAATGCCGCCACCTGCAAACATTTGCATGGCCCCAATGAGCCCAGAGGCTGTGCCGCCATAGCTGCCTGCTGATTTGATGCCGCCGATCACCACATTGGCAACACACAAGCCATTGCCAAGGCCAAAAAGCGCACAAATCAGCGCAACCGGCAAGGTGGCTTGTAGGCCAGAATATTGTATAGCCAACAACAGGCTAAGGGCAATCACCGTTAGCATACAGCCGATGAGCGCGGCGCGTTCAATGCCTTTATGAACCAGATATAGGCGGTTGATCAGATTGCCTAGAAAATAACAGACAGGGGTTAGCGCAAACCAAAACCCAAATTCAAGAGCAGAAGCCCCCATCTGGCTGTAGAGATAGGGCAGAAACGCATTCATGGATAAAAAGATTCCCACCTGCAAGGCGGCCACCACACAAAAGCCAAGAAAAAGCGGGGTGCGCAGGACCTGATGATAGGCCGAAAAAATATAGCCAAGTCGCAATTCAGCGCCGCGCTCTAAATGGGTTTCACGCACATAAATAGGAAACAGCAGCGTCAATAGCACGCCAGCTGCGGTGATCACCGCCATCGCCCCTTGCCAGCCAAAAACAGTTACAATCACCCCGCCAAGCATCAGGCCGAAAATCGGAACCAGCGCATGCATGGTTTGAACCGAGGCCATAGCCTTTGCCGCATTCTGGCGGTCAAGCGCATCATTGATCATCGCCCGCGCCATCGCTAAACAGGCCCCGGCCCCGAGACCTTGAATAATTCGCCCAATGGTCAGGCTGAACATATCTTGTGCAAAATAACCTATGAACCCGCCCACCATCATTGCCAATGCCCCTAAAATCATAAAAGGACGCCGACCAAACAGATCAGAAAATGGTCCAATAATGAGCTGGGTAATGGCCAGCACAGCCATATAAATGGTCAGTAATAGCTGCACGGCACTAGCAGAGGCACCGAGCGCATCGCCAATCAGCGGCAAGGCCGGGGTGATGAGCGCAATACCCAGAACCGAGCAGCCAGTGGCCAAACCCAAAAGCGGTATCGGTGGCAGATAAATCTTCTGGAGGGTGTCAGACTCGGCTGTCGCCAATTTTTGTTCAGCCATCGTCTTTTAAACTTTCTTATTTTTAAAGCGGCATGCCGACATAATTTTCAGCGATCATCTGGCGACCGGCATCGGTGCGGGTGACATAATCCAGCTCTGCTTCCTTAATGCGCTGATCAAAGGGATCATCTGAAAACCGATGTGTCAGATTGGTCAGATACCAACTAAAACGCTGGGTTTTCCAGACCCGGGCCAAAGCCTGTTCAGAATAATGGGCCAGTGCTGCATCATCCTTTTCACCAAAAAAGCGGGCCAGGGCATGGCTCATATAATGAATATCTGAAAAGGCGAGATTGAGCCCTTTTGCCCCTGTTGGCGGGACCACATGGGCGGCATCTCCTGCTAAGAGCAAGCGGCCAAAACACATCGGCTCAGCGACAAAGCTACGCAAGGGCGCAATAGATTTTTCCAAAGACGGGCCTGTCTGGATACTCTCTGCCAAATCTTCCGGCAGCCGGCGGCGCAATTCATCCCAGAACATGTCATCTGTCCAATTGTCCACCTTATCAGTTGGATCGCATTGGATGTAATAGCGGGACCGGCTCCAGGACCGCATAGAACAGAGCGCAAAACCGCGCTTTGCGTTCGCATAAACCACCTCTGGTGAGACAGGTGGGACATCTGCCAGCAATCCAAGCCAGCCAAAAGGATAGCTTTTTTCAAAGATAGAAAGAGCTGCTTCAGGAACTGAGGCGCGGCTGACCCCGTGATAGCCATCACAGCCAGCGATAATCTGACAATTTATCTGGTGGCTGATGCCATCTTTGACATAGGTCACATAAGGTGAAGTGCTATCAAAATCATGAGGCTGGACATGTTCAGCTTCATAAATGGTCTGGCTGGCAGACTGGGCGCGCAAATCGCATAAATCTTTGGTGACTTCAGTCTGTCCATAGGCGGTGACAACCTTGCCGCCTGTATTCGTGCCAAGGCCGATGGGGATCAGCTTATTATCAAAGGCGATTTGTACCCCATGATGCGGGATACCTTCTGTTTTCAGGCGGGTATCTGCCTTGATATCGCCAAGGAAATCCACCGTCGTCTGTTCTAAAATACCAGCTCGGATACGCGCCAAGACATAAGCCTGACTGCGCTGCTCCAAAATAATATTTTCAATCCCCATCTGATCGAGCTTGGCCCCTAATGCCAAACCAGCCGGACCTGCGCCAATGATCACCACCTGCGTCATGCTTGCCATTTTATTTACCACTCACTATCTGCCGGCCCGTTTGGATCATGCGCTCAGTTAATATAGGCGCCCAGCCGCGAGAAAACACGTCTTGTATTTCCTTCGAAAATGGCCTGTTTTTGGGCAGTATCGAGTCTCTTATTGGCGTCAATATAGCGCTTTGTATCATCGTAATGATGGCCTGAACGCGGGTCGATGCCGCGCACCGCACCAATCATCTCAGAAGCAAAGAGAATATTTTTGGTCGGGATAACCTCCAACAGCAAATCAATGCCATCCTGGTGATAGACGCAAGTATCAAAATAGATATTATTTAACACCCGCTCATCTAAATCGCCGAGCCCCTTATCCTGGGCAATGCCGCGGAACCGCCCCCAATGATAAGGCACTGCTCCGCCGCCATGCGGGATAATGATTTTCAGTTCAGGGAAATCGACAAACACCTCTGAGAACATCAATTGCACAAAAGCAGTGGTATCAGCGCCCAGATAATAGCTGGAGGTGGTATCGAGTGAGTGGTGACAGGCCCCGGAGACATGGATCATCGCTGGCACATCCAGCTCAACCATTTTCTCATAAAACGGATACCAATAGCGATCACCAAGCCTGGCATCCTGCCAGAAACCCCCTGATGGATCTGGGTTCAGATTACAGCCGATAAAGCCCATCTCTAGGACACAGCGCTCTAGCTCTTTGATGCTGCTCTCAATCGCAGTTTGTGGGCTTTGAGGCAATTGGCAAACCGGCACAAAATTTTCCGGAAAGAGCATGCAGACACGTTTGATCAAATCATTCTGCTGTTCAGTCCAGGCCTGAGAGGTGCTGGCATTGCCCAGATGATGGCCCATCCAGCTGGCACGTGGTGAAAAGATAGTGATATCAGTACCGCGATCCTGCTGCATTTTCAGCTGATTTTGGGCGATAGAGTCTCTGATCTCATCATCTGAGACGTCAATCGTGCCTTTTTCAAAAAGATGATCTGGATTGTGTTTCAGCATCTCTTTTTGCGCATTGCGATAGGCTTCAACCGCAGGCGGGGTGGTGGTGTAATGGCCGTGGCAATCAATAATCATGGATTATAATCCTCTCACTCATCATCGCCGCATTGAATGCCATTAAAGCTGCCAAGGGCATTCAAATCATCGACATATTCAAAACCGGCTTCGGCTAATCTCGGGCGCATATTGTAAATATCAAGGCCCAACTCACCTGCCGCCAGCCGTTGGCGTTTTGCCTCTTCATTATCCGTGCGGGCACGCGCAGCGCTCAATACGTTTTCAGCCTCTTTGCGGGCGACAACACAAACCCCGTCATCATCTGCGACAATCACATCACCTGGCATCACCAGCTGGCCTGCACAAATCACCGGCACATTCACCGCCCCGAGGGTGTTTTTAACAGTCCCTTTTGATGAAATGGCCCGTGACCAGACTGGAAAATCCATCTGCTGGAGATCAGCGATATCACGCACACCTGCTTCAATGATCAGGCCGCGCACCCCGCGCGCCTGACAAGATGTGGCCAGCAAATCACCAAAAAATCCGTCTGTATTTTCTGTGGTACAGGCCACCACCAGCACATCGCCAGGCTGGCAAAGCTCAATCGCCACATGCACCATCCAATTATCACCAGGCTGGGCCAGAATGGTGACCGCATTGCCAGCTATCTTTGCCCCGCTATAGATAGGGCGCATATAAGGTTTCATGATCCCGATACGGCCTTGGGCTTCATGGGTGGTCGATGCGCCCTGTTCAGCCAACCCATCCACCAGATCAAGAGGGGTGCGTTTGATGTTGCGAACCGCGACTGTTTTCATGGTCCTATCCTCTCAATTAAAGCCATATAATCTGGCCGGATTATCAACCAGTATCTTTTTCTGCAGCGTTTCATCACGCGCCAAGAGCGGGACCAGATCAAGTAAATCACCATCATTTGGCATATGTTTTTTGATGTTGGGATGTGGCCAGTCAGTGCCCCAGAGCGTCCGGTCAGGGGCAATTTCGACCAGTTCTTGTGCATAGGGGATGGCATCATAAAAAGGAGGCCCTGCGGCAGAAATCCGCTCAGAGCCACAGATTTTCACCCACCAATTTTCTCGTTCCATAAAGCGTTTGAGAATCTGAAATGCTTCTTGATGCACACCAGCAGCTGTCGGCACACGGCCCATATGATCGACAATAATATCCATATCAAATTTCAAGAAGAAATCTTGAAAGCTGATGATATCCTCAGCATTCACATGGATAACCAGATGCCAGCCAAGCGGCTTGACCCGCTCTAAAACCCGTTCCATCATCGCCAGATCAGGAGTGCCGCCCAGATGGGTCACAAAATTAAAGCGGACACCGCGGACACCCCCTGCATCTAGATCTGCAAAATCTTCATCGCTGAAACTGTCATTTGCAATACACACGCCGCGATATGTATCAGGTGCGCTGGCAATTGCATCCAGCATCGCCCGGTTATCTGGCCCATGACAGCTGGCTTGGACAATCACCGCCCTATCGATGCCCAGCTTGGCATGTAATTCTGCCAGCTTTTCTTTTGGGCCATCTGGCGGATGATAGGTTGATTTTGGATGATAGGGAAAGAACTCATGCGGGCCAAAAACATGACAATGCGCATCACAGGCACCAGCTGGTGCTTTGAAATGCGGGGTGCGTGTATCGGCCACTGGCGGCATGCAGCTTTTCATGCCAGTTAAAGGATGTGTGTAGTCAGTCATGCTCTTTTCCATTCCAAACTGAAGCCGGGACAAACACCGCACCTTTGCTGATCAGCCTTGTCGTGCGCAATAGGCCAGCGCGGATGATCTCAATCTCGGTGCTTTTCGGATTTAATTCAAGCTGGACATCAAAATGACCAGAGGGATGTTCAATGCGCATCTGTTTTGTGTTGCCTTCTGGCACCTCAGCCAAATCATAAATGGCACTATCCTCGAACAAGGCTGCCGTGGCCACTGACACAGCACCTAAAACGCCAATCGCCTGATGACAGACTTTCGGAATAAAGGTGCGGGTACTGAGATGACCGCCATGTGCTGGTCTCGAGACAAGACACATTTTCGGCACAGCTTTTTCGGTCACATCACCCAGCCCCATGGCTTGGCCAGCCTGCAGGCGGATAGATTCAAGGCGGTTTTTTAAGATTTCATTGCTGTTGAGCTCATCTGGTGTCTCACGGCCTGTCAGGCCGAAATCCTCAGCCCTCAGACAGACAACAGGCATGCCATTATCAATACAGCTGACCCGCATATCATCAAAAATATCACATGCTTTGCCAGTGGGCAGTAAGGCGCCGCACAAAGAGCCAGCCAGATCATGATATTGGCACATCACCGGTGCAGCGGTGCCCAATACGCCATTGATTTCTGCCGTCCCTTCATAGACAGGCAGGCCCTCTTCAATTTCAAAGACCAGATCACATTTTTTCTGGCTGTTGGTCATAAAGACACTGATATTGGCGTGACGGCCAGCGGCAGAAATTAAGCCTGCCTCAAGAGCAAAAGCACCGACACCTGCCAGAATATTGCCGCAATTCGGGCTGTCATCCAGCCTATCCTCGCCAACCATCGCCTGAATGAAATGAAAATCAACATCACATCCTGGCTGATGCGATGGGCTGACAATACCAATTTTGGAGGTTAAAGGATTGGCCCCACCTAGCCCGTCAATCTGGCGCGGGTCGCCATGCGCGCCCATTACCCATTTGAGCACCTTATCGCGTGTCGCCTGGTCCTCAGGTAAATCCGATTTGTTAAAATAGACACCTTTTGAGCTGCCGCCACGCAATTGCATAAAGGGAAGGGAGGTTTGACGCATGGCTAGCCTGTCATTTTCTGTTCAATTTCATGCATCACCCGCATCGCTGGTAAGCATTGTGCGAGGCTGCCATTTGGCTCGCGCCCCTCAATGATCGCCGCGATAAATTCACGGTCAATCAGCTCAATCCCATTCATCGACACATCCACATCAGAAACATCAATCTGGTTGTCACGCCCGTCAAATAAATCATCATAGCGGGCCAGATAGGTCCCGTTATCACAGATATAGCGGAAGAAAGTCCCAAGTGGCCCGTCATTATTGAAAGAAAGCGATAAGGTGCAGAGCTTGCCTGAAGTTGTTTTCATCAAGATAGACATATCCATCGCAATGCCGAGATCAGGGTGTTTTGGCCCCTGAATGGCATGCACCTCTTCGATATCTTCACCTGTCTGATACATGAACAGATCAATTGTATGGCAGGCATGATGCCAGAGCAGATGATCAGTCCAGCTGCGAGGCTCACCTTTTGCATTCATATTGGTGCGGCGGAAAAAATAGGTCTGCACATCCATTTGCTGGATGGTGAGCTCACCTGCCACAATTTTGTTATGCACCCATTGATGTGAAGGGTTAAAGCGGCGCACATGACCTGCCATGCCCACCAGGCCGGTCTCTGCCTGTTTGGCCACAAGTGCTTGTGAATCAGCCAGGCTATCTGCCATCGGGATTTCGACCAGCACATGTTTGCCTGCTGCCATCGCGGCGATCCCTTGTTCAGCATGCAGCTGTGTCGGTGTCGCCAGAATAATGGCATCCAGATTATCATCAGCCAGCATCGCCTGATAATCATCATAAGCCACGCCGCCAAACCGGTCTGCCATTGGCTGGGCCTTGGCCATGCTGGTGGCCATCACGGCGGCAATTTCTGCTTCATTTATGGCAGCTAATGCTTCGAGATGTTTGGTCCCAAAGGCGCCGTTTGCGCCGGCAACACCAATCCTGATTTTTCCCATCTGCTGGTTTCTTTCTTGTTAGCTATTTTCCAGAATGATCGCGCCATAAGCGGTGGCTGATACTGGGATATGATAGAAGCGATACACCTCATTTACCTTTTCATTTAGCGCGCCGCGCATCACATTCCACATAATCATTTCAATCCCTTCACAGCCTGCTTCACGGATGAACTCGGTATGGCTAAATTTGGTATTCGCCATCGGGTCTTGTGTCAGATTATCAAGGAATGTCTTGTCAAATTCCGGATTGACGACACCTGCACGCTCGCCGCCCAATTGGTGTGAGAGCCCACCTGTGCCCCAAATACCCACCGAGATATCCTCTGGAAAGCTCGCGATCGCGCGGCCAATCGCCTGTCCCAACTTATAGCAACGCAGCGCGGTTGGCAGCGGGTGTTGGATCACATTCACACAAACAGGCACCACCGCGGTCGGCCATTTTTCAGGTTGGCCATAAGCGATAGAGAGCGGCACGGTAAAGCCGTGATCCAAATCAATATCGGCGACGACTGCCATATCAAACTCTTCAGCCATCAGGCTTTCAACCATATGCCAGGCCAGTTCAGGATGACCTTGCATATCGGGGACCTTGCGCGCGCCCCAACCTTCATCAGCTGGCTTGAATTCTTCGCCCACACCAATGGTAAAGGTTGAATAATTATTCAGCGAATAAGAGGTGGCGTGATCATTAAAGACGATAATATTCACATCTGGCAGATTATTTTTATGCCATTCCCGGATCGGACCAAACCCTTCAAAAAGCGGTTTCCAATAGGCTTCTTCAGTTTTGCCATTATCGATAGCGGCACCCACACCCGGCACATGTGAGGTGCCCATCCCTGCGATTAGTCTAGCCATCGGGCTGCTCCTTCTTGCTGCGGTTGCCATCAATTGAGCGGCCACCTGAAATCATCATTTGCTGAAATTCTTCAAAACTCATCTCAGGGCGCGCCATCTTCCCATACATCACCTGAGGCGGTTGGCGGTCATGTGACACCAGCTTGAAAGTGTAATAAACATTCGCGCCCAGTTTCAACATATCCAGATAGCGCCGCTCTAAGACAGCTGCGCGCTGTTCGTCTGTGATCTTGTAACGATCTAAATAGGCAGCTTCATCTGCGGCAAATTCTGCCCGGCAGTCTGCCTTATTCAAGGTCATCAAGAACATATTGAGATGGTAGCCTCTGCGATAGGTGCGGCTGTCCAGCACATAAGTGCCTGGTACATCATCATAGTCACGTTCCTGCATCGTGCCTCTCCTTTTTAATAAAGGTCATTGGCGGTGGTTTCACACCGCTTTATTTCTCATCTAAACAGATTTATGATACCGGAACAATTATCAGTTTATGGAAGCTCTGTTCATGAAATGGAACATTGATCATTTGCCCATTTTCATCGCAGTGGCCGAGATGAAAGGGATCACAGGGGCCGCCAGGCGCCTTGATATGCCCAAATCAACGGTCAGCCGGATTCTCTCTAAATTGGAAGATGATCTGGATTTACGCCTATTTGATCGCAACAGCCGTCAATTCAGGCTGACAGCTGAAGGCGAACGCTTTTTTAACCATGCTCAGACCATTATGGACCAAGTCTATGCCACAAATGAAGCGATCGCCGGTCTGCGCCACAGCCCAACCGGCGTTTTAAAGGTTTCTATGCCGATGGCCTTCAGCCGCGATATTGTGGGGCGCAGGCTGGCTGAATTTGGCCAGCTTTATCCTGATCTGGTGTTGCAGATCATGGTAACGCCGCATCCGGTTCATTTGCTGCGCGAGGATTTGGATTTGGCCTTTATTGTCGGACTGCCTGAGGATTCAGAAGCGGTCACTCAGAAAATCACAGAAGCGCCCTTAATTTGGGTGGCTTCTCCTGAGTATGCGGCGACCCATGATATCGGCACACGCCTTGGCCAGCTGAAACCACATCTGAAATTTTGCGAGCGCCGATACCAGACAGGCAGGCTGGCGGTGCGCAGCCCGCAAGGCAGACAATTTTTGGATACCTCCCAGCTGATGAGCATTAATGATCCGGTGATTTTGCGCAATATTGTACAAGATGGCGGCGGTGTTGCGCTCTTGCCTGCCCTATATTGTTATGAGCAGCTTGCTGAGGGCAGTTTGGTAGAGGTCTGCCGTGATATTGAGCCAGAAGATAAAGCCACCATATTTGCACTGATGCCCTCAAAGCGCTTGCAACCTCATAAGGCGCAGGTTTTCATCCGGTTTGTCCAAAAAATAGTCGCAGAATATCTGCTACAGCATGCACCAAAATAGCAGTGATAGCGCGTTTTTATCTGCTTTAAAAAATCTCAGGCTGGATGGGCTGAAAACACCGCTTTAATTTTGCCTTCAAATTGCTGAATGATGGCCCACAGATCAGGCTGCATATGCACATCTTGATTAACCCAGAGGGCGACTTGCCTCTCATCTAGCGGCACATTGATATCCAGCCGGCTGATCGCTTGCGGGTCTGCGACGATGGACATAGTACGCACAGGCAAAAAAGCGAGTGCATCACTATGCATCAAAGATTGAAACAGGCCATGAAAATCTGCCTGAAATTGGATAACAGGTGGGGCTTGAGTCTTAATCCCCAGCTTGCTGATCAAATGCTGGTGAGAAGAGGTAGGGCCAACCGCGCCATCAATCGCCACCCATTTCGCATGCGCAAGCGCCTCAGCTGAGGGCGGGGTGCTGAGATGGCGCAAAGGAGAATGCCGGCCTGCAAAAACACCAAAACGATCACGTGCAATCGGGATTTGCCGCAAACCTTGATCAGGTATGCTTAGCGGCGTAGCAATCAGCGCAAAATCCACTTTGCCATGACGTAGATCGTCAAGCAGCTGGCGGGCTGTCCCTACTGTGACCACAAAATTTGCATCTGATGCCTTCATCATTTTTTCAGCGATCAGCTCTGGCAGCAAGGCAGAGGCCATGATCGGGCCAAAACCGCAATTGATGGTTTTCGGGCCGATTTGCTTGAACTGAGTAAGGATCGTCTGGGTTTGTTGCATATCGGTTTCGATACGCTTGCCCTGACGCGCCAGGAGCGCCCCTATCTCGGTGGCGGTGATGCCATGACGCCCGCGTATCGTCAGCACCTCGCCGGTTATCTCTTCCAGCTCATTGAGCTTGCGGCTCAAGGTGGGCTGCGAGACTCCAAGCGCATCTGATGCAGCAAGCAAACTGCCATATTCACAAACAATATGCAGATAATAGAGTAATTTGGGGTCGATCTGCTGAGTCATTTTATTTCAAAAGCAAAGGGCTTGATGGGCACTGGGTTCTATTCATTTATGAATAAATACCACAAAATTTTCTATTTACCGATAGAAAATCAGGTGCAAACATCAAAGATGGATATAGGGTAGATATCGGGGAGCCTCTGCCATGCACACCAGCACATCGCTTTTCATTAATGGGGTGGCACAGCCAGCAACTGGCGGTGCTGTATATGATATTCATAATCCGGCCCGCCCTCTTGAACAGGTAGGCAGTGCTGCTGCTGCCAGCCTTAGTGATGTGGATGCAGCTATCGAAGCGGCCAATGCGGCTGGCAAAGGCTGGTCTAAGCTTAGCATAGATGAGCGCGCGGCCTATTTGCTTCAGATTGCTGATCAGCTGAATAAGGATGCAGATGAGGTAAAGGCCCGCACCAGGCTTTTCACCCGCGAACATGGCAAGACATTGTTTGAAACCACGATTGAGATCAACAGGCTGGTCGATCGATTCCGCCAAGTGGCCGGATTTGCAGATCAGCTAAAAGAAGAACGCCGGATTGGCGGGCCGATGTTTGAGACGCTTGTGGCGCGTCATGCACGCGGCGTGACCACCTTAATTGTCCCCTGGAACTGGCCGCTTGCTATTCTGGGATCGAAATTGCCGCAAGCCTTGTTGGCTGGCAACACAGTGGTGATTAAATTATCAGAACAATCCAGTCTCGCACCTGCCCAAACCATCCTTAAAATTGCACAGATGCTGCCAAAGGGCGTGGTTAATCTGATCACCGGTGATGGCACAGTGATCGGCGACAGGCTGGTCGGTCATCCGCTGGTCAGACAGGTGAATTTCACTGGCTCTATTCCAATTGGTCGGCATGTGATGCAGGTGGCCGCACAAAATCTGACCCCGGTGACGCTAGAGCTGGGCGGCAATGACCCGGGCATCTTGCTAGATGATGTTGAGCTGGGGCCAGCTTTTTTCAAAAAACTGATGATGAGTGCTTTTCTAACCAGTGGCCAGATTTGCATGGCTCTGAAGCGGTTATATGTGCCGCGCGCTTTATTTGATGATGTGATAGATGGCTTGTCTGAGGTGCTGGCCAGCCAGGTGGTTGGCGACGGGTTGAAAGAAGGGGTGAACTTCGGGCCGTTGAATAACCGCAAACAACAGCAGATTGTGCAGACGATGCTGGATGAGGCAGAGGCCAAAAAACAGTCTGTGCGCTATCTGGGTCAGATAGAAGATGAGGATGATTTTGCAGCTGGTTATTTTTTGCGCCCCTCTCTTATCATTGATGCAGATCCTGATCTCTCAGCGGTGAGAGATGAGCAATTTGGTCCGACCCTGCCTGTTCTTCCCTATGACAGCATCGATGAGGTCATAGAGATGGCCAATGACAGCTCTTATGGCCTCAGCTCGTCTGTTTGGTCTGAGGATTCGGCACGTGCACTTGCTCTTGCACGCCAGTTAGAGGCTGGCTTTACTAATATCAATGGCCATGGGCCTACCGCCATGGATGGGTTGTCGCCCTTTGGTGGGGTCAAGCAATCTGGTATTGGCCGTAATTTCGGGCTGGAAGGTATTTTGCAATTCCAGGAACTCCATTCTATTTCCGCACCTAAGGATATGCTGGCGCAATAAATGACAGACCGTAAGATAAAAAATATTCTCTTTATCATGTATGATCAGCTGCGCTTTGATTACCTCAGCTGTGCTGGTCATCCGCATCTGCATACGCCTAATTTTGACCGTGTGGCGGCCAAAGGGGTGCGCTTTACCAATGCTTATGTGCAATCGCCTGTGTGTGGCGGCAGCCGCATGTGTTTTTACACAGGCCGTTATGCCTCTAGCCATGGTGCCCATTGGAATGGTTTTCCGTTGCGGGTTGGCGAAATGACATTAGGCGATCATATGCGCAACGCTGGTATGGATTGCTGGCTGATTGGCAAAACCCATATGAAAGCGGATGTCGAGGGGATGAAGCGTCTGGGCTTATCGCCAGACAGTGTCATTGGCGCGCGTCAAGCAGAATGCGGTTTTGATATCTGGATACGTGATGATGGCCTATGGGGAAATGGCCCTGACGGGGCTTATGATGAAAAGCGCTCGCCTTATAATGAATATCTGAAATCAAAGGGCTATGAGGCTGAAAACCCGTGGGCAGATTTTGCCAATGCAGGTGTGGACGGAGATGAGATTGCCTCAGGCTGGATTTTCAGAAATGCAGACAAGCCGGCTAATATCCGAGAGGAAGATAGCGAAACCCCCTGGCTAACAGACCGGACCATCGAGTTTATCTCTGAGCAAGAAGGCCCGTGGCTAGCGCATGTCAGCTATATCAAACCCCATTGGCCTTATATCGTGCCGGCACCCTATAACGATATGTATGGCCAAGCGCATGTCCCACCGCCTTTGCGTGATGCCTGTGAGCGTGAGGATGCACACCCTGTTTTTGCCTCTTACCAACAGAATAAAATCGCCCAAGCCTTTCAAAAAGATGAGGTGCGCCAAAAGGTGATTCCAGCCTATATGGGCCTGATTAAGCAATGTGATGATCAGCTTGGCCGCATCTTGGATCATCTGGAAAAGACCGGTCAAATCGACCAGACTATGATTGTGCTGACCTCTGATCATGGGGATTATCTGGGCGATCACTGGCTGGGTGAAAAAGACCTATTTCACGAGCAGTCTGTCAAAATTCCGATGATCATTTATGACCCGCGCCCTGAGGCAGATGGCACCCGCGGGACGGTTTGCGATGCGCTTGTTGAGAGCATTGATTTAGCCCCTACCTTTGTTGAGGCCACAGGCAATATTTATGCAGATCATATTTTAGAAGGGCGATCGCTGATGCCCTGGCTGCATGGCGAGTCAACAGACTGGCGTAAATTTGTGATATCCGAATTTGACTATTCAGTGACGCCACAATCGGTCAAGCTGGGTGTGGCGCCCCGCGATGCACGCCTCTTTATGGTGTTTGATGGGCGTTATAAGCTGATGCATGCTGAAGGCGGGTTCAGGCCGATGTTATTTGATCTAAAAACAGATCCGCATGAATTCCATGATTTGGCTAAGCATAACAGCCATCAGTCTGAGATTGAGCGACTTTATGGCTATCTGGCAGATTGGGGACGCCGGCTGAGCCAGCGCGTCACCAAATCTGAAGAGGATATTAAGGCGATGCGGGGTCGCTCGCTGCGCCGGGGTATCGTGCCCTTCTTAGCAGATGGCAGCGAGGTTGAGCCCGAATTGCTGAGCAAATATCAAGGCAAAGTCAAACAGAGGTATGTTTAACCATGAAAGCACATCCAGCGCTTGTTGCACAAAGTGAGCAAACCAGAAAAAACATCATTGAACTGGCCCCTGGCATCTGGACTGCAACTGGCTATGCCGCCTCTAATGTGCATATGGTTGAAGGCACCAGCAGTGTCACCATTATAGATACCACTGAGACCACCAAGGCAGCAGAAAATATCCTCGCTGATTTTCGGGCGATCACCACAAAGCCTGTCGGGCGCATTATCTACACACACAGCCACCGTGATCATATTTCTGGCGCCTCTGTGTTCAGCGAAGGCCAGACGATCCCAATTCTGGCTTCTCATCTGTTCCAGTCAGATTTGGTGGATGTGGATGAAAACCAGATTGCAGCCAATAAGGCACTGATGCGCCGGACCTTGATGCAATTTGGGTTCGGGCTCAGCCCAGATGAGCGGATCAGCCTTGGTGTCGGCCCTGGCGATCGGCCGATGGAAGGGATGGGCCAAGGCTATAAGGCGCCAACTGATATCATTCATCAAGATGGCGATATTGATCTCGACGGGGTGGCCGCCCGCCTTATTCATGCGCCTGGCGAGACCGAAGATCATTTGATTGTCTGGCTGCCAGAACAGAAAATCTTATTTGGCGGAGATAATTGGTATCATGCTTTCCCCAATCTCTATGCTATACGCGGCACACCCTATCGCGATTTCCAAAAATGGGCAGACAGCCTGCATCTGATGGCAGAGCTGGGTGCTGAAAAATTAGGCCCCGGGCATACCCAGCCGGTTATAGGCGCAGAAGCGGTCTATGAGGTGCTGACCACCACACGTGATGCAATATTGCATGTGATGCGCACCACCGCACAAGGCATGGATGACGGCCTGTCTTTGGATGATATTTGCGCCCAAATCTGCCTGCCAGAGGTGCTGGCAGACAAGCCTTGGCTGCAGGAGTTTTACGGCAAATTATCTTGGGCCGCACGCGCTTTTGCAGCGGGCACACTTGGCTGGTATGATGGCAATCCGACACATCTTGGCACGCTGGCAACCAAAGAGCGGGCTCAGCATATGGCCGAATTGGCAGGCGGCAGAGCTGAATTAATGCAACAGGCAGTGCAGACATCCAACCTGCAATGGCGTCTGGAGTTATGTGATCATCTGATCGCCCTTGGTGAATCTGCGCAGCTCCTCAAAGCTGAGACGCTAGAAGCACTCGCCCAGAGCGAGATTAATGCTACAGCGCGCAACAGCTATATCTGGGCCGCCAAAGAATTACGCCAGACAGCAGGTGATGCGTCATGAGTACAAATACAACATATGGCGAAATCCCGGCCCCTGATTTGAATAAGCGCATTGCCGATTTTGTGGCTTTGGGGCTAGCGTTGGTGGTGTTGATTTATGCCGCTTCTGGCCCGCTTGGCGAGTTGGTGCGCTGGATTATTGAGAGCACGACAGCTGATTTTGATTCATTATCACGGCGGGAAAAACGTATTTTGCTCAAAACCCATTGGCTGGGCAGTGCGTTTCGATCTTTTGAGCAAGGTGTGCTTCTGCCAACAGGTATGATTTTGGGCCTGCCTGTCTTGCTCGGATTTTTGGTGGTCTCCTTAAATATGCACCAGTCAAAAACACTAAATTGGGTGTTGTCGGCGGTGATCACCGGCGTTGTGGTGGTATGGATAGCCAATCTGTTTGCCATTGATGGCGGGTTGTTACCTTCTGCGCGGACCGTTGATTATTTTTATTTTCCAGTGATAACCGCGATCACGCTTTATTTAACCTGGCGTTTATATGGCACCTTCATTGTCGGATTTTGTTTGTTCTGGCTCATCTATTTTTTCGTGCGTGGCTATTTGCCAGAATGGACAGGCATTTTTGCTGGCTCAGAAAGCAGCCTTGCCCAGTCTATGCGCGCCATGGTGCTCAATTTATGGTCCCAGACAGGCGGCATGTTTGGTCAGCCTCTTCAGGTTGTCTCTGGCAATGTGCTCATCTTCATCATTTTCGGTTCTATTCTGACCGCCTGTGGCGGCGGTCGCCTCTTGATGAAAATTGCCAACCGGCTGACAGGTGGCTTTACTGGCGGGGCAGCGCATGCAGCCGTTGCCTCTTCAGCCTTATTCGGCACCTTGTCTGGCGCGGCTATATCGAATGTTGTATCCACCGGCGTGATGACCATACCGGTGATTAAAAAATCTGGTTTCAGGGCGTCTTTTGCTGCGGCGGTAGAAGCGGCAGCCTCCACCGGCGGTCAGATTATGCCGCCTGTGATGGGGGTGGTCGCGTTTTTCGTCGCCGGCCAGATTGGACTTGAATATCGCTATATTGTGGTAGCGGCCATCGTGCCAGCCATCTTCTATTATTTTGGCACCTTCCTGACTGTTTATTTTGAGGCGCGCCGACAGGGTATCGGCCCGCTGCCAAAAGAAAAGAGACCAGCACTTAGCCGATCAGAGATGCTGCAATGTCTGGTGTTCATTGTACCAATTGGCGTACTCAGCTATTTTCTGTTTGCGCAGCCTTCTGTGCTCAAAGCCGGCTTTTACGGCTTTATGGCGGCACTAATCTCAGCCTTAATCTTATTTCCGGAATTCCGCAGTGGGCGCAAAATACTAGCGGCGCTCACAGATGGCGGGCGCATGGCGGCGATGATCATCATCATTGTTGCGGCGATTGGCCTGATCGTCAGCCTTATTCAAGTGTCTGGGTTTTCGGGGCGTTTGTCCTTATTGCTCGCTCAGCTGGCAGATGGGCCGTTATTTGTGACCCTATTGGTGGTGGCACTTGGCTCTATCATTTTGGGAATGGGATTGCCGCCAGGGGCGACCTATTTCATTATTGTTATTGCCTTATCATCAGGCATTGAGGCTGTTGGCATTGCACCGCTGACCTTGCATTTATTTGTGGTGTTCTTTGCAGTCATCTCGACGGTAACCCCGCCGGTGGCTCTCGCCGCTTTTGCAGCTGCGCCAATCGCTGGGGCCGATCCGGTCCGCACCGGTTTTCAAGCCGCCAGATTATCGCTGGCTGGTTTTCTGATCCCCTTTATTTTCGTCTATCACCCCGCGGTGATTTATAAATTACAAACCTTATTCGCCCTCTTTGGAGAAGAGATACCAGATAGCAGGGCGATGATTGATATCAGCACTGTCACCTGGGGTGATTTAGGCTGGATTATCTTTGCCTTTGGGGTGTCTATGTGGCTGCTCACCTCTGCTCTGACAGGCATGGAAAAATATCGTTTAAACCAGATGGAACGTATTTTGCGTGGCATTACAGGCTTGCTTGTGCTGGTGCCCTCATTCAGCGTTTCCGGGTCAGCTCTTCTTTTCGGGCTGGTCCTTGTCGTTGCACATCGTATCACCAAAAAAAATGAAGCAGATGTGCCGGCAAAATGACAGCAAGTAGCGCAGTTCACTAGGGAGGAAACCATGCGTAAACTTATCACAGCCTTATCAGCGATGATGCTGGTATCAGGCTCAGCTCTGGCAGCAGAGACAAAACTGAAAATGGCGACGATTGCGCCAAATCTCAGTGCTGCGATCACCATGGCGACCTTTGCCAATGTGGTGACAAATAATCTCGACGGTGTTGAGATTGAAGTTGCAGGCGGCGGTGCGGCCACCTTGCATATGATGGAAGTGGGCCGTGGCAATCTGGATATGTCCATGACCAATCAGGTTGTGCATGGCCTGATGTCTGCTGGTAAGGCGATGTATGCCAAAGAACCAGATGCCCCTGAATTAGCGAAAAACGTCCAGCTTCTGATGCTCTATCCTTATGGTCAGTATCACTTTGCGGTACGTGCAGACAGCGATATTCAGGTGCTGGATGATATTGAAGGCGCTTCTGTCTTCCTTGGCCCGCAAGGTGGTGGTGCGTATAACGCAGCACGTGGCTGGATCAAAGCGACAACCGGTCTGGAAGTTGGCGAAGATTATGAAGCCATCAAGGCAAACTGGCAGACAGGGTATCAGGCGTTTCTTGATGGCAAAATCGATGTCTATGTGAATGGTTGTATCGATCCATGTGGTCAGTTCATCCAGTTCACTGAGACCGAAGATATCCGCTTCCTTGGCCCTGAAAGCCATGACGATCCAGCGGTTGACAAGTTCCTTGGTAAATTCCGTTTCCGTGATGAAATCCCAGCTGGCCAATATAGCGGCCAGAAAAATACAGGCCCTGTGATGTCTATGAATGTGCCTGTTGGTATTGGTGTGCGTGCTGATCTCGATGAAGAGACTGTCTATAATATTACCAAAACCTTCTGGGATAATCTGGGTCAGATTACCTCAGATGCGCCATGGGCAAAAGCACTGGATGTCTCCTTTGCGGTAAAGAATATTGGCGGCATGACCATCCATCCGGGTGCAGCACGCTATTACCGCGAAGTCGGTGTGCTGAATTAATCAGCGATATCCAATCATCATGCGCCGGCATTTTGTCGGCGCATGGTCACCCTATAAAAATATTCAGAGATTTGGCCATGCGAATAGCAATGACAGGCGGGGCAACCGGTATCGGTGCAGCGATTGCCCAAAAATATTGTGATGAAGGACATCAGCTGACGGTGTTTGACATTGCCGAGCCTTCTGCGCCGGTTGAAAAATGGGTGGCCCTCGATCTCAGCAATCCGGCCTCTATCGATGCCGCGCTGGCCGCTGTGGACGGGCCATTTGATGTGTTGATTAATAATGCCGGCCTGCCGCCACGCGATGGGCTGAAAGAGCTCATTTTAAAAGTGAATTTTTTTGGATTCAGGCAATTCTCACAAGGGTTTGAAGAGAAACTGGCCCCAGGGGCGGCCATCGTCAATACCGCCTCGCGTGCAGGGGCTATGTGGCAACAAAATCTTGAGCAAGTCAAAGCGCTGATGCGCGCTGACCTCTCAGGCTTGGATGAATTTCTGAGTGATAATGACATTGATGATACGCGCGCCTATAACCTCTCAAAAGAGGCGGTGATCGTCTATACGATGGCGCAGACCGAACGCCTGATTACCAAAGATTTGCGGATGAATTGTGTCAGCCCGGCTGCGGTGAGCACGGGTATTTTAGAAGATTTCACCAAGGCCTTCGGGCCAAAAGTGGTGCAGAATATCCAGCGCGCCGGCCGACCTGGTCATCCTGAAGAAATTGCCGATATTATCCTGTTTCTGGCTTCTGACAAAAGTGGCTGGATCAAAGGCCAGAACATCACGCCAGATGGTGGGATGAGTGCAATGGCCATGACCGATATGCTGGGTCTTTCAGAGTAGGAGTGATAGATGGAAAGCTGGTTTTTTATCCTTTTTATCGGGCTGATCAGCACTGAGCTTGTTAAAGGGCTGAGCGCCAATGGCACACCGCCTTTCTTGCAGAAATTCTCATGGCAGATGGATTTGGCCTATTTCATGTGGTCGAATATCACCATCTTCCGCAGCTTACTTGTCTTTGGTTTGCTCTATATCGCCACCCAGATCAGCCTCGAAAACCATGGCGCTTTCACCCTTGGGCTTACTGTTTGCTTGTTGCTTTGGGGCGGGATTTACTGGCTGTTTAATCATTATTGGGTCGGGCGCGTTAAATTCTTACCTATCACCCAAAAGACCTTTGTTGGGGCATCAGAAAACCAGCTGGATCTTGATTTGCCAGTGATTGGTGTGGATTTAAATGACCAGCAAAAGGCCTATCCAGCCAATCTGCTATTCTATCATCATCAGCTCTCAGACGAGGTGGGCGGCAAGCCGATATTAGCCACCTATTGTGGCATGTGCCGCAGTGGCCGTGTCTATGATGTGGACTGGCCAGAAGGGCGGCCTGAGTTCATGTTAGTCGGGGCAGTGTCTTTCAATGCGGTCTTGCGTGATAGCATCACCAATAGCTGGTGGCGTCAGGAAACAGGCGAGGCCGCAAAGGGCCTGAAAAAAGGAGACCAGCTGCCAGATGTGTATTTTGAGCAAATGTCGCTAAAAGACTGGCTTGCTAAATATCCGGACAGCCTGATTTTGCAATATGATCCGGCCTTTTTGCCAAAATATAATTTCTTCGCAAAATTGCTGAAATTTGAGGCTGAACTGCCACGTTGGCATCGCCAGGAAACACCACCTCTGGTCATTGGGGTTGAAGTGGCGGGGGCGGCCAAAGCCTATGATTTAATCGAATTGCATCGCAACCGCTTTGTAAATGATGAGATCGGCAATCAGCCAGTGCTGGCCACCAGCGATCCAGAGGGGCGTGCCGGCTTTGTTTATGATCGCAGGTTAGAGGGCCAACTATTGGCATTTGAGATGCAGGACGGGGTGATGACCGATAAGGCCAGCCAATCCAGCTGGGATCATTTAGGGCGGTGTTATAAAGGCCCGCTTGCCGGCAAAACGCTGACCACCATACAGAGCTATCAGCAATTTATCCGGGCCTGGATCACCTTCCACCCTGACACTGATTTTTATAGGTTTTAATCTCAGAGGCTTTATGACTGTATGATCACCCATCGTCTTTTTTCATCAAAGGACCGGCCAATACATCAAGGGCTCTTTGCGCTTCATCGCCTGACGCGCCAGTCCCATGCTCCGGACACCCGCTGTCTGACCACACCATTTTTGCGTTTTGCAGAACCGGACAAGCCGCACTCTATTATTAATGCGATGGCCGAACATCAGGCGATGCTCGATACGATACGAGACGGGCTGGTGAATAAGGCAAAGGCGGAAATTCCAGCTGATTTAGAAGAACGTGCACGGCATCTCAAATCTTTTGGCTATTTTGGGGATGCATCGATGGTGGGTATTGGCCCGGTCTCAGCAGAGATCTGGCTAGACACGCCGGTGCATAATCCCGATGTCGCCAGCCTGGCAGAGATGTTGCGCACCCGCCAGACCAAAACACTGGCCGCCGGCATTGACCAGATCATGGCAGATTTAAAAGAATCTGTTGAAGCCCCGCCGCGCACCGGTGGCCATCATGAGCATGTGATGGTCTTTATCTATGAATATTACCGCACACCGCGCGCTGACGAGCCAGGCTCAGATTGGATTGACGGGGCAGAAGCCCACCGCGCCGCTTTGCTGGCAGCAGAAAATGCGGTTGTTGTTGCCAATTATATCCGGCTTCTTGGTTTTGATGCCAAGGCCCATACGCTGTCCTCATCTGATATTTGTTTGCACACAGCCGCGGTGCATGCTGGGCTTGGGATGATCGATGATGGCCAGCTGGTCATGCCTTGGCTCGGCCAGCGCTTTGGTTTGGCTGCGCTGACCACCGATATGCCGCTTGCCCATGATGCGCCGCTGGCCCCCTTTGACCAACAGCCACACAGCGATTTATCAGGCCTTAATTGGCGCCTTGGCCGTCATAGCGCGAAAACCAGCTTTAACCGTGATCCTTATGCAAGGCGTGATTACCGCGATTCTGCGATGCCGATGGAGCGGATCAAGCGGGTAGAGAAGCCCACCACCTATATGGATGAAGCCCATATTCCGCGGGTGCCCAAACGCACCGATATGTTTGCCCGCGCGCAATTTGGCGATATGGGCAAAGAAGTCCAGAAAGGCGCAACCAACGGGCATTATGCGAAAAAGGCCCCGACATCTTTTGCCCAGCGCCGCGCCTTGGGCGCCTTTGTGCTGTTGCAAGATGGCAGCGTCACCGCTGCGCCTGACCCGCATCAAGACGCCGTTAAAAATGCAGATTTAATCAAGGCGACCTCTCATTTTCTGGGGGTGGATGCAATTGGTATTTCGCGCTGTCCGGACTGGTCCTGGTATTCACATGATGCCCGCGGCGAGGTTTTGATCCCGCCACATGATCAGGCAATTTCCATGGTGATTGATCAAGGGTTTGAGACAATGGAAGGCGCCTCTGGTGATGATTGGATTTCAGTGGCCCAATCGATGCGGGCCTATTTGCGTTTTTCCTTGCTAGGCGGGGTGGTGGCCAGCCAAATCAGACGCCTTGGCTATCCGGCCAAAGCCCATACGGTCATGGATGGTGAAGTCCTGCAACCGCCTTTATTGCTGCTCTCTGGCCTTGGCGAGGTCAGCCGGATTGGCGAGGTGATTTTGCACCCGTTTTTAGGTCCGCGCCTGAAATCAGGGGTGGTGACCACCACCATGCCGATGGCCCATGACAAGCCGATAGATTTCGGGCTTCAGGCTTTTTGTGGCAGTTGCCAGAAATGTGCGCGTGAATGTCCGTCTGGTGCCATCACTGCCGGCCCTAAGCTGATGTTTAATGGCTATGAAACCTGGAAATCAGACAGTCAGAAATGCGCCACCTATCGGATCACCACCAAAGGCGGGGCGATGTGCGGGCGCTGTATGAAAACCTGCCCGTGGAATTTAGAAGGGCTGTTTGCCGAAGCGCCTTTCCGTTGGGCTGCCCGCAATGTCCCGCAAGCAGCTAAAATGCTGGCCAAGCTAGATGACATGGTCGGTCATGGCGCCTTAAATCCGGTGAAAAAATGGTGGTGGGATATTGAGCTGAAAGAAGATGGCGGCTATCGCCCAGCGGACCATCCGGTGCATGCGCGCGGGCTGAATAAACATCTGAAAATCACCTATGGCGATCAGACTCTCGGCGTCTATCCGGCCCCGCTGACCCCGCATCCCTACCCCTATCCAGATCCGATGGATCGCGAAGCGGCGATCACCGCCTATAGTGAGATGGTCTCAGCTGACACCTACCGTGCCAAGCTGGCCAGAGGCGAGCGTGATCATTTGCATCTGCGCCCAGCTGAAGCGGCCTCGCCGGTGATACCGGTCAAGCTGGTCAAGGCAGAAGCGCTCTCTTCTAAAATCACCAAATATGCCTTTGAGACCACAGATGGCAGCCTGCTGCCTGAATGGCGGGCAGGGGCGCATATTGACGTGCTGGTCGCGCCTGAATTTTTGCGCGCCTATTCCATGTCAGGCAATCCAGCAGACACCACCCGCTATGAAATAGCGGTCTTGCGCGAAGATGAAGGGCGTGGCGGCTCTCTTTTGATGCACCGTATTTTTACAGAAGGCCGCCGAATCTTTATCTCGCCGCCTATCAATCATTTTGAGATGGTGGATACGCCAGGCGAGATCATTTTGGCAGGTGGCGGTATCGGCATCACCCCGATGGTGGCTTTTGCCCACCAGCTTCATGCTGAAAACCGGCCTTTCAGGCTGCATTATTCTGTCTCGACACGTGCTGATCTGGCCTTTGAGGCGGAGATGAAGCACACCCCTTGGGCAGATAAGGTGGTCTATCATATCTCAGATGAAGGCAGCCGCGCTGATTTCACCCAGCTTTTGAAACAGACGAGGCCAGATGATCACCTCTATTGCTGTGGTCCTGATGCCTATATGGAGGCAGTTATCTCTGCTGCCTTATCCTGTGGTATGGCCGAGGCGAATTGCCACCGCGAATATTTCTCAGTCCCTGAACGGCCAGATTACGAGAATTTTGATTTCCGGCTTTATCTGGCGAGATCTGATCAGCATATCGATGTGCGCGCGGATCAGTCAGCAGCAGATGCGCTCAATGAAAACGGCTTTGCGATTGATGTAAAATGCGCAGATGGTTTATGCGGGGTCTGTTCATGCACCCTTATCTCAGGTGAGGTAGAACACCGCGATTTGGTGCTCTCCAAGGCAGAGCGGGCCAAAAAAATCATCCTCTGCCAGTCCCGCGCCGCCGAAAAAGACGCCACCCTCACGCTGGATTTATAAAAGAGAGGGGCGGCAGGGCAGATAGGCGGGCAGACAGGCAGGCAGACAGGCAGGCAGGCGGGTTGGCAGGGCGCCTGACCTCTTTCACCAAAGCTATCACAGGGCTGAAAATAAGAGCAGGCTAAGCACCTACCTTTTTTGGTGGCTTTCATAGCCGCTTTTATGGCCGCTTTTATCATCGTTTTTATGTGAGCAGTAGGATTTGGTCACAAATCTTAATGCCTTTATACTATCCGATTGCCTGTTCATGACTTGTTTGCCGGCACCCCCAAAACCACCGGCCACCCGCGCCCCATGACCGTCCCCCCGCTTCTGGCCAAAACCGACAGCTTGAGGGAGCGCGCCCAATGTTCAGATCACTCAAAACCGCTTTAATCCTAATCGCCTTGCTGGCCTATGCTGGCCCCGCCGCCGCGGATAAATGCGGCCTGCTATGTGATGTGGCCTTCTGGGTATCTGCCAGCCAGCAAAAGATCGACACAGCCATAGCCAACGCGGCTGATATCAAGGCCAGAGATGATAAAGGCCGAACCCCACTTCATTGGGCGGCAGGCTCTGGCCAGAAAAAAGCCATCACCACCTTGCTGGACGCAGGGGCTAAAATTGAGGCCAGAGACAAAGGCGGTATGACCCCGCTTCATCTGGCGGCATTAGAGGGCAAAACAGAGACCATCACCGCCCTGCTGGATGCGGGGGCTGAGATTGAGGCGAGAAACAAATATGGCTGGACCCCGCTTCACTGGGCGGCAATTTTGGGCGAGACAGAGGCCATCATCACCTTGCTGGATGCAGGGGCGGATAGTGAGGCCAGAGTCGGTAAGGGTGCG
>JBMHDN010000010.1:0-2779 GCA_049889355.1 Puniceispirillaceae bacterium (SeqCode)
AAATCTCAGCCCGAGTCGCCCTGCCTCTTGCGATTTGCGAAGATGCAGAAATGGTGATGTTCCGGAGCCAGAATGGACGCGAAGAACATTTCGCCGTGATCATCAAAGACGGCTTGTCTCAAGAGGCGCCTCTGGTCCGGTTGCATTCACAATGTATGACAGGCGATGTGCTTGGCTCTTTGAAATGTGATTGCGGGCCTCAATTACAACATGCCTTGCTGCAGATGGCAGAAGCAGGTGGCGGCGTGCTGTTATATCTTGCGCAAGAAGGGCGCGATATTGGCTTGCTCAACAAGATGCGCACCTATGCACTTCAGGCTGCTGGTCTGGATACAGTTGATGCCAATCACCGGCTTGGCTTTGAAACAGACAGGCGGGTTTTTCAGCCTGCAGCCCAGATGCTCAAAGAGTTAGGTGTTGAGCGGCTCAAGTTACTGACCAATAATCCGGACAAAATCCAGCAATTGACCCAATTTCATCTGGAAGTGGTGGAACGGGTATCACTGTCCTTGCCTGCCAATGCGCATAATGCACGCTATCTGCAGGCCAAAAAGCAGCGCACTGGTCATCTCATTGATAATGACTAGAGTTTTGACGTGATGTGCTAATCTTTAGCACGCGGGAGGCGGCGACCAAAAAGCGCTGAACCGACACGTATATGCGTTGCCCCTAATTGAATAGCCGTTCCATAATCACCGCTCATCCCCATCGATAAAATAGGCAGCGCATGCCGTTTGGCATATTTGGCTAGAAGTGCAAAATGAGGGGCAGGTTCTTCATCTGCAGGCGGAATGCACATCAACCCGTCAACAGGCAGACCTGCTTCGCCCTTACAAAAAGCAAGGAAATCTGCAATTTCATTTGGGGCAATCCCTGATTTTTGTGGCTCTAACCCCGTATTGACCTGAATCAGACAGGACATGGATTTATTTTGTTTTGCCAGTTCAGCCGCCACTGCTTTGGCAATTTTTGGCCTGTCGATCACTTCAATCACATCAAATAACGCCACCGCCTCTGCTGCTTTATTGCTCTGTAAAGGGCCGATGAGATGCAAGCGTAGATCTGGAAAATCAGGCCTGCGGCTGGCCCATCTCTCTTTGGCTTCTTGTACGCGGTTTTCACCAAAGAGGCGGTGCCCCATGGCCAGTGCCGCGGTAATTTTTTCATCTGGCTGCTGTTTGGAGACCGCTATAAGCGCAATATCATCTAATTGGCGCCGCGCTAAATCAGCGGCACGTTGCATAGCAACCTTTGTCTCAGCAAAAGAAGAGAAGAGCGGATTGGCGTCTGTTGCAACAGAATCATGCATGATATGACCTCTATATTTCATCACCTAGCTATCAGAAGCTTGGTCTATTGTCAGCCAGTTCAAGAGCTTAACGCTGATTTTGCGCCTTTCTGACCAGATCTCAGTGTCATTTGCCAAGAGTTGTCACAGCGCATGTTGCAAAAATAACACATATACGAGAAAACTGCTTTTTAATCAGTTATTAAGGAAGTGCTAAATTAATATTTGTTAATTAAAAGTAAGGCTGGTCGCCAATAATGGTGATTTTTAACACTTAGGAGAAAATTATGCGTAAGGTACTTCTCGCTTCTACCGCTCTGGTAGCAATGGCCGGTGTAAACGCTGCAACTGCAGACATCAGCTTCTCAGGTAACTCTACATTTGACTACAATGCATGGTCAGATTCAGCTACCGACAACGCGTCACAGAACAACACTTCAACAGCTCTGGCGACTTCAATCACCATCAAGGGTTCTGTTGTTTCTGACTCAGGTCTGTCAGCTTCTGTATCACAGACACTGCTGAACGGCGACAGCGATGGCCATTCAATGACTCTGTCAGACGACTGGGGTTCACTGTCATTTGACTCAGGCGTTGGCATGGGCGACGACATGGAAACTTCAGCTGACGTTGCTCTGGACGAAGCAACAACTGCTGGTACAGGCGCTGCATTTGACGGTGACTCAGCTGTAGGTGCTGGTTCAAACTCAATCTCATACAAGACCCCATCAGTAAACGGCTTCCAGGCTTCTGCCGGTGTAGCTGACGCTGGTGCAGAGTCAAAGGCTGACACCACATCATATGGCGTAAGCTACAAGACAGAAGCTGCTGGCGCTGCCATCACTCTGAAGTATGCTGCTTCAACTACATCTGCTAATGTAGATGGTGGTCAAGACACCAAAGCATCTTCAATGGGTGCGGTTATCGCATTTGGCGACGTAACTGTAACTCTGGCTTCAAACACCAAAGATTCAGGTACAACTAAAGACTACGAAGGTACAGGCTTTGGTATCGCATATGCTGCTTCAGACAACCTGGCTCTGGCTGCACACAGCAAGTCAGCTGAAAACGACGGCGTAGATGACTATGACTACAGCGAAGCTGCAGTTTCAGCTAACTACACCATCGCATCAGGCATCACAGCTGGTGTAACATACACCGACTGGGATCTGACAGACAATTCAGGTAACAAGTCAGACGGTACATACACACGTGTGACTGTTAAGGTATCATTCTAATTTAGAAGATATCTTTCAGATTTAGACTTTATTGTCTATAAAGGAGGGGTCAGAATTTCTGGCCCCTTTTTTATGGGCTATAGACCTTTGAAATTCAGCTCTATATGCTGAAAATCAATTCATGAAACCGTGCATCGGAGCCTTGTTATGAGATCTTTTTTCGCTGCTCTTTCTCTTTTGCTTCTCTCGGCTTGTTCAGGGCCTCTGGTCATTGATAACACGCCGGAAAAAGATCCGAATGATTCAGGCTCCT
>JBMHDN010000011.1:0-5023 GCA_049889355.1 Puniceispirillaceae bacterium (SeqCode)
CACCTTACAAGGGCTGTTATCTGTGTTCCAATGTGAGGCTGATCACAATAAGCTGAGCGATATAGCGCTCAGTTTAGGCGCCGATGTGCCTGTCTGCCTCACCGGCGGGGTGGTCTTGATGGAAGGTATCGGCGAGCAATTAGAGGTTTTGAGCAGCTATGCCCGTGCCAGCGACACCCCATGGCTGGTGCTCTCACATCCAGGCATCCATGCCAACACCAAAGAGGTGTTTCGCACCTTTGCTCTTTCTGTCAAAAATACCAGTCAGCCGGCCCTGGACAAGGCAGCGCTGAAAGCAGCCTTGCAAAATGGAAATTGGCCAGCCCTGATAGAAGATGGCAATGATCTGATTGAGCCAGCCTGTCAGGCCTATCCAGACTTAGCCGATTTTCAGGCCATTTTTTATCAGCATGCAAAAGAGGCAAAGGCCAGAAGCATGAGTGGCAGCGGGGCCTGTTTTTTTGCCCTTTATGATGGCCCATCGAAGGCAGAATATGCCCGTCATGCGCTTGAAAAGGCCGGCTATTGGGCACAAGCCTGTCCAATTCTGATAAAATAAGCATCTGAAGCCTAAAATCAGGTGACATTTTTGTTGATTGCCTGAGATGAGATCGTTACAGTGCGGCCACTTGGTGCGTGTTGACGCAATCCGTCTGAGGCTTTTTGGGGCGTAGCCAAGTGGTAAGGCAGCGGTTTTTGGTACCGTGCACCGTAGGTTCGAATCCTACCGCCCCAGCCATCTTTTCCTCAATAATGACATCTGGTTCAGTTGTGTTAGCCCACAGCGTTGGCCAGCATTAATCAGCCAACCGATAGCCATTATCGGCTGTGTCGATAATGGGCTCATCTGTGATCCGCTTTATTTTCTGACGCAGTCGGTAAATATGGGTTTCCAGCGTATGCGTTGATAAATCTGGATGGAACCCCCAGACATCTGTCAGCAGCGCTTCTTTGGCGACTGAATCTGGGTGTGCACGGAGCAGATTTTTCAAGATCAGCGTTTCTTTTTCGGTTAACGGGACCTGCTGCTGGGTGTGCTGATGATGCAGCATTTTATTGGTCGGAATGAAATCTAGGCTCTTGATCACAAAACGCGCATCATCACTGGCTTTGAACTGGCGTAGATGAGAGCGAATCCGCGCCAGCAATTCACCCATGCGCAAAGGTTTGCTGATATAATCATTGGCGCCGCGTTCCAAGCCGGTGATGATATTTTCTTCTTCACTGCGGCCGGTGAGCATCAAAATCGGGCGCTTAAAACCTTGATCGCGCAGGCGCTGGCATAAATCAAACCCAGACCCATCAGGCAATTGCACATCCAGCAAGATGAGATCAGGCTGAAAATCAGCTACTTTTTCAGGCACTGGGGTGATGGAATCACAATCTGCCAGCGCGCCAACACCTTCTTTGGCCAGCTGGTCCAGCAATACAAACCGCAAATCGGGATCATCATCTACAACCAGTATTCTGGCATGTTCCAGATCTGTTTCCATGACTTACCTCACTTACCTTGTGAAAAATCTGACAAGCTATGAAACACCATAGAATCCGCGCCATCAAATAGCCAAACCCAAAGGTTAGCTTGTCTATCTTAACAGAGGATAAAAGATGGACAATCTGCCTGCAAGTTTGTAAGAGCATGTGATAGGTGCTGATTGACGTTTCACGCGCAAGTCACCTCTTTATTCTAACTACATACACTGTTGATTTGCACTATGGTTGCCCATCCCTTTGATCCCAGACTGGCCAGATTAGATGCTGCATTATCAGCGCTGAGACGCGGCGATGTTGTGTTGCTACGTGCGGAAAATGGCAGTTGCGGACTGGTAAAGGCTGCTGAATTTGCAGATATCGACCCGCAGCGCATTATTGGTCTGGCACGCTCGCAACCTATTTTATGTCTCACCAGCTGGCATTTAAAATCGGTTGGTAAATCAGTGCGTGCCGACAGGCCTGCCTATAGTCTGCCGGCTCAAAATCTCTCTGCAGAACAGATCATTGGTCTGGCACTAGGCGATAAAGGGCTCTGGCCTTCTGGTGGTGGATTGCTGGCTGAACATCCCGATAGTCTGGTTGATTTGGCCACACGTTTGCTGGCAGATGTAAAATTGCTGCCGGCCGCCTTATTATGCCGGTTAAGCGAAGATGCGGTAACAGCGTCAAATCAGCTGGCCCATCATTTCCAGATTCCGGTGCTTGAAGCGCGTGATTTGACCTTGCTTCGCCAGCAGGCAGATAGTGTCTTGCAAATCTCAGCCCGAGTCGCCCTGCCTCTTGCGATTTGCGAAGATGCAGAAATGGTGATGTTCCGGAGCCAGAATGGACGCGAAGAACATTTCGCCGTGATCATCAAAGACGGCTTGTCTCAAGAGGCGCCTCTGGTCCGGCTACATTCTCAATGTATGACAGGCGATGTGCTTGGTTCTTTGAAATGTGATTGCGGGCCTCAATTACAACATGCCTTGCTGCAGATGGCAGAAGCAGGTGGCGGCGTGCTGTTATATCTTGCGCAAGAAGGGCGCGATATTGGCTTGCTCAACAAGATGCGCACTTATGCACTTCAGGCTGCTGGTCTAGATACAGTTGATGCCAATCACCGGCTTGGCTTTGAAACAGACAGGCGGGTTTTTCAGCCTGCAGCCCAGATGCTCAAAGAGTTAGGTGTTGAGCGGCTCAAGTTGCTGACCAATAATCCGGACAAAATCCAGCAATTGACGCAGTTTCATCTGGAAGTGGTGGAACGGGTATCACTGTCCTTGCCGGCCAATGCGCATAATGCACGCTATCTGCAGGCCAAAAAACAGCGCACTGGTCATCTCATTGATAATGACTAGAGTTTTGTCGTGATAAGCTAATCTTTAGCACGCGGGAGGCGGCTACCAAAAAGCGCTGAACCGACACGTATATGCGTGGCCCCTAATTGAATGGCCGTCTCATAATCACCGCTCATCCCCATAGATAGAATCGGCAAATGATGTAATTTTGCATATTTGGCCAATAGCGCAAAATGCGGGGCCGGCTCTTCATCTGCAGGCGGGATACACATCAGCCCGCCAACAGGCAGACCTACTTCGCCCTTACAAAAAGCAAGGAAATCTGCAATTTCATTTGGGGCAATCCCTGATTTTTGTGGCTCTAATCCGGTGTTGACCTGAATCAGGCAGGACATGGATTTATTTTGTTTCACCAGTTCAGCTGCCACTGCTTTGGCAATTTTTGGCCTGTCGATCACTTCGATCACATCAAATAAGGCCACCGCTTCTGCTGCTTTATTGCTCTGTAAAGGGCCGATGAGATGCAAGCGTAGATCTGGAAAATCGGCCCTTCGGCTGGCCCATCTCTCTTTGGCTTCTTGAACGCGGTTTTCACCAAAGAGGCGGTGCCCCATGGCCAGCGCCGCGGTAATTTTTTCATCTGGCTGCTGTTTGGAGACCGCTATAAGCGCAATATCATCTAACTGGAGGCGCGCCAAATCAGCTGCACGTTGCATAGCAAGCTTTGTCTCAGCAAAAGAAGAGATGAGCGGATTGGCGTCTGTTGCAACAGAATCATGCATGATGTGACCTCTATAGTTCATCACCTAGCTAACAGAAGCTTGGTCTATTGTCAGCCAGTTCAAGAGCTTAACGCTGATTTTGCGCCTTTCTGACCAGATCTCAGTGTCATTTGCCAAGAGTTGTCACAGTGCATGTTGCAAAAATAACACATATACGAGAAAACTGCTTTTTAATCAGTTATTAAGGAAGTGCTAAATTAATATTTGTTAATTAAAAGTAAGGCTGGTCGCCAATAATGGTGATTGTTAACACTTAGGAGAAAATTATGCGTAAGGTACTTCTCGCTTCTACCGCTCTGGTAGCAATGGCCGGTGTAAATGCTGCAACTGCAGACATCAGCTTTTCAGGTAATTCAACTTTTGACTACAATGCATGGTCAGAGTCACCAGACAACACAACTGGTGGTAACAACAACACTTCAACACTGTTGACAACAAACATCACCATCAAAGGTTCAGTTGTTTCTGACTCAGGTCTGTCAGCTTCTGTATCACAGGCATTGTCTAACGGCGCTGACGATGGTCACTCAATGACTCTGTCAGACGATTGGGGTTCAATCCAGTTTAACTCAAGCGGCGGCATGGGCGATGACATGGAAACTTCAGCTGACGTAGCGCTGGACGAAGCCACCACTTCAGGTGCTGATTTTGACGGTGACTCAGCTGTAGCAACTGGTTCAAACACAGTCTCATACAAGACTCCATCAGTAAACGGCTTCCAGGCTTCTGCTGGTTTCGGTGATGCTGGTGCAGCTTCAAAGGCTGACGTGACTTCATATGGCGTAAGCTACAAGACAGAAGCTGCTGGCGCGTCAATCACTCTGAAGTACGCACAGTCAAACACATCAGCTGCTGCTGGTTCAGGCGACGACACTAAGGCATCTTCAATGGGTGCGGTTGTTGCATTTGGCGACGTAACAGTAACTCTGGCTTCAAACACCAAAGACGCTGGTACAGCTTCTGACTACGAAGGCACAGGCTTTGGTATCGCATATGCTGCTTCAGACAACCTGGCTCTGGCTGCACACAGCAAGTCAGCTGAAAATGACGGCGCTGCTAGCTACGACTACAGCGAAGCTGCTGTTTCAGCTAACTACACCATCGCTTCAGGCATCACAGCTGGTGTAACATACACCGACTGGGATCTGACAGACGCTGGTGGTGATAAGTCAGACGGTACTTACACACGTGTAACTGTTAAGGTATCATTCTAATTTAGAAGATATCTTTCAGATTTAGACTTTATTGTCTATAAAGGAGGGGTCAGAATTTCTGGCCCCTTTTTTATGGGATATAGACCTTTGAAATTCAGCTCTATATGCTGATAATCAATTCATGAAACCGTGCATCGGAGCCTTGTTATGAGATCTTTTTTCGCTGCTCTTTCTCTTTTGCTTCTCTCGGCTTGTTCAGGGCCTCTGGTCATTGATAACACGCCGGAAAAAGATCCGAATGATTCAGGCTCCT
>JBMHDN010000012.1:0-100243 GCA_049889355.1 Puniceispirillaceae bacterium (SeqCode)
CAGAACGGCGACCTCTTACTGGTTCTGAGATATCATCCATAGTCTGCCCCTTACCTTTATAAAAAGCCGGCCTATCACAATTAAACACTGATCGTGGATGAACCAAAAATCAATCAAAATCAATCAAAATCGATAAAAAAATGATAGTTTTTTGACTGATATTTCTATGGCAAAAAAGAACAATTTTTATCAGCTTTTAAAGCTGTGCCAGATGGCAGAAAAAAGACATAAAAAAACAGCCTTAGCAATTCTCTAAGACTGTATAATTATGAAGCTATTGCACCAAAAGATGGCATCCCGTACGGGATTCGAACCCGTGTTGCCGCCGTGAAAGGGCGGTGTCCTAGGCCTCTAGACGAACGGGACGCAAGAGGTCATGCAGTCTTCTACTCAAAGAGATAGATGAAATCAAGATGAAATTAACACCTTCTTCATCAGTTTTTCAAAAAGCACCAGAAACAGTGAGAAAACCCCAAAAAAATAGGCCATAAAATAGGCAAAAAAACCGTCAAACAGACGCAGCGATATCTTCAATCTGGAACTGCAACGCGCCATTGCCGCGCCAATCATCACGGCGCACCCGCCCCAAGACTGCCACTGACCCCAACTGATTGAGCCTATCAAGACGCCCTGCCAGTGCCTGATTTTCCGCCAGCCGGAAGCCGATGGCCCGCATTGGCTTTGCGGTACCATCATCTAGGCTACATGAAAAATGCTGGCCTTCTGCCCCAATCCAGCGCGGTGATTTAATCAAGCAATTAATGATGATAAAGCGCGGCTCTGCATGGCCTGTCCCAAAGGGGGCCAGCGCGTCCATCCATTCCATAAAACCAGCTTCAAGACCAGCCACAGACACAATATCAGTGGCGGTAAAGCTTTTCTGAGGCGGGTCCGGATGCAAAGCGGCAATCTCTTTATCCATAAAAGCCTGAAAACCGGCCAGCTGGCTGTGATGCAAACTCAGCCCAGCTGCCATATCATGCCCGCCGCCACCCTCAATCAGCCCCTCAGAAACCGCCCGCATAATCAGCTGCCCCAAAGGGATACCAGAAACCGAGCGGGCTGAGCCTTTACCAACCCCTTCTTCATTAAAGCTGAGCGCAATAGCCGGCTGGTTATAGCGTTCTTTCAGCCGGCCTGCCACGATCCCCAAAACCCCTTCATGCCAGCCTATTCCATGGCTGATCAGACAGCCCATGCCCACCTCACCTGCCGCTGTCTTTGCCTCAACCAGCCCGGTTATCTGCCCGGTTATCTGCCCGGCTATCTGATCCTCTGCTAGGCTCAGCACCTCGCGCTCTGTCTCTTGGCGCTCTTTATTCATCTCATCCAGCCGCAGAGCCAGCGCGCCTGCTTCATTGGGATCAGAGGCGGTGAGCAGCTGCACCCCTAAATCAGACTGGCCCAGCCGGCCAGCTGCATTGATTCTGGGGCCGAGCTGAAAGCCCAGCTGATAGGCATCTGGCAGTGCCTTTGCCTTTGCCACATGCTGCAGCGCGGTGATCCCGGGCTTCATACCCTTGGCCATCACCGATAGGCCCTGGCGGACAAAGGCGCGGTTCACCCCGGTCAGCGGGACTACATCACAAATGGTGGCCAGCGCGACCAAATCTAAATGCGCCATCAAATCAGGCAGGCCTGTCCGGCCTATCTTGCGCAAATCACGCATCAGCGCGACCAGCACCATAAAACAGACACCTGCCGCACAGAGCATGCCCTGGCCAGAACTGTCATCCAGCCTGTTCGGATTAACCACCGCTAGGGCGGCTGGCAGAACGGGTCCGGCGAGATGATGATCGACAACCAAAATCCGCATTCCCAATTGGGCCGCCGCCGCCAGCGGCTGATGTGCTGATATCCCGCAATCAAGAGTGAGGATCAGATCGCAACCTTTTGATTTTAAACTTTTTAGGGCATTTAGATTGGGGCCATACCCTTCGGTAAATCGATCTGGGATATGGATTTCTACAGTGCAGCCAAGGGCCCGCAATACATGTGCCATCAGTGCCGCTGAACAGGCCCCATCCACATCATAATCACCGAACAACCCGATGGTCTGACCTGCCTCGACCGCCTCTGCCAATATCGCTGCCATCTTGTCCATATCGGCAAAAGATGAAGGATCAGCCATTGATTGGCGCAGGCTGGGGCTGAGATAATCGCTCGCCTCTTCTGTCAGAATACCATAGCTGGCCATATGGCGGGCCAGGGCCAGCGGCATCTGATGGCTCTGGGCCAGCCGCTGGGCCTGACGCTCTGTATCACCGGCCGATAATTTTGCCGTTACAGCCTGCCATTTGGCCCCGGAATAAGATACCCCAGAATAGGACGAACCAGAATAGGACACTTCCATCCGGTTGAGCCATGATGCAAGACTATCTGTCATTATCCAAGCGTATCCGTATCTAAAATCGGCAAGGCTGTCGGCGTTTCAAACACCGCTGGCAATTGGGCCAGATCTCCTAGCGCGGCCTGCATTTTCATGCTTTCAGCGCGGTGTGTGGTGATCACCAGCGAGACCGGCTGGGCTTCAGCTGAACCAGCTGCCGGGCTATCTTTTTGCAGCATAGAGGCCACCGAGAGCCCATGATCACGCAGCACAGCGGTGATTTCGCTCAATACCCCTGGCTTATCTGCTACTTTCAGGCGCAGATAAAACCGGCGATAGCCATTTTGAGGCGGCTTATCCCCTGCAGAGGCCAGCTCATGCGCGGCCCGTCCAAAGACCGTAGCTTCTGGCCGGCGGCAGACATCCATCAAATCAGCCAGCACCGCAGAGGCAGTTGGCCCTGCCCCGGCCCCTGGCCCAACACAGATGATATTCTGTACCGGATCAGCGTCATATTCCACCGCATTGAGCGCGCCTGACACTTTGGCCAGCTGGGTATCGGCTGGCAATAACCAAGGCTGAACTGATGGCTGGCTGCCTTGTTCTGCCATGCCCAGCAATTTGATCTCATAGCCCAGTTCTGCCGCATGCTGGATATCAATCTGGGCGATATGGCGGATACCGATGGTTGGGATCGCCTTAAAATCCACCTGCTCTGAGAAAGCCAGCGCGGTGAGAATAGCCAGCTTATGTGCTGCATCAATCCCATCGACATCAAAGGTCGGATCAGCCTCGGCATAGCCTTTGGCCTGGGCTTCTTGCAACACATCTGCAAAATCACGCCCAGTGCGGGACATTTCGGTGAGAATATAATTACACGTCCCGTTTAAAATCCCGCAAATACGCTGAATTTCATTAGCTGCCAGCCCTTCGCGCAATGTTTTCAAAGCTGGAATACCGCCTGCAACGGCTGCTTCGAATTTCAGCGACAGCCCTTGTTCTTCTGCAGACTCGGCCAGTTTTTGTCCGTGATGGGCGATCAATGCTTTATTGGCGGTGATCACATGCTTGCCTGCTTTTAAGGCCGCTTCGACCAGCTCTTTTGCAGGCCCTTCTGAGCCGCCAATTAATTCAATGATTACATCGACATCTGCACGGGCTGCCAAATCCACCGGATTGGCTTCAAAGGCGATGCCAGCCATGGAAAAGCCACGATCTTTGGTGGCGTTGCGGGCACTGACCGCACTTAAAATAAGAGGCCGGCCTGCCGCTTTGCCAAGGGCCGTCTCGCGGTGCAAGAGCTGGCGTGCTACCTCTGCTCCAACTGTACCCAACCCAGCAATGGCGATGTTCAACGCGTCCATGACAGCCCTTTCAAGTCAAAAAATAAAGTGACTCTGGTCTATCGTTTTTAGGCTGCATTTGCAAGTTGGATACGCATCCCCATCTGCCGCCAAAGGCCGCTTATCCGGAGATAGATAAACGGCCAGGCGACCAGCTGGTTTAATGACCAGTTGGTTTAACAATTTACCTTTGCTAGGCTAGGCTGCCTTTGCCTCACTGGCTGCCAAGGCCTGATCAATATCGGCCAGAATATCATCTGCATGTTCCAGGCCCACCGCCAGCCGCACATAGCCAGGCGTCACCCCTGTCTGTCGCTGTTCTTCTTCGCTTAATTGAGAATGGGTGGTGGATGCAGGATGTATCGCAAGGGTGCGTGCATCGCCGATATTAGCGACATGGTAGATCAGCCCCAGCGCATCAATGAAACGCATGCCTGCTTCTAACCCGCCTTTCAGCTCAAAGCCGACCAGCGGCCCATGCCCGCGTTGCAGATATTTTTCCACCCGCACCGCTTTATCGCCTTCCAGATAGCCAGGATAGATCACCCGCTCAACCTCTGGCCGGTGGGCCAGATATTGCGCCACAAGCCGGGCATTTTCTTGATGCACGCGATAGCGCAGCGGCAAGGTCTCCAGCCCTTGGATAAAGTGAAACGCATTGGCAGGTGCCAGCGCAGCGCCCAAATCCCGCAATAAGACAACACGTGCCCGCACCGCATAGGCGATGGGCGCGCCAAGCGCCTCTGGGACCAATTCAGCCCAAACCGCGCCATGATAGCTGGCATCAGGCTGGTTTAATAAAGGCTGGCGTTCTGGCTTGGCCAGCCAGTCAAACTGGCCTGAATCGACAATAATCCCGCCAATAGAGGTGCCATGCCCGCCGATATATTTGGTCAGGGAATGCACAATAATCGCTGCCCCATGGTCAAAGGGCCTGGTGGTAATCGGCGCGGCTGTATTATCCACAATCAGCGGGATCCCCAGCTCTTTGCCAATGGCCGCCACTTCTGCAATCGGGAAAGGTTCTAATTTTGGGTTTGGCAGGCTTTCTGCGAAATAGGCGCGTGTGCGATCATCACTCAGCGCCGCAAAGCTGGCCGGATCATCGGGATCAGCAAAGCGTACCTCAATGCCCATCTGTGCAAATGTGTTGGTAAAGAGATTCCAGCTGCCGCCATAAAGATGCGGTGAGGAGATGATATTATCGCCTGCTGAGGCCAAATTCTGCACCGCATAGCTAATTGCTGATTGACCGGATGCTACGGCCAGTGCCGCCGCCCCGCCTTCCAGCGCGGCAATCCGCTCTTCTAACACAGCCGTGGTAGGGTTCATAATCCGGCTATAGATATTGCCCAGTTCCTGCAAGGCAAACAAATTGCGCGCATGCCCGCTATTATTGAACTGATAGCTGGTGGTCTGATAAATCGGCACCGCCACTGCGTTGGTCGCGCTGTCGCGGCGATGACTGCCGGCATGTAAAACGATGGTCTCTGGATGGGTATAGGCCATATGACTTGCTCCTTGGCCTTGAAAAAAAGGCCCTGATGTGAAACGGAACAAAAAAATGCAACCTTTATGAGAGATATAAAAGGCCATTCTCGCCAATCGGTAAATTAATTTAACAGCACCTCAGGCTGTAGAAAATTTCCCTCATCACACATCATCATAGCAAACGGCCATTTCACAGACCCACCAAACACACCGCCTCTAAAACCAGCGAATCATCCCGACCAGACCGGCTGTAGCGTAAAAGAGCTGGAGGAATAAAATCCCGCGATGTCCGCCTAAATAGGCCCAGACTCCAATTAAAAAAGACGAGATCAAAAGAAGCGTAAAACCCAGAAACTCAGCCCCGATATTCAAAGCCACCAGCATCGAATATAAAATCGCCGTGGCGACCCCGCTATATTCAAATAATTTTGCGCGTTTTGCTTCTGCTGACATGCTACGCTTCTCCCCCTCACCGGTCATTTATTAGCCTGGTCCATCTGGCCATCATCCATCCTTTTGGCCATCTCGCCATAGCCTTTGCGGGCCAGATGATCACGCACCGACAGCCTGTCAGTTTCTACCCGATTCTGGCTCAGCTTGGATTTCGCGTGAAAGGCCGTCACCTTAATCTCAAAACCAGTAATATTCTCTAACATCTGATCCATATAATCTCGCGGTGCATCTGCCATCCGCCAGCCCTGATCGCCATTTTCCAGCCTTTCGAAATAAGTCGTCAGCTGGCCGACAATCGCCCGCTTTGATTTCGTATCGCCGAGAAAACGGATTTGCCCTTCTAAATGCACCACCTGATAATTCCAGGTCGGTACATGCTTGTGATGGGTAGCTTTACTGGGATACCAGTTAGGCGAGATATAGCTGTCTTCCCCGCGAAAAACCACCTGCACCTTATCAGATTCCAATGCCATAGCATTCAGCGGATTGGCCGCCGCGATATGGCCGATTAAATAATCCTCCCCGCGCCATAAGAGCGGCAAATGGTCGATCACCGGCCCGTCTGGTCCTGCACAGACCAGCATCGCAAATGGATGGGCCCTGGTTAAGTCTCTGGCATAGGCGATATCTGTTTCTGAAAATATCTCAGGATTATACATTTCTGGCTTTTCTCCGCCTGACTAAAACACCGTCCCTAGCTAAGACAAGCCAGCTTAAGGAAGCAAGTTTAAATTCAGCACCACTTTTACCGCAAAATAAAGCAGCCCCAGCCCGCAGCCGAGATTTATCACCACCCATAGCGCGCGGTTCACCATCTTTTGGATCAGCGCGATAAAACCAGCACACATAAAACACCAGATGACAGATGAGGTCATGAAACCTGCTAAAAAGACGATAAAAGCCATGCTATTTGGTGTTGCTCCACCCAAAGCCGCTATCGTGCCGGCCAGCCCTGCCCAATAGGAAACATTCATCGGGTTAGATAAAGACAGCCCTGCCCCCACCATAAAATCAGATCGCCCGCTTTGCTGCTGTGTGCTGTCCATAACCGGCACCGCAGAGGCCGCATCACGAAAACTGTTATAAGCCAGCCAGCCGAGCAAGCCTGCCCCGCCAAGCGAGAGCGGAATCTCAACAATACTGAACTGAAACAAAAAAGCGACACCGCCAAGCCCTAACACAGCCCAGAGGAAATCACCGACCAGCGATCCAATCTGGATCTGAAAAGCAGGCCAGAACCCGCCTTCAATCCCACGTTTCAGACTGGCGGCAAAAATCGCCCCTGGCGCCGCATTAAATAACAAGCCCAGCATAAAAGCAGAGATAAAAAGGCTTATCATCGCCAACACCCTTTTTCAAAGAGAGATGATCTGCATAACAGACCCATCGCGCACAAAAAAACAAGCGCCAACTCTCGCCAGCGCTTGTCTTGCATAAATCGGTGTAACCGCTGCTTAACGCTTTGAGAACTGGAAGCTCCGGCGGGCTTTCGCCTTACCATATTTCTTACGTTCAACAACACGTGGGTCACGAGTTAAGAAGCCACCTTTTTTCAGCACAGGGCGCAGGCCCGGCTCAAACAAGGTCAGCGCGCGGCTGATGCCATGACGTACCGCGCCAGCCTGACCAGACAGACCACCACCTGTTACAGTCGCAATCACATCAAACTCGCCATTGCGCTCTGCCACATCAAATGGCTGCATCAACAACATCTGCAGCACAGGGCGGGCGAAATATTCAGCCAGCGGGCGGCCATTAATGGTCACCTGACCAGTGCCACGCTTGACCCATACGCGGGCTGTGGCGTCTTTCCGGCGGCCGGTTGCATAAGAGCGGCCCAGCTTGTCGATTTTTGGCTCAGCAGGGGCAGCAGTTTCAACGGCCTGTGCTTCATTCAATGCACCAAGCGCAGCCATACCTTCTGCTTCTGGGGCACCATTTTCTGCGGTGTTCAGATTATCTTCAGACATGACTACCTCTTATTCTTCGGGTTCATCTCAGCCACGTTCAGAACCTGTGGCTGCTGTGCTTCATGCGGATGTTCTGCGCCAGCATAGACATGCAGGTGCTTCATCGCCTTGCGACCAAGCGGTGTGCGCGGGATCATCCGCTCCACAGCTTTTTGGATCACACGCTCAGGATATTTACCATCCAGAATCTTATCCGCTGTGCGGTCTTTGATACCGCCCGGATAACCAGTGTGCCAGTAATAGGTCTTCTGCTTGCGCTTATTGCCAGTCAGCTTGACCTTCTCAGCATTGATAACGATCACATGATCGCCATCATCCATATGCGGGGTGTAGCTTGGCTTATGCTTGCCACGCAGACGCAGGGCGATCAGCGAAGCCAGACGGCCCAGCACCAGATCTTCTGCATCAATCACTACCCAGCTCTTTTCAACATCACTATGTGATGACATGTAAGTCGATTTCGACAAACTCATCTTTTGGGTCTCCAATCTCGCATTCATTGAGGCCAATAGCCTGAAAACAGGCTTAAACCTCCCAGAGTGTGCTGGGTTATACGCAGCCAAACCCCCATCGTCAAGCGCTAAAAACACTTTAATTTATAGATTATTGTTGAAAAACAGATGCTTAAGAATAAGGTATCATTTTACCTTATCGGTTTTGGTGGGTTTTTGGACAAGAAATCTGATTTTTTGGCCTGCAACCTTGGCCTGTCTACCCCTGCCTGTCTACCCTGCCTGCAACCTTGGCCTGCAACCTTGGCCTGTTACCTTGGCCTGTTACCTTGGCTCAGATTGACCCTTGCATGCTTTTCGCCCTATATCTAGACTATGATTTCCGAAAATGAAGGCCATGCGCCTGACATGCTTTAAAAGGTCTGTTTAGACGATGATCACGCTGATCGATAATTATGATAGTTTTACCTGGAATCTTTGGCATTATCTGGCTGAGCTGGGGGCTGAAGTAGAGACCATCCGCAATGATGCGCTGAGTGTGGCTGAATTGCGCGAAATGAACCCGCAAGGTATCGTCCTCTCGCCTGGTCCGGGCCGCCCTGAAGATGCTGGCATCACCGTTGATATCATCCGCACATTATCAGGCGAGATCCCGCTTTTGGGGATTTGTCTTGGTCATCAGGCCATCGCTTATGCGTTTGGGGGCCAGATTAAGCGCATTGACCCGCCTATTCATGGCAAGCTCTCTTATCTCTATCACCAAAATCAAGGGTTGATGGAAGGGCTGGATAATGAAATTCCGGTGACACGCTATCACTCACTGGTGGTTGAAGAAGACAGCCTGCCTGCTGATTTGATGGTCACCGCCCGCACTGGTGCTGGCGAGGTGATGGGGCTCCAACATGTCAGCCACCCTACATTTGGCCTGCAATTTCATCCAGAATCTATCGCTTCGGTTGGCGGCTATCAGATGATGGCGCATTTCCTCACCCGTTGCGGCTTGCCACCGCTCAGCGATGCAGATTTGCACGCTTTGGCGGCAAAATGCCTACGCTTGGATGAGATTTTCCCAGAACAATTAACAGGTTAGAACCACTAACAGGCTAACTATTTTTTCAGGATGTACCGCATGTCAGATCATCTCACACAGATTATCCAGACCATCACCTCAGGCGAGGTTGCCCCGCAGGCAGAGATGGAAGAGGCCTTTGATATCATCATGGATGGTGCGGCAAGCCCGGCCCAGATGGCTGCTTTCATGGTTGGCTTGAAACTGCGCGGCGAAGCGGTCAGCGACATCACCGCAGGCGCGGCTGTTCTGCGCCGGCGTTGTGTCTCCATTTCTGCCCCAGCTGGGGCGATGGATATTGTGGGTACAGGCGGCGATAGCCATGCCACCTATAATATCTCAACCGCGACGGCCTTTGTGGTGGCAGGCTGCGGCGTGCCGGTGGCCAAACATGGCAATAAAGCGGTCTCTTCACTCAGCGGGGCTGCTGATGTGCTCTCCTCTCTTGGCATTACTCTAGATTGCCCGATGGAGCAAATCGAACAGGCTTTGCGTGATGCTGGCATTTGTTTTCTGATGGCCCCACGCCATCATGCGGCGATGCGCCATGTTGGCCCTATTCGTGCTGAGCTTAAAATACGTACGATTTTCAATCTCTTAGGGCCCCTTTCTAATCCTGCCTTTGTGCAACATATCTTGATAGGTGTCTATGAGGCCAGCTGGTGCCGGCCTTTTGCTGAAGCCTTGCAGGCACTGGGCACCCGCTCAGCCTGGGTGGTCCATGGTGCAGACGGGCTGGACGAGCTCTCTACCACTGGCGTGAACCAGATTACCGCCCTGAAAGATGGGGCCATCACCCAATTTGAGCTCTCCCCTGCTGATTTTGGCCTTGCAACCGCTAGCCTTGCCGATATCAAAGGCGGCACACCTGATGAGAATGCGGCGGCCTTGCGCAGCGTGTTGGCTGGCGAGACAGGGGCTTACCGCGATATTGTGTTGATGAATGCGGCAGCAGCATTGATGGCTGCTGGTCGAGCCGAGACGATAGAGGGCGCGATGGCCATGGCCACCAGCTCTATCGATACAGGGGCGGCAGCAGGTGCACTGGCAGGGCTGGTCTCTGCCACCAATCAGACAACCAAATAGCCGCAACAGCTTATTTTTTCTAAGGTCAGTTAACCATGTCAGATGTGCTTGCCACGATAAATGCCGCCAAAGCCGAAGAGGTGGCCGCGCTCAATAGCCAGTTCGGGCTCAACAGCCTTGCTGAAATGGCCGCTGCTGGCGATGAAATCCGGCCTTTTGCCGCAGCATTGGCCCGTGCCAGCCAAGATGGCTATGGGCTGATCGCTGAATTAAAGAAAGCCTCGCCATCCAAAGGGCTGATACGCCCTGATTTTCACCCTGCTGAGATTGCACAAGCCTATCAGCGCGGCGGGGCCAGCTGTTTATCGGTGCTCACTGATCGCAAATGGTTTCAAGGCCATGCTGATTATTTAAAAGCCGCCCGTGCGGCCTGCAGCCTGCCGATTTTGCGTAAAGATTTCATGATAGACCCGTTGCAAATCTATGAAGCGCGGGCGATGGGTGCAGATTGCATCTTGCTGATCATGGCCTCGCTTGGTGATGCCCAGGCCCAAGAGCTCGAAGCCACCGCTTTTGAGCTGGGGATGGATGTGCTTATCGAAGTCCATGACCGGGCTGAGCTCAGCCGTGCCACGCGCCTTAAATCGCCGCTGATGGGCATTAATAACCGCAATCTGAAAACCATGGAGATCTCGCTGGATGTAGGCGCAGCCATGCTGCCTGATTTGCCTGATGATCGGATCGCTATTGCTGAATCAGGCTTGTTTGCACCTGCAGATTTGGCCCGTATGGCCAGTGCAGGCGCACGCTGTTTTCTGGTGGGCGAGAGCCTGATGCGCCAAGATGATGTGGCCAGCGCAACCGCCAGCCTGCTGGCCAACCCAATTCCAGCTTAATGTTCCGCTTAAAACCGCCATATAACCCAGACGAGCCCCAAATCAGATGAGCAGCCAGAATAACCAAACCCTGACCCATACAGATGAGCGCGGCACTGCCCGGATGGTCGATGTTGGCGATAAAGCGCCCAGCAAGCGCCTTGCCATTGCAGCTGGGCGGGTGCGCATGCAGCCCGAAACCTTGAAACTCATTGCTGAAAACGGCTTTGCCAAAGGTGATGTGCTGGCCACCGCCCGTCTGGCTGGCATCATGGGCGCGAAACAAACCGCTGCGCTGATCCCGCTGTGCCATCCGCTGGGGCTGGATCATATCCAGATTGAGTTGACCCTGCGGCATGCGGAAAATTGTGTTGATATCGAGGCCAGCGCCTCTTTGACCGGCAAAACCGGTGTTGAGATGGAAGCCCTCACGGCGGTCTCTGTGGCCGCCCTCACCCTTTATGATATGTGCAAAGCTGCTGATAAGCGCATGCAGATAACCGATATCCGCCTGACTCATAAATCAGGCGGCAAATCCGGTGCTGTGGATTATGAGTAAACCCGCGCTTCTGCCTGTTGATGAGGCCCGCTCTGCGATCATAGACAGCCTCTCTGCTGTCTCAGTTGAACAGCTGACACCAGATGCCGCCCATCACCGCTATCTGGCTGCTGATATTTCTGCCAGCCTTGATCATCCCGCCGCCGCTGTCTCGGCCATGGATGGCTATTGTCTGGCTTCATCTGATAAAGATGCTCTATCCTCTAAGGGTCTGAAAATCATAGGCGAATCTGCTGCAGGTCGGCCCTTTACTCAGCCTCTTGGCCAAGGCGAGGCGGTGCGTATTTTCACTGGTGCCTTACTGCCTCAAAACGCAGATATGCTGCTGATCCAAGAAGAGGCAGCCCTCACATCCGGCCGTCTTATGGCCACCGAAACGCCTGTTGCTGGCCGCTATATCCGCCAACGCGCCCAGGATTTTGCCAGTGGCGATCAGCTGATCTCCGCCGGCACAAAGCTTACCATGCGCCATCTTGCCCTCGCCGCACTGGCAGGCATCACCAGCCTGACCTGCCATCGCCGGCCCAGAATTGCGATTGCCACCACTGGCGATGAGCTGGTCCCCCCGGGCCAGACCCCCCTGCCCGGCCAGCTGGTCAATTCCAACTCACTCTTTCTCACCCATTTTGTGCGCGCCGCAGGGGCTGAGCCTGTTGAGCTTGGTATTTTACCAGATCAGGCGGGCGCCCTCCATGCGGCTTTGAGCTCAGCTGGCCCGCTTGATCTGATCGTCACCACTGGCGGGGCATCGGTGGGCGATCATGACCATATTGTCTCTGATCTGGATTCTGATCCGGCCTCCAGCCTGAATTTCTGGAAAATCGCGATGCGCCCTGGCAAGCCGCTGATTTGGGCAAATTGGCGCGGCACCCCCTTTCTTGGCCTGCCTGGCAATCCGGTGTCAGCTGCTATCTGTGCCTTGCAATTTCTGGGGCCTGCCATCGACAGGCTGAGCGGCGGTACTGGCCAAATTGGTACTGGCCAAATCAGTTCAGGCCAAATTGCTTCAGGCCAAATTGCTTCAGGCCAGATTGGCGGCTTTTTCAAAGCCAAACTGACCACCGATTTACCGGAAAATGACCAGCGTCAGGATTATCTGCGTGCTACCTTGACCCATGATAGCGACGGTACAGCGCTTGTCACCCCGGCCAATCGGCAGGATTCTGCGATGATGCATAAATTGGCCCTTGCAGACTGCCTGATCATCCGCCCGCCCTTTGCCGAGCCGCTCAGCGCAGGCGCTTGGGTTGAATGCCAAGCCTTCCCTGCCGGTTTTTAACGCCGCTAACGGCCCCTAGCTAGCCATTCAGCTACCCATTTATCGGCCCCTTTATCAGCTCAATAATCAGCAAAACAAAGCTCAACTGACGAATTTTCTTGTTTTGTTCTCATTTTTGTGATAGAACGAATCCAGAACATCTCATGAAAAGGCGAAACAGCCTGTCAAATTTGAGGAGGAAACCAGTCATGCTCACTGCAAAGCAACGTGCCCTGCTGACCTATTTGAACAGCTATCTGGATGAACATAAATTATCCCCCTCTTTTGACGAGATGCGAACCGCCCTCGGCCTTGCCTCCAAATCTGGTGTGCACCGTTTAATATCGGCCTTGGAAGAACGCGGTTATATCAGACGCTTGCCTAACCGAGCTCGGGCAATTGAAATCTTGCGTCTTGACAGTGGTGCACATGAAACAAAAGAACGCGTCGACGGATCAGAGGCTCCCGTCTCGGTGGTGGACACAACCGCCACCCCCTCATTGCCACTTAGCGGGTCTGGCAATGAGACAAATATTGTCCATGTTGATTTTACCCGCCAACAGGCTGTCGCCGAATTGCCCCTTTTGGGACGTATCGCGGCAGGCACCCCGATTGAAGCTTTGTCTGATCCGACAAACCATCTATCTGTTCCGGCAGATATGCTGGGCTCAGGGGAACATTTCGCCCTCGAAATTGTCGGCGATTCTATGATAGAGGCAGGTATCCATGATGGGGATACTGTTATCATCAAACGCACTGATCAGGCGTTAAATGGTGAAATTGTGGTTGCGCTCATCGAAGAGCAGGAAGCCACTTTAAAAACTTTCCGCAAGGAAAGTGGCCGTGTGGCCTTGGAACCGGCGAACCGGGCCTATGAAACACGCTATTTCACCTCAGACAAGGTCCGCGTGCAAGGCAAGCTCACAGGCCTTATTCGCCGCTATTAAGTGGGGCCCAGAACGCCCCAGAAAGCCAGAACGCCCAAGAAAGCCAGAGTGCCTAAAAACGCCAGAGTGCCTAAAAACGCCAGGGCCGGTTCGGCAAACCATCAATATTGCTGGTGATATCCACTTGGATGGAGGGGATGTCATCTGTGTCGTGTAAAAACACCATCAGATTTTCACCACTGCGTAAGTGCAGATGGTGAACAGGGTTGCCGCAAGGATAAAGCGGCTCAAAGGGTGTGATCACCAAATCAGCTGCCCCTTGCCGGCAGGCCGCTGTTAACTGCCATCTTTGGTGGATGAAAATGACATGCTCTCCTGCGCTATCCAGCCGGCAGTTATTGGCACATGCCGCTATCGGGCTGTGCAGACCAAATTGCTGTGCCATCAGGCCAGACCAGAAAGGCGAGAGCTGACCGGATGTCATCGGATGGTTGCGATCAGGCAAGATCCAGACCATCTGGCCATATTGGCGCAGCAACAGCGCATCTGGCAGGGGTTTTGCCACCCAAATGGCCGCGCTGATGAAAATGAGGCTGCTGAAGACCAGCCTTTTGAAGAGAAGGTTCATCGGCTGGATCGCCGCTTTGCTTGGTACCTGTTGGCCTGCCGCTTTTGGCCAGACAGCCCACATCAGCCAGATAAAGGTCATGAGAAGTAAAAGCGGAGCTGGCGGGGGCTTGATCCAGATCCCAGCATAGGGTGCGCTGGCAATTAATGCCGCCCAGCCATTGAGGACCCGAATAGCCACTTCAAGAAGCGGTAATATCAGCCCATCTGCCCCGAACGGGGCAAGCGCCAGGCTCAGAATGCCAAGCGGCATGATCACAAGGCCAGTGAGCGGCACCGCCAGCAGATTGGCAATCAGGCTATAGGCAGTGAATTGCTGGAAATGATAGGCGATAAAGGGCATGGTCGCGATACTGGCCAGAAAAGAGGTCAGCCCCACTAACAGCACGGCACGTATTGGGGCGGACATAGATGAGCTGGACAAAAAACCCTGCAAACGGCCAAGGCCAGCCACGATGGCAAAACTGGCGATGAAGGAGAGCTGAAAACCAGCGGTCGCCAATAGCGCGGGATGCACAGACAGCATTAGACCGGCAATCAGCGCTAATGTGCGCAAAGTGATAGCCCGCCTGTCTGTCAAAACCGCGCCCATCACAAGGCTTGCCATCAGCCAGGCGCGTGTCGCACTTATTGGGGCACCGGCGAGCCCCAAATAAAACAAACCAGCTAGAATAGCGAGACAGGCGGCTGGTTTATGGATAGAGATATGGGCATCTGGCCACCGCCAAAAGGCTGTGATGGCGCGGATAACCCCATAGACTCCAAAACAGAAAAAGCCCATATGCAGGCCGGATATCGCCAGCAAATGGGCCAGACCTGAACGACGGAAATCGTCATAATGGGCGTTTGAAATGCCTTGTTTGCGCCCAACCAACAGCGCGGCAGCCACCGCGGCTTCTGGGGCCGCCATCTGTATCGACAAGCGGGCCGCATAGTGCCGGCGTATCTGATCAAATCTGGCTGTCACACTATGCATCATAGAGGGTGCTGGACTGGGCGTGTTATGCTCCATGCGGCTGAATGACGTGATATAGCCAGTGGCGCTGATACCATCCAGCCAGAGCTGTTTGGCATAATCAGGTCTGCCTTGAAAGAAAGGAGGCTGATGCGGGAATAGACGTGCCCGCAGGTGAATATGATCACCGATTTGCAGCCTATCTTCATGGCGTTGAACGCTGAGGCGCAAATGATGCAAACCGGCAATGTCAGGGTCCGGGCTATCTAGGATGTTTAGCCTTAGCCTCAGCCGTTCTGCTCTGGGTTCAATATCCAGTATCTCCGCAGTCAGGCTTGCCGACTGAGCGGCTTGCAAAACTGGATAATGATGACGCGCAATTTCAAGATGATGAAGCGCGATACCCGCTAGAAAGGAGATGATAAAACTGACCAATAACCAGACCAAAGGCCTTCTGCCTGCAAAGAACCAGCGCATCAGCATGGCCCCGCAAATAAGGCCCGCGATGAGGCAAATCAGCCAGATGGTTTCTATCAAAGGCAGCAAGGGGGCAAATGCGATACCCACTATCAGGCAAAAGACGCGCCAAAGCATCAGATGGCGCTGAAAAAAGCGGAAAAGACCAGGTTGAGAAAACCATAAGCCACCGCGCATAATGCGCTTCACTTGCATGACCTGCTGCGTGATCTGCCGCGTGATCTGCTGGGCCATAGGTGAAAAGATAAACATGGTCTTTTTGGGCCATCTCATGCTAGGTTGCCGCCACAAATTGGTTCATCGGCCCAGCATAGATCAAAAAGGTTAACAGAAGATGAGTGTTGTCACACGTTTTGCACCTTCACCCACTGGCTATCTGCATATTGGCGGTGCACGCACTGCTTTATTCAACTATCTGTTTGCCCGCCATCATGGCGGTCAGTATCTGCTGCGCATCGAAGATACAGATAAAGAACGGTCAACAGAGGCAGCCAAACAGGCCATTCATGATGGGCTGAACTGGCTCGGGCTCAGCGGTGATCAAGAACCGCTCTTGCAATCCACCAGAGAAGACCGCCACCGCGAGATTGCGCAAGAGCTGGTTGCCAAAGGCCATGCCTATCGCTGTTATCTGACCGCTGACGAGCTAGATGATTTGCGCAGCAGCGCGCGCGAAGATGGCCGCTCAGTGCGCTCTCCTTACCGCGCACCAGATTTTGAAGTGCCATCTGATCGCACCGATTATGTCATCCGTTTGAAAATGCCATCTGGTGGCACAGCTGAAATCACCGATTTGGTTCAAGGGACAGTCTCTGTTTCAGAAGATCAGCTCGATGATATGGTCTTGCTCCGCTCAGATGGGACGCCTACCTATATGTTGGCAGTGGTGGTGGATGATCACGATATGGGCATTACCCATATTTTGCGCGGCGATGATCATTTAAATAACGCCTTTCGCCAGCAACAAATCTATCTGGCGATGGGTTGGGATGTCCCGGTTTTTGGGCATATCCCGCTGATACATGGCCCAGATGGGGCCAAACTCTCCAAGCGTCATGGTGCGCTGGGTGTCGGTGACTATGCCGATATGGGCTTTTTACCAGAAGCCATGCTGAATTATCTGGCCCGCCTTGGCTGGTCTCATGGTGATGATGAGTTGTTTGATATGGCGGCCGCCACCAGCTGGTTTGACGGCTCTTCAATTGGCCGCTCGCCTGCTCGTTTTGATATGGATAAATTGCGGGCCGTCAATGCCCATTGGCTGCGCCAGCGCAGCACCGACTGGCTGGTTGAACAAACATTAAAAGCGCATCCCGATGCGGTTGCACAGGCCCCTGCACGCTTACACCAACTGATGCCGCTTTTATCTGAACGTGCCCAGATGCTGGGGGATATCGCCGATAATGTGGGCTATCTGGTGCAAGATGGGGTGCCGGCAATGACCGAAGAAGCCGCCGCACTCCTTGATGATGAGGCGAAAGCCAGACTGGCCAGCCTTGCCACAGATATGCCAGATGATCTGGGCGATCTAGATAGTTTCAAAAGCTGGTTTAACGACTGGATGGCGTCAAAAGAATGGAAGATGAAGCAGATGGGACTGCCTTTGCGTGCGGTGCTAACAGGTACCAAAACATCGCCTTCAATTACTGATATTATGGTGGCGTTGGGTGCGACAGAAGTGCGCAACCGCATCCAAAAAGTTTGCAATTAACTGCGCTTTCTGGCATAATATAGTCGCATTTTTTACACGCGCTTATCCATTGATAAAGGCGCTCACACACAAGCGGGGGACCAAATGTCACAAGAAACAAATTCTAAATCAGTTACGCTTGACCTGAGTGATAAAAAGGTTGAGTTGCCTGTGTTGGATGGTTCCATTGGCCCGTCTGTTGTCGATATCCGCAAGCTTTATGGTGAAACAGGCCTGTTCACTTTTGACCCTGGCTATGGGGCGACTGGCTCATGCGTATCTGGCCTGACCTATATTGACGGTGATGTCGGCCAGCTGCTGCATCGTGGCTATTCTATTGACGAGCTGGCTGAAAAATCTGATTTCCTTGAAGTCGCTTATCTGTTGTTGAATGGCGAATTGCCAAATCAGGTGGAAAAAGAAGAATTTGATTCAGCCATCACCAATCACACCATGGTGCATGAGCAGCTGAGCAATTTCTTCCGTGGTTTCCGGCGTGATGCACACCCGATGGCTATCATGTGCGGCGTAACCGGTGCATTATCAGCCTTTTATCATGATTCAACGGATATTTCAGACCCAAAGCAGCGGATGATTGCCTCTCGCCGTCTGATTGCCAAAATGCCGACATTGGCAGCAATGGCCTTTAAATATTCACAAGGTCAGCCGTTTAATTATCCGCGCAATGAACTCAGCTATGCTGAAAATTTCCTGCAGATGTGTTTTGCCGTCCCATCTGAAGATTATGTGATCGATCCGGTGTTGGCAGATGCGATGGATAAGATTTTGATCCTGCATGCTGATCATGAACAAAATGCCTCGACCTCAACCGTGCGTCTGGCTGGTTCATCTGGGGCGAACCCCTTTGCCTGTATCGCTGCTGGCATCGCTTGTTTGTGGGGCCCTGCCCATGGCGGTGCGAATGAAGCGGTGCTGACCATGTTGGGTGAAATTGGCGATAAAAGCCGGATTCAAGAATATATCAACAAAGCACGCGACAAGAATGACCCGTTCCGCCTGTTTGGCTTTGGTCACCGCGTATATAAAAACTACGACCCACGCGCTCAGGTGATGCGCAAATCATGCCATGACGTGCTGGAAAAGCTAGGAGTCAATGATCCGCTTCTGGAACTGGCTATGGAGCTAGAGAAAATCGCGCTCAATGACAGCTATTTCATCGAGAAAAAGCTTTATCCAAATGTGGATTTCTATTCAGGCATCATTCTGAAAGCGATGGGCTTCCCGACCTCTATGTTTACTGTGTTGTTTGCAGTCGCGCGTACCGTTGGCTGGATTTCGCAGTGGAAAGAGATGATCGAAGACCCAACACAGCGTATTGGACGGCCACGCCAGCTCTATACTGGCCCAGTGGAGCGTGCCTATACCCCTATCGATCAGCGCTGATTAACCCGCGATACCTATTAAAAACAAGCTTAAAAGCCGTCTGGAAACAGGCGGCTTAGGCTTTTTTGGATACTGGCCTCAAAATCTGGTGCACCATTGGTAAGCAGTTGGCGCAACTCATCGGCATGCTGCTGCATCTCAGTTTGTTTCTGGACTAGCCCTGCTTGTAGCTCATGCGCCGCCTGTAGCAGATTTTCTGCGGTAAGCTCGCTTTGGAAGAAATAGGGATAAATTTTTTTCTTCAATAAGATATGCGGCAAAATTGGATCGGTAATATAAGCAAGAGCTGGCATGATTATGGCGTTCAGTGCGCTGACCCGATAGCCTGTTATGGCTGGCATCGAGGCGATAGCTAATTCCAACGTCGCGGTCCCAGACGTACAAAAAGCAAATCCTGCCTCTTTGAGCCCTGTATCTAACCCATTGTCATAAAGCACCTCAACCGGCAGGTCATATGCTGCAAGTGTTTTATCAATCTGAGCAGATAGATGCGGCAGAGCTGGCAATATAATGCGCCTGATATGACCATCAGACACCAGCTTGTTCGCTGCCTCTAGCATGGTGGGCAGGATATAGCTCAATTCTGAACGCCGTGATCCTGGCATCATCAGTAAACAGTGCGGATCACGTGCTTCATAGCGCTGGTCTTCCTTGAAACCAGCATAATGGCCAACAAAAGCTGTCTTTATGGCTTTTTCATCAAACAAGGCAGGTTCCATTGGGAATAAGCATAAAAGCGCATCAAAGTTCGCTTCAAATTTCCGGGCCCGCCATTTCCCCCATGCCCAGATGGTGGGCGCAACCATATGAATAATAGGTACCTGCCAACCAATCTCTGCCATACGTTTACGCAGTGCTTGTGCAAAACGCAGTGAAAAACCCTTGGCATCTACGGTGAAAACAGCCTGAGGGCGTGCCTCTATAACCTCCTCAACCAGCTTGTTCATCAAGGATTTTAACCGGCCATAAGCGGTGAGGACCTGCACCACGCCCACAATCTGGAGCTGACTATAATCATAGTTGGAACGCAGCCCTTCAGAGACCATTGCAGGTCCACCCATACCCGTGAAGGATGCGCCCGGATAGTCGGTTTTCAAGGCCCGCATCAGGCCAGCTGCCAGATTATCACCTGACGGCTCGCCTGCTATGATAAAAAAATGCGGAGCACCCATTTATATTTTCCAACCAGTCATTGGCGCCATATTCGCTTTCAATCTGCTAGTCTTCAAACTGTTTGGACAGGGCTAATATGGTCAATTGATGTTTTTTTGCAAAAGCTTCAATCCCAGTCAGGCTATCAGAACTGCGGCATGTTTCCGCCTCTACCGCCAGAACAGATAGGCCAGATTGCACCATATGTTGAAGTGTCTGAAGGCCAAATCCGGGCGCATCCAGCTTTTTATCCTGACCTGATTTCATCATTTTAAGCAGCATGGCAGGACCAGCGCCATGATCAACCAATTCAGCAGAACGTCCAATGAGCGCATCTGTGCCTTCAGTCGCTTCAATAGCTAGGATACGACCATTTTGCACAACACAGCCCTGCCCCACATCCAATCGGCCAATCGCCCGCAAAAGCTCAACACCAAGAGCGAGTGTTTGCCGGTCCAAATCAGTCAATGACCGACCATAATGATAGCCTTCAGCCAGGCTTAATCTCGGTAGAATATCATCTGGGTTTCGCATCGCTAAGCCTGCAGCCTCAAAATGGGCCTCCAGAATTTTCAAGAGATTATCATCACCGCGCATACCTGCTTTGCCCAACAAAAAGAGGGCTGTTTTATCCAGCTTCATCTGAAATAAAGGAGGCCGCACCACCTTTCCAGCCATTGTCATAGATGTGCAATTAGCATCCTTAAAGGCTTTGGTAATAGCGCTAATCTGCCCCATTGCCTGGTGCATATGCTCATAATCAGAAAAATCGGCATCTGCCTGATTTTCAAGGCAAATAATGAAGGGCGCAGGGCCTGTTTTCGCGAGTGCCTCAGCCAATTGAAGCGGATGCTTGCCCTGCCCGGCTAAGATGCCGCAACGCGCCGTCATCGCTCTTACGCCCTTTTCTGAGCCCCAAGCACCGGATGGCACAAGGGACGTTTCCGCTCAGAGGTAATGAAATCAAGGATATCGTGCATTGCCTTTGATGTGGCGGGATCTGCACGCATATCCTCTAGACGCGTTTGAAAAACACCTTCTGCGTCTTCAAAGAGGGTTTTATAGCCTTTGCGCAGGTCTTGCACTTCAGACTTGCTGAAACCACGCCGCTTTAGGCCAATGACATTCAACCCCTGAAGGCTGGCATGCTCGCCCACAACCGCACCATAGGGGATGACATCTTCAACCACCGTGGATTTTGCGCCGATAATGGCCTGACTGCCAATCTTAACAAATGGGTGAATGGCACAATAACCGCCAAAATAGACATGATCACCGGCTTTGACATGACCAGCCAACCCTACCCCATTGGCTAAGATAGCATGATCGCCAATCACACAATCATGCGCAACATGAGTACCCACCATGAAAAAGCTGTCACTGCCAATTTGGGTTACCCCTTCATCAAGGACAGTGCCACGATGCATGGTCACATGTTCTCTGATGATGTTTCGGGCACCGATAATGAGTTTGGTGTCTTCACCTGCATATTTTGTATGTTGGGGTGTATCGCCCAGAATAGTGAAGGAATGAATATCACAATCTGGGCCGATTTCAGTTGGGCCGCTAATCACGACGTGACTGGCAATTTTGGTGTTGTCGCCAATCATTACATCAGCGCCAATCACACTATACGCCCCAACATGAACCCCCTTGCCGAGCTGCGCCTTAGCGTCAATGACGGCTGTTGGGTGAATGACACACTCATCTGATTCAGGCAACGGCTTTACTCCTCAAAACTGGCGCGTTTACGCGTTCGCTGGTACAATCATGGCTGAGAATTCTGCTTGTGTCACCACTTTGCCATCTACCTCTGCCTTACCGCTGAACTTCCACAATGTTGCCTTTGTGGCTATCTTTTCGACATGTAATTTCAGCATATCGCCAGGGCGCACCGGCCTTTTGAACCGAGTCTTGTCAATCGTGGTGAAAAAGACCAGCTTGCCATCTGTGTCTTCTGGAAAGCTGTGTGCCACCAGACAGCTGGCCGTCTGGGCCATAGCCTCGATGATCAGCACGCCCGGCATCACCGGATTGCCTGGGAAATGGCCTGCAAAATAAGGCTCACCACCTGAAACCGCTTTAATACCAGTGGCACGCTCACTTGTTACAATGTCTTCTACACGGTCAATCAGCAAAAAAGGCGGGCGATGTGGAATGGCTTTTTCAATCGCGACATAATCCATGCTGTTTGTTGTTTCTGACATTTTCATCTCCTCAAAAAATATGGCGGTTTGCATGATGAAACATTCAGCTTCATCACGCTCATTTTTTAACCTTTATTTCGAACGGCGTTCTTGTAACTTCTCTGAGACGAGTTTTTTCAAAACAGCCTGTGACCGCCAATAACTGCGTGCTGGCTCGGCTGGGAAGCCGGCAAATTGTCCTGGCCCAAGTGACTGGGTTGCCCCTGTACGGCTGAGCAAAACCGTTTTATCCGCGATTTCGATATGGTCTGCAACACCCACCTGGGCACCGATGATGCAATCACATCCAATATGCACTGAGCCGGATATGCCGGTTTGTGCCAATATCAAGGTGCGCTTGCCTATCTGGACGTTATGGCCAATCTGAACATGCGTATCGACCATCACCATATCGTCAAGAATAGTATCATCCAAAACACCGCGATCAATGTTGCATTGCTGGCTGATATGACAATGGGCCCCGATACGCACACGCCCCAGATGCGGAATTTTGACAGCGCCATCTGCGGTCATTTCAAATCCAAACCCGGCTTGACCAATGGTCGCATGGCCGCCGATAAAACTGCCTTCACCGATATCGCAATGTTGGAGCTGACAATGCGCTGCGATTTGTACCCCATCGCCTAGACGCGTTCCAGGACCGATCACACAATAAGCACCAATGCTAACCCCTTCCCCAATCTCGGCTGTCTGGTCAATAATAGCTGTTGGATGAATGATAGGTTCAGGCGTCAAATCAGGATATAGCAACCCGGCCATTTTAGCATAGGCCAGTCTTGGCTTGTCATGCAGTAGAATGACAGAGGCCCCAGTTGTTGCCTCAGCATAGGTTTGAAATAGAGCCTCACTGGTTAATAGAATATAACCGGTTTTTTGGCTTAACCCTTCAAAGGCTGATTTATTCGAAATGTAAATCAGCATGGCTGCCTTAGCCATTTGTGGCTGGCCAACCTGATTAACCATCAGATCGGCATCCCCGCTATGTAATCTGGCACCAACCTGTTCGGCCAAATGACCAGCAGATAACGAGAGAGAGGTGAAATGCGGGTTAGTTTCCAACCACATCCTCCGTATCTGCTTGGGGTGTGTCTTCTGTGATAATCAGACGTGCATTTTTTGTCCGTTCATCAAGACGGGTGAGCACTTCTTGTGTAATATTGAGATCTTGCCTGAAAATAATGCTGTTATCGCGTGTTAAAACAAGGTCAAGGCGTTGTTCACGTGCAATATCAGTGATGATTTCCAGACCCAATTCACGCAGCGCGTTCTGGGCGTCCTGAAAGGCCTGATCAAGCGATTGCCGGCGTTGCTGGATCTCTTGCTGGGTGGTCGATACCTCAGCCTGAAATTCCTGAACGGCTGTATTATAGGCGCTCTGAGACATAACAGATTTTTTTAACTGCAATTCACGCTCTCGCTCAAAGAGGTTTTTCTCGCGTTCTGCAAATTCTGCCTGAAACTCATCACGTTTGGCATCCAGCAATTCACGCACTTTAGCTGTACCAGCTGCATTGCGCAGGACATAACCCATATCGACCAAACCAATACGCGATACATTAAAACCTGCCTGGCCAGCCTCTTGTGCAACCGCATGCGTTAGGCCAACCGGAACACAAAGAGACAATATGGCGATAAAGGCCAACATGCGCGTTTTGAAGATTGTCATTTTTTGGTTCCTATCTTTCAGCGACTATACCGCTGATTGCTGAAGGTCAGACCAGATAAGTGGCCATGGCATTTTTTTCACCCTATCAAAAACGCGTACCAATAGAGAATAAGAAACGCTTGGTTTTGTCATGTTTTGATTTGGATATCGCATCAGACCAAGAAAAGGAAAGAGGGCCAATCGCTGTATCCCAGAGCAACCCAAAACCAACCGATTGGCGCATTTTATTATCATCTGCCCCGGTGACGCCTGTTGGATAATCTACATCCCAGACTGCCCCCACATCACTGTAAACAGTCCAACGCAGACCGGTATCCTTGTCCAACCCATAGGTTGATACAACCTCAACCGTACCATTATAGACCTGATTACCACCGACTGATGATTTGCTGCCAGTATCAATCGGGCCAATACCTCCACCATCAAAGCCACGCACAGAGCGCCCACCAAGGAAGAAGCGGTTTGACTGGGTGACTTTCTCGCCAAGCCCGTCAATATAGCCGACACGGCCACGCACACCCAAAATAAAGCTGTCAAAGGCAAAAGGTTTATAATAGGAGGCACGCAACTCACTGCGCAGGAACTGGACATCCCCGCCCAGACCTGAATAGGTTTCCGTTACCTCAGCCAGATAGCCATTGCGTGGATCAAACCGGTTATCCAGCTTGTCTATCCCAACCCGATAAATGACAGCTGAGTTTAACAGTGACTTACCATTTTCACCTGTCTCAGAGGTCGCGGTACTTGATTTCTGAGTTGTCTTCTGACTGGCAAGGCGATAGCGCAGATTATGATAAATATCATTGGCAGCTGAGAAGCCAAAACCAGCTGTGAAACCTGTTTTAGAAATCGTGCTGGTATCGCCTTTGTCGCGCTCGTTGAACAGCTCAAAACTGCCTGTCAGGTTGCGGCCGAGGAAATAAGGTTCGGTCAAGCCCAGACGCACATCAGAACGCCCATCTGATATATTGGTTGAGAGATTTACCTTACGCCCTGTACCTAGGAAATTACGCTCGTTAATACCTAGGCTGAAAGTTGCTTTATCAATAGAGGAGTAACCCACACCAATGGACAAATCACCTGTCGATTGCTCTTGCACTTCGACTTCAACAATCGTTTGCTCAGGTGATGAGCCTTGACGCGTGCGCACATCCACATTCCGGAAATAACCCAGATTACGGATATTGCGCATAGATTTCTGGAGTTTTTGCTGGTTAAAGGCATCACCTTCTACCAATGCAAATTCGCGCCGGACCACACTGTCCAACGTCCGGCTATTATCAATAATTTCAATGCGCTCGACATAGTTTTTACGGGCAGCACCGATATTAAACTGGATATCAAGGGTCTGTGTTTCAGGGTCTGTCAGCACCTCTGGGACAACATTTACAAAGGCATAGCCCAAATTCCCCAGCGCATTGGTGATATTCAGCAGGCCAGCCTCGAGCGCACGCACGTCATAGCGATCGCCCTTTTCCAAAAGCAATTCAGTCCGCAGCGCATTAAAATCAAGCCCCTCAATTTCGCTCGTAAAAAATACTTCATCTAGGCGATATTGCGGCCCCTCTTCCAATTCAAAGGTGACAGCGAAGCCTGACCGGTCTGGTAATAACCCGCCTTGTGCCCGGTTGACAGAAATATCAGCATATCCGCGCGAGAGATAATATTGACGCAATAAGCGCACATCATAATCAAGGCGCGCTTCATCATATTTGTCATTACTTGATAAGAAAGCCCACCAGCGCACTTCACGGCTGGCGATAATCTGTTTCAAAGCATAGTCAGAGAAGCTCTGATTGCCTGAAAATTTAATCGTCGAAATTTTGATCAGCGGACCTTCATCAACCTCAAAAATCAAATCTATCCGATTATTATCAAGGCGGATAATTTGTGGTTCGACCGTGGCCGCATAACGCCCAGAGAGCCTGTAGATTTCAAGAAGCCGCTTTGCCCCTTCTAGAGCCAATTTGCGGGTGTAAACACGCCGAGGCTGGATATCGAGCTCTGCCATCAGCCGTTCATCAGACAGCGCATCATTGCCTTCAATATTCACCCGGTTAATGATGGCGTTTTCTTCAACACTTATTCGCAGAATACCGTTCTCAAGCTCTAGCTCAACATTGCTGAAAAGTTGTGTCGCAAAAAGCCGGTCTATGGCCACATCGAGTGATTCTGGTGAAATACGGTCACCCAACTGGATAGGCAGATAAGCCAACACGGTTGATTCTGATACCCGCAGATTACCTTCAATAACAATCTCTGAAACAGCTTGTGTCTCTGAGCTGGTTTGCGCCATTGCAAGCGGGCTTACAAGCAACATAAGGCCTGCAAACACAGACAGACACTGACGGTAAAATGAGAACATGCGGACCTCCCCAACAAAAACCGTTTTCACTATAGACAGAAGCGTCCTTTTTGGCAAAACAGAACTGTGTGGAAAAACCGCTTTATTCGGCTGATTTAAAATGCAAGGCGGAGAATATCAAAAAGGGTAACAAGCACCATTAAGCTCATTAAAAAGGCAATCCCCACACGCATCAAAATACCCTGCACGGCCTCTGGTACCGGTCGGCCCATAATCCCTTCAATCGCAAAGAAGGTCAGGTGCCCCCCATCAAGCGCAGGTACCGGTAGCAAATTAACAAGACCGAGATTGATCGATATTAGTGCTACAAAAATAACCAGTGATACAATACCCTGACGCGCCGCATCACCTGAGAATTCCGCAATCCGCACCGGTCCGCCAACCTCGCCGCTCTGAGCATTGCCAGATACCAGCCGTCCAAGCCCATGCAGCATCATACCTGTCATATGAATGGAGTCTGAGACCGCATGCTGGGTTGATTCAAACAGACCCAATTGGCGGAATTCACCTGGCATAGAGCGCACACCTAATCTGCCAATATTCAGGCCTAATTGCTCTGAATAAATAGATTCAGGCGTGATGTCGAAAATGGAGATATCGCCATCACGTTTGATTTCAAAAGCCAATGATCGACCAGGCGACTCAAAAATAATTGCCCGCATATCCCCAAAATGACGGATAGTTCGGCCATTTATCGATAGAATCTGATCGCCTGGCAATAAACCCGCTTCGGCTGCGGGCGAGTCAGGCAAAGCTTCGGCCACAGTGGCCGGCACAAAAGCCTTACCGACGGCCATATAGACGCCAGCAAATAAAAGAATACCGAGGATAAAATTAGCTATCGGTCCTGCGGCTACAATAGCCATACGGCGCGGCAAACTGGCCCCAGCAAAGCTGCCTGGCATATGTTTAGCGCCTTGCGAGGTGGTGCTGGCGGCATCTTCATCACCGCGCATCTTCACATAACCGCCGAGGGGAATGGCTGAGAACTTCCATCTTGTCCCTGCTCTGTCAGTCCATCCAAATAATTCCGGCCCAAAACCTACTGAAAAGACATCGACAACCACACCAGCCCTACGTGCCACCCAATAATGGCCAAGCTCGTGAAAAAACACCACCGGTGTGAGTACCAATAAAAAGGCGAGAAGATTTTCAAAAGCTCCAAGAAATGGCATCTGGCTCGTCTCACATTCTGAGTTGTTAATTATTTCGCCAACGCATCGCGTTTATTAAGCGCCCACTGACGCACATCATGATCAAGATGTACAATCGCATCAATAGAAGACACATCACTGTCGAAATGGGCATTTAAAGCCGCTTCGACAAGCTTAGCGATATCTGTAAAGCCCATTTTTTTTGATAAAAACCCATCGACCGCCACCTCATTCGCCGCATTCAGCACAACAGCCGCGCTATGGTCAGCATCGATCACCTGACGTGCCAGCGCAAAACAGCGGAAATGTGTTTCATCCACAGGTCTAAAATCAAGTTGGCCGAGCTGGGTGATATCCAGTGGCTTGGCCAAAGCGGGCAGCCTTACCGGATAGGCAAGTGCATGGGCAATCGGCACAGTCATATCTGTTGGCCCCAGATGTGCCAATACTGAACCATCCACAAAACTCACCAGCGCATGCACCAGTGACTGTGGATGAATGACCGCTTCTAACGCACTGCTTTTCTTGTTAAAAAGCCAAGCCGCCTCTATCAGCTCCAGCCCCTTATTCATCATGGTAGCACTATCGATAGTGACCTTTTCACCCATGCTCCAATTGGGATGTTTCAAGGCTTGTTCCAGCGTGACATTTTCAAGATCAGCTGTGGCCAAATCGCGGAACGGGCCGCCTGAGGCAGTGAGTGTGATATGCGAGATATCCTGATCACGCTGGCCCATCAGACATTGAAAGACAGCATTATGTTCTGAATCAATGGGCAGTAAAGTGGCGTTATTTTTCACGGCCTCTTGCATGATTAGATGACCGGCTGCGACGAGTGCCTCTTTATTGGCCAGTGCGATGGTCTGGCCTGCGCGTACAGCTGCCATCACAGGCGCAACACCTGCAAAACCAACAATGGCGCCTACCAATATGTCGACATTCTTTTCAGCAAGCCGGAGAAGACCCTGATCACCAACAAGAATTTCAATGGTTATATCCTGAAGCGCCTCTGCTACCTTTTGTGCGGCCGCCTCATCTGCAACCACTAATATTTCAGGTTGAAACTGACGGGCCAATTTTATAGCCAGGTCTACAGACCGATAACAACTCATCCCCACAAGTCTGAATTCATCAGGATAAGCGGCGATAATATCACAGGATTGTCGGCCAATAGAGCCGGTCACACCCAAAATAGATATTTGCTTTTGTTGTCTGATTGTCATTTTTTAAAACGATATCTTTAAGTCCTGTCTCTTAGCTCTGATAAAGCCAAAACCAGACCAAAGGGAGGGTGAGAACATAGCCATCAAAGCGATCCAATAGGCCGCCATGTCCAGGGATAATCTGGCCACTATCTTTGACCCCTGTTTGCCGCTTGAGGGCCGATTCAAGCAAATCGCCCAATTGGGCCAGAAGTGTCAAAGCCAAGACAAAGCCAATAGGCCAACCAAGTGAAATGGCCTGAACACTATCTAAGGCCAGATAAGCACATAAACCCGCCACTATACCGCCTAGCGCACCTGAGATGGTTTTACCAGGGCTGATAGCAGGGGCGAGTTTGGGGCCACCTAATGCGCGCCCTGCAAAATAAGCACCCACATCAACCGCACTGGTCAACGCAATTAAATATATCAAAATAAGCTGGGCATCTGGTTGATTTTGAAGTGCGATGAGCGCGAAAAAACACAAACCAAGTAAACTGGTGTACATGCCGGCCAGCAGCGTAAAGCGCCAGGAAAGCAGACAAAAAGACAGCAATAAAAAACCCAAAATCAACATCGGCGAGATGCCAGAAAATGCCAGAAAAGCAGGCAAAGCGACCCAAACACTCAAAATGAGCGACTGCCAGACGGGTGCTGACTTGAGCGTCATTTTGCTGACTTCAAAGGCCATGATCACACAAAGGGCTGTCAAAACGAGGCTCAAGAGCGGACCACCAAGCCACAAAAACCCCAAAAGTGGTAGCAATAACAGCACCCCATTCAAGCGTGCGCGCATATCTTGTTTGTTTTTTGGCTGAACCGCAGATGCGCCCTTGGATTGACTATCTGGCTGGGATGTTGATTGGTTTTCACCCATTTTTGCGGTTATCCTGATTAAGGAATGTCACCGCTTCAACAGCATCGCCGCCAAACCGGCGCTGACGCGCATTAAAGTCACTTAGCGCCAAATCCAGATCATGAGAATCAAAATCAGGCCAGTTCTTGGCACTGAAATACAGCTCGGCATAGGCTGAGTCCCAAAGCAGGAAATTTGAAATCCGATATTCATTGCCTGTGCGGATAAGTAAATCAACCGGTGGCAAATGTGCCGTCATCAAATAGGCTTTAAACCCGTCAGGTGATAATGCTTTATCATTTATGCCACCTGTTTCAGCATGCGCCTTGGCATATGCTTCAGTCGCTTGAAGGATATCATTTTGCCCGCTGTAATTGAGGCAAACCGACAAAATAAGGCCAGAATTATCACGGGTCTTTGCTTCAGCCTGTTCAAACAAACCGACCATATCACTGTCAAAACGCGACCAGTCACCAATGATACGCAAACGCACATTTTCACTGACCAAAGAATCGATTTCACGCATCAAAAACCGGCGCATCAAGGTCATCAGACCACTCACCTCCATCGGTGAGCGCTTCCAATTTTCAGAAGAGAAAGCAAAGACAGTCAAATAAGGAATATCGCGCTTGGCAACAGCTCTGGCGATGGTTTGCAGACTGTCAGCACCTTGTTGATGGCCCGCCAGTGCACTCAACCCCTGGCTCTTTGCCCAGCGGCGATTGCCATCCATGATGATTGCCAAATGCTGCATTCTCATATCCAACTGGCGCCAACCTAACAAAAGGACAGACCTCAGCCCCTCTCTGCTTTAAACTTGGGTGATATCAGCCTCTTTTTTCGACAACATATCATCAATAGTTGCAATATGCTTGTCTGTGACCTTCTGGATATCACCTTCCAGCTGATGACGCTCATCTTCTGAAATCGCACCACCCTTTTCTTCTTTGCGGACAGTTTCGATGGCATCACGGCGCACATTGCGCACAGCCACCCGGCCAGCTTCGGCATATTTACCAGCGACTTTGACCATATCTTTACGGCGATCTTCTGAGAGATCTGGTACAGGCACACGAATAACAGTGCCTTCAGCTTGTGGGTTCAGACCTAAATCTGACTCGCGGATGGCTTTTTCAACTGCTGGGGCCAGCCCAGCATCCCAAACGGTAACAGACAGCAAGCGCGGCTCTGGGGCAGAAATATTGCTGAGCTGATTAAGCGGCATGCGCGAGCCATAAGCATCAACGGTGATAGGCTCAAGCATAGAAGGTGATGCACGCCCTGCCCGCAAACCTGAAAATTCATTGGCGAGGTTGGAAATGGTCGCATCCATGCGCCGGTTTACATCATCCATATCAAGTTCAGACATTGCCTATAGCCTCTTATTTTTCGTTTTCCATCAAAGAAAGGTCAATTTTTCACAATTGTGAAGGCACCCTCATGTTTGAGCACCTGTTCCAGACTGCCATTTTCTACAATTGAGAAAACAACAATTGGGATATTATTCTCACGTGCGAGTGAGATTGCTGATGCATCCATCACCTTTAAATCTTGCGACAGAACATCCATATAATTGAGCGTATCATAGCGTGTTGCAGATACATCCTTTTCTGGGTCTGCATTATAAACGCCATCAACACGTGTGCCCTTTAACAAAGCATCACAATTCATTTCAGAGGCCCGCAAGGCAGCGGCTGTATCTGTGGTAAAGAATGGATTACCAGTACCGGCAGCAAAAATCACCACCCGTCCCTTTTCCATATGACGCACCGCGCGGCGCCGAATATAGGGCTCGCACACCGCACTAATTGGGAGTGCGGAGAGCACACGTACAGGCACATCCATTTTTTCGAGGGCATTTTGCATAGCCAGCGCGTTCATCACAGTCGCCAGCATACCCATATAATCACCCGTGGCGCGCTCCATACCAGCCGCTGCGCCTGAAACGCCGCGGAAGATATTGCCACCACCAATGACGAGACAAACTTCTATGCCTTGATTGATAACTTCTTTGATTTCGCTTGCCACACGGGCAACCATATCGGCATCAATGCCATATTGTTGCTGGCCCATCAAAGATTCGCCGGAAATTTTCAGCAGTACACGTTTATATTGAAAACTGCTCATCTCAGCGCCTCCCAGACAAAACCATCACCCCTCTATCCGAGGTATCGCAGATAGGGTTAATTTGCAAGTAAAATGGCCTGACAGCACGGATCTGTCAGGCCATTTTTTTAAGTTCAGATTAATTGCCAAGCTGCGCTGCAACTTCAGCGGCAAAATCCTTTTCTTCTTTTTCAATGCCAGCACCCAGCACAAATTGTGCCATGCCAGTCATGGAAATATCAGCACCGGTCTTTTTAATGACATCAGCCACTTTTGATTCACCATCAATCACGAAAGTCTGCTCGAGCAGGACCACTTCTTGATAATATTTGCGAATACGGCCTTCGACCATTTTCTCAGCAATTTCCTGAGGTTTGCCTGATTCTTTGGCCTGCTGAACCAGCACTTCGCGCTCACGCGCAACCAATTCCGGGTCCAGTTCTTCTACGCTGATGGCAGCTGGTGTGGTCGCAGCAATATGCATTGCCAGTTGCTTGCCCAGATTGTTCAGATCATCTGATGCGCCGCCTGCTTCCAGACCGACCAGCACGCCGATACGGCCAAGGCCATCTGCCACTGCATTGTGGATATAAGGTACAACTGCGCCAGATGATACACTCACCTTTTGCATGCGGCGCAGCATCATATTCTCGCCAATGGTGGCGATCTGATGTGTCAGCTCTTCATCAACAGTCCGGCCAGTCCCTGGATAATCCAGTGCTTTCAGACCATCAATATCATCAGCCTGAAGGGCCAATGATGCCAATGTCCGGGCAAAATTCTGGAAATCATCATTGCGTGACACAAAGTCTGTTTCAGCATTCAGCTCGATCATAGCACCATTAGTGCCGTCAACCGCGATTGAGACCAGACCTTCAGCGGCGACACGCCCTGATTTCTTGGCAGCAGCGGCCAAACCTTTGGTCCGCAGCCAGTCAACCGCAGCATCCATATCGCCATCGGTCTCTGCCAAGGCTTTTTTACAATCCATCATACCTGCGCCAGATTTTTCACGCAGTTCCTTTACAAGTGCGGCAGTAACAGTCATTTCCTGCTCTTCCTTTTCAAGTGGTTCAGGGGTTAGAACATCCTTTAAAGAGGCCACGAACGGCCTCTCCAAAGCAAAATTAAATTATTTTTAAGAAGCTGGCTGTTCAGCTGGTGCTTCTTCGGCCGGAGCTTCTTCAGATGGGGCTTCTTCAGCAGGGGCTTCTTCAGCAGATGCTTCCAGTGCTGGTTCTGCTGGGGCCTCAGCAGCTGCGCCCAAATCGCCGCCGCTGGCAACCAATTCAGCCTGCAGACCATCAAGGATTGAATCCTTAGCCAGCTCGCAATAAAGCGCAATGGCGCGCAGCGCGTCATCATTGCCTGGGATTGGGTAGTCAACACCAACAGGGCTGGCATTTGAATCCACAATCGCAACAACCGGAATACCCAGCTTGTTGGCTTCTGACACAGCGATGTCTTCTTTATTGGTGTCAATGATGAACAGCATGTCTGGCAGGCCGCCCATTTCCTTGATACCACCAAGAGTCATTTCCAGCTTTTCGCGCTCACGAGTCAGCTGAAGTACTTCTTTTTTGGTCAGCTGATTAACTTCGTCTGAATCCAAACGTGATTCCAGATCGCGCAGACGCTTAATAGACTGGGTTACTGTCGCCCAGTTTGTCAGCATACCACCGAGCCAGCGATGGTTTACGTAATATTGACCACAGGCCTTTGCTGTCTCAGCAATCTGCTCAGCAGCTGAACGCTTTGTGCCAACGAACAGAACACGGCCGCCCTTTGATGTGACATTGCGCATAGCTTCCAGCGCACGTGCCAGCATCGGAACGGTCTGCTGCAGGTCGAGAATGTGAATATTGTTGCGCTGACCGAAAATGAACGGTTCCATGCGCGGGTCCCAACGACGTGTGTGGTGACCAAAGTGAACACCAGCTTCCATTAGCTGGCGCATTGAAAATGAAGGGAGAGCCATAATCTCTATCTCCTGTTCTCCGGTTAAACCTCCATGAGTGCTGATATGAAAGGCTGTCTGATTAGCCTTCACCGGACGGCCTGTGCTGGAATTTGCCAGTTAGACCACACTCATGTGCGAATTGCCGCCATCTTTAGATGTATTTCAGAGAAAAAGCAAGCCTTTGTATGGCCTAAATGAGATAAAAATTGGCCAGCCTGACCTGCCCGCTTAGATGTCGCGGATTTGCCGAATGCCCTGCATAGATTGCAGCTTTTGGCGCAGTGTCCCAGAGAGGCGGAAGCGGTTTTCAAAGCTGATCTCGACTTCACGCTCACCATCATGGACATAGAGCTTGAGCGGTGCTTGACCTGCACCATCTTCGCGCAATGCTGATTTCAGCGCTTCTAAATCTGTACCATCTGACAGCCAAACCCCAAGACCGGCATGATGGGCCGCAATCGCATCTTCTAACAGCTCCATGCGCACAGCCAGCAAGCGCACTGCATCTTTTTCAACCCGTGCATCAACTTGAAGCAATAACGGATGCTCGCATTCCAGCACGTCTTTTGACAAAGCCAGCACATCTGAAAATAAGGTCACCTCAAAGCTGCCTTGCTGATCAGAAAATTGAGCAAAGGCAAACCGATTACCGCGTTGTGATACGCGTGTAGAGAGGTTGGAGAGCTGGCCTGCAAGTTTTAGGCGGCGCGATTCCCGTCCGGCCAATGCCGCCTCAATTTGCGCTGACGGGGTTACTTTTAAGCGTTCTAACTGACCTGCATAGCTATCGAGCGGGTGAGCGGAGAGATGCAGCCCCATCGCCTCAAATTCCTGAGCCAGCTTGTCTTGCGGGCTCCAATCTGCGCCTTTTTCAAGGGTAAATTTATTCACCTGACTTTCCGCGGCCCCGCCAAAAAGGCTCACCTGATCAGATGCAGCTTCACGGCGCATCATCTCGGCATGGGCCAGTATCGCACCTGTCTGATCAAAAAGTTGTTTGCGGTTATCATGGATACTATCCAGCGCGCCTGCTTTGACCAAATTTTCTAACTGGCGTCGATTGGCTGCCTCAGCTGGCAGACGGGCAATGAAATCGCTTAAATCTTGATAAGCGCCTTTAGCCTTGCGCTCTTCAACCAGAAAACGCATCGCTTCAGCCCCAACATTGCGCACTGCACCTAACGCATAGCGCACCGCCCCCTCACCGGCCTCATTTACCTCTACAGAAAAGCTGGCTTCAGAAGCATTAATATCTGGCGGTAGTACCGAGATGTTATGAATCTGGCAATCTTGTCTGAACACAGCCAATTTTTCGGTATTATGCGAATCCAGCGACATGGACGCTGCAAGAAACTCGACCGGATGATTGGCTTTTAACCAAGCTGTCTGATAAGAGACCAGCGCATAGGCAGCGGCATGTGATTTATTAAAACCATAGCCAGCAAAGGCAGCGATCTGGTCAAAAATATCAGACGCCAGTTCAGCGGAAATATTCTGTTCTGCCGACCCTTCAATGAATTTTGCCCTTTGGGCATCCATTTCTGCTTTGATCTTTTTACCCATCGCACGGCGCAAAATATCCGCTCCGCCCAGCGTATAGCCAGCGAGCGCACGTGCTGCTTGCTGCACCTGTTCTTGATAAATCATAATGCCATAGGTTTCAGACAGAATAGGCTCTAGGCCAGGATGCATATAAACCACATCCTCGCGGCCATGTTTCCGGCTGATATAGGTGGGGATATTTTCCATCGGCCCTGGGCGATAGAGGGCCACCACCGCGATAATATCTTCAAACCTATCAGGTTTCAGCCCGCGCAAAACATCGCGCATACCGCTTGATTCAAGCTGAAACACGCCGACCGTGTCGCCTTCGGTCAGCATTTGAAAGGTTTTTGCATCATCTAGCGGGATATGATTGATATCCACTTCAATGCCGCGCCCACGCATTAATTCTAGTGTTTTTTCAATCACCGTCAGGGTTTTCAGGCCCAGAAAGTCAAACTTAACCAACCCGACCTGTTCAACATGTTTCATATTAAACTGGGTAACTGGCATATCAGAGCGCGGATCGCGCCACACAGGCACCAATTCTGGCAGCGGCCTGTCACCAATCACCAAACCCGCCGCATGGGTAGAGGCATGGCGATAGAGCCCTTCAAGCTTGGTGGCCACAGAGAGCAGATCGGCTACCTGCTCGTCATTATCACGTAAATGCTGGAGCTCTGGCTCACCATCAATCGCCTCTTTTAGAGTGACGGGGTTAGCTGGATTTGAGGGCACCAGCTTGGCCAGCCTGTCAACCTGACCATAGGGCATATCCATGACACGCCCGACATCGCGCAATGCAGCACGGGCCTGGAGCGATCCAAAAGTGATGATTTGCGCAACGCGATCACGGCCATAATGTGCCTGCACATAACGAATAACTTCTTCGCGGCGATCCTGACAGAAATCAATATCGAAATCCGGCATCGAGACACGCTCTGGATTGAGGAACCGCTCAAACAGCAACCCCCATCTTAGCGGGTCCAAATCAGTGATGCGCAAGGCATAAGCTACCAGCGAGCCTGCCCCTGACCCCCTGCCCGGGCCGACTGGAATATCGTGATCTTTTGCCCAGCCAATGAAATCAGCCACAATCAGAAAATAGCCATCAAACCCCATCTCATGAATGATGCCAAGCTCATATTCCAAACGCTTTTTATAGTCTTCATCGACAATATCCAGACCAGCGGTACGTGAATCAGCTAAGCGCTTGTCCAACCCAGCTTGAGAAAGGCGTTGTAAGGCATCTGCCTCACTCTCGCCTGCCTCTACAGCAAAGGCTGGCAAGATGGGTTTGCGATCTTCCACCTGAAAGGCACAGCGGCGCGCAAGATGTAGTGTGTTTTCCACTGCTTCTGGAATATCTTTAAAAATTTCAATCATTTCATCAGCTGTTTTAAAGCTGAAATGCTGATTAAGATGCGCTGATTGTGTGCTTGCCAACCGCTCACCTCTGGCAATACAGGCCAAGACTCGTTGCGGGATTGTCATCTCTGCATTTTCGAAATGACAGTCATTTGTCGCAACCAGCGGCAGGTCAAATTGATCAGCCAATGAAAGCAAATGCGGTTCAGCCGCTTGCTCTTCGGCAAGCCCATGACGCTGGAGCTCGATATAAAGCCGGTTCTGAAAAACCGCCTTCAGCTTTGTCAGGCGTTTTTCGGCTAGCCCAATTTGGCCCTCGGCAGCAGCCGAGCCGATAAAGCCCTTGCGCGCGCCGCCGCTGAGCAAAATCAGGCCTTCATGATGCGCGAGCAATGAATCAAAAGGCACATGCGGCTCTTGTGTGGGGTCATCAGCCATATAGGCTTCAGATAAAAGAGAGGAGAGATGAATATAGCCTGTTTCGCTTTGTGCTAAGGCCACTATCTCGCCTAGACCAACCTCATCACGGATATGCAATACAGAACCAATAATCGGCTGTATCCCTGCCCCTGCCATGGCTTTTGAAAACTCATAACCGCCAAACAGGTTAAAACTATCTGTAATAGCCATAGCCGGCTGAAGATCATCCGCTGCCAATTTGGCTAGCACTTTTACACGCAAAGTGGATTCAGACAGACTATAGGCAGTGTGGTTGCGCAGATGCACAAACCCGGCATGACCTTTGATAGGTGTAGCATCTCTTATGCTGTCTGGCCGAACATCATCCATGTGACAGCCCCTGCTGTCCAAGCTCTGCGATCTGGCCATTTGACAGGGTGAGCCGGCGATCCATCTGTCCTGCCAGTTCCAGATTATGGGTGACGATTAAAGCAGCTGTGCCAACCGCTTTGGCAATCTGGCGGAGATGGGAAAAAACCTCTGCTGCTGTCTCAGGATCCAGATTGCCTGTAGGTTCATCTGCCAACAGCACTGAAGGGGCATTGGCCATCGCCCGTGCAATCGCTACCCGCTGCTGTTCACCGCCAGATAACAGGCCCGGGCGGTGTTTGGCGCGATCTGAGAGCCCGACCATAGCCAGCAAGTCAGCAGCGCGGCTCTGGGCTTCTGATTTAGAAAGGCCTGCTATCATTTGCGGTATCATGATATTTTCTAACGCACTAAATTCAGGCAAAAGACGGTGGAACTGAAAGACAAATCCGATTTTATGACGCCTTAATTTGGTCCGATGGCGTTGTGATTTTTGATAGGCATTCTCGCCATCCAGATACACCGCGCCCATATCTGGGGCTTCTAGCAGACCTGCAATATTCAACAAAGTAGATTTACCAGAGCCTGACGGGCCGACCAGGGCAGACAATTCGCCAGCATGCAAGCTAAGCGAGGCGTCCTTTAACACATCAAGGCGCCTGCCTCCTTGTTCAAAATGGCGTGCAACAGAGCGTAATTCCAATGCAGCAGGCTTATTCATAGCGCAATACCTCTGCTGGGGCGATACGCGCGGCGCGCCAGGCTGGATAAATCGAAGCAAGAAGGGTGAGGCCAAGCGCCATCGCAATGACCATCACCACTTCGCGCATATCAACCACTGCAGGCAGTTTCGATAAAAAATAGATTTCTGCTGCAAATAATTCAGCGCCTGACAGCCCTTCAATCGCCTGTTTAATCGCATCAATGTTCCAGCAAAAAGCAAGTCCCACCAATGTGCCTACCAACGTGCCAACAATGCCAATAGATGAACCGGTGAGCAAAAAGACCCGCATCAAGGATAAGCGCCCCGCCCCCATCGCACGCAAGACAGCAATATCTGCCTGTTTGGAGCGGACTAACATAATCATAGACGAGATGATATTAAAGGCCGCCACCAGAATAATCAGAGTGAGGATAAGGAACATCACATTGCGTTCAACCGCCAGCGCATTCAAGAAACTGGCGTTTCTATCGCGCCAGTCAAAGACACGTTTATCTGTGCCAAGCTCTGCTGAGATAGCGCCTTTCATCTGTTGAATTTGCAGGGGGTTGCGAGCATAAAGCTCAATGCCGGTAACACTGTCATCAAGGCCGAAAAAAGCTTGTGAAATATCAAGCGGCATAAAGATAAAGGCACTGTCATATTCATACATGCCTACATCAAAAATACCGCCAATTTTGACATTGCGGCGTACTGGTAGAGTGCCAAAAGCAGTTGCGCGGCCGCGTGGGGCCAAGATCGTCATGGTATCGCCGACACGCAAGCCCAAATTAAAGGCCATGGTTTTACCAATCAAAACAGCCTTATCATCTCGAAAAGCAGCGATTTCGGCATCATCAAGGGAAGACCATAGCGGCTTTCTGGCGGCCAGATCTGACCAAATCACACCACGCACCACAGCACCCAGATTATTGCCATTCACACTGGCCATAACCTGGCCTTCCACCTGAGGCGTGACAGCGACTACACCAGGCCATTTTGTGAGTTTCAAAGTTAGCTGGTGGTAATCTTCAATGCCAGTGCTGGTGCTCTGGTAAATCGCCAGATGTCCGTTCAGCCCTAAAATGCGGTTAATCAGCTCAGTTCGAAAGCCGTTCATCACTGACATCACAATGATCAAGGTCGCCACACCAAGTGTAATCCCAAGCAAGGAAAACCACGCTATGACAGAAATAAATCCCTCTGAGCGTCTGGCCCGGATATAGCGCAAGGCAAGCATGGTTTCGACAGGGCTAAACAACATCAGACTGATTTATCTCCGGCAGTAAAAGGTTAGAAAAGCGCTCTAACTTTTTGTTTTTATTTAAATTCAAAAGCCTTACCACTTTCGATATGAGAGAGAACTACCTCTGGGCTGAGCTCAAGAGAGGCCCCCGTGCGGCGGTCTTTTACCTCAATCACACCATTTGCTAAATTGCGCGGTCCCATAATAATCTGGATAGGCAGGCCTATCAAATCCATGCTGGCCAGCTTAGCACCTGGGCTCTCGGCACTGTCATCGAGCAGCGGATCAAGCCCTGCTTTTTGTGCCGCTGCATAGAGTTTCTCACTCAGCTGGTCTGCTTCTTCATGACCAGGCTTTAAGTTCACAATCGCCAGATCAAACGGGGCCACTGCTTCTGGCCAGATAATCCCGCGATCATCATGGCTGGCCTCGATAATACCGCCGACCAGACGCGATACGCCAATACCATAAGAGCCCATATGCAAATCATGGCTCTTGCCATCTGGGCCTTGGACACATGCGCCCATCGGTTTGGAATATTTGGTGCCGAAATAGAAAATATGGCCAACCTCAATACCGCGCTTTTCCATCAAATCGCCTGCTGGCACAGGACAGCTCGCCTCTTCATGCATCTCGTCTGTTCTGGCATAAAGCGATGTATAGCGGTCCACCACTGGCTGCAAATCTGCGCTGTAATCAATATCGGTGACCATATCTGTATCCAGCCAGTCTTTATGGAAGAACACTCCGCTCTCGCCTGTATCGGCCAGAATAATGAATTCATGGCTCATATCCCCGCCAATCGGGCCGGTATCTGCTTCCATCGGAATGGCGGTCAGGCCTAGACGGGCAAAAACTTTCAGATAAGAAACGAACATTTTATTATAGGCAATGCGCGCATCTTCTTTCGTTAAATCAAAGCTATAGGCATCTTTCATCAGAAACTCACGCCCGCGCATCACCCCGAAACGTGGGCGCACCTCATCACGGAATTTCCACTGAATGTGATAAAGATTGAGCGGCAGGTTTTTATAGCTACGGACATGGGTACGGCAAATATCAGTTACTTGCTCTTCATTGGTTGGCCCATAGAGCATATCACGTTCATGGCGATCTTTGATCCGGAGCATCTCAAGACCATAATCATCATAGCGCCCTGATTCCTGCCAAAGCTCAGCTGGCTGAATAGTCGGCATTTTAATTTCATGAGCACCGGCGCGGTTTTGTTCTTCACGCACAATCTGTTCAATCTTCTCAAGCACTTTCAGGCCCATCGGCAGCCAACTATAAATGCCAGCAGAGGATTGCTGAATCATGCCAGCACGTAACATGAAGCGATGCGAGACAATTTGCGCCTCTTTTGGTGTTTCTTTCAAAACAGGCAGAAAATACTGGCTGAGACGCATGATTTTGTCCTTACGTTTAATAACAGAGCCTTAGCTGGGCCGAAAAACAGGCCTAAAAATGAGGTGGTGCTACCCTACCCTTACTCAGCCTTGCGATGCAATATCGATATGCAGTTCTGGCAGGCCAGAAAAGTCAAAAATCTCATCCAGCAAATCAGGTGTAACATCAGCCAGATCAGCTGGTGTCCAATTGGCTGCTCCATCCTTGTCAATCAGCACGGCCCGCACCCCTTCTGCGAAATCTGCACGCCTTGTCATGGTGAGCGCCAGATGAAAATCCTGCTCTAAGGCTTCTGCTATGCTATTTGGCACCGGCAAAGCGGTGAAAATATGGTGAATTGCGGCAATAGAAAGCGGACAACGTGTCTGCAAAGCGGTGAGCCAACCTTTTTTATAGGGATAGCTATCTGGCAGATTTTCGATATTTTTGCGTATCTGCACAGGGCTGCCATGAAAGAGATGGCGCCAATCTGGCTCGACTATCAATTCATTATTCACCAAATCGCCAGGTGGGGCTGTGGTGATGAATTCAACAAGCTGTGCGGCGATGTCAGATTGTCCGATATCCTCTTTTGTACCGGCTAATTCAGCCAGCGCAGCTCTGGCTTCGGCAAATTCATGGGCTGGCAGACAGCCTTCGCCCATCCCAAGGGCGAGCGCGTCTCCGGTTCCGATCACTGTACCTGTCATCCCCAACATCAGGGCGGGGCCAACCCCTGCTCGGCGCAGGAAAAGCCGCGCCCCTACATCCGGGAACAGCCCGATAGCCGTTTCTGGCATAGCAAGCTTAATGGTCTGCGAAAAATAGGTCATGCCGGCATTAAGACAAAGACCAAGCCCGCCACCCATCACCACACCATCGACAAAGCTGACCACTGGCAAGTCATAACCCGCTAAATAGAGATCAAGACGATATTCAGCTGTGAAATAGGTCAAAGCACCCTGCCCTGTCAGGCCTTCTGCCTCTGCCTCTTGCATCAACATGACCGCCTGGTGCACATCACCGCCTGCACAAAAGGCACGGCTGGCAGATGAGGTTATCAGAATCAGGCGTACCGCGCGTGTCTCTTGCCAATATGCAAGCTGGGCGATGATATCTCTGGCCATTTCAACAGACAGCGCATTCAAAGCAGCAGGCTTGTTTAAAATAACGACGCCCAGATACCCGTCTTGTTCAAAGCATACATCTGATCCGGCTGTCTTCTCTGGCGGGTGGGTCATATCAATCCTTTCTGTGATATGCAAAGCAACATGCACAGGCAGGTCACAGACTTGCCCTCAAGCGTGCTTTTAGCTAGATAAACAGATATATAAACTAACCTTATCCGAGCTTGGATGCAAAGCGACCAATATAGATTTTGGGTGCTAAATTGTAGATGAGGAACGAACATCATGTCAGCACGCCAATATCCCACCACGCGTCTGCGCCGCCTGCGCCAATCTGGCTTCATGCGCGATATGGTGCAAGAAAACAGGCTTGATGTCTCAGATTTAATCTGGCCCTTATTTGTCATTGAAGGCGACAATCTGGTTGAGCCTATTGATTCCATGCCAGGTGTAAAGCGCCATTCTATCGATCAGCTAATCATACAGGCACAAAAAGCACATAAGTTGGGCATACCGGCGATTGCGATTTTCCCGAAAATAGAGAATACGCTCAAAGATGCTGATGGTACATTGGCTATCACGCCTGATAATCTAGTCTGCAGGGCCGTGCAGGCGGTTAAAAAAGCGGTGCCTGAACTGGGTATTATTTGCGATGTGGCACTTGATCCCTATACAGATCATGGGCATGACGGGGTGCTTCGGAACAACAAAATTGCCAATGATGAGACCATTGAGCGGCTGATCAAACAGGCCCTGCTCCTGGCTGAGGCAGGCTGTGATATCTTAGCCCCCTCTGATATGATGGATGGCCGGATTGGTGCTATCCGTTCTGCACTGGAAGAGGCTGATTTTACGGATATGGTTTTGCTGTCTTATGCGGCTAAATATGCCTCTGCCTATTATGGGCCGTTCAGAGATGCGGTGGGCGCAGCCCGTGGTCTTGGTAATGAAGGCAAGAAAACCTATCAGATGAACCCGGCCAACAGCGCAGAAGCCTTGCGCGAAGTGGAAATGGATATCGCAGAAGGCGCGGATATGGTGATGGTTAAGCCTGGCATGCCCTATCTGGATATTATCACAAAAGTGAAGGATGAATTTGGGGTGCCTACCCTCGCCTATCAGGTGTCAGGTGAATATGCCATGCTCATGGCAGCTAGCCAGGCTGGCTGGCTTGATGAACGTAAAATCATTGAAGAGACCATGCTCGGCTTTAAACGTGCTGGCGCAGATGCCATTCTCACCTATTTTGCCCCGCAATTGGCAGAATGGCTGGCTGAATAGAGCTGCGTGATAACGCATGAGCAAACGAGATTTTCTGGCTTTTTGGTGCGTGTTTGCCCTTTTTAGCCCATTTTTCGTCGATTTTTTGCAGATTAATCCTGCCTGAAACATGCCATGCTCTAGACTTGGTCATTGGGGTTATAAATAGTGCACCAAACACAAATACCCCAAACACAGATACCCCAAACAAAGATAACTGGGAGTACCGGCGATGGCAGATAAATTAGCAATCGGAATCCAAGATATAGAAGCAGCAGCTGAAAAGCTGAAAGGACGGGTCATTGAAACACCCATGCTCCATGCGCCGATGTTATCTGATACATTAGGGGCTGAGCTCTATCTCAAGCTTGAAAATCTGCAATATACCTCTTCTTTTAAAGCCAGAGGTGCCTGTCTTGCTATTGATGCGCTCGATGAGGCCAGTAAAAAGCGCGGCGTTATCACCATGTCCGCTGGCAATCACGCACAAGCTGTTGCCTATCGGGCCAGCGAAGCAGGTATCAAATCTGTCATTGTCATGCCCCAGCAAACGCCTTTTGCCAAAGTCTCGCGTACAGAACAATTTGGCGGCATTGTTTTGCAGGAAGGCCGTAATCTCAATGAGTGTGAAAGCCGCGTGAAAGCCGAAATGGACGCGCATGGCTATAGCCTTATTCATCCTTATGACAACCCGCATGTGATGGCTGGCCAAGGCACCGTGGGGCTAGAGATGATGGCCGCTGTGCCAGATTTAGATTGCCTAATTGTGCCGATTGGCGGCGGCGGCCTGATATCGGGTATTGCTATCGCGGCCAAATCTATCAACCCAGATATCAAAATCTATGGTGTAGAAGCAGCTCTTTATCCGTCCATGTCGCAAAAAGTGCTCAACCATCAAGGCAGTTGTGGCGGTGAGACGCTGGCAGAGGGGATCGCGGTGAAAACACCTGGTGGGCTGACTGCCCCTGTGGTGAAAGAACTGGTTGATGATATTCTGCTGGTCAGCGAAACATCACTCGAATGGGCAGTCGGCGCGCTCGTCGAGCAACAGCGTATTGTGGCTGAAGGAGCTGGTGCCGCCGGTATCGCCGCGCTTTATGAACATAAAGACCAGTTCAAGGGCCAAAAAGTTGGGGTTGTGATTTGTGGCGGTAATATCGACACACGGCTGATGGGCTCGATTCTGACACGCAATATGGTCTCAGATGGACGCCTTACCCGCCTGCGTATTGATATTTCAGATGAACCGGGCATGCTGGCCGCCATCACAGATGCCATCAGCGCATGTGGCGGTAATATCGTCGAGGTCTATCATCAGCGTTTATTCTATAATGTGCCCGCAAAACTGGCAAAAATCGATGTGGTGGTGGATACCAGAGGCCCGCAGCATGTCCAGCAAATCATTAAAGCCCTGCATGACCGCTCCTTTACCGTGACGATGCTGGATGAACATTCAGGATAGTCAATAGACCACACCTGCCAAACAGGCATTATCCATCAGGTGGTATGACCACTTGGCGTGAACCCATCCCATAGGCTAATATGAGGTCATGAAACAAGATGGCCAGATATTCAGTGAGTTGCCTTTACGCTTGCGCCTGACACGCAGCCATGCATGTGCCTATTTAGAAGGTCGCCAAGAACGCCGGCTGGCTGCTGACATCACCCAGCATGGCGCTTCACATGACCAATTGGCTGAAGCTGGCTTCAGGCGGATTGAAAATTGGGTGTATCGGCCTGCTTGTGAGGGGTGTCAGGCTTGTATTCCTATCCGGGTGAGCGCAAAAGATTTTCGGATGAGCCGTAATCTTAGCCGCATTTGGCGCACCAATCAGGATTTGACGCGCACCCCGTCCAGCCGGCTTGTCGGCCAGAGCCATTATCAGCTGTTTTTGGATTATCTCAATTCACGCCATCAAGATGGCCAGATGGCCGCGATGAGCTTTGATGAATTCTCCAATATGGTCCATAACTCACCGATTGAAACGGCGTTGCTAGAATATCGCACTGTGAGTGGTGATTTAATGGCCTGTATGCTGTTGGATATTCAGCGTGGCGGCCTCTCTGCGGTTTATAGTTTTTACAATCCAGAAGAACAGCGCCGCTCGCTAGGCAGCTTTATGGTCATCGACTTGGTCCAGCTGGCGCGCGAAATGGGGCTGGATTGGGTCTATCTGGGTTATTATGTCGCCGATTGTCGCAAGATGATCTATAAAGCGCGCTTTCAACCCTCAGAAGTCTTTATCAATGGCCGCTGGGTGAGCTTTGAGCAAACCCGCCTGGCTGAGACCATGCCAGCTGAGCTCTGATATATATTTAAGTGAAATCTGACGCTCAGGTAAAACGTGCAGGACGCGGAAAGCCTGTTGGCGGTAATTTACCAACAGAACCACGCCGCCCTGTCCAGGTGGTGAGATCTGTTTCTGTGCGCGTGCGACCACCACCCATCTGCCAGCTCAGCCCGTCTTCAGCCTTAAATACCTTAATATCCGCGAGCTCTGCATCCTTATAACGTTGCAGGATAACACCGCGCCCGCGTGTCATTTCTGGCACTTCTGCCAAATCAAACACCAATAATTTACGATTCTGACCGACCACAGCAACCCGGTCGCCAATCGCATCCACACAGGCAACCGCCTTTGCACCATCAGGCAGGTTCAAGACTTGTTTACCTGTTTTGGTTTGGGCGACCACAGCTTGCTTATCCACCAGCATACCATGGCCTGTATTTGAGGCGAGTAAGAGCTGGACCTTTGCCTCGCTCCCATTGGCGACCCTTAACAGCGCAATAATCGGCACATCTGCGGGCAAATCAATCATCAGACTCAGCGGTTCGCCAAACCCACGCCCCTTTGGCAGCTTATCGCCATTTAACGTATAAAAACGTCCATTCTCCGCAAAAATAAGAATCTTGTCGGTGGTATCTGCATGCAGTGCAAAGGCCGGCCCATCGCCTTCTTTGAACTTATATTCAGCGGCCAAATCCAATGTGCCTTTCAGTGCCCGCACCCAGCCTTTTTCAGAGCAAATGACGGTGATTGCCTCTTTTTCAACCAGCAATTCATTCGGGTCAAAATCAATTTCTGGGGCTGTGGACACATCTGTCAGACGCTTGTCTGTTTTCGCAAGAAGAGCCTTTAATTCTTTGATTTGACCGGTTATTTTTTGCCATTGCAGGGTTTCAGAACCGATCAGCTCATTTAAACTTTCTTGTTCAAGAAGCAAATCATCCCGTTCTTTTTTCAGCCCCTCTTCTTCGAGGCGGCGCAGAGAGCGCAGGCGCATATCCAAAATAGCAACAGCCTGATTTTCAGTCAGATCAAAGCGGCGCATCAAAGCCTCTTTGGGATGATCTTCCTCGCGGATAATGGCAATCACCTCATCTAAATTGAGATAGACGACCAGATAGCCTTCTAATAATTCTAACCGGCGTTCAATCTTACCAAGACGGAACTGGCTACGCCGCAACAGCACCACACGGCGATGATCAAGCCAAGCCTGGAGCGCACCTTTTAAGGTCATCACACCCGGGCGGCCATCTGCATCTAGTACATTGAGGTTCAGCGATACACGGCTTTCCAGATCAGTCGTCTTAAACAGGCTTTCCATCACCATATCGGGATCAAGACGGCGCGATTTTGGTTCAAGCACAAGGCGGATATCTTCGGCTGATTCATCTTGAATATCTGCCAGCATTGGCAATTTTTTGGCCTGCATCATCTCGGCCATTTTCTCTATCAGCCGCGATTTTTGAACCTGATAAGGGATTTCGGTAACCACAATTTGCCAAGCACCACCGCCCAGTTTTTCAACCTGCCATCTGGCGCGCAGGCGAAAACCGCCGCGCCCTGTTCTATAGGCTTCAGCGATAGATTCGGCTGGCTCAACCAAGATGCCGCCGGTCGGAAAATCAGGCCCTTTGACATGATTTAAGAGTGTATCAACAGATGCACCTGGATATTTGATCAGATGCAATGCCGCATCTGCCAATTCGCCCATATTATGTGGTGGGATTGAGGTGGCCATCCCCACCGCAATGCCTTGTGCGCCATTGGCCAGCAAATTTGGAATACCGGCTGGCAATAAAACAGGCTCTTCAGATTCGCCATCATAAGTGGGTCTGAAATCAATGGCATCTTCATCAATGCCATCAAGCAGCAGGCGTGCATATTCGGTCATCCGCGCTTCGGTATAGCGCATCGCCGCTGCGTTATCGCCGTCAATATTACCAAAATTACCCTGACCATCGACCAGCTGGTAGCGCATGGCAAAAGACTGAGCCAGACGCACCATTGCATCATAGATAGCCGCGTCGCCGTGCGGGTGGAACTTACCCATCACATCGCCGACCACACGTGCTGATTTCTTAAATCCCTGATCTGGATCTAGCTTCAGCTGGCGCATCGCAAATAACAAGCGGCGGTGAACAGGTTTTAGCCCGTCCCTGACGTCAGGCAGAGAGCGCGAGGTGATGGTTGAGAGCGCATAGGCGAGATAACGCTCAGAGAGTGCAGCCGCAAATGCGGTTTCACCTGTGCCATCTAACTGCTCTTTATCCAGCGTTTGATTGTCTTGTTCAGACATGCGCGTATCGTCTCCGCCTAATCCCATAAAACCACTATATCTATAGACAGTTTATCTAGAACCCACAAGATAGGCGATAGCCAAATCCTGTAAACGCAGCCTTGGGGCAGGCAAATCCTTATCCATCGGGTGGAATATATGTTTACCCAAAAAATGGGCTGTTATTTTGAGCCCGGCTTCAATTTCATTTTCCACCGGCATTGCCCCGCCCAGCATTTCTGGCAAGGCCAGCAACCTCTCTTTATAAGGCCCTGCCCCAGCGGGGGTTACTGCATTGCCTGTACGCGGGCTAATGAAGGCGAGCCCATTTCTGGCACCTGTCACGGCACACACACTCAAATCAGGGGCAAATCCAGTTGTCGCCAGCAACTGCCATTCCCAACGCACAAAAAAAGGTAGCCAATCTTGATCAGCCTCTGCAAAGGCCAGAATATCCATCAGTGCGTTTGTAGAGTCAAAAAGCGCAGATTGCGGTTCACGTTCAGGCAAGGCTGCATCGAGCAAACCACACACTGCCCCAAGCGCGGCAAGACGCATCGGATTATCCAGCAATAAAGCTGCTCTGTTGCGCAGTAACTCGACACGAAATGTGCCCAACTGTTCAGCTAATCTGGCTTGCCAGTCCAATTGTAGCTGGTTACCAAGCTCAAGCACGGCTTTTTTAGCCCGGCTCTGGCCAGCATGTACAAGGCCTGCATGGCGGCCATGCTCAGCTGTCAAGACCGAGATGACGGCGTGGCTCTCGCCATGGGCGCGCACGCCCAGCACCATGCCTTCATCACGCCATTCAGGCATAACGGCCTCTGTCAGGCGTCATAATCCAAATCCCAGCTGCTATAACGGGCACGATCATCCATCCAGTCTTTGCGCACTTTGACATGGGTGAAGAGATGCAAACGCCGCTCTAAAGCCTCTTCCAGTTCAAGGCGTGCAGATTGGCCGATACGGCGCATGGTTTGCCCACCCTTGCCTAACAAAATGCCGCGATGACCATCGCGTGCCACATAAATGGTCAGATGTATCTCAGCGCTGCCATCCTTGCGCTCTGTCCATTTTTCAGTCTCGACTGTCAGCTGATAAGGCAATTCCTGATGCATGTTCAAAAACAGCTTCTCGCGCACAATTTCAGCAGCGAGCAGACGTTGTGGTAAGTCAGAAATATCATCTGGATCATACAGATAAGGGCTTTCAGGCATCTGTTCAGCTAGCCATTTGGCCAAATCCTTCACCCCAGAACCATTTTCAGCTGATATCATGAAGCTGGCGGTGAAATCCATCAAATCATAGAGTTCTTGCGATCTGTCAAGCAGCCGCGGCGGATCAATTAAATCCACCTTATTGAGCACTAATGCGGCCTTGCGGTTCTGTTCTTTGAGTGCATTGATAATAGCACCTGTATCTTCATCTATCCGCGCTTGTGCTGCATCATGCAGCAGCAACACCACATCTGCATCATCCGCACCCTGCCAGGCAGCAGCCACCATGGCCCTGTCTAGGCGTCTTTTCGGTTTGAAGATGCCAGGTGTATCTACAAAAATAACCTGCGCATCATCTTGCATCATAATGCCACGCACACGCGAACGGGTGGTCTGTACCTTGTGGGTGACAATGGATATTTTTGCCCCCACCATCTGGTTCATCAAGGTTGATTTACCGGCATTTGGTGCGCCAATCAGCGCGACAAATCCTGCTTTACTCTTCATCTGATATACTCAGCCTTCCTGTTGCTGAATCCAGTTCAGCATTTTAATCGCCGCGGCACGCTCTGCTTGTTTTTTGCTTGGTCCAACACCTGTTTGTATCGGCAAATTGGCCAATTTCAGCTCAACGGTGAAAATCGTTTCATGGGCCGGACCCCTCCGTTCAATTTCCTTATAAGACGGCAGTGGTTTTTGCTGGCCCAAAGCCCATTCCTGAAGCATAGATTTTGGGTTTTCATCTCGCTCGTCCGGCAGGGCCTGTGTGGGATCAAGATAGTCTATAATGACCGCGCGGGCTGGGGCGATCCCGCCATCTAGATAAATCGCCGCCAAAATCGCCTCCACCACATCGGCTAAAACAGAATCCCGATCTGAAATATCGCCTTCCTCGGTGCGGATATATAAAGAGAGGTCCAGAGCACGCGCCATATCGGCCAGCGTTTCAGCCCGTGCCCGCGCATGCAGCCGCTTGGTTAATGTGCCTTGCATTTCCATCGGAAAGGCTTTGTAGAGTGTTTCGGCCAAAACCATGCCGAGCACCCTATCGCCTAAAAACTCTAGCCGCTCATAAGAGGCTAGACCAGATTTAAGCGATTTGTGAGTGAGCGCATGTTCTAATAGGGCAGGATTGTCAAAAACATAGCCGAGCGCTTTTTCAAGCGGCTTCAGATTTTCTATCGCTGGCTTCTTTGTCTCTTTTGCCGTCATATCTGCGCCAATTTTAACCCTTTAAGCCCCTACTGAATACCTTGACCAAGGCGTCCATAGCGGATGGCAAATGGCCATCTCCAGAACTCAAGCATACCCGCTGAACCATCTGTTGAGAAAAACAGAAACTGGGCTTTGCCGATGAGATTTTCAGCCGGCACGAAACCCACAGCCGCTGTCCGGCTATCGCGTGAATTATCGCGGTTATCACCCATCATGAAATAATGACCTTCAGGGACTTTAAACAAGACGGTCTGATCATTGGGCAGATCATCTCTGATTTCCTGAATAATATGGCTATGTCCGTCAGGGAAAGTTTCCTCATATTGCGTGGCCCGCACTTTCAACAGCCCCTCACCAGAGGTTTCTTCGCCCACTACACGGCGCATCGCAGCTTCGCCATTAATATGTAAAATGCCGGCCTTCACCTGAATTTCATCACCAGGCAAACCGACCACCCGCTTGATATAATCAACTGAGGTATCCGCAGGCAGTCTGAACACCACCACATCACCGCGCTCAGGCGCGCCTTCAGCAATGCGCCCATTTATTGGGGCAATACCAAAGGGAAAGGAATAACGCGAATAGCCATAGCTGAATTTCGAGACAAACAAGTAATCACCGACCAGCAAGGTCGGGATCATCGAGCCTGATGGAATATTGAAAGGCTCAGCAATGAAAGAGCGAAAACCAACAGCGATCAGACCGGCAACAACCAGCGTGCGCACCAATTCAGAAAAGCCACCAGATTTTTTCTTATCGCTTTTACTGCCTTTAGAGGTGTTATGTGGCTTCACCAAATCGCTTTTATTTTGGCTCATCTCTTCGACGTCCTTTTTCGTTCATCGCACAGGGCATGCGCGCCATAAAGGCTGCATTCTAGGTTTCATTCACCTGCGGGCGCATGCTGAAAATCACCATAGCAGATGCGTAGGGATATTCATCACTCAAGCTCAGATGTATATCTGGCTCCATGCCTGCGGGCAAGCTGTTTGCCAAGATCGCCCCTGCTCTGCCAGTGAGATGACAGCTTGGGGCACCGCCGCCTGAAATCACCTCACAATCCTGCCAACACAAGCCTGACTGATCTAATTTTGCAAAGGCCTTATAGACTGCTTCTTTGGCAGCAAAACGCAAGGCAAGATAAGCATCTTGGCGTGCCGGCTGGCGACTTTGCATTTCCGCTAATTCAGCTTGTGTCAGGATTTGTGCTTCGAAACGCGCCCCAAACCGTGCTCTGATTTTGGCAATACGGCGCATATCACATATATCATGTCCCAACCCTAAGATCATCTGCCTTTATCCACGCACCTACACCCAATCGCCTCTATGCAACAGCTTCATCAATCAGCGCACGCATGGTTGCAATCGCTTCACCAAGCCCGGTAAATAGTGCAGCTCCCATTAAGAAATGCCCGATATTGAGTTCTGTCATATGTGGCAAACATGCAATCGGCTGAACATTATCAAAACGCAGCCCATGGCCGGCATGCACTTCTAGACCCATGTGATGGGCATATTCTGCGCCTTCTCTTAAGCGTGCCAACTCATCTTGCAAGGCCTTTGCGTTCAGCTCGCTATAGGCACCGGTATGTAGTTCGACAATATCGGCACCAAGGCTGGCAGCTGCTTTTAATTCAGTTGGATTGGCTTCTACAAAAAGTGATATACGACACCCCGCTTTTTTTAATTTTTCGATTTGCGGGCCCAAACGCGCTTCATGACCTGCGACAGCCAAGCCGCCTTCAGTGGTTACCTCTTCGCGTTTTTCAGGCACTAAACAACAGGCATTAGGCTGGATTGCACAGGCAATATCTACCATTTCATCTGTTGCGCCCATCTCAAAATTAAGTGGAATATCAATAGCCTGCTTTATGTTCTTCATATCCTCATCACGGATATGGCGCCTGTCTTCGCGCAGATGTGCGGTGATCCCATCAGCACCTGCAGATTGCGCGAGCAATGCGCCCGCCACCGGGTCAGGATGCTGGCCGCCGCGCGCATTACGCAAGGTGGCAATATGGTCAATATTCACGCCAAGCCTGATTTTATGCATCATCTCCACCTCTGATTTCTTTATCTATGCCAGCTTGATGTTGGGCCTGATGTTGGGCCTGATTTTGGGCCTGGTGTTGGGCCTGCATCGCCATCATTTTCGCCATTTTCTTGGCCCGACGATGGCGCCGGAATGAGCGGATGCCAAGCCAGCTGATACCAAGCACCCATGGACCCAATATAATCGAAAGCAGGCTGGCACCAATAACCCAAGGCACAAATAATGTTACCAGCTGATCTGCATTACCAAGCGCATCTGCAATGGTAAGCCCTGCCCCATAATCATGATAGCCAAAAATGGCGAGTACCCATTGACCTGTTTTCACCGCGGCGAGCCAAAGAAACGGAAACGTCCAGGGATTACCTACTAATGTGCCAACGGCAGATATCAGCACATTGCCGCGCAAAGCCACTGCCAGAAAGGCGGCAAGGACAAAATGAAACCCGACAAAAGGGGTAAAAGAAACAATGGCCCCGGCGGTAAATCCTGCTGCCAGTGAATAGTCCGAGCCTGGCATGCGGGCCAGCCGTTGCATCAGATAATTAAAGGCACGCTTAAATCCGGATTTCGGCCAGAAAAAAGATTGCAGGCGTTGCATCTGATTTAGCGGAACGCGTCTTTTAAAGAGCATGTCAAAAAGACCTATCTGTCAAAACTGTAGCGATCAGCTGATTCAATATATTTATTCGAACGAAGCATGGTGATGATGGACTGGAGATGCGCCTTATCGCGCACTGCCACATCCAATGTAAAGGTAAAGAAATCCCCGCTCCGCTCAGAAAGCTGAATAAAGGTGATATTCCCAGCTTGCTGGCCAATCACAGAACAGAGAGCAGCCAGCGCCCCAGGCTCATTAAAAATAACAGCACGGATGCGCCCGCTCATCTGTTTATGGGCCACCTGCCCCCAATTCACATCAACCCATAATTCAGGCATTTCGGTGAATTTCGCAAGTGAACTGCAACCGCGTGAATGAACGGTAAGGCCTTTACCCGTGGTGAAAATGCCAACAATCCTGTCACCAAGGATTGGATGACAACATTTTGCCATATGCACCGCCACGCCATCTGCTAGGCCGGTGATGTTTAATACTGGTTCAGGTAAAGGTCCGGTATTTGACTCTGCATCAGATGGCGGCTTATCTTCTAATGCGGCCTCTTGGGTTGCCTGTGCTGGATAGAGCCTTTCAAAGACCAAGCGCGGATGCACATCACCATCGGCAATTTTCTCAAACAACTCTTCAGCACGTTGGACTTCAAAGGCGGTGAGAATGGAATCCAACAATTCAATATCAAAGCTGGTATTGCGAAAGCGAAATTCTTTTTCCAGTAACGCCTGACCAATGCGGCTGAATTCATGCTGGCGTTCTTGTCGGATATAGCGGCGGATGGCTGCCTTTGCCCGCCCTGTTACAATAAATTCTTCCCATTCTGCGCGTGGGCGCGCCTCTGGGTCTGTCAGGATTTTCACCTGATCGCCATTTTGCAATTCTGTGGCCAGCTGCCGGTTTTTGTCATTAATCAGCACACCAACACATGTATCACCAATCTTGGAATGCACATTATAGGCAAAATCAACCGCTGTGGCACCACGCGGCAGATTGATCAGATCACCGCGCGGGGTAAAGCAGAATACCTGATCAGCGAACATCTCCATTTTGGTATGTTCTAAAAATTCATCTGCACCTGCATTTAAATCAATCAGTGAGGTCAGTTCTTGTACCCAGCCTGTATGCTCACCAATCACAGCATCTGAAGGGTTTTTGTAATCCCAATGCGCGGCCACGCCCCGCTCTGCCTCATCATGCATATCCGGTGTGCGCAGTTGAATTTCAATACGCCTGTTAAGCGGGCCAATGACACCGGTATGCAACGAGCGATAACCATTGCGTTTCGGGGCTGAGATATAATCTTTCATACGCCCCATCACCATCGGATAATGCTGATGAATGATGCCAAGTGCGGTGTAGCAATCCTCAATGCGCGGCACGATCACCCGAAACGCCATCACATCTGAGAGCTGTTCCATCGCGATTTTCTTTGACTGCATTTTACGCCAGATAGAATAAGGCGTTTTGCGGCGCCCAGATACCTGACAATCCAGACGGTTATTCTGGATCAGGGTCATCAAATCTTGTGTGATGCGCTGAATGATATTTTCATTTTCATTGGCCAGAAATTCCAGCCTGTTGAAAATAGATTGCTGCATTTCAGGATAGAGCACCTTAAAGGCGCTCTCTTCGAGCTGATTTTGAAAATGGGTAATCCCGAGACGCTCTGCCAATGGGGCATAAATATCGAGCGTTTCTCTGGCAATGCGCTCTTTTTTATCCTGACGACTAAAACCGTCTATGGTCTCCATATTATGAGTCCGGTCAGCCAGTTTCACCAGCAAAACCCGCAAATCAGCAGAGGTTGCCATCACCAGTTTGCGGAAATTCTCAGCCTGTTTTGAATCAATGGATTGTAATTCAAACCGGGTGAGCTTGGTTACCCCATTAACCAGCTGGGCAATGGTCTCACCCAGAAGCTGTTCAAGCTGCTCAAGGGTGATATCACAATCCTCAACTGTATCATGCAGCAGGGCAGTGATAATAGTATCCAAATCAAAATGCATGTCAGCCAGCAAATGGGCCACAGCAATCGGATGGGTGAAATAAGGCTCGCCAGAGGCGCGCATCTGACCATCATGGGCTTTACGGCCTAATTGATAGGCTTTTTCAAGGCGATCTTCGTCAAAAAACGGGTTAAAGGCACGAATACGGCTCAGCAGACCATCATAGGCCAGCTGAACAGGGTCTTGCATGCGGTGTGCGACAGATGCCATGGTTGCGCTCACTCTCGTGATAACCGGCCCCTATGGTTCACTTTATGGATTTGACGCCGGTCTAGCTTATGCGCATAGGGTGCCTTGTTTTGCAGGCTTAGTCATCCCCTGAGAGGGTTGCCATATCCACATCTTCAAAGCCGGTGGCATCCAAATCAGCCTGATCGCCAATCTGCATGCCATCTTCAGCACCGATCATCATCTCAGAACCGGCCAGACGCATAGCTTCGAGATCTGCCTTTGCCAATGCGCTTGCCTCATCAGCGGCCTGCTCTTCATCACGCTCGTGGAAGCGTTGAAGGCCTTTGACAATCGCTTCTTGCACACGTGCTGAATCGATGCTCTCAGCCGCAATTTCGCGCAATGCAACAACTGGGTTCTTGTCATTATCACGGTCGATAGTCAGCAATTCGCCCTTTTGAATAGAGCGTGCGCGCTGGGCAGCGGTCAGAACCAGATCAAACCGGTTTGGAATCTTTTCGATACAATCTTCAACGGTAACGCGGGCCATGGCAATCACTCCGTTTCGCATGCGGCTGTGGGAAGTTGCAAGACTATAGAGGAAAGCAACAGAAAAAACAAGGTTTTTCGAGACCTGCCTTATGCGCTCTGCTGACTTTGTCTGATATCCTGATCTGCAGGCAACCTGTCGATAAGTGCAGCTATGGATTGACCATCAACAGGGTGTGTCCAATCTGGGGCAATATCGCGCAAGGGCAACAGCACAAAGGCCCGATTATCCATTCGCGGATGTGGCAGGGTCAGATGCGCTGAATGTTGGATTAAACCCTCATAATCAATGATATCGAGGTCCAGTACACGTGGTGCGTTGCGCACAGTGCGCACACGTCCAAATGACTCTTCAAACTGGTTTAGCACGCCAAGTGCTTCTTCAGGGCTTAGCGCGGTCTCAGCCTCAACAACCGTATTTACATACCAGGGCTGGTCAGAAATCGGGACAGGTGCGCTCTCATAAAAAGGGGCAATTTTCAGAGGGGTAAGGCCAGCTGCCGCAAATTGATCAATCGCACCGCGCAAGCCAGCAATGACAGTAGAGTAGCCTTGGGGAATCAAATTCGCGCCTAACCCGATATATAAATGTGCCATTTTTTTGTTACCACCCTCTATGGGATTTTGTAGCCTTTATGCGTCTGGACAAAACAGGTAAATTGGATTTTTATATCTGTCTATGGTTTTTTATCCGCTCTATTTTTGACGTTTATTTTGAGCTTATTTATTTTTTTGGAGATTGAACATGCAACTCACAGAGCGCGCCGCTCTTTTTATAGACGGCTCCAATTTTCATGGCACGGTAAAATTACTGGGCTTGAATATCGATTATGTGCGTCTGTTGGATTATTTCAGAGACCAGCATCACCTTATCCGGGCCTATTACTATACCGCGTTGCCAGACCCGTCTGAAACCGCCCCGCTGCGCAAGTTGATCGATTTCCTCGATTATAATGGCTATGCAGTGGTCAGCAAACAGACGAAAGAATTTATCGAGCCCACCACAGGGCGGGTGCGTGTCAAAGGCAATATGGATATGGAATTGGCCCTTGATATGCTGAAACTCGCCCCGCATATCGACCATGCCTATCTGTTTTCAGGTGATGGTGATTTCAGCCGCCTGCTCTCAGAAGTGCAAGATATGGGTGTGCGGGTAACTGTAGTCTCTTCGGTTAAAACATCGCCCAATATGGTGGCCGATACGCTAAGGCGTCAGGCAGACTGCTTTATTGATTTGACAGATATCGCGCATTTGGTAACCCGCGATAATGTAGCCCATGCCTGAGCATCGGGAATAGCCGCGTAATGTCTTATGATACGATCGCACCGCTAAGCTGTGATAAATGCCCACGGTTGGTGGATTTTCTGGCAAGCCATAAGGCCAAACAGCCTGATTGGCATAATGCGCCTGTCCCCTCATTTGGCGGACGTGATGCCCGTTTGCTGATTATCGGTCTGGCCCCTGGATTGCGCGGGGCAAATGCCACCGGCCGCCCATTTACCGGTGATTTTGCAGGTGATGTGCTCTATCAGGGCCTGATGACGGCAGGCATGACGACTGGCCAATTCAAAGCAGATGGCCAGGACAATCTGAAGCTTCAAAAGGTCCGGATCACCAATGCTGTGCGCTGTGTACCGCCTCAGAACAAGCCAACACCGGCTGAAATTCAAAACTGCCGGCCTTATCTGACACAAGAATTGACCTTGATGACTGATTTAAAGCTGTTTTTGGTGCTGGGACGGATCGCCCATGATACCTTATTGCGCCATTATGGGCTAAAGCCAAAAGACTATCCTTTTGCCCATGGCAGCCTACACACCCTGCCTGATGGTCGCCAATTGCTGAGCTCCTATCATTGCTCGCGTTATAACGTGCAGACCAAGCGTCTGTCTGTGGCACAATTTCAGGCTATTTTGGATCAAGCCAAGAAACTGGCTGATATCTGAGCGATTTAACGCCCTCTGAGCAGACGGGCCTTTTGACGATCCCAATCACGTTGCTTGCTGGCTTCGCGCTTATCCTGCTTTTTGCGGCCACGTGCTAGACCAATCGATAATTTGGCCAGCCCGCGATCATTGAAATAAAGGCTGAGCGGAACAAGCGTATAACCATCACGCCTGATCATGCCTAGAAGCTTATTGCGCTCTTTGCGGCTGACCAGCAATTCACGCACACGTTTTGGCTCATGATTATCACGTGCAGCTGGATAAATCGGGATATTGGCATTGAACAGGCACAGACGACCTTGATCTTCACCAGCGTAGGATTCAGCGATTGAGGCATGACCTGCACGCAGGCTTTTCACCTCAGAGCCGCGTAAAATCAGCCCTGCTTCAACTTTTTCCTCAATTTCATATTCATGGCGTGCGCGCCTATTTTCGGCCACCCGCCCTGTATGAATAGACATATCGCTACCTTATCAAACCAACCACTGACCAAGCGGTTGATTATACCAAGCCCGCTTGTTCAAGGGCCGCATCCACAATTCGGCGTGAGCTGTCAGAAATCGGCACCAATGGCAGGCGTGTTTCAGCACTGCACAGACCCAGCCTTTCAGCGGCATATTTTACCGGGCCTGGGCTTGCTTCACAGAACAGCCCGTCATGCAATGGCATTAGCTTTTGATGCAGCGCAAGGGCTGTCTTTGTATCACCGCTCAGATAGGCTGATTGCAAATCTGCTACCATTTTGGGTGCAATATTGCTGACCACTGAGATCACCCCATGCCCCCCTGCAGCCAGATAAGGCAGCATGGTCCCATCTTCACCTGAAAGTTGGGCAAACTGGTGCCCTATTTTATTCAGGATACGCGTTGGACGTCCACAATCTGCGGTCGCATCTTTAATGCCTGCAATCTGTGGATGCTGGGCTAGCTCAGCTAGGGTCTCATTGCTCATCTGAATAACAGAACGACCCGGAATATCATATATAATCAATGGGATAGATATCGCTTCTACCACAGCGCTGTAATGCGCTTTCAGCCCTTCTTGTGTTGGCTTATTGTAATATGGGGTTACCACCAGCACGGCATCTGCGCCCACTTCTTCGGCATGTTTAGCAAGGCGCACCGCTTCGGCAGTAGAGTTTGAACCTGCCCCGGCTATCACCGGCACACGCCCTGCCGCCTCTTTGACACAGAGCTCAACCATCCGGTCATGCTCATCATGCGATAAGGTTGGCGACTCACCCGTGGTGCCAACCGGTACCAGGCCATGGATCCCCTGCTCTATCTGCCATTGCACAAGTTTTATGAAGGCTGCTTCATCCAGCTTACCATTTAGAAACGGGGTAATAAGGGCTGTACAAGCACCAGAGAAAGGCAGTTCTGCAACAGGACCAGCCATAACGCACTCCATAAAATCACTGACAATTTGCCATTGGGTTTCCGGCACGCTCAAAAAATCGGCAACGCGCCATATTAGCACTGTTAAACTAGAGAGATTTACCACATAAAACAAGATAAACCCACAGCCTTGCTGCCGAGCATAGGGATAAATCATGATTACCATCACCAAAATTGAACAGGCCGCAGATATTATCCGCCCCTACGCGGTCAAAACAGCTCTGTTAACCTCAGATTTATTGAATGAAAAACTAGGCTTTCGCCTTTGGCTAAAAGCTGAACCTCAGCAACGCACAGGCTCGTTCAAATTCCGCGGGGCCTGTTATGCGGTGATGACTTTAGACGACCCTGATCAGCCTGTACTCGCCTATTCCAGCGGCAATCACGCACAAGCGGTTGCACTGGCCGCGCGATTAAGCGGCAGAGATGCCACCATTGTGATGCCAGCAGATGCGCCAAGTGCCAAAATTGAAGCGACCAGAGCCTATGGCGCAGAGGTGGTACTCTATGACCGCCTTAATGAGAGCCGTGAAGAGATTGGTACAGAATTGGCCAAGCGCAATGGCGCAGATGTCATTGCGCCTTTTGATGATTGGCGCACCATCACAGGCCAAGGCACCACGGGCCTTGAAATGGCACAGCAGATGCAGGCACATGGCTTGACCCCGGACAAAGCCGTGATTTGCTGTGGCGGCGGCGGGCTGATGGCTGGCTCTACCATCGCGCTGAAACATCATTTCCCTGATATCACTATGTTCGCGGCTGAGCCTGAGCATTATGATGATACGAAGCGGTCGCTGGCCGCTGGCACCAGACTGCGCAATGAAACAGAACAGCATTCCATCTGTGATGCGATTGTAACCCCAACACCTGGCACGCTGACCTTCCCGATTTTGCAGGCTCATCATGCCCACGGTATCAGCGCATCAGATGAGGCAGTGCTGGCTGCGATGCATACCGGCTTGCGCGCCTTTAAAGTGATGATTGAGCCAGGCGGGGCAATCGCCCTTGCTTGTGCCTTATCGCCGGCATTTCAAGAGGAAGCACAAGGCCAAGAAGTTTTAGTCACCGCCTCTGGCGGTAATCTGGACAGCCCGATGTTGGCCCGTGCGCTGAAAACAACCCCAATGATCTAAAAAAGGAGGAGATGCAAACCATCTCCTCTTATATTCTCATATCAGTCATATCCGATTAGAAATCAGTCGGGGCACCGCCCTCACGCTCACGCCGTTCTATAAAGGCTTTTAGCTCTTCATCAATGGCGGCATCTAGGCCAGGGGCTTCAAAGCTGTTCACAATCTCTTGATATTGATTATAGGCACGCTCATGTGTCCAAATTTCGCCTGCTTCTTGCCAGCTCTCAAAATTAGACCAATCAGAAAGCAACGGGCTATAAAATGCTGTTTTATAACGACTTTGTGTATGTTCAGTTCCGAAGAAATGACCATTTGGACCGACTTCAGCCATCGCTTCCACACCCAAATCATCCATATCAAACGGAATAGGTTTCTGGGCGTAGATCACTTGTTGCAGAGTCTCGCAATCCATCACAAATTTCTCAAAACTGGCAGTCAGCCCGCCTTCCAGCCAGCCAGCGCTGTGATAGACAATATTGGCCTGACCTGTTGAGGTGCCCCAGAGCGAGAACACCGATTCCCACATGGCCTGACCATCTGGAATATTGGCGGCATTCGCATTAGAGCTGCGCCAGGGCAAATTATAGAACCGCGCCATCTGACCTGAGATTTGCATCGCCCGCACAAATTCCGGTGTCCCAAAGGCAGGGGCACCTGATTTCATATCCACATTGCTGGTAAAGGCCCCATAGACCACCGGTGCGCCAGGGCGGATAGATTGCAGCAGTGCGATTGCTGCCAGACCTTCTGCATTTTGCTGGGTGATCGCCCCTGCCAAGGTCACAGGTGCCATCGCCCCTGCCAGTGTAAAAGGTGAGATAACAACAGGCTGATTACGCTTGGTCAGGCGCATGGCCCCATCGAGCATCGGCCAGTCATGTTTCAACGGGGACGAGCTGTTGATATTGGTGAACATGCGCGGCTGGGCTTCAAATTCTGCGTCGGTCAAGCCAGCGGCGATACGGACCATCTCCATCGCATCATCTACCCGCTCTGGGCCCAATGAATAGGCATGCACCACTTTGTCTGTCAGACTCAACATATCATAGAGGCAATGTAAATGGCGCACAGAGGCGTGAATATCAAGCGGCTCAACTGGATAGCCAGCATTGAAATGGATACAGTTATAGGCTTGTGAGAGTTTCAGCAAATCCTGAAAATCAGCACGGGTGCCAACCCGCCTGCCTTTTTTGATATCGCTGACATTTGGCGGCGAGGCGATCGCCCCAAAAGAGAGGTAATTATCACCCCAAATCAGGCTGCGATCTGGATTGCGCGGCGTGACGGTAAAGCTGGACGGGGCTTTTTTGACCTGTGCCATGACCCATTCAGGATCAAAACGGACATTTTTGGTGTCCCAGTCAATATCACATCCCTCATTATTTAAAACAGAGAGTGCTTCATCATTTAAGAAGAGCAGGCCAATATCGCTGAGCACACGCAAAGAGGCCTCATGGATGGCTTCAATCTGATCAGCTGAAATCGGCTCAACAGGATTGTCAGACCAGCGTGGCTGTTCCCAGGCAAGCTGATGATCAAGCGGCCCTCTTTTGCGGGCAGAGGCTGCATTGCGGCGGGCTGAGCGACGGGCCGGGCGTGCCGCTGCGCCGTCGTCATTTGATGCTGAATTTTCTGACATATTCCCTCTCATTCCTTCCCCACATTATCGAAGAGATGGCAAACAAATATTCAAAGACAGACAAAAACATGCCTGTAGATGCCGCATAAAAAACCATGGTTTAAAGCTCTTTTTGCATTATCCATCTGTCTCAATTCTGAAAAAAATGCAACCGCCCTATTGCATAATCTGAAAAACAGACCCACAGTATAATATAGGGCTGCTTACGCCCATCTCTCGGAACATAGCAGTCCAGCTGCCACGCGCAGCGTCCCTGTCTTGCGGCTTGCAATTTGAATGCAGGCTGCAGGTTGGAATGTAATGGGAATTTTGTGACAGCACATGAAGGAGTCCAGCGAAAATCCAAAAACCCAGCTAGAAAAATATGTCAAAGAAGGAGATATGCACAATGATGATCGATGTCAGTGGTAAGAATATGCGTACAGGCAAAGCCTTTCAAGAACACGCCCAATCTTCACTTCAACAGGTGGTGGATAAATATTTTCACAATGCTATTGCCGGACATATTACACTGGAAAAGGGGCTGGAGGGATTTACGGTCAAGACTCGCGTTAATCTGACACGACGCATAGAATTAGAAGCCACAGGGCATGATTTCAAAGATGCACATGCTGCGCTTGATGCGGCGATTGAACATGCCGAGAAACGCTTGCGGCGTCATAAAAGACGGTTGCGCAATCATCGCGCTGAAGCCACCGATAATGAGCGGGTGCTCGATTTACAAACGGCCCCTGAAGCGGTGTATGAGAGCGCACAATCCCTCAGTTCCAAATCAGATAATGCACAAGATAATGAAGCAGAAGGCGATAACCTGCCGATCATTGCAGAAATGCATTATGACATTGAGGTCATGAGTGTAGATCAAGCGGTGATGCGCCTCGAGCTCAGCACACAAAGCAGTTTGATGTTTCGCAATTCGAACCATCTAGGCCTGAATATGGTATATCGCCGGACAGATGATACCATTGGATGGGTTGATCCGCGCGGCAATAGACGCACAAGCTAAAGGATAAGACACTTTCCTCCAGAAACGTCCTGCTCATTGCTTGATTTATCTCTATAGATAGCTGGTTTGGCAGGACGTTTTCTTGTGCTGGTTCAGTCGTTCTTTTCCTGCCGAAGGCCAATAGATAGCCGGCCAGATTGGATATTATCCACACCATGAAAAGGCCGATCCTCAGGCGTGCTCAGCCCTCTAAAACCAGGTGCGGCAAGTAAAACAAGGCGTCCCGGACTGTCATCTATATCTACGCGCCCTGCCCCTTCGCGTGTGTCACATTGAAACAATCTGGACTGACCTGCCAGGGTAAGAATGAACACAAGGTTGCGATAACGCAAACCATCACGGTGAATGCCGATCCCTCTAGAGTTTGCTGGATATTTTTGCACCGCCCTGTCATTTAAGGTCAGCTTGCTCTCAAACAAGTCAGGGTGATCATCTAACAAGGCGTTGCAGCCTGCTTCTAACAATAGCGTTAAATCGGCAAAAGCACCCTCATTTGGGGCTGGAAAACAAATATCAAAATCTTGGATGACGCCTTTGCCAACCACTGGACGCGCGGTGCGATAGTCAAAGGCTGAGACAGTCTGTATCAGCGCGGTGATTTCATCTTGGCTCAGAAAATCAAAGCTGGTGATTTTGGCCTTCTTCTCCACCATATTGCCGATATGTTCAGCCAGCTGGTTTTGCCGGCTTTGGGTCAGATCAAAGCGCATTATTCAGCCTCATCTTCGGCCATTGGCGGTGCAGCAGAAAAGCGAACTGGTGTTTTGCATTTGGCACAGACAAGCCCGTTGCTTCGGCGGTGACGTTCTACTGAAAAACAGCCATTTGGACAGGACATCAACCAGGCCGCACGCGAAAAATTAAGCGTATGACAGCGCATGGCACTACAGCCAATTTCTCTAGCTTTGTTTCGCCAGACCAGATCATGACCATGTTTTGGCCCGACCAGCGCATGGGCGATTTCATGCAGCAAAGTATCGCGGATATGGTCCATATCGGCATAGCGCACATAATGACGCGATAAAGAGATGGTCTTGCTGTTATAATCGCACATACCCGCACGCCGGCGTGCATGATCTAGTTTCAGGCTCCAATCATCTAGCCCATGCTGTTTAAAGAGCGCCGCCCCTAACTCTAGCGCGGCTGCATGTGGCCGCTTTGTGGTTTTAGGGGTGGTCTCTGACATTTAATGTCTTTCCGGTCGTGTATTTTAAACTGATAAGCAGCTTCTTTTTTGATTTCCAGCCCGAATTGTGCACTGATTTCAGCTGTTAAATCAAATAAGCTCTCTGAAAATGAGCGCGGTACAAACAACCGAAAGCCATCATTTAGCCGCATCACCTGAACCCCGACATGGTGCATGCCTGTACTCATAAACTGGCCCATGCCAAAAGAGACATCCCGAAAATCTGCAGAAGATAGGCGTGCCATCACTGCACGGGCATCAGCACCGGTGATATCTAAAATACGGCGGGCACCTGACATATCAAGCGGATAAAAGGCATCTGCACCATCCAGTGAAGGCAGGGCAGAGGAAATATGCCATATTTTTTGAGGCTCAGCACGGGCAATCACTGCTTTTTCTGCCTTTTCAACCTGACCTGGCGCGGGCATGGCCGCAGAACAAGATGCCGCCAGCCATTTGCTTAAGGCCACTTTTTGATTTTTGAAAAAGCTGAGTTGGGTGATGATAGCCCCTGTTCTTTCCTGCAATATAACGCCTTTTTGGCCTTCAGGTCCGAAAAGGCCCGTTTGATAATGCACGGCTGTGCGTTTGTCATCTGATGCCATCATCTTATCCTTTCAGCCGTTCATTTTTTGGATCGAACATATGCGGGCTAACAATCTCAGCGATGGTTTGGTTGCCGCGCACCGGATCAGCGATGACAATCTCGCGCCCTTCCCATGCCTCAACACCGCCAGAGACAAAGCCAAGGCCAATCCAATGACCCAGAGCTGGCGAATGGGTAACCGCGGTCACCCAGCCCTCACCAAAGCCTGCGATATGATCAGCTGCACATAAAATGGCCCCTGCCCCAAAGGTTTGGCTTCTGTCTTTTGGCAGAATACCAACCAGCTTTTTGCGGTCATCTCTGGTCATCTCTGGGCGCTTGCGCAACGCTGCACCGATATAATTTTTGGTTTTAGACGCCATTTTGCCAAAGCCAGCATCTTCGAGCGTCACCCGCCCATCCAATTCAGCCCCTGTTACATGGCCTTTTTCAATGCGCAGGGCGCCCAGCGCTTCCATACCATAGGCACAGCCACCTGCTGCTTGTACCCCTTGATAAAGATGGTCCCACAAAGCACGCCCTTTATCAGCCGGCACATAGACTTCCCATGCACGCTCACCTGAAAAAGAGATACGCGCCGCATGAAACAGGCTAGCAACGCCATCTGACAGGCTGGCCTCACCTGAGCGTACCGCCATAAATGGAAAAGCCTCATCTGACCAGTCCAGGCTCGGCAGACAAGAGGCCAGCACCGTACGTGCCGCTGGACCCGCCACAGCAACCGCTGCCCATTGATCGGTAACAGAAGTTAAATGTACTTTTAGATCCTGCATACGGGTTTGCAGCAATTCTTCGAGATGGGCCATCACCGGACCAGCTTGTGCGGTGGTGGTTGTCATCAGATAGTCATCTTCACCCATCCGCCAGGTGGTACCATCATCTAAAACCACCCCGTCATCGCGTAGCATCAGGCCATAGCGTGATTTACCCACTGGCAGTTTGGCAAAATTATTCACGTAAACACGATCCAAGAAAGTGGTGGCATCTGGCCCTTGTACTTGAATTTTACCCAAGGTGGAGACATCGATCATCGCCACAGTCTGGCGGGTTACAGATGCCTCTCTGATATAGGCATCATTGATATCTTCGCCTTTTTGCGGATAATACCAGGCCCGCTTCCATAAACCAGCATCTGTCATCACCGCGCCAGCATCTAGATGGGCGTGGTGCATTGGCGTACGACGCTCTGGCATCCAATGCGCCCCGCGTGCACGCCCTGCCAACACACCAATCGACACAGGTGTATAGGGTGGACGAAAAGTGGTGGTGCCGGTTTCAGCAATGGTCCGGCCACTTTCCTCTGCCATAATGGCCAGCCCCGGGATATTGCCAACCTTGCCTTGGTCAGTAGCCATCCCTAGGGTGGTATAGCGCTTCATATGTTCAACTGAAACAAAGCCTTCTTGATGCGCCTGACGGACATCTTTGGTGGTCACATCATGCTGTGGATCGATAAAGGCCCGCTTGCGCTTATTGTGATGTTTGATTTCAAAAAGCGGCATAAAGGGCGCATCGAAACCTAATTTTGGGGCGTCTGAGGGTGCTTTTTTGCCAGTGAGTGCGGCCAGCACATGCTGAACAGATTTTTCAATCTCGTCAGCGAGATAAACACCAGCAGCACGGCCAATCAGCGTGATATGCTCGTTTGTATTGCCGCCGATAAAGGCTTGCAAATGTTCGTTCCAAACGGGTTTTACACCACGATGAGAGAGCAGATGCACCACCGGATTATAGCCATTTGACAGACCGATTGCCTCTGCACCTAATGTTGGGCCAGTACTAAGATTGCCATCTGCATCTAAATAGGCCGTTTGCATACCGGCAACCGCTTTACGTCCCACAGTATGATAGGGCACACAGCCCAGATAGAGTTCAACACCAGCGGCGCGCGCTTGTTCCTGTAACTCGGTTTCAGTGTTGCGGGCATCGAGCATGACCACATTCAGACCTAAATCACGGTATCGCAGTGCATCTTCATATAGCCCGTCATGGGTGGTGGAGAGCAAAAGAGAGCGCCCTGGTGCCACTGCAAAGCGATTAACATAAGCCGCCATGGCCCCTGCCTGCATGATGCCAGGACGGTCATTCGCAGCAAAAGCTGGGGTGCGCTCAATCGCACCGGTGGCCAGCAAAATATGGCGGGTGCGCACGATATGCATGGTCTCGCGCGGTTGTGTCTCGTGCTGGCTGGCCAGATGATCTGTCTGGCGTTCAATCAAGCCTGCGACATGGCCATCATACAGGCCGAACGCGGTGGTACGTAGCATCATCTTGCCGCCAGCCTTTGCAAAGCGCGCCAACAATGTTTCACGCAAACTCTCATCTGCCTCTTTGCCTGTTTGCATCAAACGGCCACCGGCCTCAAAATCCTGTTCAACCAGCAGCACATCCATACCGGCCTCAGCCGCTTCAGCGGCCGCCAGTAAACCAGCGCGCCCTGAGCCAACGACCAAAAGATCGCAATAGCCATTAGCGATATCATAATTATCGGGATCGCTGATACGGCTGGCGCTACCCAGACCTGCCGCGCGGCGGATGAATTTTTCAACAAACATCCAAAAACGAGTATTACCAAACGGCCCCATAAAGGTTTTGTAATAGAAGCCTGCCCCGAAAAACGGGCTCAGCATGTCATTGATCTCACCAATATCAAAACGGACAGATGGAAAGGCATTCTGAGCGCGCACTTCCAGCCCGTCATGGATTTCAGCCAATGGTCCTTTGACATTCGGAGTCTGGCGGGTGCCGTTTATGGTAGTGAAAATCGCGCCGCTCTCTTCGACACCTGATGAGGTGATGCCGCGCGGGCGGTGATATTTAAATCCGCGCCCAACCAGCTTATGACCAGAGGCCATCAGCGCCGAGGTGATGCTGTCGCCGTCAAAGCCTGACATTTTTCGGCCATTAAAGGTAAACTCAACAGGCAAATCGCGGTGGATAAGACCACCTGATGGCAGACGAAACCCACTCATGATGCGGCTCCTTTTGCACCCGCCTTTTTGGCGGTTGTTTTCTTGGCTGATGCCTTTTTGGTGGCTGTTTTTTTGGCTGCTGCCTTTTTCGTGGCTGTTTTTTTAGCGGGTTTCTTGCTCAGTTCAGCCATATCAGGATGAGCAGCGCGTACATCAAAAATTTCGTGCGTCACGGTATCGCGCTCAACAATCAGCCACATGCGGCAGCCTTGCTGGTGGTGCCATTTTTCAAGATGGCGCCCGCGCGGATTTTCCCGCTCAAAAACCGCCTCATACCAGGCTTCTAAATCCAGGTTATCCACATCCGGATAGCTAACGCTGGCATCTTCGCCATAAGAGAATTCAGAATGGTCACGTGGCCCGCAAAAAGGACAGTCTATAATCAACATGATGCGCCTCTTTAATGCGTTTTCGGATAAGGGCCGTGCCCTGTTTCATCGATATGACGCCCCTGACGGAAGCGATCGAGTGTCAATAATTCATTGATCTCATGCGGCTTGTCATTGGCAATTGTATGGGCAAAACACCAGCCTGAACCAGGTGTCGCCTTAAACCCGCCATAACACCAGCCAGCATTCAGATAGAGGTTTGGTATATCGGTCTTAGTGATAAAAGGAGAGCCATCCATAGACATATCCATAATGCCCGCCCATTGACGCAACAGCTTAATACGCCCCAAGGCCGGCATGACATTCATTGCACAGCCCGCGACATCGCTATAGAGCGGTAAATTGCCCTTTTGGGCATAGGAATTATAACCATCCAGATTGCCGCCAAAAACCATGCCGCCCTTATCAGACTGGCTGATGTAAAAATGCCCGTGGCCATTGGCATATACCACCACCGTATCCAGAAACGGCTTGAGCGGTTCGGATACAAAAGCCTGCAATTTATGGCTCTCAATCGGCAATTTGCCGAGCCCTGCCTTCTTGGCTAATACCGATGTAGACCCTGCCACGGCCATACCGATTTTATCCGCCCGGATAGAGCCACGATTGGTTTCTACCCCGACCAGCTGGCCTTTTTCATAGGTGAAATCAAGCACTTCGCATTGTTGGATAATATCAACGCCTAATTGGCTGGCAGCGCGGGCAAAGCCCCAATTCACCGCATCATGGCGAGCAGTGCCAGCACGTGGCTGAAGATAGCCCCCCATAATCGGGTTGCGTGCATCTTCGCTGAAATTGAGATGCGGGACCATCTTGCGCACCGCGTCTCTGTCCAGCCACTCGCCGTCAATATCATTCAGCCGCATGGTGTTATAGCGGCGGGCCATGGCATCACGCTGAGCCGGTGAAAAATAAAGGTTTAAATGGCCACGCTGGCTGAACATCACATTGTAATTCAGCTCTTGAGACAGCCCTTCCCAAAGCTTCAGTGAATGCTCATAAAAAGCAGTGTTACCTTCGACAAAATAATTTGAGCGCACAATGGTGGTATTACGGCCAGCATTGCCGCCGCCAAGCCAGCCTTTTTCCAAAACGGCCACATTGGTAATGCCATGAATTTTGGCGAGATAATAGGCCGTTGCAAGCCCATGACCGCCACCGCCGATAATAATCACATCATAGGCTGATTTCGGTTCTGGATCACGCCAGGCCCGCTGCCATCCTTTGTTTCCAGTCAGGCCTTCTTTTAAAATCGACCAGGCAGAATAGCGTGACATGCAAAAACCCCTTTAATCATCGCCCGATAACCCGCATAGCGCACAGGCTATGTAGCTTTGTCTATAGAAACCTAATTCAGCCCCTTTTGTCCAATATCACACAAACGACTGAATTATCTGTTCTGACGACCCCAAACCCAGGCAAAACCGCTCTTTTTGAGCTATTTAACGCAATCTATTCAGCCTCATGCTTGGCCAGCCAAGTGATGACTTTTCCAGCTGGTGGGATCCATAAAAGGCCTGCCGCGATATAGAAAAGTAAGTCAAGCACAGGATGAATGTTGGTAAACAGGCCGGCCAGCCCAATAATGAGCGCAACATAGATAATCATCGCCGGCACGACCCCGATTGCCACTAACAGATGCCGCCAACGCGCCATGATCTCTCTCCTTCACGCCAGCCCTACCTATCAGATAAAGCCGTGATACATTTCTATATCAAAACCTGATAAATCAGCCGAAGCCCTAGCACAATCAAAAAGCCATAAGAGAGATGATAAAAGACTTTGTCTGACATCGTCCGATTCAGCCATTTACCCAGAACAATTCCAAAAGGTAAAATCGGCAACAAACAAAGGCTTATCATGATGCTGGAGGGTGAAAAAAGGGCCAATTGACCATAGAATGGCACTTTACTGGCATTAATAATCAGAAAATACCAAGCCAGAGTCCCGACCACAAATTGGCGCGGCAGGCGTAAAGGTAAAATGAAAATCTGAACAGGTATGCCGCCTGTCAAAGACACAAAGCTGGACACACCGGACAAGCTGCACCAGACACTGGCACGTGCGCCGATTTGGCGCCTTTTACGGCGGATTGACCGGCGGTCTGAATGTTGCTGTGCTGCGGCTGAGGCGCGCTGGCTGAAGAATAATGTGAGATAATATTGCCCGCCAGAAGCCAGCGCAATCAACGCAATCATCACCACCAATGCGGTTTCATTGACCAGATGCATAAACCACCAGCCTAAAAGCTGGCCTATGCTGGCAAATAAAACCATCGGCAAGATCAAGCGCCATACGCCGAAATGACGCCATTGCCAGACAACAAAAACGTCTGTGACCAAGAAAATCGGGAGCAAAATGGCAAGCGCTTCTTGTGGTGGCAAAACCAACAGCAATAAAGGCGCAGATAATGCGCCCATACCGCCACCAAAACCAGATTTCGAGATCGCCACAATCAAGGCAGACAAAATGGCTACCAGCCAGAAATCAATCCCATAAGCCGCTAAAGCTGTGGCAAATTGTTCTGATATCATATTTATTCCATGACCTAGGGCAGATTGTTATTATAACACCGGCTTTGAGAGCGGCTATTCAGGCCGTTTGACCCCTTCTGGATCTAACTCATCAGCCAGGAACGCCTCCAAACCGCCAGCCGCCAGCCATTTATCATAGACCCAAACCCCGTCTGTTTTAAGCGGGTTGATGGTACGATAGATATCTGCCTGCCTATGCGTGCCGTCTGCCAGTACAACCTGAACCTCAAAGCGGCGATAATCCGCGCCTTCAAAGCGATCTAGCGCGTCTATTTGCGCATCGGTAAGGCCTGTTAATATCAGCCCTTCAACAGCTTCTATATCCGCTTGGTTAGGGCGTGCCTCAATTAACGGATAATGGGTGCCTGCAACGGCCATCACCGCGTGACCTGCTAAAAAGGCCTGAATACAGTGAGATGCTGGCACATCGTCTTTTAACACAGCCCGGCGCACATCTGGATGACGCAAGGTGCCATAGACAAATAGAGTGTGAGACATAAAGAGGATATCCCTAGGGCTGATTGATAGCGGCGGCGATGATTTAACGCTCTTAAATAGCGTGCCAAATCACAAGATGACAAGACACCACAATAATAGACTTTAAGACAGGCACTCTGCTAGGATAGATCTATTTTTTTGGGCGGTCTGATTTTTTATCTGCTCGGCTGCTGTTGTCTTTTCGTTTATGTTCATATTGAAACTGACGCCCAGATTTTAAAGACGCGCCGCCAAAACGCGCACTTAAATCATCTATTGCCTCTTCCAACCTGTCTTTCCTGCCCTCATCTTCCAGCATTTCTGAAAACAAGCTAGCTGTATGTTCTGCGCCAAACCCGTCCATACCCACACCTAAGAGGCGATAGAATTTCTGAGGCCCTGTTTCGGCTTGTAAGAGGCGCCGCGCAGCTTCAAACATCAGATGGGCCTTATTGGTTGGCTGAGATAGCGAGACAGAGCGGGTGAGTAATTTATGATTATGGCGTTTTAATTTTAAGGTTACCGTTCTGGCCTGCAGATCTGCTTTTTTCATGCGGGTGGAAACCTGTGCACATTGCTTTTCTAATATCGCTTCTAACACAGCGCGATCAGCGATATCTGAATCAAATGTGGTTTCGCTGGAAATAGATTTTGCCTCGCTTTGCGGATTAACTGCGCGCGGATCATGACCCACGGCTAGCTCTTGGAGACGTTCAGCCGATTTACCAAGACAGGATTTGGCTTGACCAAGCGGCATATCGGCCAGCTGAGCGCACGTTGAAATGCCAGCTGCTTCAAGGCGGGCAAGCGCTGATTTGCCAACCCCAAATAAAATAGATACCGGTTTATCAGCCAACCAGTTTTTTGCCTCACCCCTGCCTAGAACAAAAAAACCGTCAGGCTTATCCTGATCTGAGGCCATTTTGGCCAGCGACTTATTATAAGAAAGGCCGACCGAAACCGTAATACCCAAATCGCGTTTGATTTCGGCTTGAAACCGGCTGAGCAATATAGCAGGTGGCGCACCATGCAGCTCTTCTGTACCAGATAAGTCCAAAAAAGCCTCATCAATGGATAAAGGCTCAACCATCGGTGTGAAAGAAAGCATACGCGAGCGGATGGCGCGGCTCACCTCGACATAGCGTGACATACGCGGCTTGATAAACACCCCGCCAGGGCAGTTTTTGCGTGCCTGCCAGGCGGGCATCGCAGACCGCACGCCAAATTTGCGCGCTAGGTAGCAGGCAGCTGAGACAACACCGCGTTGGCCGCCGCCTACAATTACCGGCTTATCTTTTAAATCCGGGTTATCTGCCTTTTCAACAGACGCATAAAAGGCATCACAATCAATATGCGCCAAATGCAAATCGAATAATTCAGGATGGGCAAACAGGCGGTCATGCCCGCATTTCGGGCAGTGCTGAGGGCGGTCTACCGCACCAAGCCAAGCTGTAAAGCCACAAGCCGCACAATAAAGGCCGAATGCATCTGTCATGCGCTGACCATACTCCCTCATCTCACCACATCACAGATTTTTGTACTTAGTTTTGACCTGCACTGTCAAAAATATGTCCAGTGCAGACAGGTTTTTACAAAAGCGGCTATCAGCAGGTTAAAAACCTACAAATAATGCGGAGGTGATTCGGGGGTGATTCGCGCAAAATACCTCTTTTTTTGGTTCTATTTTGGAAACACTAAAAAATCAAAAAAGAACCAGATAATAAAATCATCTTAAACAGCCTCTTTTTGCATTTTCATTTTAAAAATCAGCCTTTGTTGTATTTTTATTTCTTTCTTAAATATTGCAGAATTATGACAGTTTTTGACTATTTACATCTGTCAATTAGCTCCCTATACATCCCTTAAGAACAACGAGGGAACAACATCAAATGACCCAGTCAGGGGTCAAAATGGAGATAGAAATGGCAGCATTACTGAACGCATCAAACGATAATTTCCGGTCTATTGTATCCAAATTCGTGACATGGATCGAATACCGCCAGGCCTACAGCGCACTGAACCAGCTCAGCGATCACACATTGCGCGATATCGGCCTGCACCGCTCACAAATTCGCGGTTATGTGCTTGAGCGCCTTGACGCCAAGAATAGCAACGACGAAAAAGCAGCCTGATTATTTTCCTCCTCCCCAATATATCAGGCCGCAAAAAAGGCTGAAGGTCATCTGATCTTCAGCCTTTTTCTTATCCCTCTTCTTGTTCTTTTTCTGGTGCCTGTTGATTTTGCGTTTCATACAAGATGTAAAATCAATTGAGACTAGACTTTATTTCGACATATCTCGTAACAAGATTAACGCCGGAATTTGACTGAGAGGGAGACTGGGCAATGCTCAACAAGGTGAGGCATGATCCAACGAGGCTATTAGGTATTATCACAGGTCATTTTTTGATAGGCCAGATGACTACAAATGGCTCTATTCACCTGACACACACCCAAAGCCCAGGCCGCATTTTACAGTATTTGGCTCTCTCCTGCTTTATCATGCTATCTAGCTTTAATATAGCACTTGCCCAGAGCCGTGGTGGTGGCGGGACAAGTGTTGAGACAGATATCGCCAAAACCCAGCAAGCCTCAACCAACGCTGATATCCAAGGACAAATCCTGTCGAGCATGCGCCATGGCGTAATTGCTTCTCGAGCTGGCACGTATCGCCTCGAAGAGATTGAAATAGGAGACCGTGTTGAAAAAGGCACCCTGATTGCACGTCTGGATACAGATGATTTGGTGTTTCAGCGCGATCAGGCAAAAATTCAATATAGGGATGCTGAATTACGCTTAAATGAAAGCAAAGACAGTGCGGTAGCCGAAAAAGAGAGCCTCAGCTTGCTCATTGAGCAGCGTAGCCTTTTACAGCTCAGAGCTGAGCGTGCCGCTGAACTCAGCCGCGCCAAAGCCTTGTCCACAGAAGCAGCAGAGACAGCTCAAAATGCTTATCTGTCTATCCGCCAGCAGGTCCTGAATAAAGAAAATGCTATCCGGCGTCTGACCTTTCAGATTGAACAAAATACGCTGGCGACCCAGAGGCTGTCAGGACAAATTGCTAATATTGAGCAAAAAATAGACGAGGCCGCTCTGCGCGCGCCGGCATCTGGTCAGATTGTACGCCTAAACCCATTAAAAGAGGGTTTTGCCCGTCAGGGTGATATTCTGGCTGAAATCCAGTCAGCAGACGATTATGAAATTTTGGCTCAGATACCGTCGGGCTATCTGCGCTTTTTAAGGTCAGCTGGTGATGTGGCTATCAGCTATGGCGGCGGACCAGCCCGACAGGCACGCCTGCGGGTGATCGAACCAGAGGAAAATCAGCGCACCGGCACACGCCCTGTACGTTTCACCCCTATTGGCTCAGTGCCAAGGCTGGCACAAGCAGATGGTGCAGTCGTCAAACTCTCTATCCCGACACGCCCTGCTGCACCTGTTGTAACCGTGCCGCAAGATGCGGTGGTCCCGGTGAGCGGCGGGCATGTGGTGTTTGTGGCCAAAGATGGCAAGGCAAGCAGGCAAATAGTAAAGCTTGGCGGGCCAATTGGCGGCGATATGATTATCCTGAGTGGTATTAAGGCCGGTGATAAGGTTGTGGTGCGCGGCAATGAAGGGCTGAGCAATGGCACAGCCATCCGCGAAAAATCAGACGAAAAGCCTAAAACAGCGGCAGATGCGCCAAAGCTGGCAGCAGATGCCAAGGTCTGGAAACTGGATTGGACGACCAATCGCGGGCCAGGTTCAGCAGAGCTGACGCTCTCCAGCGGGGCTAATCTCTATGAAGGCACAGCTATCGAGGTGGTACGTGATGGCGATAAAATCAGCTTTGTTGGCGAGCGCATGCTGCCATTCGGGCCGATACAGATGGTGCATGAAGGGGTAATCTCAGGCGATAAGATGACTGGCTCTATCACCATGAAAGGTCTGCCAAATGGCCGAGAGCCAAAATTCGACTTTAGCGGGGCAGTGAAATAATGAATATGCTGATTAAATCGGCTATTGGCCGTCCTGTTGCAGTGCTGGCGCTGGTGCTGCTGATAGTGCTGTTTGGCTATGTGGCGATGCGCACCATTCCCATTCAGATGAGCCCGGATATTGAAAAGCCGATTTATCAGGTCCGGGTGAGCTGGCCTGGGGCCGCACCAGAAGATGTGGACAGAGAAATTGTCGCGCGCCTTGAACGTGAGCTTGCCTCTCTTTCTGATATTGAGGAAATCTATTCTGTCTCTAATTCCGGCTCTGCGCGTGTGACGCTGACCTATGCGATTGGCACAGATATGGATAAGGCGCTTACCCTCCTGCTCTCGCGCTTATCTGCCATTACTGGCTTGCCAGATGATGCGCGAACACCGCGTGTGCGCACGTCAAATTCAGATGATAGCCCGATTGCCAGAATGGCCCTTTCTGCGGCCGGTGATGGCGATAAGGCCGCGGATATGGATCTCGAACGCATGGGCCGCTTCATTGAAGATGAGGTGGTCAATGTGCTGGACAGAGTGCCAGGCGTGGCCGAAATCACCTTTAATGGGGGCAGCCGTCGTGAATTGCGGATTATTATCGATCCAGACAAACTCAGCCGCTATCAACTCACCGTGTCAGATGCGCTGGGTGCGCTTCGTAATGCCACTGCCTTGCAGTCTGTTGGGTCGGTTGAACAAGGCAAACGCAGCTATCTTGTGCGCACTGAGGCGATTGCCTACACCGCTGAGACAGCGCGCAATATTGTGCTACGCACTGTGCCAGATGCCAGTGGCCAGCCTATTCCTGTCCTGCTCTCAGATGTCGCTGATATCGAATTGGATATCCGCAAGCCAAACAGCTTTAGACGCCTGAATGGTAAAGATGCGGTTATCTTAAATGCGCTGCGCGAACAAGGTGGCAATGTGGTAGAGACCATGCAACGCGTCACTGCCAAGGTCGCAGAGCTGAATAGTGGTATCTTGGCCCAGCGCGGACTTGAACTCTCTATCGTCTATAATGAGACGACCTATATTTCGAGTGCCATTGATTTGGTTCAGCAGAATATCTGGGTAGGTGGCATTCTCGCCATTTTGATATTGATGCTGTTTTTACGCTCAGCTATCCCGACCAGCATTATTTTCATTGCGATACCTGTTTCGGTGATTGGCACTTTTGTCGCGATCGCCGGTTTGGGCCTGTCTATCAATGTGATCTCACTTGCCGGGCTCGCTTTTGCGGTTGGTATGGTGGTGGATGCCTCTATTGTCTCTATGGAAAATATCTTCCGCCTGCGCCAGACAGGGCTGAGCGCCCCTCAGGCTGCCTATCACGGCGCACGTCAGGTCTGGGCCCCTATCCTTGGCTCTGCCTTGACCACAGTGTTGGTATTCATCCCTGTTATCTTGTTGGATTTACCAGTTGGCCAGCTGTTCCGCGATATTGGTCTTGCGATTTCGGTCTCTGTACTGATTTCAGTGTTGGTGTCGGTAACCGTCATTCCAGCACTTGCAGCACGCGTATTAAGCGGCTCGGCTGACCGGTTTAGTAAGCCATTGCGCCTGCCGGTGATTGACTGGCTTGCAGGCCTGCTCTCAAAGGCCATTATCGGCTATGCAGTGTTAAGCGTGCGCAAACGCAGTATTGGTGTGGTGTTAGTGGTTGTGATTATGCTGGCCTCGATTGGCACCGCTGTTCGGCTGATGCCAAAATTAGATTATCTGCCAGATGGCAATGCCAATTTCCTGTTTGGGCGGATATTAGTGCCAGCCGGCTATTCCATGGATGAAACCCTGCGTATCGCTGAAAAAATGGAAGCCTCTGCCAAGCCGCTCTGGTCAAAAGAAATCGACGCAGATGGGCCGCCGAAAATTGAGCGCTTCTTCTTTGTCGCTTTTTCAGGTGGGGCCTTTGCCGGCGCTTCTGCTGCTGATGCATCGCGGGTTGCAGAATTGCGCCCTGTTTTGATGCGCCCTGTCTTTTCAGAGCCAGGTGCACGGGCCTTTGTTTTCCAAGCCTCTTTATTTGGCCGTTCTGTTGGTGGTTCGCGCTCGATACGCATTAACCTGACCGGACCTAATCTTGAAAACATCCTGCCTGTTACCACCGCGCTTAGTGAAAAGCTGGATAATGCCTTTCCGGCTACAGATGGCAACCAGCTGCGGGTGATCCCGTCCCTTAATGCTGGCGTTCCGCAAATCAGGGTGAGCCCGAGGCCAGAGGTGTTGGCCCGTATCGGCATGACAGCACGCGAATTTTCAACGGCTATTGATCTGTTTAATGACGGTATCAAGCTGATTGAAGTGCCGATTGGCGGCCAGCTGGTTGATTTAGTGGCCACAGGTGCAAGAGCCGCCAAATTATCGCTAGAAGAGCTGCGCGCCCTGCCGATTGTCACCCGCTCAGGCGAACAATTACGTGTCGATCAGATTGCAGATGTGGATATTGTGAATGCACCCGGCTCTCTGAACCGGCTAAATGGCAGCCAGGTCCTGCGCATTCAGATGCGGCCGATTGAACAAATCGCGCTCGAAGATGCGATTGCCACCATTGAAAATGAAATTCTGCCTGAAATCAGGGAACTGGCCCAGTCTCAGAATGTCAGTGTTGAGGTGAGCGGCGCGGCCAGTGCGCTAAACGCTGCCTGGTCTGCGATGCAGTTCAATGTGCTGATCGCCTTTGGGGTGATTTTCCTGCTGCTGGTTATCCTGCTGCGATCCTTCTTCCTACCGGGGATTATAATGCTGGCAGTACCTGTTGCGGCGGCAGGTGGTATTCTTGGCCTTGCTATCATTAATCTGTTTTTACGCCAGTCGCTGGATATGCTCACCATGCTTGGTTTTGTCATTCTCACCGGTGTGGTGGTGAATAACGCGATTTTGATGGTAGAACAGGCCTCGCTTCATATCCGCGAGGATAAGATGAACGCGCAAGATGCAATTATTGAAGCGACACGAAACCGCATCAGGCCGATTTTCATGTCTACCCTGACCAGCCTGTTTGGCCTGATACCGTTGGTGGTGTTCCCGGGCGCAGGCTCTGAGCTCTATCGCGGCATTGGTACGGTTGTGTTTGGTGGGCTTGCTCTCTCCACAGTCGCAACCTTGTTTATCGTGCCACCACTCCTCTCACTGGCGGCCCCTGCCCTGCGAGCAGCCGCACGGCCAGCTGAAAAATTGGAATTAGACAAGCCAATAGAATAAAGAAAAAGGGCAGGTGAACCTGCCCTTTTTTGATGTGCTGTTTTCTGGAAGGATATGCGTTTTTTTTCAGCGCCCTGAGTTTCAAAAAAAGCGGTTAGTCTTTCACGAATGTGACGGCATACATCACTTTGCCGTCAAATAATGTTTCCAGCGCCCGGCCATCAGAGGTCATGAAGCGGTGCCCCTCAATACGGTTAGCAAGGCGGTAACCTTTCTCAGACATTTTCTGACGATGGAATTCCAAGGCCGCCGCGTTAAAGCTTGGCGCCAAAATGGTGATTCTGTCTTCAGCTTGTTGGCTCACAGATGCCACTGTTTCGTTATCAGTCTGTGCTGTGTTTTGTTCTGTTAACATAACCTGGCCTCCTCTTATGCCTTGCTTTAAATGACGCAATCTATCGTCAGTTAGAATTCAAAGCCAACCTGATGCCCCCGCATGAACAGGCTGGCACAATGGGTATATCAAAGCTTTTTGAGAAAAACGTGTTAATTTGTGTAACTAGTTTGCATTGTAAAAATTTACATATCATTTTTGTAATTTTTGTGATATTATATGATTGTCAATATTTAACTAGATTGGATATCTGCTAGATGGACAATGCGCAAAATCAAATGCCGCAAGGCAAAATCATGATCGGCCATAAGCTCAAGAAGCTACGGGCTGAAATGAATATCACGCAATCTGATATGGCTTCTGAATTGGGCATATCAGCCAGCTATCTCAATCTGTTGGAAAATAACATGCGCCCGATCACCGTGCCTTTGCTGTTCAAGCTGGGCCAGACTTATGATTTGGATTTGCGTGATATTGCAGAAGATGATTCAGCCCGTCTATCCGCACGCTTAACAGAAATCAGTGCTGATCCGGCGATGCAGGAGAAGAGACTAAGCCGCCGCGAAATCCAACAGCTCTGTAGTCAGCATCCACAGGTCGCTGAATCGCTTATCCATCTGTTTGAATCATTCGAGATGATGCGCAGTGCAGCTTATACAGGCCACCAGACCCGCTCCGGTCAGACACCTGCCCCGTCAGCGATTGAACAGGTGCGTGATTATCTGGAGCGCAGCGGAAATTATTTTCTGGCACTGGAACAGGCGGCCTCAGATTGTCGGCGCGAGGCCCAGTTGCGCCCAGGCTTTATATTTGCAGATCTTGCCCGCTGGATGGATGAAAAGCTGGGCCTGTCTACCCGCATCATGCCACTCTCGGTGATGGGCAATTTACTGCGCCAGCATGACCCGCATCGCCGCCGCCTCCTGCTCTCTGAAGTATTAAAAGAACCACAGCGGGTGTTTCAACTGGCTGTGCAAATCGCCCAATCCTACCACAGTGAGCTTTTGAACCGGCTGGTAGATGAAGCGGGTATGGAGACACCAGAATCGCGCCAGCTTCTGAAAATTGCCCTAGCTGGTTATTTTGCTGGGGCGCTGATGATGCCTTATGACGCCTTTTTCAAAGCGACACAGGACACACGCCATGATCTGGACCAGCTATGCCGTATTTTTGGGGCCAGCTTTGAGCAGGTCTGCCATCGCCTGACCACCTTGAACCGGCAGGGTATGCGCGGCATTCCCTTCTTCTTTATCCGGCTGGACGAGGCTGGTTATGTCTCTAAGAGGCTGTCTGGCGGCGGGGTGGAGCTGGCGCGTCATGGCGGGGCCTGTGCCCGCTGGATTCCGCATCAGGTGTTCCGCAATCCAGGGCAAATCCGCGTGCAAGCTGCTGAATTAGAAGATGGGCACCGGTTTTTCACTATTGCCCGCACAGTGGTTCAGCCACGCACAGGCCCAGCCCATATCGGCACGCCGCTTTTTGCGGTCGCCCTTGGCTGTGATTTCAGACATGTCAAAGATATCGGCTATGCAGATGCGCTGACCAACAGCAAATCCGCACCCTTTACACCAATCGGGATGGGATGCGGGGTATGCGAGCGCATCGATTGTCAGCATCGCGGCAGACCGCCACTTGGCCATGAATTGCGTTTTGACCCGACTCGCAGGCAATCTGGCTTGTTTGATTTGCGTGGCTGATAGGAGGCCTAGCGGGCCTGTTTGTTTTCGCGGTGGAAGATATACAGACCAGAGGCGACAATAATTACAATGCCTGCAATGGTCTGGATGGTCGGTAAATCACCAAAGACCAGATAGCCAAACATAACCGCGCCAATAATCTCAACATATTGAAATGGAGTCAAAAGATTGGCAGGGGCACGTTGCATCGCGTAGACCAGCAGTAAATGACCAGAGGTTGCGATTACCCCCATCGCCACAATCCAACCCCATTCAATCGCAACTGGCATGCGCAAGATGAACCATTCGCTCTGAGGGAATAGCAATACACCCAGCCCCATCGTCGGTATCGCTGCAACAGCCACATTCAGCTGCATCCAAAAAGGGTGCACATCTGCTGATAAAAAACGAGTCAAAATGAAATAAATGGCAAAGAAAAAGGCAGTTCCCAGCGGCAAAAGTGCAGCAGGCCCTACCATCAGGAAATTAGGCTGAACAATCAATAATGCCCCGATAAAGCCAGTGATAATCGCAAAAATACGCCTAAAATAAATTCGCTCACCTAAAATAAAAACAGACAGCAAGGTCACAATCATCGGTTCTACAAAGAAAATCGAGATGGAATCAGCAAGCGGCATATATTTCAAAGCGGCAAAGAAAAACAAGCTGGCTATCGCCATACAGGCCCCGCGCAGCATCTGAATAGCAAAGAGCCGCCTGTCCAGAGACCAAACACCCAATATCAGCACAATCGGTGCCAGCACCAACGCCTGAAACACAAAGCGTGAAATGGCAATTTGCCCTGCTGACATACCGTTCTCGCCCAAGAGCTTACCAAACACATCAAGGCCAGGCAGATAGAGCATGCTCAATGTAATCAAAAAGATACCAAGACGGTGATTTTGAATGACAGACATCTGACACACTCACGCAAAAATGCAAAAAAAGATGATTTATCTATCCGATAATCTGCCTTTTTTGTTGCAGAGTGCCAAGCGATATTCATGCTATAGCTAAACAGATGTCATGCTGTATTGCGCGGCATAACCCATAGATCAGGATAGATCAGGACAGTCCAGTGAGAGATATTGAGCTTTATCTTGCCAATATGGAACAGATAGCCTCAACAGGTGGTGAACACCAACTGCTAGATGCCGCTCAAAAAGCAAGCTGGGAGATGAAACACAGGCTGGAGAGGTCAGGCTGGGTGATGGCACCTGATATCGCTTGGCGTTTCTGGCAATTGGCAAAATATCTGCACACACATCACTGGCAAACCCAGCTCCATTGGCTTCAAATGGCAGGCAACCCTGCTCTTTTCGTCTTTTTGCCCGCAGATGAAGGGCTGACGGATATCGCTCTGCTACTGGACGAGCTGGCTAAACATCCTAAAAATCTAGTGCGTGTCTGGTCTGTTCACCTTGCGATGGCGATTTATTGTGACCGCCCAGAGACACGCGCGCCTTTACGCCCGCTCATCCAATCCGGCCTGAAAATGCCCTCAAAGGCGATGTTGGCCAGAGCCAGGCAATTTTTCAAAAACAGGACAGCAGCAAAACAACAGCTGGCAGATGAACTGAAATGGGATCTGTTAAGATGATGCGCTTGTCTGATAACAGCAAAGCCGCCTTTTTGATGTGTTTGACGATGCTGAGCTATGCGACCAGTGATGTCTTTATGAAATCCTTGCTCGCGGCTGCCCCGATGGGTCAGCTTATCGTGCTGCGTGGCCTAATCGCACTGCCCTTTATTTTGGTCTTAATGGCGATATTTGGTCAGCTTAGGGGAAAAATGTCCGCTCAGGACTGGAAATTCTGCCTATGGCGCGCGGCAGCTGAGATTAGTGCCACCTTGTTCTTTTTCTCTGCCTTAAAATCAGTCCCGCTTACCAATGCCAGCGCGATGCTTCAGGTTATTCCGCTCACTGTCACCCTGGCGGCGGCGCTTTTTCTAAAAGAAAAAGTCGGCTGGCGGCGTTGGATTGCCATTTTAATCGGCTGCTCTGGTGTTTTGCTGGTGCTTCAGCCCGGCTTGTCTGGCTGGACACCCTCTGCCTTGCTGGTCCTCGGCACGGTAGTGAGCGTTACCATCCGTGATTTGACCACACGCCAGCTTTCAGCCTCTGCGCCCTCTTTATTTATCACAGGCGTAACCAGCCTAGCCCTGATGATGATGGGCGCCGCACTGATACCAGCTGGTGGCTGGATAGACTTACCGCCTTATGCCTGGTGGTATTTGATCATGACGGGTATTGCCATTTCAGCTGCGACTTTGCTGTCTGTAATGGTGATGCGTGTAGGTGATGTCAGCTTTGCCTCGCCTTTCCGCTATAGCGCCATGGTATTTGCCTTTATCTATGGCTTTTTCATTTTTGGCGAGCGGCCTAATATCTTAATGATTATCGGTATTGTTATGATCATTGGCGGCGGTTTATTCACGCTGCTTAGAGAACGCCAAATCAAAAGCAAGAGCGCTTAAACCAGCACCTTAAACTAGAAAATGGGCCCCTTTTAAAATGGCCTCTTCGCCGAGCATAGCAGGGCAAATTTGCGTGCGCGGCGCGGGCCCGTTCACATAACCTGGCCATTTGCGCGGAATATTTTCAAACATCCTGTCCATTTGCACCAGCGGACCACCCAAAATAATCATATCCGGATCAAATAAATTAATCATCAGGGCAGTGGCGCGGGCCAGCCTGTCTTCAAAAACCTGCAAGACTGATTCAGCCAGAATATCGCCTGCCTGTGCACGGGCCAGCACCTCTGCAGCGGGCACCTCAGTTTGCGTGAGCAGATAATATTCGGCGGTGATACCGGCACCGGAAATATAGGTGTTGAGACAGCCATCACGCCCACATGCACAGCTATGGCCATCTAATTCATGGGGTACCGGCCAAGGGAGCGGACAATGTGCCCATTGCCCTGCCAGGCCACGAGCACCGCGCAATAGCTGGCCATCCATGACCACCCCTGCGGCACAATTCTCGGACATCAGCGCGCCAAACACCAACTCTACGCCCTGCCCTGCACCCAGCTTTGCTTCTGCTAAGGCCATGGCTTGTGCTGTGCTGGCCAGATAAACCGGCACACCCAAAGCCGCCTGACAGCCACGCTGAACATCACGCCCTTCACATTGTGGCACCTCAGAGAGATCATCTGGTAGCACCAGACCAGCCGAGCTGATGGTACAACCTGCCTCATTGGCCGTGCGCGCCATTTCAGCCAGCGCTTTGAGCATGGCATCCCAACTGCCATCATGAGGGGTATCTGCTTCAAAAAGCACCGTGCCGGTATCTTCTATCACCAACATTTTAGCTGTATCAGCTGCAAGTCCAAGACAGGCTCTCATTTAACCCATACCTATAACTGTCTGTTCAGGTCTGCCAGCGCGCTTTGGCTGTTTCGTCAGCATTGCGTGCATCGACCCAGATTGTGCCGGTCTCAGTCTCTTCTGCCTTCCAAAAAGGCGCATCTGTTTTCAAATAATCCATAATAAAATGCGCAGCTTCAAATGCCGCAGTGCGGTGCGCCGAAGCCACCGCCACCAAAACAATTTGTGCGCCCATTTCCAGCCGTCCTATGCGGTGAATAACCCGCACGCCTTGCAAGGGCCAGCGCGTCTCTGCCTCTTGAATAATATGTTCAATCTGGGCTTCGGTCATTCCTGGATAATGCTCGAGCGTCATAGAAAGCAGCTTTGGGCCTTGTTTATTCTGCCTGACCTGTCCGACAAAGCTCACCAATGCGCCTGTATCATCAGATGACAGGGCTTTGAGTTCAGCAGATACATCAAAATCTTCTTCCCGGACAGAAACACGCATTTCTAGCCCCCTGTCACAGGCGGGAAAAAGGCAATTTCATCTGTTTCTGATAGGAGGCTGTCAGCAGGAGCAAATTGCTGATTTATGGCTATACGAATACTGGCGGTATTGGAAAATGCAAGCGCATGGCCTGATGACTGCTCTGCCAGATGTGCCATCAGATCTGCTGCTGTGGACACGCCTTGTGGCAGGCTGATGTCTTCTTCAGACTGGCCAATATGGTCTCGCACCCATGCAAAATAGCGAATTTTCATCTCACGCCTATCATCCATTTATCTTAAAAGGGCAGGAAGGCCAACTGGTCGCCTTCTCTGACCTCTGATATGCCTTCTGGTATTTCAACCAGCCCATCTGCCCCTGTCAATGAGGATATCACGCCAGCACCGCGTCTGCCATGCAGCTGCATCTGTGTCTGGCCATCTGCAGCCTCTTCGAGCCTGACCCGCAAATATTCGGTGCGCTCTGGTGATTTTTTGTGGCTAAACCCTGCCTTCAGGCGCATGCGATTTGGCACACGTATCGCGCGCCCCTGCATCTGGTCAATTATCGGCTGAACCAGCAATTTCATGCAGACAAAAACCGCGACCGGATTTCCAGGCAAACAGAAAATCATTTTTTGCCCCAGCCGGGCTGCGGCCATAGGTCGGCCTGGCTTCATCCGCAAACGCCAAAAAAGCAACTCTGCTCCAATATCGGATAGTACCGCTTGTGTATGGTCTTTATCACCGTCTGATGCGCCGCCAGAGCAGATCAGAATATCGGCATCACTCAGCCCTTTTTCAAAAGCGGCACGCAGCGTCTCTGGCTGATCTTCAATTATGCCCAAATCAACAAACTGATGACCATCTTGCTGAATAAAGCTGCTCAACATCGGCCGATTACTATCATAAATCTGGCCATGTTGTAGTTCCGACCCAACAGGCTGGATTTCATCACCCGTGGAACAAAGCGCAATCTGTAAGGGCGGGCGCACGGCCAATTTATCAAAACCGGCAGCGGCCAATTGTCCGATATGTTGCGGCTGCAGCACTTCACCTGCTTTTATCAGGACTTCGCCAAGATGCAGATTTTCACCAGCCGGCCTGATATTGAGCTGGTCTTTGGGTGGTTTTTGAAATTGCACGAAAAGCACGCCATCACGTTCTTCAATCTGGCAATCTTCATGCATCATCACAAAATCAGGACCATCTGGCATCACCGCGCCGGTAAAAATACGCACCGCCTGCCCTGGTGCCAGTTTGCCATCAAATGGGTGGCCTGCCTCTATCGTGGCCGAGACATTGAAAAACCCATCAGGATTGGCCTGATAGCTCGCTAAATCCAGACCATAGCCATCAACTGCTGCATTGGCTGTGCGTGGCAGATTTATCGGGCTTACCATCTGTTCTGCGGCTATGCGATGGAGGGCGTTTTCGAGAGAGATGGGCTCAGCCAGCGCGCCTGCATCCAGCCCGTCCAGCATCTTATCCAGCGCTGCTTCTACAGTAATCGGAGCAAGCGTCATTGCCCACTCCCAACAGCCAATGCGCCGCCTGTCCAGCGATTGGCCAATACAAAATCTGCAATGGTGGCAACATCATCCAACCTCAATTGAGGCAATGTACAATCGGCTACTGGTCTATCACTCGCCAAGGCCAGGATATGCGGATCATGAGGATATAAGGTAGGCTTTCCCACCTCGGCGCGCCATATCTCTAGCTTGGGCATGGGTTCAGTTTTAAACCCTTCAACCAGCACGATATCAGCCGGGGCGAGCCGCTCGACTAGCTCAGCCAATGACGGTTCTATATCATGTTCAGAAAACAGGGCAGCACGCTTGGCAGAAGAGACCAGCACCTGTGCAGCCCCTGCTTTGCGGTGGCGATAACTATCTTTGCCTTCGATATCTGCCTCAAAATTATGATGCGCATGTTTGATGGTGGCCATATTGAGACCACGCGCTGTCAGTTCCACGATAAGCTTTTCCGCTAAGGTGGTTTTGCCAGAACCTGACCAGCCGGCCAGCGCAAAAAGCCCGCCATGGCGCATTAATGCTCGTTCAAGCAGGGGTGTGCTTATCATCTCTGCCCTAACCGCCTGTGACGCTCATATGCCGCGCCACCGCCGGCGCCGCATCTCGGCGCGAAATATCAAAATCATGACCTTTTGGCTTGCGCGAGATGGCTTCGATAATAGCCTCTTTTAACGCTGCTTCACCTTGTTCGCGCAAGATAGGGGCCAAAGCTGCTTTATCATCTTGACCAAGGCACATGAATAAATCACCTGTACAGGTCAGGCGCACCCGGTTACAGCTCTCGCAAAAATTATGCGTGAGTGGCGTGATAAAACCAAGCCGTTGGCCTGTTTCCGCGACATCCACATAACGTGCTGGCCCGGCTGTGCGATGGGCACTATCCGTCAGCGTAAAGCGTTCAGATAAGTTATGGCGGACTTGTGAGAGCGGCAGATATTGATCCAGCCTGTCCTCACCACCAATATCGCCCATTGGCATCACTTCAATCAGCGTTAGATCATCGCCTTGCTGGCCTGCCCAGACCAGCATATCGGCGATTTCATCTTCATTCACACCTTTGAGCGCAACGGTATTGATTTTCAGCTTGAGACCAGCTGCACGCGCTGCATCCATACCCCGCAGGACTTGATTCAAATCGCCCCAACGGGTGATGGTTTTGAATGTGTTGGCATCTAGCGTATCGAGCGAGATATTGAGCCGCTTGACCCCTGCTTTTGCCAAATCAGTGGCCATTTTTTCAAGTTGACTGCCATTGGTCGTGAGGGTGACTTCATCAAGGCGTCCTGCATCCACCTCAGCACCAAGTGCATTAATCAGCGATAGGATATTGCGCCTGACGAGCGGCTCACCGCCTGTCAGTCGGACTTTGCGAGTACCCATCTCCATAAAGCTTTTAATAACGGTTTCCAGCTCTTCGAGGGTGAGCAAATCTTTCTTGGGCAGAAAGGTCATGTTTTCAGCCATGCAATAGACACAGCGAAAATCACATCTGTCTGTTACCGATACGCGCAAGTAAGAGACAGCCCGCCCAAAGGGATCGATTAACGGGGCAATATTGCTATTTTGTGCGTTTGACATGCTCATGCCCCCACTCTAACCCTGCCATGCTGGCCTGACAATCATATAGGCGACATGCTCTGGCCAATCAACACGTTCAGCCCTGATGGCAGGGCTTGTCTTGTGCCCTTTTCAGGTGCATATAACGCGCAGCTCTCTTCGGCATGACGATATTGCGAAATATGAAAAACGACACCAAAAAAACAATCATTGTAAGGTCTGTATCCTTGGCATTGGCCAGAATTTGCCTGTTCATAATGGCGTTGACCGGTATAAGTGGCGGGTTGAATATGGCGATGGCAGGCGATTTTCTGATCCTGCAATCCACCACATCTACGCAAAATTCAGGGCTTTATGATTATCTTTTGCCCATTTATCAGCAAAAGACAGGCATTGAGGTGCGTGTGGTGGCTGTGGGTACGGGTCAGGCCCTCAATAATGCGCGCAATTGTGATGGCGACATCCTTATCACCCATGCAAAGGAAGCAGAAGAGGCCTTTATCACAGCTGGCTATGGCAAAAGCCGCGAAAAGCTGATGTATAATGATTTTGTGCTGATTGGCCCGAAAACAGATCCTGCTGGCCTTAAAGAGGCAAAAACCCTCAAAGAAGCGCTTGGCGCTCTTGTGCAGACACAAGCACCGTTCTTGTCCAGAGGCGATGAAAGCGGGACTGATAAAGCTGAAAAAAAGCTCTGGCACAAACATGGCTTTAGGCCAGCTGACTTTCCGCGATGGTATCTTGAAACAGGTCAGGGGATGGGCGCGAGCCTGACTATCGCACTGGAAGTAGAGGGCTATATCCTGAGCGACAGGGCCACATGGCTCGCCCGCAATTATACCGACAGCCACGAGGTCGTCTTTTCAAATGCACCTGATTTATTCAATCAATATGGTCTGATCCGGCTGGATCCCGCCCATTGCCCCCATATCCGGCATGATATAGCCAACCAATTTGCAGATTGGCTGATCTCAGCAGAAGGCCAGGTTGCCATTGCTGGATTTAACAAGAATGGGGCACAATTATTCTTCCCAAATGCGGATTGAGGATCATGCTGAGCTGCTTGGTGGCAATCTGTCTGCAAGGCTATCTGGCATAAAATCTATCACCAATGCCCGCAATTGCTGCCACAAGGCAGAGAGCATTAACAATCCACCGCCCAAAATCAGGCTGGCAAGTGCATAGCCAAGCCCATCCTGACCGGCAGAGACCAGCACTTCTGCGGCGGCATAGAGCGCATAACCAAGAGCAGAGACCATCAGCGCGCGCCTATCCAGCAGAAGCGAGACGAAGGTCAGCCCGGCATAAGCCAGCAACACCCACACCACAGACAGCCGCTCATTACCCAAATCATCCCAAATCAAGCTGTCAAACAGCGGATGCACAATAAGCGGCGCAGCAAGCAAATGAAGCCAGAAAGCAACATCCGCCTTGCGGGTGGTGCGCAACCTATCTGCCATATCCCAGGATATAGCAACCGCCAACACGACCAAACCCAGGGCCATGACCAGCCAGATGAACAAACTTGAGTCCCAATCAATGCCAAACTCAGCAAAGAGCGCTACACAGAATAAAACCAGCGCCGCCATGCCAGCTGCCACTGTTATAGGCACCTTAAAGCGCCACCAGTGAATGCCAGCCATCGCCAAGGCAACAATAGGCTGTAAGACAGACCAGCTATCGGGATCATGGCTGTGAGCGCGATGCGCCTCTTCTGAAAAGACGCTGAGATCAGCCAGAAAAAAGCCGGCTGTTACAAACACGATCAACAGCAAGATAGAGGGCAATGCCATCCGGCGGATTCGGGTGAAATATTCAGCCAGCCCCCAGCTGAGCACTGCCGCGGCCAATGGCCCTAGAGGGGTGGCTATATTGCTGCCGACATACCAGCCAGCAACCAATACCAACATAACGGCAATCGCCACAAAAATATCGTTAAAGCCGGTCAGAAGGCGAAAATGCTCTTCGCCAGTGACGCTTGCATGGGCACGAGCATGAATGAAATGACGAAAGCTATCTATCTGTTTTTGTGAGATAATACCAGCATCTCTGGCATCTTCCAAATCCTGATCACTATAGGACATATCCCCCCCTTATTGCGCCTGATATAAGCGGTAGAGACCGCCGGTCGGTGCATCTGTCAGCAGCAGCACACTGCCATCTGCGGCGACTGATACATCCCTGATACGCCCAATGATGTTTTTCAACAAGACATGCTCAGATAAAAACCCGCCCCTGCCATCTTGTTGAACCGCATAGAGGCTTTTAAATTTCAGCGAGCCAACCAGCATATGACCTTTTAAAGAGGGGAACATCTCGCCCTGATAAAAAGCCATGCCAGAAGGCGCAATAGACGGTACCCACACCCAGAGCGGATCGCGTGCATCCGGGCCTGATTTTGAACCAATAACACCGCCGCCATATTCTTCACCATGGCTATAGCGTGGCCAGCCATAATTGGCTCCAGGCAAGATAAGGTTAATCTCATCACCGCCTTGCGGCCCATGCTCATGGGCATAAAGCGCGCCTGTATCCGGGTCTAAGGCCATGCCTTGCGGGTTGCGATGGCCGATGGAATAGATATCTTTTGCCCAGCTATCAGGCCTGTCTGGCAGGGCCACATCATCAATCGGCACTGCAATGATGCTACCGCTGTGATCACCTGTATCTTGAGCGGTATAGCGATCGCCTCTGTCGCCTAAGCTGGCATAGAGCACCCCATCGCGCCAGACAAGGCGGCAGCCAAAATGCTGGCCTGCGCGCGAAGTATGATTAGAGGTGAAAAGTGGCTGGCGATCTATCAGCTGATCATCAACCAGAACTGCGCTGTCAATCGCGGTGGCAAAACCGCGCGGCTTTGGCTTGCTGTAGCAATAAAAAACACGCGGGTCTGTTTGCCCTTTATCAGCAGGATGTACCAGCACATCCAATAAGCCGCCCTGCCCGTGCGCGCCAATTTTTGGCAAGCCAGAAATGGCGGTATGTGCGCTTGTCACAAGGTCTATCTGAAAGAGCTGACCTACGCGTTCAGATACTAATAGCTGGTCTTCGGATAGAAAATCCATGCCCCAAGGATGATGCAAATCAGGCCCGATTTGTTCTAGCAGAGCCCCGTCTATTGATGGTTCAGCAAAAGATGAAAAATTGAAAAAAAGGCTGATAAAACACAGCGTTAATACTGATTTTTTCATCACTCACCTCTGGTTTATTGGCGCTATAATCGGCGGGCAATCGCCTCTGCAACCTGCGGGATCGTCTTGTCTGATAGGCCGGCAATATTGATCCGGCTGGACGACACTGCATAAATCGCATCTTCTTCCATTAGGGCCTGCATTTGTTCTGACCTCAACCCCAGAAGAGAGAACATGCCAAATTGTCTAGCGATAAAATCAAAGCGATCTGAATTGGTGGCCTGGCGCAGCGCATCTGCAAAAGCAGTGCGTAGCCCCGTCAGGCGCACACGCATCTCGTCCAGCTCAGCTTGCCATTGGGCGCGCAATTCAGGGCTGTTCAGCACATGCGTTACAATCTCAGCCCCATGCTCAGGCGGGAAAGAAAAATGCTGGCGGTTTAAAAAAGCCATCATTTCTGAGAGCGTGTTTGCCTGATTGGCTGTGCTAGTCAGGCCAATCAAAATGCCCGTACGCTCGCGATAAAGGCCAAAATTTTTAGAACAGCTGGCCGTTATCAGCATTTCAGGCACATGCACGGCCAAATGGCGCAATCCCGCAGCATCTTCATGTAAGCCATTTGCAAAACCCTGATAGGCAATATCCACAAGCGGCAAGAGACCCTTTTTTTGAATAAGGGCGGTGACATGCTGCCAGTCATCAAAAGTGAGATCAGCACCTGACGGATTATGACAACAGCCATGCAAAATAACCATATCGCCTGATTTGGCCTGTGCCAGCGCACCCATCATCCCCTCACTATCAACAGCCCCTGTCTGGCTGTCCAGATAGCGGTAGCTGGTGGTTTTCAGCCCTAAATGACGTGCCATTGTATGATGTGGTCCCCAGCTGGGTTCAGGCACATGCACAACAGCATCAGGATTTAACGCCTTTAAAATCTCAAAACTGAGAAACACTGCCCCACTGCCACCAGGGGTGAGTGTGCTGGCTAGCCGCGTATCAGGGACCACATCACCCAGCACCAGCTGGCGCATCACCTGATTAAATCCAGCATTGCCATTGAGTGCAACATAGCTCTTTGAGTTTTGCTGAGCCATAACCTCAGCTTCAGCTTTTTTTACCGCTTGTATGATAGGTGTATTGCCTGAAACATCTTTATAGACCCCGACACTCAAATCGACTTTTTGAGGGCGTTTATCCGCCCGATACGCCATCATGGCTGAGAGGATCATGTCTTTTGGCTGGGGCTTTAAATTTTCAAACATGGCTATGCCTTCACATTCAAAATAGGTCCTGATGCCCTGAGAAAACACCAGATAATATTATTCAGCAAGCGGTTAGGTCACCGGCTGGCGTTTTTGAAAAGCCGGGTCACGCCAAAGCTGGCTGAGATACACTTCTTCTATTATTTCTAACGCCTGCAGAATGTCGCCTTCATCCAGATAAAGCGGCGTGAACCCAAAACGCATCAAATCAGGTGGTCTGAAATCGCCTATAACACTATGCGCGATCAGCGCCTGCATAAAGGCATAGCCCTCTTTAAAGGCAAAAGACACTTGAGAGCCACGTTGCTTGGGATCGCGCGGGCTTGCCAGCGTAAATTCAGGACATCTGGCCTCAACCTCTTTGATAAATAAACCGCTGAGCCGCAAAGAGGCAGCACGAATCTCATCAAGCGAGATTTCATCCCAGAGGTCAAGCGCCGCATCCAACATCGCCATTTGCACCACAGGCGGCGTGCCGATACGCAGCCGCCCTGCCCCATCTGCAGGCTGGTAATCTGGTGACATGTCAAAGGGGCTGGCATGACCCATCCAACCAGACAGTGCAGGCTGAACCGAGGCGGCGATATCTGGGTGGACATAGATAAAGGCAGGTGCCCCTGGGCCAGCATTCAGATATTTATAGGTGCAGCCAACTGCAAATTCAGGGCCAGATGCCTGAAGATCAACAGGCAGTGCACCAGCTGAATGCGCCAAATCCCAAATCATCACCGCGCCATGGGCCTGCACAAGGCGCGTGATCCCAGCCATGTCATAGAGCCGTCCTGTGCGGTAATCCACCTGTGTTAACAGCACGACAGCGACGTCATCAGATAGTGCATCACCGATCTTATCCACCTCTATCAGGCGTAGCTCATAGCCCTGCCCAAGCAACTCAACCAGCCCTTGTGCCATATAGAGATCAGAGGGAAAATTATCCTGATCTGAGAGGATAATCCGCCGTTCAGGTCGCATCTTTATCGCCGCAGAAAGCGAAGAATAAACCTGAATAGAGAGCGTATCGCCAACCCGCACGCTATCTTTTTCTGCGCCAATGAGCGGAGCGATTTTATCACCGACAGCGCGCGGCAAATCCATCCAGCCTGCCTTGTTCCAAGAGGTGATAAGCCCGTCTGCCCATTGTGTTTCAATGACATGCTGAGCACGCGCACGCACCCTATTTGGCAAAGGGCCAAGAGAATTCCCATCCAGATAAATGACGCCATCTGGCAGATGGAAATGCTCTTTCATGGGCAGGCTTTGTGTCATCTGCACCTCAGTTCAGCCTATCAGACAGCCCGATTTTAGGTCAGACCGGCCCTTAGAGCTGAATATTGATGTATTTGATCTCAAGATATTCATCGAGCCCATATTTTGAGCCTTCACGCCCAAGCCCTGATGCATTCACCCCGCCAAAAGGCGCCTCTGCTGCTGAGACAATACCGGTATTCACACCGACCATGCCATAGGCTAGCGCTTCACCCATGCGCCAGCTGCGCGCTAAATCAGAAGTATAGAGATAAGAGCACAAGCCAAAGGGTGTATCATTGGCCATCTCAATGAGCTCATCTTCGGTATCGAATGCGATGAGCGGCGAGACTGGACCGAATGTTTCTTCATGCACAAGCTGCATGTCAGATGTTACATCAGCGAGCACAGCTGGCTCAATAAACTGGCCAGGCCTGTCAATACGTGAACCGCCAGTCAGGAGTTTTGCACCTTTCGAGGTTGCATCTGCGAGGTGGCTCTCAATTTTAGCCATACCCTCTGCATTGATGATAGGTCCAATCTGAACGCCCTCATCCATGCCATTTCCGATTTGAAGGGCCTTTGTTTTTTCAACCAGCTTTTCAGCAAATTGCTGATAAACACCGCGCTGTACATAAATACGGTTTGCACAGACACATGTCTGGCCAGCATTGCGGTATTTGGAGATCATCACCCCTTCAATAGCCTTATCAATATCGGCATCATCAAAGACAATGAAGGGTGCATTACCGCCCAGCTCTAGGGACAGTTTTTTGAGCGTTTGTGCCGACTGGCGCATCAAAATGCGACCAACTTCGGTGGAGCCTGTAAAGGTAAGTTTTTTCACCAGCTCATTCTCGCAGAGCTCTTGGCCCATGCCGACATAATCGGAACCAGGAACAATGTTGAGCACGCCTTTGGGAATGCCTGCACGATCTGCCAATACACACAATGCAAGGGCAGAAAGCGGGGTATCTTCTGCTGGACGGCCCACAAAACAACAACCCGCTGCCAGTGCAGGTGCCATTTTACGTGCAATCATTGCATTGGGAAAATTCCAAGGGGTGATCGCGCCCACCACGCCGATTGGCTGTTTCAACACCATGATCCGCTTATCGGCTTGAGGGGCTGGGATGATGTCGCCATATACACGGCGTGCTTCTTCAGCAAACCAGCGCACATAAGAGGCACCATACAGCACTTCGCCTTTTGATTCTGCCAGCGGCTTGCCCATTTCAGCGGTGATGAGCTTGGCCAAATCATCTGCATGTGCCAGCATGAGATCATGCCATTTCATCAGATAATTGGACCGCTCAAGGGCTGTTAAACCAGCCCAGCCAGCCTGCGCCTTTTGCGCGGCTTCAATGGCCTTTTTCATATCTGAACGGTTTAAATCTGCCACCTCAGCAACCGGGCTGTCTGTGGCCGGATTGAGAATAGCAACAGTGGTGTCTGAAGCGACCCACGCACCATCGATATAGCCTCTGGTTTCGAGCAACCCATTATCTGTTAAGTTCAGTGACTGTGACATTTTTTCCTGCCTTGATATCCCTATATCTCAGATGGACAGACCCTATCTGATGTAATCTAAAAACCTGTAGCCGCGGTCCCACATTCCGGCCTTATAACATAATCAGATTTAGACCGACTTCAATCATAAATACAGCCAAATCTGTAAAACAGGTCATTCTGCGCTCAACATAAGGCAAAGGTGAGAAAAAAAGGCTGATTAAAAGGGTTAATTCTGGTAACGTGCTGTTAATAAAAAATGAAGATTTTTGTGTTTATTCAGCATGTTGCGTGTCTTATGCATAAGCTGATCAAGATGTGGTGGTTATGGCAGGTTACAACATTAAATTGTTGTGGTCAGGATGGGTGTGTATCAGCTTGATAACACAGCCTCTTTTGGCTCCATTTGCTTATGCCAACCCTTCTGGCGGCCATATTGTATCAGGTGATATTGAAATCAGCGGTGCTGATACGGGTCAGATGACCATCACCCAATCCGGTGAAAAAGGTCTGATTGAATGGCAGTCTTTTTCGATCAACAGCAATGAGCAGGTGCATTTTATCCAGCCAAGCACCAGCTCTATCACCGCCAACAAAGTCATTGGCAGTGACCCCTCTCAGATATTGGGCCAACTAAGCGCAACCGGTCAGCTCTTGTTGATCAACCCAAATGGGGTTGTGTTTGGCCAGAACGCACAAATCGATACCGCGAGCTTTATTGCCACCACCCATCAGATGGATGAGGCCCGCTTTCTTGGCGATACCGGTATCCTGCGATTTGATCAGGTGGGCACAGGGGCCGCCTCTATTATCAATCATGGCTATTTGCAGGCAGGTGATGGCGGTACCATTGCGCTTCTCGCGCCGCAGGTTGAAAATCATGGAACTATTCGCGCACATCTTGGTCAAATTGCATTGGTGGCCTCGAAAGGCGTCTCGCTGGACCTCTATGGTGATGGGCTGATCAGCTTTGATGTCAGCGATCAGCTGGATGAGAGCCTGGTATCGGGTGATGCGGTTTTAATTACTCAGTCAGGCCAGCTTGAAGCAGATGGTGGGCATATTCTGATGACAGCAAAAGCCGCATCAGATCTGATTGCGTCATCTGTAAATATTTCAGGCATTCAGCAGGTCCAATCTCTGAGCCAATCTGAAGGCCGGATATCGCTGCGGGCAGATAGTACTGTCTTAATTGAAGAAACCGCAAGATTTGATGCAACCAGCCAGACAGCCAGCAACAGTAAAGGCGGTGAGATCGATATAGAGGCCCGCACCATCAGCCAAGGCGGCATGCTCGATGCATCTGGCAGTGCAGAGGGCGGGACAATTCGGCTTACCAGCGCTGGACAGACCGCACTTGGCGGCACTCAGCTTGCCAGATCGGACACCGGCACTGGCGGTGAGATCACCATTCGCGCAGCCAAGATTTTAGAAAATGAAGGCAGCCTATCAGATGTGTCAGGTGGCATAGCTGGCGGCAAAATATCGGTGATAGCAAACGCCAGCCTCACAAGTTCAGGGCGTTATCAGGCCAACGGGCCGCAAGCTGGCCAGATTGATGTAACCGCAGCTGATATGCGTCTGTTCTCAGCAGAATTTGAAGCCACAGGCAGCCAAGATGGCGGGCTTATCCGGCTAGGTGGCAGCTTTCAAGGCGGCAAGACGCTGCCTGCCACCGATGCACAGCGATATGCCTTTGATGGACGCTGGCCTGAGGCTGGCACGTTAGAAAATGCGTCTACGCTCTTTGTAAATGACAGCACGCGCATTGATGTCAGTGCCCAAGCTGGCGCAGCTGGTACTGCTGTTTTATGGTCAGATGATGTCACCACCTTTTTAGGCGCGGTAGATGCAAGCGGGGCGCAAGGCGGGGCGGTTGAAATTTCATCTGCTGGCCTGTTGCGCCAGGCGGTTTTAAATCAGGTAGATGTGGGGAATGGCTATCTGTTGCTTGACCCGCAAAATATCCAGATTGGCAGCTCAGCTGAGGTGCAATCTTGGTCTTATTCTTCGCTATTGGCAGTGCAGAACAGCAAGGGTGCCAATGTCAGCGGTCTGGCGCGTGATGATGAATTTGGCCGCGATGTGGCGATTGACAGTGATAATAACCGGATGGCGGTTGGTGCCTCTGGTGATGATGGTAATTCTGGTCCAAATAATTCAGGGGCCGTCTATCTCTACCGTTTTTCAGATAGCAATTTTTCAGGTGCCACACTGGCCGGGACCATAGGCCATGGCTATACAGGGGCCAATAATGTCAATGTGACGCTGGGGGCGGATGATCAATTTGGCTATTCTCTGGCCCTTGACGGCGATGGCGACAGGCTGGCGGTTTCTGCCCCACGTGATGACGGCAGCGCATCAGGCAGTAACCTTGGTGCGGTCTATCTCTTCACTTTCAGTGATACAGATTTTTCAACGGGCAGCCTGGCCGGGCGTATCGGTGGTGGCTATAGCGGTAATCAATCCCTTGATTTGAGCAGTTCGCTCAGCAATGGTGACCAGTTTGGCTATGGGGTGGCGCTGAATGATGCAGGCACAAGGCTAGCTGTAGGCGCGCCGGGCCATAGCAGTGGCGGTGCAAATGTATCAGGGGCTGTCTATCTCTTCAGCTTCTCAGACAGTGCCTTCACCTCGCCCTCTCAGGATTTACTGATCGCCAAAGATGGAGCGGATTTCAATATTCCAGAGCTCAGCGCAAATGATATTTTCGGCGCGTCTGTTGATTTTGACAGCGATGCAGACAGGCTTGCTATCGGTGCGCCCTGGAGTCGCGGTGAAGGCTCTAGCAGTGAGACGGGAGCTGTTTATCTGATGAGCTTTGCCGATACCAGCTATGGTACACCTAGCCTAGCCATGCGGATCGGATCTCAGTTCAAAACGGGCAATGATATCGACCAAAACCTCACCGCCTATGATTGGTTTGGTACTGATGTTGCGCTGAACAGTGATGGGACAAGACTGGCGGTTGGGGTGCCGCGTGATGACGGGCTCAATGAAAATGATGATCAGGCAGGGGCGGTGTATCTCTTCAGCCTGAATGCTGGTTTTGCAGGTGGCAGCCTCACCGCACGCATCGGGGCAGATTATCAGGGCAGCAAAGATATCAACATGCCCTTTGAGCAGTCACATGGCTATCGTTTTGGTGAATCAGTTGCCTTTAACACCAGTGCTAACCGCCTGATCGTTGGCGCTGCTGAGGCAAATGGCTTTAACAATGATGCCAGCCTGACCAATACAGGGGCTGTTTATTTGTTCCGCTTTAGCGATAACGCTTTCACAAATGGCGAATTAGTCGGGATTATCGGAGCAGATTATCAGGCCCCCTCTCACCCGACAAATGACGACTGGAATAGCGGTGATGAAGCGGGCACAAGTGTTGCCCTAAACAGCGATGCCACGCTTTTGGCTGTTGGTGCGCCCGCTGATCGCGGCATGAATAATGCAGGCGATAGTTCAGGTGCAGTCTTCCTCTACAGCTTCACAGATACAAATTATGGCGGGGCTGTGCTGGAATCCATCATTGGTAAGGGCTACACAGGCGGGGATAATTATGATTTATCCAGCCTGGCTACAGATGACCGTTTCGGGGAATCAGTTGCGCTGAATGGTGATGGCGATCGCTTAGCGGTAAGCGCTGTGCTGAGTGAGGGCAATTCAGGCCCGGCCGATTCAGGAGCGGTCTATCTCTTTAGCTTCTCTGATACCAGCTTTTCTGCACCCAGCCTGAGCGCAACGCTTGGCTCTGGCTATTCAGGGGGCAATAATCTGGGCGTTTCAACACTTGGGGCCAATGATTTATTCGGTGCCTCACTTGCTTTATCAGATGATGCAAATTTGCTGGCTGTTGGCGCTATCGGTGATGATGGTGATAAAGATGATTTTAATGATATCGGGGCGGTTTATCTCTTCGGTTTTCAGAATGGCAATTTCTCAAACGGGTCTCTGGTTGGCCGGATTGGCCGGGATTACGGCAATACAAATGATATCGCGATCGCCTCGCTGAGTGATCAGGATCGCTTCGGGCGTTCTGTTGCAATAGATGGGGATGGCAACCGGCTGGCCGTCGGCGCACCCCATGATGATGCAGGCGATAATAAAAACACCGACACAGGGGCTGTGTATCTCTTCCAATTTGCCTCAACCGATTTCACCAGCGGCGCGCTCTATAACACGCTCGGCTTCAGCTATGGTGCAGGCCAGGATGTGAATGTGCCGACTTTGGAAGATGGCGATCAGTTTGGTTCATCTGTTGCGCTAGATGGTGATGGCGATAGGCTGGCGGTTGGCGCCCAATTTGATGATGGCGAAAATAACGCAAATGGTCACACAGATACGGGCGCGGTCTATATTTTCAGCTTTAGCGATGATCAGTTTGCCAATGCGACCTTGCAAAATATCATCGGCAGCAACCACAGCAGCGGTAATGGCCTGGCCCTTGATGCGATAGAGAGCGGCGACAGATTTGGCCAATCTATCGCCTTGAATGACACAGGCGACAGGCTGGCAGTAGGCACCAGCCAAATGGATGGCTGGTATCGCAATATGCACAGCCAGTCAGGCGCAGTTGTCTTGCTTGGGGCCAGTCACCTCAGCGGTGGCTATGCCCTCGCCACTGCCAACAGCTATTCCGACCTTCAAAGCGCTGATGTGGTAATAAATGCCCATGAAATCGCAGACCAGCTGAAACGCGGTACAGATGTCACCTTGCAGGCCTCTAATGATATCAAACTCACCACAGCTATTCAGGTGAGTGCTAATAATTCAGCTGGCGATTTAACCCTCCAAGCCGGCCGCTCTGTTGAAGTGAGCGCGAATATTACCACTGATGGCGGGGATATTACCCTGATTGCTAATGATCATCTCTCAAATGGGGTTGTCGATAATGAGCGGCTGACAGGTGATGCTGTTCTCACCCTCGCTGATGGCACAAGCTTAAATGCAGGTGCAGGTGCAGTCTTGCTGGAATTACGCTCAGGGTCTGGCAAAACTTACAGTGCCAATGGCGATATTACGCTGAATAACATTACAGCTGGCACGATTAATATTGTGCAGGCAGGTGCCAGCTCTGGTCATGGTACAATTTTGCGCTCAGCTGGTCGCCTTATCGCCTCAGCCACTGGCAATGCGATTAATATCTCAAGCCCTTATTTCATCAACCAATCCAGTTCCGCCTCTGCCTTGAACCCAACACATGCGAGCGGGCGCTATCTTTTATGGACGAATGATGAGGATTCAAACCAGCTGCGCAGCCTGAGCCCAGAATTTATCCAATATAATGCCCAATATGGCAGCACCACCGTGCAAGGTAGCGCAAGCGATAATGGCCTGCTCTTGCGCCTCGCCCCAACCATAACCGCTGGACTGCGCTCTGGCCCGACAAAAACCTATGACGGCAATACCAATGCCAGCCTGAGCAGCGCAGATTTGACGCTAAACGGTGTGCGTACAAATGATAGTGTCAGTGCGACTGTGGGTTCTGGTCAGTTCGCAGATGCGAATGTGGGGAGCAACAAACAGATAACCGCAAGCGGGATTGCGATTGCGAGCGCCAGCCGGGGCAGCACGCCGATTTATGGCTATCAACTGGCGAGCACGAGCGCATCTGGAAATCTCGGCACCATCACGGCCAAGGATGTCACGCTCTCTGCGCCGACCGCGAACAATAAGACATACAACCAGAACACCGCAGCCAGCTTGAGCAGCTCAGGCACTATTTCTGGGCTGATCGATGGCGATAGTGTATCGGTTAGCGGCGGCTCTGCCAGCTTTGCAGATGCCAATGTCGGGTCTGGTAAGACGGTGACCTTCTCTGGTTTCTCACTATCAGGGGATGATGCGAGCAATTATAATCTGACGACCGCCTCAACCACCACCACCGCTGATATCACCGCTGTGAGCTTGAGCCTGTCGGCCCCAACAGCCAGCAACAAGACCTATGATCAGTCTGCGGCAGCTACCCTTTCTAATCAGGGTAGCCTCTCTGGTATTCTTTCTGGTGATGATGTCTCGCTGACTGGCGGCTCTGCCAGCTTTGCAGATGCCAATGTCGGCTCTGGTAAGACCGTCACTTTCTCTGGCTATAGCCTCACAGGTGATGAAGCCGCGAACTATACGCTTGCCACCTCTTCGACCACCACCACCGCCGATATCACGGCTGTGAGCTTGAGCCTCTCTGCGCCGTCTGCCAATAATAAGACATACAACCAGAACACCGCGGCTACCCTCTCCAATCAAGGCAGCCTCTCTGGCATCTTGTCTGGTGATGATGTGTCCCTCACCGGCGGCTCTGCGAGCGTTGCTGATGCTAATGTCGGCTCTGGCAAGACGGTGACCTTCTCTGGTTTCTCACTATCAGGGGATGATGCGCGCAATTATAATCTGACGACCGCCTCAACCACCACCACCGCCGATATCACGGCTGTGAG
>JBMHDN010000013.1:0-89199 GCA_049889355.1 Puniceispirillaceae bacterium (SeqCode)
CACGCAATTGCGGGCGTCTCATCCGCCGCGTGCACAACAAGGTTTCACCTTGCTCTTTACCGGTCTTTCTGGTTCTGGCAAATCGACTATTGCAAATGCGGTGCGCACCAAATTAATGGAAATGGGTGGCCGGCCTGTGACTTTGCTGGATGGGGATATTGTCCGCAAAAACCTGTCTTCAGAGCTGGGCTTTTCAAAAGAACATCGTGATTTAAATGTCAGGCGTATCGGCTTTGTGGCCTCTGAAATTACTAAAAACCGCGGCATTGCGATTTGTGCGCCTATTGCCCCTTACGCCCAAACCAGACAAGCGGTCAGAGCAGATGTAGAGGCCTATGGCGCCTTTGTTGAAATCCATATTGCCACGTCCTTAGAAGAATGTGAAAAGCGTGACCGCAAAGGGCTCTATCAGCTGGCCCGTGCAGGTAAAATCAAGGAATTTACAGGCATTTCTGATCCCTATGAAGAACCGGAAACACCTGAATTACGCCTTGATACTGTCGGGGTGGATGTGGATTTTTGTGCTCAGCAGGTCATCTTGAAACTCGAACAGCTTGGCCTTATTGGCCTGAATGGTTAGGACTTAATAGTTAGGACAAAACAGCTAAGGCAAAACAGATGGCACAAGAGTTAACAATCTCTTATCTGGAGCAATTGGCCAACACACTCAAACCTGCGCTTTATGAGGCAGGGGCGGTGATTATGGCGATCCATAAGCGCAAAATCTCAGCACGGCTGAAGCCAGATGGATCGCCGGTCAGTGAAGCAGATGAAGCAGCAGAAGCTATTTTGCTGCCAGCCTTGGCCAAGGCAGCACCCGATATTCGGGTCATCTCAGAAGAAAATGCGGCTTCTCATCAGCTGGATGTCGCACCGCTCTTTTTTCTGGTTGATCCCATCGACGGGACCAAGGAATTCTTAAAACCAGACGGGCAAGGCAGCTTCACGGTCAATATTGGTCTTATCCAAAATGGCGTGCCTGTTATGGGGCTGGTTTATGCACCGGCCTTTGATGCGCTTTATATGGGCGTGGCCGGGCATCAGGCTCTTAAAATCACCAATGGCCACACACAGCTGCTCAGCGTGCGTGATGTGCCAGCAACAGGGGCGGTGGCCGTGGCATCTGCCTCTCACCGCGATGAGGCCACCAATCATTGGCTGGCAAAGCATCAGATCACTGAGACCAAATCCATTGGCTCGTCTTTGAAATTCTGTCTGGTGGCAGAAGGCGCAGCAGATGTCTATCCGCGTTTCGGGCCGACCATGGAATGGGATACAGCCGCAGGTGATGCGGTGTTGCGTGCCGCAGGCGGTATGGTCATGACCACTGATTATCAGCCCTACCCCTATGGCAAAGCAGATTATCGCAATACCGCTTTTATTGCGACAGGCAGATGGCAGGCCTAATGTCTGCGGTCGCTGAGCTCCATAAAATTATTGACGATAAGATGTGTCTGGGGTGCGGATTATGTGCCGCACTGAATCCTGAACAGATTGAGATGGGTCGCGGTGCAGACGGGGATTTGCGGCCCTTTGCTAAAGATGGATTTCAAGATCAGCATATGGCACGAGTCCGCCAGACTTGCCCATCTCTGCGCGTTGAGGGTCTGTCTGTTGAAACAGCCAAACAGGCGCCCCATCAAGACATCGTTTGGGGGCCTTATCATGAAATGAGTCTGGCCTATGCCGCTGATGATAAGGTGCGCTATGAAGCCTCAACAGCAGGGATTCTCACCATTCTTTCATGTTATCTGCTCTCTGCAGATCTGGTAGATGGTATTGTGCATGTGCGCGCTGCAGATGGCGTCTCAGCACCGGCAAATTTCGGTATCGCCACCATCAGCAGAACACAAGAAGAGATTTTGACCGCCTCTGGCTCACGCTATGGCCCAACAGCCGCGCTGATTGATATAGAAGATGTACTATCCTCAAATGAGCGATTTGCCATCGTGGCAAAGCCTTGTGATTTAAACGCCTTGCGCAATCTGGCGCATCATGATGAGAGGGTGAATGCGCGTATCACTTACTGGCTCACCATGCTATGTGGCGGGTTTCAGCCAGACCAGTCATTCCGCACCTTTTTATCTGATCATGGGCTGTCTGAAGAGGGGTTAAGCGATGTACGCTATCGCGGCTTTGGCTGCCCCGGGCCAACCAGCCTGACCTATCAAGATGGCGGTCAAACAACCTTCCATTACCTTGATTTCTGGGGCGAGGATGAAAGCCAATGGGCCATGCCGCTCAGATGTAAAATTTGTCCAGACGGCATTGGGGAAGCAGCCGATATTGTGGCAGGGGATGCTTGGGATGGGGCCTCTCCAAACAGAGAAGAAAGCAAGACAGATCCAGGCTTTAATTCTGTCATTACCCGCACCGATAGGGGCGCAGCTTTGTATCAGGCCGCTATTTTGGCAGGGGTTATCACCAAAACAAAAGTGGTGGATTGCGATTTTATGAGCCGTGTTCAGCCTCATCAGGTCACCAAAAAGCTAGCAGGCCAGGCGCGTATCGAAGGGCTGCGTGAAGCTGGGTCTGTGGCCCCTGAACTGGTGAATTTGCGCGCAGAGATGCTGAGTGATTTGCTTGGTGCTGAGGCGTTTGAAACGCAGAAACAAGGCGCGAAGGCACGTGGGCTGAAAGCCAAAAGCTAAGAGCTGACAACCGCCGGTTTACCCTGAAAAACCTGTCTTATTTTTGGCCTGAATATTTGGCCTTATTATTTAGTCTGATTAATTTGGCCCAATATCTCTATAAGCGCGCGTGACTGGCTCAAATCAGCTGGCTTGTTTTTATTTATCGCCTCAACAAAATCCTCGACCATCAGCTGATATTGATCACAGGCCGGAAAACCGATGGGCTGGCCACAGCTGAGCAGAGTCTCTTTGCCATCTTTTAATAACCCATAATGGGCGCATGCCTCTTCAGGGGGATTGAAAGGCACATCCAGTTGGGCCCAGCCTTTTGTCCCGACAACACGCACCATCTGCGATAAGCTGCTGGCCGCTGAAACGCTCATGGTCAGGGTTTGCCCTTTACCAAAATCAAGCAAAGCTATTGCGGCCTCTTCAACATCATGTTTTTCTGCAGGGGTACGGTTGGCCGAGATGAGGCGCGGTTTGCCGTCAAACAGCAAAAGCCCGGCCATCACGCAATAGACGCCGATATCCCAGACCGGACCGCCACCCCATTTTGCTACATTGCGGATGTTATCATCGGCTTGCGGGGCATAGGAAAAATGGGCCTGAATTTGGGTTGCACGTCCAATATCGAGTGCGGCAAGCCACTGCCATTGCGGATGGTGGCGTATCATGATGCCATCATAGACATAACAGCCAGAGGTCCGGCTGGCAGCTTCAATCGCATCCAATTCATCAAGGCTGAGCGCAATCGGCTTTTCACATAAGACCGGCTTGCCTGCTTCAAGTGCCTTGATGGTCAGGGGTGCATGCAGATGATTTGGCAGCGGGTTATAGATGGCATCAATATCCGGGCAGGCAATCAGCGCCTCATAATCCATCAGAATTATATCACCCCAGATGGGATTAGCCCCCAAAGACGGGTCGCGCCGCCCGAGATGCGTGACCTGATGGCCGGCATTTTGAATGGCAGGCAATAATTTTTGACGCGCGATTTTTGCATCGCCCAGCACCCCGAAACGCATAGCTGACCTCTTTGGTTGGTGGCTATATTCAAGGCTACATTTTCCAAATAAATGTATCAACCCAGCACACCCTCTTCCAAAAGGTAGAAATTTCATATGTGATATTGACAAGCGATGATGACACGTTTTAGCTTTAATTTTGGACCGTTCCAAAATTTCGGTTCACATGGGTGCAAATTGGCAGTAAGCAATTGAACAACAGATAAATATTGGAGATTTTTATGAGGTGGGGTTTGATTGGCGCGAGCACGATTGCATCACAATATATGATTGATGCGATTCGTGCACAGGCAGATAACCAGATTGCTTGGGTATATTCTACCACTGCTGAGCGGGCTGCTGAATTTGCGACATCTCATCAAATCGCTCAAGGCTTTGATGATTTGGATCTGGCTTTGTCAGACAATGCAGTAGAAGCGGTCTATATTTCTTCAACAAATGAAAAACATCTCTCTCAGGCAATGATGGCCATTGAGGCTGGGAAGCATGTCATATGCGAAAAACCGCTGGCAATGGAAGTGAAAGACGCTGCTGATATGGTGCGTGCCGCAGACGAAGCTGGGGTTGTTTTTGCCACAAATCACCATCTACGTTGTTCAGGCAGTCATCAGGCAATCAAAGAAATTATCACCTCTGGTCAAATTGGCACTGTGTTGTCTTTGCGTATTTTCCATGCGGTTCACCTGCCTGTTCATTTGCAGGGCTGGCGGATCAATGATGCGGCTGCTGGCGGCGGTGTGATCCCAGATATCACTGTCCATGATGCAGATGTCACCCGCTTCTTGCTCGATGAGGATCCAATAGAGGTTGTGGCCCAAATGGCGGCATCCGGCATGGGTGAGGGTGTCGAGGATAGCGCGATGTCTGTGTGGCGTATGCCGTCTGGTGCGATGGTCATGACTCATGAGAGTTTCACCCATCCTTTTGCAGGCAGCGGCCTTGAGGTGCATGGCACAAAAGGGTCTATTTTTGCCTCTGGCGTGATGACTCAGCAACCTGTGGGTACGATTTCGCTGGTTCATGAGGCAGGGCAACAGGATGTCTCTTTTTCTGATCACAATCTTTATATCTATGGGGTGGGTCGATTTGTTGATGCGGTCGCTGGAAAGGGCACACCAGCTGCCACTGGTCCTGATGGGGTGAAATCACTGGCGGTTGCGCTGGCGGTACGCGCAGCTGCAGCGACCGGACAACAGCAACGCGTCCATTATGAGGGTCTGTGATGTCTAAGCTTGTTTCACCGCAAGATGCAGTGGCCCGCATTAAAGATGGCGCGGTTGTAACAGTCTCTTCCTCATCTGCTTTGGGTTGCCCTGATTTGGTGTTGGCAGCGATAGGCGCGCGCTTTGATGCGCAGTCAGCGCCAAATAATTTGACCATGATCCATCCTATTGCTGCTGGTGATATGTACGGCGTAAAGGGCATCGATCATTTAGCAAAAGATGGCCTTATCAGCCGCATTTTGGGTGGGTCCTATCCATCTGGGCCATCCAGCCTGCCGATGCCAGAAATCTGGAAGATGGTGGTTGAAAACAGAGTGGCAGCCTATAATGTGCCCTCTGGTATTTTGTTTGATATGCACCGCGAATCAGCAATGCGTCGGCCTGGTGTTTTGACCAAGGTCGGGATGGATACTTTCGCTGATCCTGCGCGCGAAGGCTGTGCAATGAACGAGGCGGGGGCGGCTGCGCCGATTGTAGCGCGTGTTGAATTTGCGGGTGAAACCTGGCTGCATTTTCCAAATATTGACCCAGATGTGTGCATTTTACGCGCAACAACCGCAGATGAGCGTGGCAATCTCACCTATGAAGAAGAAGGGGCATATCTGGGCGGCTTAGAACAAGCCATTGCCACACGCAATAATGGCGGGCTGGTGATTGCCCAGGTGAAACGCGTAACCAAAGCGGGCAGCTTGCGGCCGCATGATGTGCGCATCCCCAGCCATCTTGTCGATTTAATCGTTCTAGACCCAGATCAAAAACAAACCTGCGAAACACCCTATGACCCAGCTATATCAGGTCAAATTATGCAGCCTTTCGACAGTTTTGAGCTGCCAGAATATGGCGTCGAAAAAATCGTGGCCAGACGCGCAGCCATGGAGCTGAAATCAGGTATGGTGGCGAATTTAGGCTTTGGTATTTCGGCCATGGTCCCGCGTATTCTGCTAGAGGAAAAACATCCAGAGGCGGTCACATGGGTGATTGAACAAGGGGCGGTTGGCGGCGTGCCAATGACCGGCTTTGCTTTTGGTTGTGCTTCTAATGCAGATGGGTTCGTGCCGTCGCCGCAACAATTTGCCTTTTTTCAAGGCGGCGGCTTTGATGTGTCGTTCCTATCCTTTTTAGAAATTGATTTAGATGGCAATGTGAATGTCTCAAAGCTTGGGAAAAAACCATATCTTACGGCGGGATGTGGCGGCTTTGTAGATATCACATCACATGCGCGCAAAATCGTCTTTTCAGGTCAGTTTGAAGCCGCTGCTGGCTTGTCTGTCACCCCACAAGCTGTGGAAGTGGTAAAGGCTGGTAAATTTCCGAAAATTGTGGACCAGGTGGAGCATGTGACATTCTCTGGTAAACAAGCCCAGGAAAAAGGCCAAGAGGTGCTATATATCACTGAACGTTGTGTGATCGCCCTGACCAAAGATGGTCTTGTGGTCACAGAGATTATGCCAGGCATCAATGCGGAACGTGATATCATTGCCGCATCAAATGGCCGTCTCAAAATAGCAGAAAATGCAAAACTTATGCCCTTATCCTTGTTATCGCATGATCCGATGGGGTGGACACCATGAGCCAGTTACATCTGATTTATCATGACAATATTGCAGAGATAAAGTTGGACAATCCGGCAAAGCTTAACGCGTTCACGGTGCCGATGTTAGAGCAGATGGCGAGCTATTTAGAGCAGATTGAAAATGACCAAAAATTGCGCGCTTTGTTGGTTACCGCAACGGGTGATCGTGCTTTTTGTGCAGGGGCAGACATTGCTGAGTGGGCAGATTTAACGCCTGCGCAATTTGCCCGCCATTGGGTGCGTAATGGTCATCGTATTTTTGACAGGCTTGCCCGATTAAGTCTGCCAACCGTAGCGGTGATTGAGGGGGCGTGTTTTGGCGGCGGATTAGAGCTCGCTACTGCCTGTGACATACGTGTGATGTCAAGCAAGGCCAGCCTTGCCTTGCCAGAAGCACGTGTTGGGGTGGTGCCTGGCTGGTCGGGGAGCCAGCGCTTGGCGCGTTTGCTGCCAGAGGCCATGCTAAAAGAAATGGCGTTATTTGGCCGCCGCCTGACCGCCGAGCGCGCGCATCAGGCTGGCTTTGTAGCGGAAATATCAGAGACGGCTTTTGATACTGCTTTTGAAATGGCGCAGGCTGTGTCAGCGCTGTCGCCACGCTCAGTAGAAATCAACAAATGGATGATACATGCAGGTGTTGGTGAAGATAGCGGCGCGCTGATTGAGGCGTTAGGAAGCGCGGCGATAGCGGCCAGTGATGATATTAAAGAAGGCATTACCGCCTTTCGTGGCAAAAGGCCGGCGCATTTTTCAGGTGATTAGCATCATGTATAAATTGGGAATTTCAATATCATGACAGATATGCGGATTATTTCAGCTGTTGACGACGGTCTGCCGACCGAGGTGTTTGAAGGCCGCCATCTGATTGATGGACAATGGCAAAGCGCACATTCAAATGAGATGTTTGAGCGCTGGTCGCCAGCCCATAATAGGCTGGTCAGCCGTTCTGCAAAAGGTGGTTCTGCTGAGACAGAAGCAGCCATTAAAGCGGCGCGATCCTGTTTTGACAGTGGTATTTGGAACCGGTTATCAGCCAAAGAACGTGCTGGATATCTTTTAAAGATTGCAGATTTGATTGAGGAAAATGCAGAACGCATTGCCCGAATGGATACGCTGGAAAGCGGCAAGCCCATCAGCCAGTCACGCGGTGAAGCACAAGGCGCGGCAGACCTTTGGCGTTATGCGGCTTCGCTTGCCCGCACCTTGAAAGGCGACAGCCATAACACACTTGGCAGCGATATTCTGGGTATTGTGCTCAAAGAACCAATTGGGGTGGTGTCTGTTATCACGCCTTGGAATTTCCCATTTTGGATCCTCAGCCAAAAGCTTCCCTTTGCGCTGGCGGCGGGCTGTACTTGCGTGGTCAAGCCATCAGAGATGGCGCCAAGTTCGACAGTGATCTTGGGTGAATTGGCGATGCAAGCAGGCTTGCCGGCCGGGGTGGTGAATATCGTTTTGGGATATGGCGATCCGGTCGGGCATATGCTTACCAGCCATCCTGATGTTGATATGGTTAGCTTTACTGGTTCAACCGCTGTTGGCAAAGCAGTCTCTGCTTCAGCCTCTGCCACCTTAAAGAAATTGGCGCTCGAATTAGGTGGCAAGAACCCGCAGGTGGTATTCCCGGATGCAGATTTAGACGCGGCAGCAGATGCTATCACTTTCGGCGTTTATTTCAATCAGGGGGAATGCTGTAATGCCAGCAGCCGTATCATTGTCCATCAAGATATCGCAGAGAAGCTCACGCAGAAAATCGTCGCATTATCTAAGAAAGTTGCATTTGGAGATCCGCTGGATCCAGATACCCAAGTTGGCGCTATCATCACGCCAGAACATCAGCAAAAGATCCATATTTGTATTCAAGAAGCTGTCTCAGAAGGGGCTGATATCAAATTGGGCGGAGATTTTTTATCTGTGCCAGGCCTTGAAGGGGCTTTCTATCAACCCACGATTATCGGAGATGTCAGCCCCGACATGGCTATCGCCAGCGAAGAGGTGTTTGGCCCAGTGCTATCAATTTTGACTTTCCAAAATATGGAAGAAGCAATTGCCCTTACAAATAATATCAGCTTTGGTTTATCAGCGGGGGTGTGGAGTGATGATGTCCATAATTGTCTGGAATTTGGCAGGCGGGCACAAGCTGGGACCATTTGGACCAACACTTGGATGGATGGCTTTCCAGAGCTGACATTCGGGGGAATGAAACAATCCGGCCAAGGGCGCGAAATCGGGTCCTATGGTCTAGAAGAATTCCTTGAGGTGAAAACGATGGTTATGCGCATTGGCAAAACCAGAGCACCTTGGGTGAAAGAACTCTGAAGATATTCAGAGTATATGTTCGACGCTAATTTGGGAGGATACAAAATGCGTAGATTAATTAACAAGAAACTGGCTGTTGCCGCGATGCTGATGGCATCAACAAGCATGGCCAAAGCAGGTGATGTAGAAGTTCTGCACTGGTGGACTTCAGGTGGTGAAGCGGCAGCGCTGAACGTCCTGAAAGACGATCTGCAGGGCCAGGGTATCGGCTGGGTCGACATGCCAGTTGCTGGTGGCGGCGGTGAAGCTGCGATGACCACATTGCGTGCACGCGTAACAGCAGGTGACCCACCAACAGCTGTTCAGATGCTGGGTTTTGACATTCTGGATTGGGCAGAGCAAGGCGCGCTGGCGAACCTGAATAACGTGGCGGCAAAAGAAGGTTGGGATGCGGTTGTACCAGCAGCCCTGCAGGCTTTTGCCAAGAGCGATGGTAACTGGATTTCAGCTCCGGTGAACGTACACTCAACCAACTGGGTCTGGGCAAACAAGAAGATTCTGGATGATCTGGGTATCTCTGAGCCAAAATCATGGGCAGAATTCGAAGCAGCCATGGCCAAAGTAAAGGCCGCTGGCAAGACCCCGCTGGCCCATGGTGGTCAGGCATGGCAGGAAGCCACCATGTTTGATGGTGTCGTGCTGTCAACAGGTGGTGCAGAATTCTACAAAAAGGCTTTTGTAGAGCTGGATTCAGCTGCACTTGGTTCAGACACAATGGTAGAAGCGTTCAACCGCATGGCCACTTTGCGCGCTAATGTTGATGAAAACTTCTCAGGTCGCGATTGGAACCTGGCTTCAGCCATGGTGATCAATGGCGATGCTGCCTTCCAGATCATGGGTGACTGGGCAAAGGGTGAATTCCTGAATGCTGGCAAAGAGCCAAACAAAGACTTCCTGTGCTTCCGTGTACCAGGTTCAGCTGGCACCGTATCATTCAACTCTGATCAGTTCGCCATGTTTGGTGTAACAGATGCAGGCGCGATGGCGGATCAGGGTGCGATGGCTGCGGCGATTATGTCACCATCATTCCAGTCAGCCTTTAACGTGGTAAAAGGGTCAGTCCCTGCGCGTACAGACGTGCCAAATGATGCATTTGATGCCTGTGGTAAGAAGGGCATGGCCGAACTGGCTGCTGCTTCAGACAAAGGCACATTGGTTGGCTCAATGGCACATGGCCATGCAAACCGTGCAGCGGTAAAGAACGCTATCTATGACGTTGTAACCGCACATTTCAATGGTGAGTATGACGCGAAAACAGCTGCTGAAGAGCTGGTCAGTGCAGTTGAAGGCGCAATGTAAGCCTATCTCTTAAAATTGGGGGCAGGATTTAGGCCTGCCCTCTCTTTTCATTTCTCTTTTTTTATCGCTACTGGCTAGGGTCGGCTATGTCTCAATCTATAGAAAAACCTGACTTTAAAACACGCCTTCAGGTCTGGTTGCCAAAGCTTGTGCTCTCGCCTTCTATCGCGACAACTGCTCTTTTTGTTTACGGCTTTATTCTTTTCACTCTTTATCTCAGCTTTACCAATTCGCGTATGCTGCCCAATTATGATTGGGTGGGGCTGAAAAATTATATCCGGCTCTGGGATTTATCGCACTGGTGGGTGTCGATTACCAATCTGGGTATTTTTGCCTCTCTTTATATTGCTATCTGCACAGCAATTGGTCTGACACTGGCTGTTTTTTTAGATCAAAAAATTCGCGGTGAAGGGGTCTTGCGCCCGCTTTATCTCTATCCGATGGCCTTGTCCTTCATTGTCACAGGTACAGCCTGGAAATGGATTTTAGACCCGGGTATCGGGCTTGAAAATACCATGCATCTCTGGGGTTGGGAGAGCTTTGAGTTCAGATGGATCAAAGAGCGTGATTTTGCCATTTATACCGTTGTCATTGCAGCGGTCTGGCAGAGCTCAGGCTTTGTCATGGCGATGTTCTTAGCTGGCTTGCGCGGCATTGATAATGAGATTTTAAAAGCAGCTCAGATAGATGGTGCTTCTGCCTGGAATCTCTATCGGCGTATTGTCATTCCGATGCTTCGGCCTGCCTTTTTATCATCTTTTGTGATCCTGGCCCATCTGGCGATTAAATCTTATGATTTGATCATTGCACTGACAGGGGGCGGGCCAGGCCGATCGACCGAATTGCCCGCGACCTTCATGTATTCCTACACTTTTACACGTAACTCGATGGGTATTGGGGCTGCATCTGCTGTGATTATGTTGATGACGATAGCGGCGATTATGATCCCCTATCTTTATGCAGAAACAAGGGAGAAGCAGTCATGAGTGTCGCCTCTCAAGATACCGCCGTGCGCAACAACCGCGCGACGATGGTCTTCATTTATGTTGTGCTTCTGGTCTTTGCCCTGTTTTATTTGGTCCCGCTTTTTGTGATGCTGGCCAATTCGCTCAAGCCGCTCTCTGAGATCACCGGTGGCAATATGATGGCTTTGCCAGATCAATGGACGATTGAGCCCTGGCTAAAGGCCTGGTCCACAGCTCAGATTGGGGTTGAGCCAACAGGTCTTCGCCCTTATTTCATCAATTCGCTGGTGATGGTGATACCGGCGGTGGTGATCTCATCGATTATCGGTGCCTTAAATGGCTATGTCTTGACCAAATGGCGTTTCAAAGGGGATACGATCATCTTTGGTCTGATGCTGTTCTCTTGTTTCATTCCCTTTCAGATCGTCTTGATCCCGATGGCGATGGTGCTTGGCAAGCTGGGTCTGTCTGGCTCAGTCGGTGGCCTGATTTTGGTGCATGTGGTTTATGGTATTGGATTTTCTACCCTCTATTACCGCAATTATTATGCCTCTTTTCCAACCGAACTGGTCCGTGCTGCCATGATAGATGGCGCAGGCTTCTTCCGGATTTTCTGGCGTATCATGCTGCCTGTATCTGGGCCGATTACGGTGGTGTGTGTGATTTGGCAATTCACCAATATCTGGAATGATTTTCTGTTTGGTGTGTCGTTTGGAGGGCAAGAGCAACCGATGACCGCTGCGCTGAATAATCTGGTGCAATCATCCACCGGGGTAAAAGAATATAATGTTCATTTTGCAGGTGCCATTCTGGCAGCCCTGCCAACGCTTGTCGTTTATATCGTTGCCGGCCGCTATTTCGTGCGCGGTCTGATGGCGGGTTCTGTGAAAGGCTGATCAGATGGGTTTTCTGAATATCAAAAATGTAACCAAATCCTACGGGCCGGTCGAAGTCCTTCACAATATTGATATTGAAATTGAAGAAGGCGAATTTCTGGTGCTGGTCGGTCCGTCTGGCTGTGGCAAATCCACCTTGCTCAATATCATCGCCGGACTGGAGAATCTAACCTCTGGCGATATCGCGATTAATAATCGGGTGGTGAATAATGTGCACCCGTCAAACCGCAATATTGCGATGGTGTTCCAGAGCTATGCGCTCTATCCGAATATGACGGTTGGCCAGAATATTACCTTTGGTCTGGAAATGCATAATGTGCCCAAACCTGAACGTGATAAAGCCTTAGCTGAGGTGGCTAGCCTGTTGCAAATCGACCAGCTGCTCAATAGAAAACCAGCCCAATTGTCCGGTGGCCAGCGCCAGCGCGTGGCAATGGGCAGGGCGTTGGTGCGTAATCCGGATGTGTTTTTGTTTGATGAGCCGCTGTCCAATCTGGATGCCAAATTGCGTGTGGATATGCGCACAGAAATTAAAAAGCTGCATGAAAAAATCAAAACCACCATTGTCTATGTGACCCATGATCAGATTGAGGCGATGACTCTATCAACTCGTATTGCGGTGATGAATAATGGCTATGTTCAGCAGCTGGGCACCCCTGCTGAGATTTATGACAAGCCTGCCAATATCTTTGTGGCCAGCTTTATGGGCAGCCCGGCGATGAATATCATGCCTGCAAAAATTGAGGTCAAAGGCAAAAAAGCAGCTGCGCTGGTCTCAGATGCCGCAGGGAATATGCAGAGTCTGGCTTTGTCACAAACCGGCCTTGATAGCTGGGATGGTAAAGAAGTGTTGCTGGGTATTCGTCCGGAAGCGATCACTGACCCAGATCGGACTGACCGCAAATCGAAAAATATCGTCGCATTTAAAAACCAGATTTCAGTCACAGAACCTGCTGGGTCCGATACATTTGTTACCATGACACTTGGTGGGCGCGATGTGATTGCGCGTCTTGGCGGGGATCTGGCCTTAAAGAGCGGTGACAGCTTTGAATTTGCCATTAATATGGAAAAGGCTGTTCTTTTCGATCCTGAAACTGAAGACCGCATAGGCGATTAACCTTATCTGAGCGATGGCGTGAATAGGTAGAAAATAACGTGCCATGAAAGACGCAGATATCATCATCATCGGTTCTGGCATGGGTGGCGCCACCATGGCCGCGGCATTGGCACATACAGGTCAAAAAATTGTCATTTTAGAGCGTGGTGAGCAGATAGCTGCTTCTGATTTGGCTAGAAATCCGCAGGCTATTTTTGGTGAAGGCATCTATCGTTCAGACGAGCAGTGGCTCGATGAAAATGACCGCCCTTTTAACCCTGGTAATTATTATTATGTAGGCGGAAATTCAAAATTCTATGGCGCGGTTTTAATTCGCTATCGGGCCTGTGATTTTGACCCAATTCAACATCTGGATGGCCAGACGCCCGGTTGGCCAATATCTTATGCAGATTTAGAGCCTTTTTATCAGAAGGCAGAACATCTCTATCAGGTGCGCGGTGAGACAGGCGATGATCCAACCGAGCCACCTCATTCAGGTTCATATGATTTCCCGCCAGTGCCAGATGAAGCTGACATTGCGGATTTGCGCAGAAGATTAGCACAGGTGGGTCTGCATCCTGTCAGCCTGCCGCTGGGTGTGGATATCGACAAATGGTTGGCTGGCGGCCAGACCACATGGGATGCTTTTCCTGACATTGATGGCGGCAAAATGGATGCGCAGAGCATTGGCCTGCAAAAAGCACTGTCCTATCAAAATGTTCATCTGGAAACAGGGTGCCATGTCACACGTCTAAATGCCTCTCGCGATGGGCGGATAAGCACTGTTGAGGTCAAACAAAACAATCAGACAGACCATTGGCGTGCACCTCTGGTCATTCTGGCAGCAGGGGCCGTCCAGTCTGCCGCATTATTATTAGCTTCTGCCAATGATGATTTTCCAGCAGGCCTCGCAAATAGCAGCGACCAGCTGGGCAGGCATTTTATGAATCATAACGCTACGGCGATGCTTGCCTTGCACCCTCTGCGCAAGAACAAAGCCATTTATCAAAAAACAGTGATGGTGAATGATTTTTATAAATCTGGTGGCCCGAATAACGCGCCATTGGGCAATGTTCAGCTGCTCGGCAAAATTACCGGCCCTATTTTGGCTGCCAATTCTGGCTTGCCGTCATTTCTGGCACATTGGATTGCCAAACGTTCTGTTGATTTTTATCTGATGAGCGAGGATTTGCCAGATCCCGAGAGCCGTGTGACACTGAAAAACGGCCAGATTAAGCTGAATTGGACACGTTCAAATAAAGCCGCACATGACGCGCTAGTCCAGCGGTTTCGTGCAAAACTGAAGCAGGCAGGCTATCCCATTATCTTATCTAAGGCCTTTGACCGGAAAACCCCGTCACACCAATCGGGCACAGCTCGGATGGGAGATGATCCCTCAAACAATGTTGTCAATGTGTTCTGCCGATCATTTGACCATCCTAATTTATACATAACAGATGCGTCAGTTTTGCCGACATCTGCGGCGGTTAATCCGTCTCTGACCATAGCAGCACTGGCGTTGCGAAGCGCAGAACATATCATTCAACAGGAGTTGAGCTGATGAAACCTCTAGCCCTTATCACAGGCGGTCAACGCGGCATCGGTTTTGGGATCGCCAACGCCCTTAAAGTTGCTGGTTTTAATATTGCGATCCTTGCTGAACAGGCTGACACCACCTCAGAAGTGCAGGCAGCTTGCGCTGAACTTGGGGATCAAACGCTTTATGTACAGCATGATTTAAAAAATATCGCGGCTATCTCGGATATGATTGATCACATTGAAAATGAGATGGGGCCTATTACCTGCCTTGTGAATAATGCTGGTGTTCCGGCAGTGCTGCGCGGCGATATGCTCGATATTCAGCCAGATAATTTTGACCATGTGCTGGATATTAATGTGCGTGGCGGCTTTTTTCTCAGTCAGGAAGTTGCCAGAAGAATGCTCTCCAGATCAGCCTCTCATTATCAATCAATGATTTTCATTACCTCTGTCAGTGCCGAGATGGTGTCTGTTGAACGGGCTGAATACTGCATCTCCAAAGCGGCTGCTTCTATGATGACGCGTTTATTTTCAACCCGCTTGGCAGAAGCAGATATCGGGGTTTTTGAATTGCGCCCCGGTATTATCGAGACGGATATGACAGCAGGCGTAAAAGATAAATATGACTCGCTTATATCCTCAGGTTTGGTTCCACAACGCAGATGGGGGCAGCCAGCTGATATTGCCCAAGTGTCGGTGGCACTTGCGACTGGCCAGCTCGGCTTTTCCACAGGCGCCGTGATTCCGGTTGATGGTGGCTTGTCGATCAGCCAGCTGTAGTAAAAAAGAGAATAGAGGTTGCATCATGCAGCAAAATTATGACTTTATCATTGTTGGTGGTGGCTCTTCAGGATCAGCTTTGGCGGCGCGTTTAAGTGAAGATCCATCGGTTCATGTGCTGCTGCTCGAAGCTGGCGGTAAGGATACCCATCCTTTATTTCATATGCCGGCTGGCTTTGCCAAAATGACCAAAGGTATCGGCTCTTGGGGTTGGTATACAGTACCTCAAAAACATATGAAAAATATGTCTATCCGCTTTACGCAAGCCAAGGTTATCGGCGGTGGATCATCCATCAATGCGCAAATTTATACACGCGGCAATAAACAGGATTTTGACGAATGGCGGCAAATGGGATGCACCGGCTGGGGCTATGATGATGTCTTGCCTTATTTTCGTAAATGCGAAGATAATGACAGTTTCGAAAATGACTATCATGGCAAAGGAGGCCCTGTCGGGGTCAGTCAGCCATCAGCCCCTCTGCCTATCTGTGAGGCCTATTTTGAAGCAGCTGGCCAGTTGGGCATCCCACGTAATTACGATTTTGCAGGTCCCCATCAAGATGGGGTCGGCTATTACCAGCTCACCCAACGCTATGTACGGCGCTCATCTGCATCGATAGCTTATCTTAATCCAGCTCAAAAACGGGCGAATCTGACCATCAAAACAGGGGCAGAGGTTGAACGCATTCTGATCGAAAATGGCCGCGCCGTGGGTGTCCAGCTTGCAGGTTTTGGCAAAATATCTGCGGATGCAGAATTGATCATTTCATCAGGTGCCATCGGGACACCACGCCTGCTTCAGCTCTCGGGTATCGGGCCTGCTGATGAATTAAGACAGCTTGGTATTGATGTGCAGTTTGACCAGCCCTTTGTTGGCGCAAATTTGCAAGATCACTTGGATTTATTTGTGATTGCAGAATGTAGTGGCCCACATACCTATGATCGCTTTGCCAAACCGCATATGTCTGTGCTGGCCGGCTTGCAATATCTCATCAGCCGCTCTGGGCCTGTGGCCTCCAGCCTATTTGAAACAGGTGGTTTTTGGTATGCTGACCCAGAAGCGCGCTCGCCAGATATTCAATTTCATCTTGGCCTTGGTTCTGGCATTGAAGCTGGTGTTGAAGCGATGAAAAATGGCGGTGTGACTCTGAACTCAGCATATTTGCGGCCCCGCTCAAGAGGCACAGTGCGCTTGGCATCTGCTGATCCTAAAGCAGCACCCTTGATTGATCCAAATTATTGGGCTGATCCCCATGATCGCGACATGGCAATCCGGGGGTTAAAGCTTGCCCGCGATATCATGTCACAAGATGCGCTCAAACCCTTTATCAAGGCTGAACGTCTACCAGGCCCTGATGTGCAGAGTGATGCCGATTATTTTGATTATGCTTGTGCGCATGCCAAAACAGATCACCATCCGGCTGGCACCTGCAGGATGGGAATAGATTCAGAAGCGGTGGTAGATCCTGAATTGTGCTTTAAGGGTATTTCTAACCTGCGCATTGTTGATAATTCTATCATGCCTCAACTGATTTCATCGAACACCAATGCGACCGCCATGATGATCGGTGAAAAAGCAGCAGATATGATCAAAAGGACTCATAGTCTTGCCTGATGTAGACAGCCTGAGGAAGACAGTCTAACGCAGTTAGCCTGATGCAGAAAGATGGTATCAGCCATAGAGGACCGGCAGCATGATTCAACATATTGTTTTAATCCAATTTAAGCCAAGCCTGAGTTCAGCAATGATCGCTGATATTTTTTCAGAGCTCCATAAAATTGAGGGTCAGATTGAAGGCTTGGTATCTATTCAATCAGGGCGTTCAGAAAGTCCTGAACACATGGAGCGCGGTTATCTGCATGGCTTTATTGCCAGTTTTTCAGATTGGGATGCCTTGGCACGATATCAAAACCATCCTGACCATCAAAAGCTTGGGGCACGGTTGGTTGAAAATGCTGAAAACGGGCGTGATGGCATATTGGTATTTGATTTGCCCGTGGCCATGCTGTCAGCAAAGGAATGAGGTGCTAAAATGAAGTTAAGATTACCTACTGAAAAAGCTGTTGTTGAACCCTATCATCTCAGCGGGTCACCTCTTGATGTGCGCGCGCCGCAAGTTGCATTGACACGCACAGCTTTTGCAGCTGCCCATGTGGTATCCGACCCTTTGGCTGAACGTGATCCTTGGGATGGTCGCCCTTCTGTGGATTGGGACGCGACATTGGCCTTTCGACTGCAGCTGTGGGATCAGGGCCTTGGCTTAGCAGAGGCAATGGACACGGCGCAGCGCGGCATGGGCGTTGATTGGGAAACGGCAAGAGAGCTGATCGAACGCACAATGGCTGCCGCCAAAACCCATCCGATGAAACCACGTGTTGCATGTGGTGCCGGCACAGATCACAAAGCAGCTGAAGAGTTGCGTGATCTCGATAAAATACGCGCAGCTTATCTCTCTCAGATGGCTGATATTGAAAAGGCAGGCGGTCAGGTGATTTTGATGGCGAGCCGTGCGTTGCCAGCATTGAAAACGGACCCAGATGGTTATTTGCGCCTCTATAGTGATTTGATCACGCAAGCCAGCCAGCCGGTTATCTTGCATTGGCTAGGCGATATGTTTGATCCGGCCTTATCAGGTTATTGGGGCACAACCGATATTGCACAAGCATCAGACAATGTGCTCGCCTTAATCAGCGATCATAAAGACAAGGTAGATGGCATTAAAATCTCATTGCTTGATCAGGCGCATGAAGAAGCTTTTCGGGCACAATTGCCTGAACAGGTGCGTCTTTATACCGGTGATGACTTCAACTACGCAGATTTGATTGAAGGTGATGGCCAGCATTATTCGCATGCATTGCTCGGTATATTTGCCGCAATTGCCCCTGCTGCATCTCAGGCCTTAGAAGCGTTGGCAATGGGCGATAGTGCGCGCTATCATCAGCTTTTAGGGCCAACAGTGCCCCTTTCGCGCCAGATATTCAAAGCGCCAACACGCTTTTACAAAGCAGGCATTGCTTTTCTGGCTTGGCTGAATGGCTATCAATCTCACTTTATCATGCCAGCTGGTCTGCAATCAGCGCGTGATATCACCCATTACGCTGATATTTTTAGACTGGCCGATCAGGCAGGTTTGTTAAAGCAACCTGATTTGGCCGTTGAACGTATGAACCAGCTGATGCGATTGCATGGGATTGACTAAGGTCGATGAAACGCCGGACCACTATCATAGAAGTTGCTCAAAAAGCAGGCGTGTCAAAATCGACTGTCTCTTTGGTGTTGCAAAACAGCTCGCTTGTCAAAAATGAGACCAGAGACAAAGTGCGCGCTGCGATGGATGCGCTGAATTATGTTTATAATCGTTCAGCTGCCCATCTCGGTGGCAGTGCCACCGGTCTGATCGGCTTAATCATCAATGATTTGCGCAATCCCTTTTTCACTGAATTTGCAACCTCTGTTCAGATGGCTTTGGCTGAACGCGGCTATATGGTTGTATTGGGTAATAGTAATGAAGAGCCTGCCCTACAAAGACAGCTGCTCAGCTCGATGGTTGAACATGGGGTGTCTGGCCTTATTGTGTCGCCTGCCTATGATGATAATGCACATAGTTTTGATATATGTCACAAGGCGTCAGTACCAACGTTGCAGGTGTTAAGAAAGCTAGATAGCCGTACCGATTTATTCCCATTCTCAGCCCCTGATTATGAAGCAGGTGGGCGCGAGGCGACGGCGCATCTTCTGGCACAAAATATCCGTCATATCGCCTTTGTAGGAGGTGAAGAGGGGCGTAAAATCACCCAAGAGCGCCTATCTGGTTATCAGGCGGTTTTAGAAGAAAACGCGATAACACCGCAGTTTTTCTTTGGGGCAACCAGCCATCAATTTGGCCGTGAAACAGCACATATGCTGGCTAAACAACATCCTGAAATAGAAGCTGTTATTTGCTTTAATGATAGAGTTGCTTTGGGTGTGTTAGCAGGCAGCCGCGATATGGATCGTCAGGTTGGCCATGATTTGAAGATAATTGGTTTTGACAATATTGAAGAATGCCAACACAGCCAGCCTCCGCTTTCTTCGGTCAGCTGTGATATTGCCGAGTTTGGACAAGAGGTGGCACAGCGAATGGCAGACTGGCTTGAGGCAAAACAAGAGCCCTTGAGAGAGACTCGTTCAAGCGTAAGATTGATCGCCCGTGGCTCCAGTTTAACGCTATCTTAAAAGATGGCTTCTGGTACAAAAAGCATAGGCCCAACAAAAGACACAGGTTGTTGAAAGCCTCAATTTGATGAACCTTTATTGAAGGGATTCAAAATAGGCGATGATGTTTTGACGGTCTGCTTCTTTTTTCAGACCGGCAAAGGCCATCTTGGTTCCTTTGAGATATTTCTTTGGATTTTCCAGATAGGCATCAAGTGTCTCAGCATCCCAGATGATACCGCTGGCCTTCATCGCCTTTGAATAGCGCTTAAAGCTCTCTACAGACCCAGCGTCACGACCAATAATCCCAACCAGATGCGGACCGGTTTTATTCTTTTCTTTATCTACCACATGGCAGGCCTTACATTTTTTGAAGACTTTTTCGCCCTTGGTGATATCCCCGGCTTGTGCAGACATACTGAATGACAAAAGCGCAGCTGCAACCAACATAAAACGCATCATAATTTCCCTTTTTCACTTTCTTCATCATACCCGACAAATTTAGCATAACGGCATGGCACATCTGCTGGGCATAACGCCATCACTATACGCAGCACATAAATTATGTGGGATAGCAAATCCTTCAAGCCGGTGACAGAAAAATATGCTGAATTTTTTTGGTAATTGGCGCTGAAATCTGTGCTTGTTGCTTCTCAGCAAATAGGGCAGGCTGACAGGCATATGATGATGAAGGGGAAGCAGTAAAAATGCCCAGCATACCAGAAAAAAAGAGCTATGATGTGGTGATTATCGGCGGTGCAATAATGGGCGCGTCAACCGCCTGGTTCTTGACTGAAAATCCTGATTTTAACGGTTCTGTTCTGGTGATAGAGCGCGATCCGACTTATGAAAATTGTTCAACTGCACATACCAATTCATGTATGCGCCAGCAATTTTCCACAGAGTTAAATGTCCGGATTTCTCAATTCGCCGCTGATTTTGTGAAAAATTTTCCTGAACATATGGGGGGTGACAGCCGGGTCCCATCCTTATCCATTCGCTCATTTGGGTATATGTATCTGGCGGATACACCGGCATTTGCAGAGGTGTTGCGCGCCAATCAGAAAATCCAACTTGCAGCAGGTGCGGCCACCCAGCTCATGACACCAGATGAGATTGCATCGGCCTATCCATTTTATCAGCTCGACGATATTGTGCTGGGTTCTATTAATCTCATTGATGAAGGCTATTGGGATGGGGCTGCTGTTTTTGACTGGCAAAGGCGCCTCTCCGCAGAGCGCGGTGTTGAATATTGTGCCAATGAAGTGGTGGCGATAGAGAAAAATAAGGCTGGCGATAAGGTCGTCTCGGTCCGGCTAGCGTCTGGCGAGACCATCCAATGTGGCCAGCTGGTGAATGCCACAGGACCACGCGCCGCGCGCACCGCCGCGATGGCTGGCATTGATATACCGGTTGAACCGCGCAAGCGCTATAGCTGGGTGTTCAAGGCTGAAAACCCGCTAGATCGCGATTTGCCGCTCACCATTGACCCGTCTGGGGTGCATGTGCGTGAAAATGGCGGTGGCACCTATCAATGTGGCGGGCATGCGCAGATTGACCCCGCCGTTGAACCAGATGATTTCGTCATGGATCACGGCTTTTTTGAACATCATGTCTGGCCTATTTTAGCCAGCCGCATCCCGCAATTTGAAGCTATTAAGGTCACCAGCGCCTGGGCTGGTCATTATGCGACCAATAGGCTGGATCATAATGCGATATTGGGTCCCCATGATGAGGTGGATAATTTCTTCTTTATCAATGGGTTCTCAGGTCATGGCCTGCAACAATCGCCTGCTATGGGGCGCGGGCTGGCAGAAATGCTTGTCACAGGTGCCTATCAAACGCTTGATTTATCGCCTTTCCATTTTGAGAGGATACGCACCAACACACCGCTCATTGAAACAGCGGTTATCTAATCTTTAGAGGAAGAAAATAGGATGAAAAAACTGGTTTTGACAGGTGCAGCAGGACGTCTTGGGCAAGTGCTGCGTGAACCGCTTTCAAAAATCTGCACCGAGCTGGTCAGTTCAGATATCGTGCCTGATCTGCCTGAACTCTTCGCCAATGAGCGCTATGTCCGTGCTGATTTGGCTGACCTTGATGCGATGGTGGCTCTTCTGGAAGGGGCAGATATGGTGGTGCATTTCGGGGCGATCAGTGATGAAGCACCTTTTGAGGATATTTTAGGACCAAACATCATCGGGGCCTATAATATCTGGGAGGCAGCCAGCCGCCAGAAACTGCGCAGAGTGGTTTATGCCAGTTCAATTCACGCGGTGGGCATGCATAAAAAGACAGATTTTATTGGGTTGGATGCCGCGCATCGCCCAGACAGCTATTATGGTCTTGCAAAATGTTTTGCCGAAGATCTAGCCAGCCTCTATTGGGATAAAAGGGGCTTGGAATCTGTCTGTATGCGGATTTACTCTTGTGCGCCTGTATCCAATAGCCGGGCGGTGGGCAGCTGGCTCAGCTATCCTGATCTGATCCAGCTTGTTGAGCGTTCCATCACCACACCAATAACTGGTTTTTCGCTGGTCTATGGTATCTCAAATAATGACCGCGCACCTGTTGATAACAGCAAAGCCCGTCATCTGGGCTACCATCCAAAAGATAATGCAGAAGAATTTGCAGCCGAGATTTATGCTGCAGATGGGCCGCTTGATCCTCATGATGCGGCACATACCCATCATGGCGGGCCTTTTGCTTCTGTTGAATTGGGTCATAGCGGGGTGGCACACCTTAATCTCAATCTTGATGAGGATAGCTAAGGGCTATAGCTGCTGGCATGGCCAATACTGGTAAGGGGCAAGATTCAACCAAATCTGGACATCTTGTGTCGCTGTCTGTCCCGCAAAGCGCGTAGCTATGCAGGTATTTATAGCTATTGAAATGGGCGGAGATAACCTATTTCTATCGGTAGATTTTGCTTTTTGTTTGATGCCTTCTTGTGATTAAGTATCAAGGCTGTTTTTAGGAGTTTATCATGGCGGGTTTTCCTGTTTTTGCATCACGGCGTTTGCGTTCCACCCCCTATACGGAACGTGTCGAAGCATCTGGCCTGAGCGGCTATACGGTGTATAATCATATGCTTTTGCCAGCTTCTTTTGAATCGCTGGAAGCAGATGCTGCCCATCTCAAAAAATATGTTCAGATTTGGGATGTAGCTGGCGAGCGTCAGGTAGAAGTGGTTGGCCCGGATGCACGGATGCTCTCAGTGATGATGAGCGCACGTGATTTGACAAATGCAGTGGATAAAAGATGTTATTATGCGCCGATTTGCGATCACAAAGGCGGCATGATCAATGACCCGATTGCACTATGTCTGGGCGAGGACAGGTTTTGGTTCTCTATCGCAGATTCAGACATGCTGCTCTGGGCCAAGGGTTTAGCGACAGCCATGAAATTGGATGTTGAGATTTTTGAGCCGGATGTATCACCGCTCGCCATTCAAGGCCCACTGGCAGATGATTTGATGGCAGAGGTCTTTGGCGAGGCCGTGCGTGATATCAAATTCTTCCGTTTTGAGCGTTTTGCCTGGCGCGGGCGCGATTTGATCATCGCCCGTTCTGGCTGGTCAAAGCAGGGCGGTTTTGAGATTTATCTCGATGATAGCAAGCTGGGTGTCGCGCTCTGGGATGATATCGCAGCAAAAGGCGAGAAATATAATCTGCGTGCAGGCTGTCCAAATCTGATTGAGCGTATTGAAGGCGGGCTGCTCTCGCTTGGTAATGATATGACCATTGAAGATACGCCAATGGAATGTGGTCTCGCCAAATATGTATCGCTCGATAGCCATGATTTTATTGGCCGTGATGCGCTGTTGAAACAGCGTGAAGACGGGGTGCAAAAACAGCTGATGGGCCTTGTGATCGAAGGGGATATGCTGCCGCCTGTAGCGATGCCTGCTGATTGTTTTATTGGTGATGAAAAGGTCGGCTTTCAGACGTCAGGTGTCTACTCACCTGACTTTGGGCAAAATCTTGGCTTTGCCATGATGTTTGGTGCAGCCATGCAAGAAGGAACCCAAATTGAGGTGGAAACCGTGAAGGGACGCCGTAAGGCAACAGTCACAAGCCTGCCTTTCCAATCCTAAAGCCAACAGCCCAGCGAAAAAGTCCTTTTAAGAGCATAAGTAGATAAGGAGTCCATCATGAGCCGGTCCATTGATAGCGTCAATCAAGGGTTTATGGAGCCATCAGAGGCTAATTATGTGCCGCTCACGCCTTTATCTTTCATCAAACGGGCCGCCACTGTCTTTGGCCAGCGTGATGCGGTGATTTATGGCACCCGTCGCTATAGCTGGGCTGAGCTCTATCAGCGTTCTGTCCAGCTGGCCAGTGCGCTGAATAAAGCAGGGGTGCAAAGCGGCGAGGTGGTAACCGTCATTGCGGCCAATACTCCTGAGATGGTCGAAGCTCAATTTGGTGTGGCGATGTCAGGCGGGGTACTGAACACTGTCAATACACGCCTTGATAAAGAGACCATTGCTGGCATTTTGGACCATAGCGAATGCCGCGTGCTGATTGTCGATAGCGCTTTTGCAAGCACGCTAAAAGATGCGCTGGCCATGGCCACACATCAGCCGGAATTAATTGTTGATATTCTGGATGCACAAGATGACGACAGCTCGGATAGTGGCATCGGCGCACTGGATTATGAAGCTTTTATCGCAGGTGGTGCAGCTGATTATGACTGGCAGATGCCGTCAGATGAATGGCAAGCCATGTGCTTAAACTATACCTCAGGGACAGGCGGCAAACCAAAAGGGGTGGTCTATCATCACCGCGGGGCCTATCTGATGGCGATGGGCACAGTGCCGGCCTGGGGTGTGCCTTTGCATCCTGTTTATCTCTATACTGTGCCGATGTTCCATTGTAATGGCTGGGGCCATGCTTGGATGATGGCCTTGCTGGCTGGGACCATTATTTGTATCCGAAAAGTCGATCCGGCGCTGATTTTCGATCTTATTCACAGCCACCGCATCACCCATTTTGGTGGTGCACCTATCGTTCTGGCGATGATGGTGAACGCGCCCGAGGAGGTCCAGAAAAAGCCAGACTGGCCTGTGCAGGTGATGACCGCTGGCGCCCCGCCACCGGCCAGTATTTTAGAAAAGGTCGAGCGGCTTGGCTTTAATGTGATGCAGGTTTATGGGCTCACCGAAACCTATGGCCATGTGGTGCATTGCGCCTGGCAGGAGGAATGGGACGCGCTGGATTTTGCTGAACGCGCCCGTATCAAAGCCCAGCAAGGGGTGCAATTTACCCATACAGAAGAGCTTGATGTATTGGATCAGGAAACCGGGTTGCCAGTACCGGCAGATGGCGAGACATTAGGCGAGATTGTCATCCGCTCAAACACGGTAATGAAGGGCTATCACAAAAATGAAGCCGCGACCATCGAGACCATGAAAGATGGCTGGTTCCGTTCTGGTGATTTGGCGGTGCGCCATAAAACCGGCTATGTCGAGGTCAAAGACAGGCTGAAAGATATCATCATTTCAGGCGGTGAGAACATCTCATCTGTTGAAGTGGAAAATATCCTCTACCGTTATCCGGGTGTTGCTTTTGCCGCGGTGGTGGCCAAGCCAGACGAGAAATGGGGCGAGGTGCCTTGTGCCTTTGTAGAAATGAAAGAAGGCGAGGCAGCAAGTGAAGCAGATGTGATAGCATTTTGCCGCGAACATCTGGCTGGCTTTAAATCGCCTAAACAGGTGGTGTTTCAGGAAATCCCGAAAACATCGACAGGTAAATTACAGAAATTCATCCTGCGCAATCAGATCAGAGAGGCCAATTAGCCTCTCTGATAAAGTGAGATCACATCGCCTAATTACGTACCGCTTCACCTTGTTCCAAGAGTGAGGTGATACGCTCTTTTGACGGTGCTGTTTTGGCCAGCCTCAAAAAGGCGCGTCTTTCGCGATCATACAAGCCTTGCTCATCTGTCTCTGGGCCTTCGCCTTCATCTGCGACCATCACCGAGGCAATAGCAAGGGCCACGGTCTTGTCATGGGCAAAGAAATCGCCGCGATCAATGCCGGCCTGCATAAAATCAGCCATTTTTGCAATGAGGCTGTGATCAGCCAGCTGACATTCAGGTGTGGCCGGTGCGCGGTAGCCCTCTTGCATCTCTGTAATCGCAGCACAACCTTGTGTGATCAGATAATCTCTGTTCATTACATGGCTATCACGAGTCTCGTTAAAATAAGCCAGTTTAGTGGCCATTTGAGGAGAGGAGCCAGTGAGACCATACCCCAGCTGCATCCAGGCTTTCCAGGCGGCTTCGTTCCAGTCCCCAAGCTTTTCATACCAACGCAGATAGGTTTGCTTAATACCCCCGCCTGCAGGGACCAGACCAACACCTGATTCGACCAGACCCAGAATAGAATTGGAATGAACCACCAGCTTGTCGCAATGGGCTAGCACTTCATAGCCACCACCAACAGCGAGACCAGATGGCGCCCCAACAACAGGGACATTGGTATATTTCAAGGCTTTTACAGCCTGCTGAAAATCATTCAAAAAGCTATCAATGCCAGTCCAGTTTTCAGCACGTATCATGGCAAGAAACGCGTTCAAATCGACCCCAGCTGAAAAATGCTGAGCATCATTATGGACCAGAATACCTGTTCCAGGATTGGCCGCGGCCTCGGCCACAATCTCCATGGACTGGCCGGTCAACGCATTGGCTTTTGAATGAAATTCAATAAGCCGGATACCGCCATCCAGTTCGAACAAGCTGGCGGCTGGGTTGCTGGCAAGCGGCTGCATGGTCTGGCGTGTCAGATGGAAGCGCACCACCCCATCTGCCAATTTCACCGGATGCTGGCTGCCATCGCTGTGGCGCACCAATAATTCGGAAGCTGATACGGCATAGAAAGGCAGGGATTTAATCTGTTCAGGCAGCTCAATACCAGCCTCATCGGCCATCGCGGCGAGTTTTTCAGCACCGATGGCATCCATCAGCTCAAACGGTCCGCGAATCCAGTTAAAGCCAAGCTTCATCGCATCATCAATATCTTGTGCAGATTGCGTGACTTCGCCCAGCAGGCTGGCAGCATAGCTCAGGATTTTGACAAGGGTGCGGCGTGCAAAAAGACCATGTTCACCTTTATCGGCCAAGAGCGGTGTCAGTGGTTCATCACCTCTGGCCAGTGCATCTGCTGCTGCTTGTGCACAGCCGGGTAGCATGCGGGTTGCTGTCCGCCAGCTGCGTCCATCACCAGACCCTTCAAAAATGCGGGCTTCTCGGCCACTCTCTGCATCGCGATAAAAGCCGCCTTTGCCTTTCTGGCCGGTATAGCCATCGGCAATCATCTCATCCAGGATTTCTGGGTCATGCCCAACGGCGTGGAAGGCATCTCCTTCTGGCAAAATTTGGCGCAGGGACGCGACTACATCGCGCATCAAATCCACACCGATCAAATCATACAGACCAAAAATGCCAGTCTTTGGAATGCCCATAGGCCTGCCCATCAGCGCATCTGCATCTTCGATAGATAAATTCATCGACAAGGCTTCATGCAAGCCAACTTGCAGCGCGTAAACACCGACACGGTTGCCCAAAAAGCCAGGCGTATCTTCACAGCGCACGACCCCTTTACCCAAGACCACATCATTCATATGGTCTAGCGCATCCATCACCTCATCTGTGGTCTCTGGCCCGCGCACCAATTCCAAAAGGCGCATATAGCGTACTGGATTAAAATAATGGGTAATCGCAAACCGGCGTTTGAAATCATCGGCCATACCCTCTACCAGCAACCGAATAGGAATGGTTGAGGTGTTTGAGGTGATCAGCGTGTTGTCATGCACCACCTCAGCCAATTGGCGATAGAGTCTCTGCTTAATGGGTAATTGTTCAATAACCGCTTCGATGATCCAATCCATCTCAGCCAGCTTATCCATATCCACATCAATAATGCCGGTTGAAATCAGGCTGGCATTAGATTTATGCATCAATTGCGGCGGGTCAGAGGCCAGCAGGCGATCAATCGCTTTTTCAGCTGGGGTTTTATCTTCGCCTTCGCGTGCTGGTAAATCCAACAGCAATACAGGCAGACTCGCATTCGCGATTTGCGCAGCAATGCCTGACCCCATAGTGCCCGCACCAATGACGGCAATTTTTTCTATTTTGTGTGTCATATTACTCAGCTCTTCAAAAAGGAAACCAAATGGCGGTTCAAGATTTCAGGGGCTTCACTCGGTATCATATGGCCAGATTGTTCCAGCTCAACCAGCTGGGCTCCAGCAATAGATTGCGCCATCTCGCGCCCGCGTTTTAAAGGCGTCATTTTATCTTTCTTGGCCAGCACAACCAGCGCCGGTACAGACACTGAATCTGCGGCTTCTGGCCCGCCATCAAAAGCCTGACAGGCTGATAAATCAGCATGTAGCGCATCTTGGTGATTGGCTTTCATCTGCGCTGTGCCATAGCCCAGATGGGTCTGACCTGGTACCGGATGGTCAAATAAATGCGCAGCCTGACCATGACCCCAGCTGGTCATCATATGAATGGCTGCGATTTGATTTTTCTTGGCTGAAGAGAGCAGCTGGTCATTCACCGGAATAGAGAGTGCGCCTGCTATCAGCACCAGTTTTTCAACATGCTGGGGATAAAGCTTGGCCATCGCCAGGGCGACAAGACAGCCTTGTGAATGACCAGCCACTGTTGCTTTTTCAATGCCAAGCTCAGCCATCAGCCCGGCCAGCCAATCGGCCATATCCTCAATCCGGTTTAATGGTGTGCCGCCTGACAGGTAATGGCCTGGAAAATCAGGTGCCAAAACATTATAACCTTCACTGGCGAAATAACGTGTCTGGAGCGCAAAACCCAGATGAGACTGGCCTGAGCCATGCAGGAAAATAACCGTCTTTTTGGCACTGTCCAACGGCTTGCCGCCAGTGGCCAGATGCACGTCTGCACCGCGATAGCTGACTTTCATACTGCCTGTCCCTTATTATGATTTTGCCTGTTTTGAGGCTGCGCGAAAGCCAATTTCAAAATCGGCCATGATATCTTTGACATCTTCTAATCCCACCGAAAGGCGGATCATATCATCTGAGAGTCCGCCTGCCTTCATAGCCTCTGCGTCAATATGAGAATGGGTGGTACTGGCAGGGTGAATCACCAAGGTTTTGGCATCACCCACATTGGCCAGATGAGAAGAGAGCTCAACCGCCTCGATAAAGGCGCGTCCTGCATCACGTCCACCCTTCACCCCAAAGGTGATGATAGAACCAGCACCTTTTGGCATGGTGCGTTTGACCAGATCATGGGCTGGATGATCTGGTAATTCAGGATGACGGACCCAGGCAACCGCCTCATGCTGGCTGAGATAATCCAGAAGTGCGCGGGTATTTTCGATATGTTTTTGCATCCGCAAAGGCAAGGTTTCTATCCCTTGCAACAAATGAAAAGCATTGGTAGGCGAGAGGGTGGGTCCCAGATTATACATCGCTTCAGCGCGTGCTTTGGCGGTAAAGGCAATCGGCCCGAACTCTTCATAAAAATTAATGCCATCCATCGAATAATGCGCATCAGCAATCGTTGGGAAGCGGTCATTCTGGCCCCAGTCAAACTGGCCACCATCCAGCACCGCTCCGCCAAGGGCAATGCCATGACCGCCAATCCATTTGGTCAGAGAGTGGACCACCAGATGTGCGCCTAATTTTAAAGGCTGCATCAGATAAGGCGTGTTGAAAGTGCCGTCAAGCACCAGCGGCACACCGGCTTTATTAGCCACCGCAGCAACCGCCTCTACATCCATGACATCAAGGCCTGGATTGCCGACCACTTCGCCGAAAATCATTTTTGTGTTGGGCTGGATAGCCGCTTCAATGGCGTTTGGATCGGTCGGGTCAACAAAGCTGGTGGTGATACCAAAACGCGGCAAAGTATATTTCAGCAAATTGACATTCGCGCCATAAAGCTGGGAAGAGGAGACGATATGATCACCTTGTGAACATAAGGTCATCAACACCACATACAGCGCAGACATACCAGAGGCGGTGGCGATACAGGCAGCCGCCCCTTCTAATGCGCAAAGCCTTTGTTCCAGCACCGCGACTGTCGGGTTTGAAATCCGGCTATAGAGATGTCCGCCCTGTTCCATATTGAACAAAGCGGCGGCATGGCGGGTATCCTGAAACACATAAGAGGTGGTCTGATGAATAGGTACAGCCCGTGAACCATGGCGTTCATCTGGAGTCTGGCCTGCATGCAGGCTCAATGTATCAAAACGATAATCCTTGCTCATCTTCTGCTCTTTCTGTTCAGTCTTGGTGCCGCCTGTTCACGCACGCCCCAGCCAATCTGATTGCATGTTTACGGATGCCTGTGCGCCTTGTGTAATATTGACAGCGTGCAAATGGGCTTTTGGCAATATCTGGTTCCGATAAATAACACAGCTTTGTTGGCGTGCAGCAAGAAAATCTGATCCATATTTGCCTGTATCGGCCAGTTGGCGTGCCTTATGCTCAGCCCGGCCCATCAGCCAGCCACCAAACACAACCCCCAACATCATCACCCAATCTACACCTGCTGCGGCAACCAGCCGGGCATCTGACTGATTATCAAGCAGATAGCGAAGAGCTGAGCGGCATGCGGTGATGCTCTCATTCAACGCATCACCTGCCGCTTTATCCCATGTGCTGGCTTCATGGTTGATCTCATCAAGCAAGGTTGAAATACCAGCCCCACCATCGCGCAAGGTTTTGCGGAACATCAAATCATTCGCCTGAATGGCCGTTGTTCCCTCATAAATAGGCAAAATGCGGCTATCCCTAAAATGTTGGGCAGCACCTGTTTCTTCGATAAAGCCCATGCCGCCATGGATTTGCACCGCATCTGAGGTCAGCGCTACAGACCGTTCAGTCAGCCAGCCTTTGATAATCGGCACCAGCAAGGCAGCGGCCTCTGCCTTTTCAGTGTCTGCTTCTGCCAAATCCAGCATCAATGCGCCCTGATAGGCCAGCGCACGCATCCCATCAATTTCCGCTTGCATCACACCCAGCATACGCAGCACATCTGGGTGTTCAATAATGCTGGCTCCTTTGTCGGCACCCAGCGGTTGGCCTTGTACGCGATCACGTGCATAGGATAATGCCTGCTGAAACGCGCGCTCAGACAAGGCAAGCCCTTGGAGGCCGACTGCGAAACGTGCATGGTTCATCATCGAGAACATCAGCTTCAGCCCGTCATTTTCAGCCCCGACCAGATAGCCAATCGCCCCGCCTTCTTCGCCATATTGCATAACACAGGTGGGTGAGCTTTTAATGCCGAGTTTCTTTTCAATCGACAGGCATTTCAGATCATTTGGCTGGCCTGGATTGCCGTTTTCATCTGGCAGGAATTTCGGCACGATAAAGACCGAAATGCCTTTGACACCTTCTGGTGCACCTTCACATCGTGCCAACACAAAATGGACGATATTTTCGGCCATATCATGCTCGCCATAGGTGATATAGATTTTCTGGCCTGTGATCCGGTAATGATCTCCTTCTTTGACAGCCAGAGTCTTGATGGCGGCAAGGTCAGTGCCGGCCTGCGGCTCTGTCAAATTCATCGTGCCTGTCCATCGGCCGGCAATCATCGGCGGCAAATAGGTTTGTTTTTGTGCGGCGCTGGCATTTTTCTGCAAGGCATAAACAAGGCCTTGAGTTAGCAAATGACAGAGCGCAAAACCCATATTGGCTGACTGCCACATTTCATTTACCGGTGTGGCCACAAGCCCTGGCAGATTTTGTCCGCCATAGGCATCACTGCCTTCAATCGCTGTCCAGCCGCCTTCTGCCATGGCGGCATAGGCTTTTGCAAAGCCAGTCGCGGTTTCGATGCGGCCATCTTGCCGGCGCACCGCCCCTTGTTGGTCACCAGAATGGTTCAGCGGGGCGATTTCATCACGCGCCAATTTACCGGCTTCCTCTAGAATAGCTCTGGTCAGCTCATCCGATACATCTTCTGCCTTTGGATGGCCGTCTAGCTTTTCCAGCCCTACAATTTCTTGCAAGGTGAACATCATTTCTTCAATTGGCGGGTGATAGCCACTCATCACAATACCCCATGTCGCAATCGTCAGATCATCCAGACCTTCTTTTGTCATTATGTAGGTCATTTTTAGTCAAAAATCTGAAAAAAAATGTATTTTAAGCGAACTTAACCTGCTCATTTTATGAGGTGGAAGCTTGAGTGATGGACTGTTTTGGGCCTATCTCTCTGTTTCACGTGATCTGATAGGCCGCTATATTCACCTCTGGTGAGGCAAAATAACTAGGGTGATCCAATATGTTTTTAAATCGCAACCAACAGGTTTGGGTAGGGTTGATTTGCAGTCTTTTTCTGGCCTCCAGCCCAACTGTTGCGCATCAGTCAGGCCAGCATGCGATCACTGAAGATACGCAGGTAATGGCCATCGGGTCCGCACAAATGCACATAGCAGGTGATAAGCGGGTGATCACATCAGATGGGCTAGCGTCACATCAGACAGGGCAATTTCCTAACCGCGGCAATCCTAACCGCATTTCTGCCCAATCCATATCGGTGGAAATGCCGCTTCACCCTGTGCAGAATAACCTGCCTCAGCCTATCCGTATGATGGGGATTGCGCTCAATGGTATTTTATTTGAACCTGGCACCGCAGAATGTTTTGGCCAGACAAGAACAAGGCAAAATACATCAATTCAGCGCCCGAAAGCTAGCCAGAAACCAAGAGCAGGGCAACGCGCACAAAGACAAAATGGACAGGCCAGACAAACCAGACAGGCCAGGCAAGGCGGTTCGAATGCTTGTGCATGGCGCGAAGAAGCATTGGTCAATGGGAAAGGCCGGCTGGGGCTGGATTCCAATAATGCCCATGTTCAGCCCAGCGGTCTTTATCACTATCACGGGATACCAGATGGGCTGGTTGCACAATTGCAACCTGATGCCAATGGTGAGGTGCATATTGGCTATGCCGCAGATGGGTTCCCACTCTATATGGACCCGCAGGCGCGCCAAGCCCCCTCTTATCAGCTCAAATCAGGTAGCCGACCGTCAGGAGACAACCAGCCGGGTGGGCTTTATGATGGCACCTATACAGCTGACTTTGAGTTTCGCGCAGGCTCAGGTAGCTTAGATGAATGTAATGGCCGTATGGTGGCTGGCCAATATCGCTATTATGCCACTGAGCGTTTTCCTTATCTGCCGCGCTGTCTCTGGGGAAATGTGGATAACAGCTTTCAGAAGAAACGCAGATAGACTCAAAACAGGAATGCAAAAACCAAAACATGGATAAAAAAGACAGACAACAGATTAGATTCCAGCTTTTAACGCCAGATGATCTGGATTTGATGCGCGATTTGCTGGGCCTCTATGGCCATGTCTTTGAGATGGCAGACACCTATCAGGCACATCAGCCAGATGATAGCTATCTTGCCAATTTGCTAAAACGAGATGATTTTATTTCGCTTGTCGCACGTGAGGGCAATCAGGTGATCGCCGGCCTATCTGGCTATGTCTTACATAAATTTGAGCAGAACAGGCGCGAGTTTTATATTTATGATCTGGCGGTGCATGAAAACTGGCGGCGCAGAAAAATAGCAACTGGCCTGATTAACCGCCTGAAAGAAGAGGCACGGGTACGCGATATCTATGTGATTTTCGTTCAGGCTGATTTTGGTGATTTGCCAGCCATGGCCCTTTATCGCAGTTTAGGGCTGGAAGAGCAGGCGCTCCATTATGATATCCAGCCCTAAGCGCATATTTGGTTTAACCTAATGTAGGCATAGTGAATTGAGGGTCCAGCCGTTGACCGGTTGGCCAGCGTGTCGTGGTGGTTTTCAGGCGGGTGTAGAAACGCACCCCTTCCATGCCATGCACCCCATGATCACCGAAAATGGAATCCTTCCAACCGCCAAAGCTGTGGAAAGCCATGGGCACAGGGATAGGTACATTAATCCCGACCATCCCAACTTCAATATCGGCTGAGAAATTACGCGCTGTATCGCCATCGCGGGTGAAAATAGCTGTCCCGTTGGCATAACCATGGCCATGAATCAAATCGACGGCCTCAGCATAGCTATTTTTGCGCACCATAGAGAGGACAGGACCAAAAATTTCGTCTCGATAACAGGCCATATCTTCACGCACATGATCAAGCAGTGTGCCGCCGGTGAAATAGCCATTCTCATAGCCTTGCTTATCTTGTTTAAACTGGCGCCCATCACAGACCAGCGTAGCACCAGCCGCTTCTGCACCATCAATATAAGAGGTCACGCGGTCCAACGCATCTTTGGTCACCAATGGACCCATTTCAGCGGCCGGATCATTCCAAGGACCGATTTTCATGGCTTCGATTTTAGGGGCCAGTTTTGCGGCCAGCGCATCTGCCACCGCATCGCCCACAGGCACCGCAACCGAAATCGCCATACAACGCTCGCCTGCTGAACCAAAGGCAGCCCCCATCAGCGCATTGGTCGCCATATCTAAATCTGCGTCTGGCATGATGATCATATGATTTTTGGCACCGCCCAATGCCTGCACCCGTTTGCCATGGCGTGTACCAGTTTCGTGAATGACCTTGGCAATGGCGGTTGAACCGACAAAGCTGATAGCACGCACATCTTCATGGGTGATCAGCGCATCCACTACCTCTTTACCACCCTGAACCACATTGAAAACACCATCAGGCAGGCCTGCTTCTTTCAGCCATGCAGCCATCAAGAGCGAGGCCGAGGGATCACGCTCAGAGGGTTTCAGGATAAAGCTATTGCCGCAGGCAATTGCCATCGGGAACATCCACATAGGCACCATTGCCGGAAAATTGAACGGGGTGATGCCGACACACACACCAAGCGATTGACGCACCGCAAAACTATCAACCCCAGAACCGACATTCTCAGAATAATCACCTTTCAAAAAAGAGGGGGCAGAGGTAGCAAATTCAACCACTTCTAGACCACGCTGAACCTCACCAAGCGCATCTTCAAATGTTTTGCCATGTTCTGTTGAAATAGCTTCTGCCAGTTCTTTTCGTCTGTCTTGGAGGATATTTTTAAAAGCATCCATCACCCGGGCGCGGCGCAAGGCAGGTTGGCGTGACCAATCTGGCCAGGCAGCCTTTGCAGAGGCAACAGCCAGCGCCACATCTTCCAGTGTGCCCAGCTGGACCTGTTTCTCGCTACTGCCTGTTGCAGGATTATAAACAGGCTGGGTGGTTTGTCCGGTACTGGTGGCCACTTCGCCGTTAATAAAATGGGTAATGGTTGTCATATTTTCCCTCATCTGATCTGATAAGATTATGGTTTTAACCCACTGCCGATGCCGTGGTAACCTCATGCAGAATTTGCCTGACTTGAACCTTGACTGAAAAGCTGGCATTTTGCAAAGAGCATGATCACATTTATTTCATGTAATGGATAAATATCACATGGAGAGCAAGAGCGATGCGCACGATTTTGGAAAAATGCCAGAAAGCCGGTCTGCGCATGACAAGCCAGCGCATGGTGATTGCCCAGCTGATCCATGATGCAGATGACCATCCGGATGTAGATACGATTTATCGGCGCGCTGTGGAAATTGACCCGGCGATTTCACTGGCAACCATCTATCGCACCGTGGCTATTTTGGAAGAGGCCAATGTGGTCGAAAAGCTGGATATCGGTGATGGGCGCGCGCGTTATGAGGCCGCTGGTGAGCACCATGAACATCTGGTCGATATTGATACAGGTGAAATTCATGAATTTCACCACGCCGCTTTAGAAGCGTTAAAAGAACAGATTGCTCGCGATATGGGTTTTGAGCTGGTCGACCATAGGCTTGAGCTCTATGGCCGGAAACTCAAAAAATAAACCCCTTATTTTTAACAGCTGTTGATATGCTGACCCACCGCTTTGGCAGCCATCTCGATGGCCTCTTCTGTCTGGATGAGGTCAGCCTCGCTCAAAGCCAGTTGTGGATAGAGTTTGGCTGGTGATTTCAAAATACCCTGTTCGCGCAAAATCCGGTTAAACAACGCGCTATGTGCGCCATTAGCAGATTTGGTATCGCGGTAATTGCGTACCGGATGATCGCTAAATACAACATCAAATAAGGTTGGATGGCCGACCATCTGATGCGGCACGCCCTGGCTGCTCAGCGCCTCATCAATGCGTTGCCACAGACGCTTGCCCATCTGATTCAAGCGCGTCAGGCTTTCAGGGCGTTTGAGAATTTCCAATGTCTTCAGCCCAGCCACTGAGGCCACTGGATTACCACTCAAGGTGCCGGTTTGCATCAGCCAGCGATCTTGACCATGCGGGTCCTGACCTGCTGCTTTTTTGTCAAACAGATCCATAATCTCTTTTTTGCCAGCAATCGCCGCTAGTGGAAAACCACCGCCAATAATTTTGCCAAGTGTGGTGAGATCAGGTGTCACACCATAGAGTGTTTGCGCCCCATTATAGTGAAAGCGAAAAGCGGTTACCACCTCATCAAAAATCAGCACTGCGCCATGCGCATCACATAGCTGGCGCAGGCAAGCCAGAAAACCCTCTTCTGGCGGGATGATGCGCTGAAGCGGTTCGACAATAATGCCGGCAATCTCATCTCCATATTCTGCAAATAAGCTGGTGATAAAATCCATGTCATTGAACGGGGCGATCAGCATATCCTGTTCAACAGATTTCGGAATGCCAGCTGAATCAGGGATAGGTTGCGGGAAATTGACTTCACGTGTAGGGGCTAGGCTCATCTGGGCTTCGGCTGACATGCCGTGATAGCCCCCTTCAAATTTTACTATTTTTGAGCGGCCTGTATAGGCACGTGCCAGGCGCATCGCATACATATCTGCTTCGCCGCCTGTGCTGACATAGCGCAACTGTTCAGCAGAAGGTAGGGCCGCATTGATCTCTTCAGCCAGTTCAACACCTGCAGTGGAATTGGCAAAAAAAGTCATGCCCTTATCTAGCTGTTCATGCACGGCTTCCAATACTTCAGGATGGCCGTGGCCGAGCACCATCGGGCCAGAACCAATCAAATAATCAATGAATTTACGCCCGTCTGTGGTATGAACATAAGCGCCCGTACCATGGGAGATCATCACCGCATTATCGAAATTGCCAAATCCGCCAGCAGGCAGGGCTTTATCCGCACGCTCAAACCAATTATGGGGAGTGTTCTCATTCATCTTCAAATCTCTGTTATTTTAAGATCGTCTCTTAGATTCAACGGTAAATAGCAATTGGCTGGCCCAGCCTGTCCACTTCAGGGATAACCCCTAGTCCTGGTTTTGAAGGTGGCGTTGCAAAGCCATTTTGATTACGCACGCCCTGGCCTTCAACCGGATCAATGCTGAGATGGTCATGGGCTAGCCAACTGGCCAGCCTGTTTTCATCTGGTGTAGAGGCCGCAAGATGGAAGGCGGCAGTATCAGCCAGCGCGCTGCCACCGACATCTTCAATATGCATTTGCCAGCCAACCGATATACCAAAATCACGGATTTGCCGTGCTTTGGTCAGGCCACCCAGCCGATTTGGCTTCACCTTCACCCCGGCACAGGCTTGTGCTTTCCAGGCCTGCAGATGATCATTCATATCATGCATCACCTCATCTAACATGATGGGCTGCGAGACCTTGCTGGCCACATAGGCGCACTGGTCTAATGTCTGGCAGGGTTGTTCAACCCAGTCGCGCGCATCCACACTGTTTAAAACTTCAATCGCAATGCCAGGTGTCCAGGCGCGGTTCACATCAAATGTAACCCGCTCATCAGAGGGCAGGGCCGCTGAGATGGCGTCGATACGGGCTTTGTCTAGGGCCGGATTATCACCACCAATTTTAGCAGAATGAGTGCGATATCCCTTTGCGCTGGCTGCTTTGATGAGGGCCATCATCTCATCTGGTGTGCCTGTTGAAATAGAGCTATTCAGCTCTACAGGCTTAGCTACATCTCCGCCCAGCATCTGCCAGAGCGGCAGGCCAGCCACCTGACCCAAAATATCCCAGCAGGCAATATCAACAGGTGATTTGGCATAGAGATGGCCTGGCAGGGTGACATCCATCAGCCGGTTGATATGATCAAGGCTGCGCGGGTCTTGTCCTATCAGTTGCGGTGCTAGCACTGTGAGCGCTGCGGATACACCAGCCCCATGGGCTGGCAGATAGCTATGTCCCCAAGGGCAGGCCTCACCCCAACCTGTGATGCCTTCATCTGTATGCACAGACACAAAGACCGAATCGAGTTTCTCAAACCGCAGACGCCCGCCACTCAGAAAATAAGGCTTGCTGAGCGGCAGGGTGATTTCATACAAGCGGATTTCTGAGATCTTCATAGCGTCTCTCCCTCATCACGCTTCATAGACTGCAATAGGCGCGCCGAGCGCTTCAAAATCGGGTTCTACCCCGAGCCCTGGCGCATCTGAGGCCAATAATTTACCCTGCGCTGTTTCAGGTCCGGGCTTGCCGGTTGAGCGGGTATTATAATTATGCAGATCTGTTGAATTGACCAAAAACTCAGCTGGTGTAGAGGCCGCAAAATGGGCCACCGCTGCAGAGGTGATCTCGCCGCCCCAGCTATCCTCAGCCACCACCGGCATCCGGTGGTCAATCAGATAGTCACGCATCCGGCGTGATTTAGACAAGCCGCCTTGCTTGGATATTTTTAGACAGACTATCTCTGCCCCTCTATCAGCAACCACCTGTTTGACCATCTCAAAATCAGAGATACATTCATCCAGCTTCATCGGCAGATCAATGCGGGCGCGCACTTGCTGGCATTCTGCATAGGTTTTACAAGGCTGCTCGAAAATATAATCTAAATGACGCGTAGCCCGTGCAACCCGCAGCGCATCATCTACACGCCAGCCCTGATTGGCATCTGCCATGGCTTTTTCACCAGCCTGTAGCAGCGGGACGGTTTCCACAATCCGGTCAATATCTGATACCCAGTCAGCCCCGACTTTGATCTGGAACTGGCGATAGCCCATCTCGCGATAGCGGTTCATTTCGGCAATCGTCTCAGACACATCATCTTTTTGAGGCGCAACACGATACATCGGGGCCCCGTCATTGAGCTTGCCGCCCATCAGCATCCAGACAGGCTGGTGCGTGGCTTTGCCCAGAATATCCCAGCAGGCAATATCAAAGGGTGATTTGGCATAACCATGCCCTTGGATGGTGTGATCCATCACCTGCTCGATGCGGCCAAGCTGGCGCGGGTCTTCCCCCAACAGGGCCGGCGCCAGCAAACGGGCAGCTGCATCCACACCATGTGAGAAAGCCTGCATATAATTTTCACCACAAGGGGTAAACTCACCGCAGCCTGACAGCCCTGCATCTGTTTCAATCACCACCACATGCGCAACGGCCACCCTCAAGGGATTGCCAGCCCCCCAGCTATAGGTGCCGCCTACATAAGGCAGGTCTGTTCGGTAAAGTGAAATACGGTTGATTTTCATGAGTTTGATTGTCTAGTCCCAGGGGCAGACCACAATATTGCCCACATGTTTTTTATCAATGAAAGCCTGCTGGGCTATGTGTAATTCGCGCAGCGGATAGCTGGCTGCCAGCACTGGCTTTACATCGCCGGCATTGATATAGCTGACCAGCTTGCCAAACAGATCAGGGGCCACCACGGTGGCACCGGTAAAGGTCAGATCACGCAAATAAAAAGTGCGCATATCAAATTCGACAATCGGCCCTGCAATGGCCCCAGCACAGGTATAGCGCCCGCCGCGTTCCAGCACATCAATGATATGCCCAAAGCCATCGCCGCCAACCACATCAGCCACCACACTCACGCTCTCACGGCCTGTCGCTGCTTTTAAATCAGCTTTCAGATCAACAGGGGCGCGGTCCAATATCGCATCTGGATTGAGGCGTGCCACATCTTCATGTTTGGTCTTGCTGGCCATCGCAATCGCCGACGCCCCACGTCTTTTGGCCAGCTGGATGAGAGCTGAGCCCACCCCGCCTGAGGCGCCTGGTATCAATACGCTATCGCCAGGGCCGACATTGGCCCTCTCTAGCATATTTTCGGCTGTGATATAGGCGGTGGCAAAAGTCGCAATTTCAATATCAGAAAGCGGGCTCTCTACCACATGGAGATGACGTGCATCAATTTTGTTGAATTGCGCAAAGCCACCATCACATTCTGAGCCAAAATAACCTGATTTATCTTTATTGAGCGGGTCATCCCAATCACGCAGCCAAGTGTCAACCATGACACGTTTGCCAATCAGAGCTGGTTCGACATCTGCGCCAACCGCCATCACTTCACCGCAAATATCAGCACCTTGAATACGAGGGAAGGTAATAGCAGCCCCACCCCATGTCGCATCCTCATCATCTGCACCATCAAAAGCCCCGCCAGTTGTCGCATCTGACACGCCTTTGGAATACCAGGCGGTACGGGTGTTGACATCGGTGTTATTCAGCCCGCAGGCCAGCACTTTTAACAGCACCTCATGCGGGCCGATTTCAGGCACCGGCCAGTCTGTGTGAAATACCAGCTGGTCCATATCGCCATGCCCCATCAGCACCATTGCTTGCATGGTTGTTGGCAGTGTGTCGTTGGTCTCAGCCATGATTTGTGCTCCTTGCCGGCATTTGGCCATGATTATATGGCCAAATCAGATCTGGGTTTTTGCGATATGCTTGACGTTATCTCAGCTTAACCATCTGCACGTGGCAAGAGGTTTTCGCTGTCATAAGCTGCATCGCCAAGGACAACAGCCTTGCGCGGTGCATTCATGATCATCACCTCGAGTGCCTGCCCTGGCTTGGCTGCTTCTGGCTTGATATAGGCAAAGGCCATAATCTTGCCAACAGAATGACCATAAGCAACAGAGCTGGTTGAGCCGACAACTTGGCCATCCATCATCACCGCTTCGCCGCCATGACCATCGCTCACCCCATCTGGTTCAATGGCAAGATAGGCACAAACCCATGGCCTATCGTTTGATTCAGCACTCGCAATCGTGGCGTCACGGCCGATAAAATCGCCCTTATCCACTTTCACAAAGCGCATCACATCTGCTTCTGGCAGAGTCACTTCATTGGTGAGCTCGCCTGCCCCTTTAAAGGCTTTTTCCATCCGCATGACATTCATCGCAAACGAGCCATAATCAGTCAGCCCATGAGCTGAGCCTGTATCTGACAAGGCTTGATACACAGCCAGCATGCCTTCGCGCGGACCATGTAATTCCCAGCCCAGTTCACCTGCATAGGAAATGCGCATCGCCAAGAGCTCACAGCCGGCAATGGTGATGAACTTCGCCTTCAGCCATGGGAACTCTGCGTTGCTGAGGCCGGCATCTGTCACCGCGCTCAAAATGCTGCGTGATTTCGGGCCTTGCAGAGCCAGTGCTGCCCAGTCATAAGACCGGTTGATAACCTGATAATCACCTGCATCACCATAATTGGCGATATGATCCAGCAAACGCTGTTCGAAAAAGGCAGCACACACCAGATAATAGCGGTCTTCATCCATCTTGATGACGGTTGTTTCCAGTTCAATACGGCCGCGCGGGCTCAGCATATGTGTCAGGGCAATGCTGCCTGTTTTTTGCGGTAGTTTATTGGCGATAAGCTTATCCAGCATCGCCCCTGCATCAGGGCCGGCAATTTCAATTTTGGTGAAGGCTGAGATATCCATGATACCAGCAGCTTCGCGTACCGCTTTAACTTCCCGTCCGACACGATCATGTACCGCGTTGCGTTTAAATGAATAATGGTCTTCCTGGGCAACCCCATCACCTGCAAACCAGCGTGGACGTTCATGACCAAACACCTCTTCATGCACCGCACCTTTGGCTTTCAAGGTCTCATAAAACGGGCTTGGCTTAACCGGACGACCTGCCAGACGGTTGAAATGCGGGAACGGGATTTCATGGCGCAGGCAGTAATCTTCCTTGGCTTTGATGATCTGCCAATCAGGTGTCGCATAATCTCCGAAACGACGCGGATCATATTCCCGCATGGAAATATCAGCTGAGCCATGGACCATCCATTTGGCCAATTCTCTGGTCAGACCAGGTCCCCAGCCAATGCCGATTTGCGTACCGCAACAACACCAGTAATTTTTTGCCCCTGCAACCGGGCCAATGAGCGGGTTACCATCTGGCGGATGGCTGATTGCGCCATGTACTTCACGCTTGATACCCAGTTCAGCCAAAACAGGCATCCGATCCAGTGCATTTTCAAGCCAAGGCATGATCCGATCATAATCGGCTTCAAACAGCTCATTCTCGGCATCCCATGGGCAATGATCTTCCCAGACCGTATTAGGGTTTTCTTTTTCATAAATGCCGATAAGGCCTGATTTTTGTTCCATGCGGATATAGCCGGACACCAGCTTGTCATCACGGATAACAGGCAGCTCTTTGTCCAATTCCATAAATTCAGGCACGGTGTCGGTGACAAAATAATGGTGGGTCATGCTGGTCATCGGTAATTGCAGGCCTGACCATTCGCCCATCTGGCGGGCATAGGTGCCCCCTGCATTGACCACATGTTCACAAATAATATCGCCTTTTTCGGTTGAGACTTTCCACTCACCTGATTCCAGCTGTTTGATATCGGTGGCACGGCACCGGCGGATAATCTTTGCACCCAGCTTGCGAGCACCAGCGGCCATCGCTTGGGTTACGCCAGATGGGTCTGCATGGCCATCATCTGGGGTGTGCAAGGCGCCCAACACCCCGTCCAGATTATAAAAAGGATGGTGTTTGCGAATCTCTTCAGGTCCAACAAGCTCCATCGGAAAGCCGAGTGCGGTGCCGACACTCATCGTGTGGCGCAGCCAGTCCATTTCATCTTCTGTATAGGCCAGGCGGAACGACCCGCATCCATGCCAAGTCACAGATACCCCGGTTTCTTCTTCCAGCTGACCACTATAGAGATCGATATTATAGCCAACCATTTTACCCAACGCATAGCTGGAGGTAGAATGGGTAATCTGGCCGGCAGCATGCCATGTTGAACCAGAGGTTAATTCAGCCTTTTCAAGCAACACCACATCAGACCAGCCTTCATGGGCCAGATGATGGGCCAGACCACAGCCCATCACGCCGCCGCCAACAATCACCACGCGGGCATGGCTGGGCAGGTTGGTTGTTCCAAATTCAACAGAAGAAGTCTCAGACATGTTTTTAAAACCTAATCCTATGCAAAATAAGCACGCGCTCATTATTGGTTACATAGCGCATGCATTCCGGTCTGGACAGAATAATGTGTCATTTGTATCATAGTCAATAATGAATGATATAAATGTACCAAACTTAGCGATAAACGCCACTGAACCGAGGCAGCATTGGCTGGATGCCATGGTTGCGGCCATGCCTGGTCTGCCGCCTGCCTTGCGCAAAGCAGCGGTCTGGTTATTGGAAAACAGCACAGAGATTGCCTTTCACTCAACACGTAAATTGGCAGTGCGTGCCGATGTGCATCCAAATACGCTGATTCGCCTCGCCCGGGTGTTAGGGGCGCAGAGTTTTGAGGATATTAAAGCTGATTTTATTTCCTCAGCACGCGCTGATCAGGCTGGTTTTCCAGATCGCGCACGTCGCCTGCAAGATTTATCAGCAGATGGTCAGATGGGCCGGTTGTTTGAACAATTGCGCTTAAGCGCGACGCAGAATATTGAAGAAAGCTTTGACCAGCTGGATGCAAGCGCCTTAGAAAAAGCAGCTGATGTGATTTTACAAGCGCGCCGCGTATTGGTCCTTGGTGTGGGTATTAATCATACGCTGGCCCGAAATTTTGTTTATTTAGCGGAAATGGCTGGGCAAGATATGCAGGCTGTGCCGCGCGACGGGTCCATGGCATTAGATGATGTGATGCGCGCCGATAGCGGGGATGTGCTGCTTGCGATGACATTCAAGCCCTATCGGGTAGAGGTTGTTGAAGCAGTAGAGCTGGCAAGGCAGCGCGGCGTCCAAATCATCGCTATTTCCGACAGTCCGGCTTCGCCAATTTTCACACAAGCGACTTGTTGCTTTTCTGTGGGGACGGATTCACCACAATTTTTCCCCTCCACATTTGCTACGATTGCCCTACTTGAAGCTTTGATGGCTTTTGTCATTGCCAAGGCAGGGCCAAATGTGGTCACCAATATTGAGTTAAATGATCAGCATCGCCAACAGCTGGGGTTGTATGTTGAAAAGCGAGATGAGAGATAAGTATCGTGGATAAGCCTATTTTATCACTGGACGCCCGTTATTACACTGACCCTGCTGTTTTTCGCATTGAGCAGGATAATGTGCTGGCCAGCACCTGGCAATTTGCCTGTCATGCCAGCCAGTTAGAAAATACCGGTGATTATGTTGCTTTTGACATGGCCGGTGAGAGCTTGTTTGCCATCAAAGACAGAGATGGCACCATCCGCACCTTTTATAATGTGTGCCAGCATCGTGCACATCAATTGCTAGACGGGACGGGCAACACCAAGCTTATTACCTGCCCTTATCATGCCTGGACCTATGAATTTAACGGCCAGATGCGTGCTGGCCCGAATGTGAATAAAGTCCCTGGCTTTGATAAATCATCTATTTGCTTAACCTCTGTGCGCACAGAAATATTCCATGGTTTTGTCTTTGTGAATCTGGATGATAATGCCAAGCCGATGGATGAGTGGTTTCCTGGAGTGCGCGAGGAGTTAGCCAGCTTTGTGCCGCATATTGATGAATTACGGCCGCTGGAATGGGTTGAAATTCCTGAGAATTGCAATTGGAAAGTCTCTGTTGAGAATTATTCAGAATGTTATCATTGCTCACTCAATCACCCGACTTTTTCAACTGGTGTGGTCAAGCCTGAAACCTATGATATCCAGCCGCAGGGCTATTGTTTGCGCCATACCACAGAATGCCAGAATTTAGAGGCGATGAGCTATCCGATTGATTTGGCCTCAAACCAGCATGCAGGTGATTATTCCAGCTGGTTCCTCTGGCCTATGTTCTCCTTCCAGGTTTATCCTGGCAATGTGCTGAACACCTATCACTGGCGCGCGGTTGATGTGGATAAGGTGGTTGTTTATCGCGGCTGGTATAAGAGCGCGCATATGACTGAAGAGGTCATTAAAAAGCTGGCGGTACAAGATCGCGAGACCACAGTGGAAGAAGATATTCATCTCGTGGAATCAGTCCAGCGCGGGCTAAAATCACGTGGTTATCGGCCAGGCCCATTGGTGTTGGACCCAGCCAGCGGTGTGAAATCAGAACATTCGATTGCGGCGTTGCATAGCTGGATGCGAGACGCTGTTGATAAAGCTGAGGCTTAAGCGTCTGCTGTCTCGCCAATAATCTCTGGATCAAAAGGCGGACGGGCAAACACTTCGCGCAGCATCGGCTCAAAATGGCTGAGGGGCTTGGTCGGATAATCCGGATCAAAGGCCATCTGATCCCAATCACGGCAAAAACGCTCGCAGGAATCAAACCATTTATGGCCGCGCCATCTCTCGCGCTCATCTGGGTTTAAACCGATTTTATCGGCATAATATTTAAACTGGAAGACACCATGCATTTCTAAAATCCAGGTGACTTCAGCACGCACATAAGGCCGGATAATCGCCGCGGCGAGCTGGGAATGATTTTCAGGGGCCAGCTCATCTCCTAAATCATGCAGCAAGGCCGCCACAATCATATCAATATCTGCCCCATCTGCCTCCGCACGGCTTGCTGATTGCAAGGAATGTTCCAGCCGGCTGACCTGATAACCAGCCAGCGAATCATCCAGTCTTTTGAGTGCCGTTAACAGCCGGTCTGGTAGCGCGTCGATATATTGTTTTTCCAGCTTGTGCAAAAACGCATAATCTTCCTTTGTGCCCTCATCCATCCGGCGAAAAGAAACAGTCTGGCTCATGGTCATCACCCTTATTTATTCTGTTTTTGTTTGTCCGTCTTGGCGCTTATGCCGCTCTGAGGCTTACCCCATCGCGGGCCATCCGGCGATAGAGAATTTCAGGCCCGTCTCTGTCGATATAGCAACCTTGTAGATGACGGCGCCCCTCATTCGGGTTAAAGGCGGTGCGGCCATGCAAGACACGGTTATTATCAAACATCATACATTCACCTGATTCCAGCTTGAAGCGCAGTTCATAATCTGGGTGGGTGAATAGACGCGAGAGTTGCTGGCGTGCCTCGTGATAAGCCGTTGTTGTGGCTTCATCCATCAAGGGTAGCCAATCCAAGCGCGGGCTGTAATGCAGGCCGAGCATCTCGCCGGCCGGATCGAGCGCAATAATAGGTCTGTCAATTTTAATGCTGGCCTCTGGGTCATCAAAAGAAAACCGCACTGGAATTTCAGAGAGCAATTTTAAGCCCTCAGGATTGATGCGGCGCAATTCTTCGACACATGCCAGCGAATCAACAAGTGTAGACAGGCCGCCTGAGGTTTCATTGATCAAACAATGGAGCAATTGAATGCCAGGTGTCGGTTCGCGGTAAGGATTATCTGTATGCGGGCCAAGCGCAATCGGCTTATAGGCCAGATCATTCGGGTTCGGCTTGGTTTTGACTTCGAAAACTGTGCCAAAATTCGTGGAACGGATAAAACCGAAATGACCGGCCAGATCATGAATGGTCTCCAGCTCGGTTGGCGCATCTGTGATAATCAGAAATCCATATTGAAGATAAGCTTGCAGCGCCATGTAATGGCCAGCCTCATCTTGCATATCTGCCCAAGCCATCCGCGGCAGATTATCTATATCTGATTTCCATATAATCCGCTCAGGCAATAGCGGCGGTGGGCTGAGATGAGCTTCTAAATGGCTGTTTGTATATTCAGCCTCATAGCCATCTGAAAAGCCAAGCATCAGGCCATTTTCTGTTTTTTCTGCGCGAGTCAAAAAAAGGTCAACAGGCAGTTCATGCGGATTGATAAAACGTTGCTGGGTGAGTGCATCGATTTGGTCAGCTGAAGGCGCGCGTTCCCTGAGCCAGAGCACCGGCAGGAGTTGTTTGGCCCCATCTCTCGAAACAAAAATCTGGGGATGTGTATGTGCTACATCAATTTCAAAGCTACCCATCAGGACACCTCAATCATTCTAAATGTTAGCGTGAAACAGGTTAAGACGGGATGTGTTTTCCCCGATAAAACACCTATGCCCTATAACGCCGCTCACCAAATTATTTTCTCCCTCAGCAATGAATTCCTAGGCGCCAGAATTCAAGTCGCCAAGCGACATGATTTTTCGATTAGGGTCGCATCTGGCGTATTTGAAGGATTGATTTCGCTGTTCAGATCAGCCATCTGGAAAAGAGAGACCTCAAACAAAGGAAAGCATCGCCTATGTCCAAAACAGAAAAAGAGATTTTGACTGAGCTGGATGAGGATTTAGCGGCCTTTATTGCCGAAACCAAAAAATTTGATTTGGCAGATGCGGATCATGCGCAAGATGGCACAGGTGAAGACGCGCCGCTGCATCTGATTATACTGCGCGCTGCATTTGATACGATGGCACGGCATTTCTCAGAAGGGGTGCATGCCAACCAGCCGCAAAAACAGCTGGAGATTTCAGATGTTTTGATAGGCGAGGTGGCCTGTCGTCTTTATGCCAGTTCAGCTGAGCCGCGTGCCCGTGTGCTTTATTTGCATGGCGGTGGTTTTGTTTTAGGTTCGCTGGAAAGCCATGATGCGATTTGTGCAGATATCGCATCGCGCACCGGCCTGACCGTGATTTCCGCAGATTACCGGCTGGCTCCGGAACATCCTCAGCCAGCCGCATTCGAAGATTGTTTGAATGTCTATCAGGCGATGGAAAGTGATTCAGCTATCCCCATTTTGCTGGCAGGCGATAGTGCAGGGGCCTATCTGGCCGCCCAGCTGGGGCTCCATTTACGTGATGCCCCCAGGCCAGCAGATGGGCTGATGTTGATTTACCCAGCCCTTGGCTATGATATTGAAACCCCTTCTATGATAGAGATGGCACATGCACCTCTGCTGACCACAGAAGCGATGGCATTTTATCTTGAAAGTTATGCTGGCGGCAGCTTGCCTGATCAGCACCGCCCTCTGCCGCCTTTGATGGAGGCGGATTTAAGCGGTTTACCACCTGTTTATATCAGTTCAGCCCGCTATGATCCGCTGGCCAGTGATGCGGCCCTATTTGCTGCCCGCCTGAAACAGGCGGATTTACAGGTATCCTATCAAGAAGAGCCAAAATTGGTGCATGCACATTTACGGGCCCGCCATAGCGTGCAGGCTGCAAAATCAGCCTTTGAATGGATTTGTTCAGGGCTGATGGAATTAACGGATAAAGCCTTGCAAAATAAAGGCTGATGAGGCAGAAGTGCAGGGGTTTCTAAGCTGAGATCTAGCTTGATATCGTAAGGTGAGGATAGTGATTATGGCGCGTTTATTTTCTGCTCTTATCTTAATGTTTTTCGCTGCAATCTCGGCGGTGCAAGCTCATGATTATGCGAAAAGCGGGATTATGATTTCTCATCCCTGGGCACGCGCCGCAACAGCCGGTATGGCCAATAGCGCAGCCTATATGATGATTGAAAATGCTGGCCTCAGCGATGACCGTCTTATCGGGGCTAAGAGTGATATCGCCAAAAAGGTCGAAATCCATGAAACCAGCATGGCTGATAATGTGATGCAGATGCGTGAAGTGAAAGGTGGGCTTGCTGTTCCTGAAAATAGCAAGATTGAACTGAAGCCAAAAGGCCTGCATGTCATGCTGATGGGGCTGAACGGTGCGCTCAAAGTCGGTGAGAAGCACAGCCTGACCCTGATTTTTGAAAAGGCGGGACCTATCGAGGTTGAGCTTAAAATTGAGCCGATTGGCAAAACAGGCCATGACCATAGCAATATGAAAATGGGCCAGGATAGCCATTAATCATCACAGCCATTAATGATAGAGGCAGGAGCAACAGATGGATAATCAATTCGACAAAGGTTTAGAACAGCGCAAAGCGACGCTGGGCGCTGAATATGTTGAGAAAAATCTGGCAGCTGCAGATGATTTCACCCGCCCGTTTCACGCGGCCATGCCCGCCGGGGGCGGGGGGGTTGGGGGGGGGGATGAGGCGATTGACGCCAAAACCCGCTCAATGATGAATTTGGCCATGATTGGTGCGCTTGGCAAAATGCATGAATGGGAAGTGCATTGCAAAGGGGCGATCAATAACGGCGTGACAGCAGAAGAAATTCGGGCCATCATCCATGTGGTCGGGATTTATTGTGGTGTGCCGCAGGCATTGGAATGTTTCCGCGTGGCGCGTAAAGTGCTGGAAGAAGCAGGTCAGCTGTAAGTTTTAGGCTTCATCTAAAAACAGATATCTAGATTGGGACAGGCATGATGGATGATAGAGTGCTGGTAACAGGGGGTGCAGGGTTTCTCGGCTCTCATTTATGTAACCGCCTGTTAAATGAAGGAGCAGATGTGCTCTGTGTGGATAATTTTTTCACCGGCAGCAAAAATAATATCCGTCATCTCATCGGTCATCCGCATTTTGAATTACAGCGCCATGATGTGACCTTCCCGCTCTATGTTGAGGTGGATCTCATCTATAATCTAGCCTGCCCAGCCAGCCCTGTGCATTATCAATATGACCCTGTTCAGACCACCAAGACATCGGTGCATGGCGCGATTAACATGCTGGGTCTGGCCAAACGGGTAGGTGCGCGTATCTTGCAAGCCTCAACCAGTGAGGTATATGGCGATCCTGAAATTCATCCGCAGACTGAGGATTATTGGGGCCGAGTGAATCCGGTTGGCCTGCGTGCCTGCTATGATGAAGGCAAGCGCTGTGCAGAAACATTATTTTTCGATTATCACCGCCAGCATCAGTTGGATATCAAGGTGATGCGTATCTTCAACACCTATGGTCCAAATATGCACCCAGGCGATGGTCGGGTTGTTTCGAACTTCATTGTGCAGGCTTTAAAAGGCGATGACATCACCATTTATGGTGATGGCCAGCAGACACGCTCATTTTGTTATGTGGATGATTTGATCGATGGGATGGTTCGGCTGATGAATAGCCGGGATGGATTTACCGGCCCAGTCAATATTGGCAACCCGAATGAATTCACCATGCTGGAATTGGCAGAAGCAGTGCTCAAACAGGTTGGCGGTGCGTCTAAATTACGCTTTGAGCCTCTGCCATCAGATGATCCGCGTCAACGCCAGCCTGATATCAGCCTTGCGAAATCTGAATTAGACTGGACACCAAAGGTCGAGCTGGAAGATGGCTTGAAAGAGACCATCGCCTATTTTCGTCAAATCATCTGAGTTATTATCGTTTGGCATGATTTAAGCCAGCATGATTTAGGCCAATATAATTTAAGCCAGCATAATTTAAGCCAGCATCTTATGCCGTGCTTTGTCCATATCAGCGGCCATCGCGCTATGGGTAAATGGATAATCTGACCAGGCCTTATCTTGCAGGGCTTTGCGTTTATCTGGCTTATCCAAGAGCTGTGACAGTGCCTGTGCCAATGCCGGCGCATCTGGCTCTTCTAATATGATCGCCCGCCCTTCTGCATATTCAGGGATGCCGCCGCGCCGTGATGTGATCAATGCAGCCCCAGTCACAAGTGCTTCTATGACCACCCGCCCGGCTGGTTCCTGCCATTGAGAGGGTACCAGAATAATCTCAGCTTCTGCCTGATAACGGTTTACTTCAGCTAAGGGCATAAAGCCGAGCATTTGCGCTTGGTCTCCGAGCTTGTCTAATGCTGATTGAACTGCCCGCTCATAGGGGGTTTGCTTGCTTCGTTCAAAGCGCCGCGCCCCAATGATCTGAAACCGCCAGTCTGGATGGTCGGGTAGAATTTCTGCCACCGCTTCTGCAGCCTCTTTCACGCCTTTTTCGGGGACCATCCGGCCAACCAGCAGGATATTTTTCTTTTTTGTCGGCCGGGTTTTATAGGGCCTGTCTGCGCCAAATAACGTCACGTGAAACTGGCATTTAGCAAGGGTTTGTGTGTCCAGCCCGTCTTTAAAACATCTATCTAGATAGTCAGAAATCGAACAGACGGCATGCAAATGCTGGCATAGGTCAGTGCGCTCTTGGACAGTGCGCGCGCCCTTCATCCCGCGCGGGTCATTATAAAGGATAAGCGCGACCGGAATATCGGGAACAGCCTTTGCGATCATACCAGCCAGCGCACAGCGCCCATGGACTTCAATTAATTTCGGTTTTTGATCAGCGGGAAGTGTTTTCAGCCAGGATAAATAGGCTTTGCCTAACCCTAAATTGCGCCCCCAGATAAAGCGGTGCCAGCTTTGAAAGGATTTGAACGGCAGATCAGACAAGGCGGGCTCTTCAATCGGGCTGCCAATAAAAAGGCAAGTATCACGAAAGCGGCTCTTAATCACAAAATCATGGGCAATGCGGGCAACCGCGCCTGCATTACGTTCAGTGAATGTTTCTTTTGACGGCAGAATCAGATGAATAGTCATGGATTTGCACATAGCATGCCAGCTTGTGTGAAGTCTAATTTTTCGAGGATATAGCCTTCGCTTTAATTATCCGTACAGTCCTGACATTGCCCATAAATCTCAATAATCGACCGGTCTGGCAGAAATCCGTTCTTGCTGGGTATCGCGGCAATATTTTGTGCCAGCGTTTCATCAAGATGTTCTGTGACATGGCCGCAATCATTGCAGATAGCAAAGATAGGCGTGACTTTATGATGGCGCGCACAACAGGCAGTCCAGGCATTCAAGCTCTCAAGACGGTGGACTAGACCCAAGCTGGCGAGCTGATCCAATGTGCGGTAAATTTGCAAAGGTGCGCTAAATCCGTGATCACGCAATTTGTCCAACAGCGAATAAGCACCAAGTGGCTGTTTTGCACGGGCCAGCGTTTCAAATAAAGCGGACTGCTTCTTATTCAGTTCAATTTTCTGTTTATGATGTTCAGTCATCAGTGGTTCACTTTTGATGCAAGATAGGTGCCTCATCCTGTTTTATTCTGACGTTTTCCTAAGAATTTTGAAACAGGTAAAATAGACAGAATGAAACAGCACATTGCAGCTACGACAATGCTTGGCCCAGCCGGCGTATCCCATCTCAGCGAGCCGCTCAATCCAGCCCAAACCGACAGCGCACCAATAAGAGATGCAAAAACAGCCATCAATTCAGGTGTGGCTGAAAGACGGCGTGCGCTCGCCGCGGGGATAATCAAAAGGGCCGTGATCAACAGCACGCCAACAAGCTTCATCGATACCGCAATTACAGCTGCAATGATGACCATGAAAATCATATTCACAATCTCAGGCTTTGACCCTTCTGCAATCGCCAGATCATAGCTGACAGTGGCTGCAAATAAGGCGCGCCAAATGACCGCCAACACCCCTAATATCACCGCCCCGCCTATCCAAATGATGGCAATATCTGTCTTTGATATAGCTAGAATATCGCCGAATAAGAAACCCATCAGATCAACCCTAACCCAGGTCATAAAGGCCAAAACAACCAGCCCCAAGGCTAAGGTTGAATGCGCCAGCAAACCAAGCAGGGCGTCTGAGGATAAGGTGGCGCGGCGTTGCAGAAATAAAAGCAGGAACGAGACAGTCAGTGAAATCGCAAATACGCTCAAAGTGATGTTCAATTCTAATAACAGAGCAATCGCCACACCCAGCAAGGCTGAATGGGATAAGGTGTCGCCAAAATAGGCCAGCCGCCGCCAGATGATAAAACACCCGATAGGCCCAACAACCAGAGCTACCCCAATCCCGCCTATTACCGCTCTGGTAAAGAAATCATCAAGCATGATTATACATCCCTATATCGCCCGGATATCACCAGATTAAACGATTTTGATATGCGCATGCGGCATATCACCAGCAGGTTTCACCCGCCCATCTGGCAGATGTTCATGATCATGTTTATGTTCATAAATCGCCAGGCTAGATGCAGCATGCGCACCAAATAATGAGATGAATTCCGGATTGGATGTGACATTGGCAGGTGTGCCAGAACAACAGACATGCCCGTTCAGGCAAATCACCCTGTCGGTGGTCGACATCACCACATGCAAATCATGTGAAATCAGCAGCACACCACAATCAAGCTGGTTGCGGATAGTTTCAATCAGTTTGTATAAGGCAATTTCCCCATTGAAATCCACCCCTTGCACCGGTTCATCAAGCACCAGCAATTCAGGCGAGCGGATAATGGCTCTGGCCAATAAGACACGCTGAAATTCACCGCCTGATAATTTGCTCATCTGAGAATCGGCCAGGTGAGTTGTTTGTGTGGCTTCAAGCGCCTCTGCCATTTGTTTTGTGCTGGCTTTGTTGGTGAGTTGCAGAAACCGTTTAACGGTTAAGGGCAAGGTCCAATTCACATCTAGTTTTTGCGGGACATAGCTGACCTTCAACTGGTCTTTTTGTTGGGCTATGCCTTCATCCGGGCGCATAATGCCGAGCGCGATTTTGGCGGTGGTGGATTTGCCTGAGCCATTCGGGCCGATCATGGTTACGATCTCACCAGGCTCAACATGCATCGATACCCCGCGGACCAACCATTTATCAGCTCTGCGCACACCCACATTTTCCAACGATACAAGCACCAATTTGACCCTTATCTGTCATTGTGACGCGGTTTTTTAAGTTTTCTATTGATACAGAAATTGGTTTGTTATAACAATACATGTAATATTATAACATATATTATCTTTTTTTTATCCCCATCTTCTTTATCGGAGCGAAAAGATGCGTTTCATCAAAGCCGCGATTTTGGCAACCAGCATGCTGTCAGCCAGTACCACATTGGCACATGCAGATGTAAAGGTTGTTGCCTCAATTAAACCTGTTCATTCTCTTGTTTCTGCGGTGATGCAGGGTGTTGGTACGCCAGATCTGCTGGTCGATGGTGCTGGCTCGCCGCATAATTATGCGCTCAAACCATCACAAGCCAGACAGCTCCAAGAAGCGGATATTATATTCTGGGTCGGTCGTGATCTCGAAGCCTTCCTTGAAAATTCAATTGAAAACATTGCCTTAGATGCTATGTCTGTGCCGCTTATGAACGCCCATGATTTGATCAAGCTGCGCTTTAGAGAAGGCGGCGCTTTTGATGCGCATGGTCATGATGACCATGATGACCATGATGAACACCATGATGACCACCATGATGAACACCATGATGAGCAAAAGCATGATGATCACGCTGATCATGATGATCATGGCCATAAGGATGAGCATGATGATCATGGCCATGCGGATGAGCATGAACATGACGACCATGACACGCATGATCACGACACGCATGATCACGACGCGCATGATCACGACGCGCATGAACATGGTGTGTTTGATTCGCATATTTGGCTGGATCCGCAAAATGCCAAAGCATTGGTCCATGAAATTGCAGAACATCTCGCTGAAATCGACCCTGCACATGGCGCGCTTTATGAAGCAAATGCACAAGCGATGATGGACAGGTTGGATGCGCTCACCGCTGAAATAGCGGCAGACCTCGCCCCGATTAAAGGCAGAGGCTATGTCGTATTCCATGATGCCTATCAGTATTTTGAAAAGCGCTTTGGCCTGTCAGCTATCGGCTCTATCACCGTGTCACCAGAAGTCATGCCAGGTGCTGACCGGATCAGAGAATTACAGCAAAAGGTTAGAAAGCTGGATGCAACTTGTGTCTTCTCAGAACCTCAATTTCAGCCAAAGCTGGTCTTAACGGTAACTGAAAATACCAATGCTGGTTCTGCTGTGCTCGACCCGCTGGGGGCCACCATCAAAGATGGAGCTGAGCTGTATTTCACCCTGATGCGCAATATGGCGGCATCTCTTAAAACGTGCCTTCAAAAAAACAGCTGAGTTAAAAACAGACCAACACAACATCAAAAATCGTAAAAAGCAATCTGCTCATATAAGGGTTCTTTTGCGCGATGCAGGCAGGCTTGAAGATCAGAGCCTGCCTGATTCTTTTGGCCTGCCAGGTGGCTTGCATAAACATCGGCAGAACCGGCCCCGTTTTACATCATTTGCGAAAAAAGCCAGTGATCGCCCCCTTGTCAGTGCGGGTAATGACCTTCTGAGCCTCCAAAAACCGCTGATTTCAGGAATTTTTGTCGTTTTTTCATATTAGTAGAAGATAATTCAGAAAATTTTGTCTATACTGTCTGCCTTGCAATGAGATTGGCCTCATTGAGATTGAAATAGTGGATGAGTGAGTTGTGATGGATCTGCGTCGTTGGCAGCAGGAAATAATTGACGGGCTTCCAGATATCTTAAAAGCCCATCGCCGCTTTATTGTCAAAGCACCGACAGGGGCAGGCAAAACAGTGCTGGCCAGTGAAATCATCCGCCAGTTCTACAAAGGCCAAAAGGTTATTGTGTTGTGTCACAGGCTGGTTTTATTAGAGCAGCTTGAGCGTGCGCTGGCCAAAGAACATCGGGTCTGTAAACTTAATCTGAATCATTCTGAAGCCGCCTTCTCAGATTATGATGTGTTGCTCTCCACCAGCACGCGCGCGCGCGATATTCTTGATGAAGCGATTGAACAAGCCAGCCTTGTCATCATTGATGAGGCCCACCGTGTCTCACCAAATGGGACAGGCTATAAGCGTATTCTAGATTGTTTTATGGAACGCGGACGCCCAGATGCGCACCTGCTCGGCCTGACTGCATCACCAGAAAGACGGACTGCTGATCAGCGCGATCAGCTCTCCATGGCCTTTGATGCGATTATCGATGGCGCGGATATGAATCAGCTCTTTGATGAGGGGATTTTGGTGCGCCCGCATTACCGCCCGCATTTCATTCATGATCTGGAATTAGGCGCCATTGATATTTCCAGCGGTGATTTTCCAGTGGCCAAACTGGCCCCTGCCATTATCAAATCCTCGATGATCAGCCATGCGTGTTCCATCTATCTTGAAGAACGTGAAAAGGCCAGCCCAAAGCCTGTTTCAGCCTGGTTCTGTCCGGATGTGACAGTGGCTGAGACAACTGTTGAAGCGATTGAGGAGCTGGGGATTTCGGTCACGCTGATCACCGCCAGCACGCCGATTAAAGAGCGGATGCAGATGCTGGCTGATCACGCTGAAGGCCGCGTTGAGGCGGTGGTTTCTGTTGGTGTTCTAGCAGAAGGGTGGGACAACCCGCATTGTAATATCATTGTGCATATGCGCCCAACTCTCTCCAAGGTCTTATGGGGCCAGTCAGTGGGGCGGGGCCTGCGCTCTGCGCCAGATAAATCATCTTGTGTGGTCATCGATGTCTCCTCAAACTGGTCTACTTTTGGGCCAGTGGAACAACTCCAATGGTCTCTCTGGTCTCACCGTGGCTCTTATTTGAAATTCAAAAACCGGTTTGAATGGATTGCCCAGCAACCGGTGGATGAACAATCCAGCTATTTTCTGTGCGATAACAAGCTGGGTTCTGGCCTACGCTGTTCTCATATCTATCTGAAAGATAAATTTGCAGATACAGGCTGTCCGGTCTGTGGCTCTTATTCAGCGATTGATATCCATAAAGAACAGAAAATGGACAGCTCGATTAATGATATTGGTCTGCACCGGCTGTTCTTTGAGCGGATCCCGCAAGTCTATGGTGAGATGAACCATTCTATCTGGCGTACGCTCGGTCAGACCGCCTGGACAGGGGCTGAAAAATCAGAATTGATTTTCCTTGCTTTCTGTAAGGCTTTTGAGTTGGTGAGCGGAGATGTCTCACGCTCTGATTCCGAGTTCTGGCATTATACGCTGGAAGGTGAAGCAGAGCTGCGTCATTTCCTGGTTTCAAACAAGGTTCAAATCGTCAAACAAGATGATTTCCAGCATGAAATTCTGGTAGATGGGCTGATGCATGGTCGGCGGGTGCGTGCCCTTCAGGCCAATCACGGCATTCTCTTATGTGGTGAGCAGTTTGAAACAGGCTCAGAAGAAGTGCTCGAGCGCAAATATCAGCGGGCGTTGCAGATCATTGAGCGGATCTCGATCATGGGTTGCTCGAAACAAGATAATCTGCCTTACTTCAAAGCCGGTGACGTGCTTGCCAATTAAGGGTTATCCCCTCACAGACAGATATTTTTCAAAGGGAAAAGGACCATGTCTGACATTATCATTGCCCCTTCTATTCTTGCCTCTGATTTCAGCCAGCTTGGCGCAGAAATCGCGGCTATTGACGCCGCAGGTGCTGACTGGATTCATCTGGATGTGATGGATGGGCATTTTGTTCCTAACCTCACTTTTGGACCGCCGATTATTCAGGCGGTGCGCGGGTCGAGCAAGAAGTTTTTTGATGCGCATCTGATGGTCGAGCGGCCAGATGATTTGCTAGCTGCTTATGCCAAAGCAGGCTGTGATGGTATCACCGTGCATCTTGAAGCGGCCACCCATCTGGACCGCAGCCTGAGCGCTATTCGTGAATTGGGATGCCGTGCAGGTGTTGCGCTGAACCCGCATAGTTCGATTGAGGCACTGGCCCATGTGATTGACAGGCTAGATTTGATCTTGGTGATGACTGTCAATCCTGGCTTTGGCGGACAATCCTTTATCTCCGCCATGTTGGATAAGATTAAAGCTGTGCGCGCCTTAATTGGCACGCGTCCTATCCAGCTGCAGGTTGATGGCGGGGTTACAGCCGATAATGCAGGTCTGGTTGCCGCGGCAGGTGCCAATAATCTGGTCGCAGGTTCTGCTGTTTTTAAAGGTGGTTCGTCAGCCTATCAGGCCAATATCAGTGCGATCCGCAGCGCTGCTGAACAGGCATAAAGGATAAGAGACCATGGCTGATTTTGTCTCGCATCTTGAATGTAGCCTCACCGGTGAGATTTATGAAAAGAACAAAGTGCATGGGCTATCTCGTGCCGGTCGGCCTTTATTGGTGCGCTATGATTTAGATAAGCTGAAAAACAGCATCAGCAAGACAGATATTACAAAGAGCGAGGCGGCTGGCTTTTGGCGTTATGCCCCTTTTCTGCCAGTATCTGACGCGGCCAGCCGGATTTCACTGGGCGAGGTGATGACACCGCTGATGCCGCTGAAATCAGCTGAAAAATTAGGTGGTCAGTCAGGTAAGGTTTTGGTGAAAGATGAGGGACGTCTGCCAACCGGGTCTTTTAAAGCCAGAGGGCTGGCACTGGCGGTCTCGATGGCCCATCAGTTTGGCCTTGACCATCTGGCCATTCCAACAAATGGCAATGCCGGTGCAGCTATGGCAGCCTATGCCCGTCAGGCTGGGATGAAGGCCACGGTGCTCTGTCCGTCCGATACGCCAGATATCAATATTCGTGAAATTCAGCTTCAAGGCGCAGATACTTATCTGGTGAACGGGCTGATCAATGATTGTGGCAAGATTGTCGGCGAAGGCAAAGAAGCCACCGGTTGGTTTGATGTCTCAACGTTAAAAGAGCCTTATCGTATTGAAGGCAAAAAAACCATGGGGCTAGAGCTGGCTGAGCAATTAGGCTGGCGCCTGCCAGATGCAATTTTCTATCCCACCGGCGGCGGGACAGGCCTAATCGGCATGTGGAAAGCTTTTGCTGAATTGGCAGAAATAGGCTGGATTACAGGCAAAATGCCAAAAATGTTTGCGATTCAAGCTGAGGGTTGTGCCCCGATAGTGCGCGCCTATGATGCAGGCGAAGAGCATGCGCCGCTCTGGCAAGATGCGCACACGGTGGCGGCCGGTATTCGGGTGCCTGTTGCGGTCGGTGATTTCTTGATCCTGCGGGCGGTGCGCGAATCTGGTGGTGCCGCGCTTAGCGTATCAGATGCTGAATTGATGCAATGGCGTGATGATATTGCCGCAGATGAAGGGGTCTTGCTCTGCCCAGAAGGCGCCGCCACCGCAGCTGGCTATCAAAAAGCACTGGCACAAGGGCTGGTTCAGCCTTCTGATAAGGTGGTGTTGTTTAATTGCGCAACAGGCCTGAAATATCCGATGCCAGCGGTTGCCGGGCAGTTAGACAAAAACCAGCCTATCGAGTACAGCCAGTTTACCTGATAGCGATCAGCTGTCCTTTTTGCCTTCTTGCATCTGATTTTGATGATGGCTGCGTTTGGCCCCGATGTGATCTTCGCCGCGCTTTTGGGCCAGCTGAACTTGTTTTTGGCGTTCTGAAAAACGGGCACGCTGCTCAGGGCTGGTCTCGTTGATGCAATGCGGACAGCTGATGCCTTTGTGATAGGCATTGCTTTTTAAATCAGCTTCAGAGAGCGGCATGCGACAGGCATGACACATCTCATACTGGCCTTTTTCAAGCTGGTGATTAACCGCCACTCGGTTATCAAAGACAAAGCACTCGCCTTCAAACAGCGAATCAGCTTCTTCTACCTCTTCAAAATATTTCAAAATACCGCCTTTGAGGTGATAGACATCCTCAAAGCCGATTTGCTTCATCAGGGCTGTTGATTTTTCGCAACGGATACCGCCTGTGCAATACATCGCCACTTTTTTTGGCCGCTCTGAGTCTGGTTTTTCGGCCAGTTCTTGTTTCAGATTCTCAGCCCAGGCTGGAAAATCGCGAAAGCTGACGGTAAAGGGATTGACCGCATTTTTAAACTGGCCAATTGCGACCTCATAATCATTGCGTGTATCGACCAACAGCACATCTGGCGCACTGATCAGCGCATTCCAATCTTCAGGCTTTACATAAGTGCCGGTCATTTTCGCCGGCTCTACTTCAGGCCGGCCCATTGAGACGATTTCTTTTTTCAGCCGGACTTTCATCCGGTGAAATGGCGCTGTTTGATGGATGGCGTATTTCACCTCGATATCATCGAATTCTGGTGTATCATCCAGCCATTCCAAGAGCGCGCGCACCCCTGCATAGCGTCCTGAAATTGTCCCGTTCAACCCTTCATGGGCAATCAGCAAGGTCCCGCAAAGCCCGGCTTTCTGACAGATATCTTTTAAAGCCGCCTGCCAGTCTTCCAGCTGGTCAAGCGTCACAAATTTATATAATGCGGCAACGATGTGGTCATCGCTCTGCGGAAGATTGTCCAATGCGTCCATTTTGCCAGTCCGTCTTATGGCTTTATATCCTGAGCCTGCTCTATCACCGCATCTCGTGCTATGAGAGATGATAAAGCTTGATTTGGCGCCTGATCTAGCACAGATTTCACACATCAAACAAGCAAGAGAGATGATTGGACAGCCTGAATGCTTCTTGAAATGCGTGATATCCACAAAAGCTATGATGAGCTGCAGGTTTTGCGCGGCGTCTCTCTGGCCGCTAAAAAAGGCGATATCATCTCGCTTATTGGCTCGTCCGGCTCAGGCAAATCAACCTTGCTGCGTTGTGCCAATCTGCTTGAGCTCAGCCAGTCTGGCGATATCATTTTTGAAGGTGAGCCAGTGCGCTGGTCTGCCACGTCACAAGATCGCAAGCCAGCAGATAAAGACCAGATTATGAAAATGCGCACCCAGCTTTCTATGGTGTTTCAGCAATTTAATCTCTGGTCACATATGACCATTTTGCAGAATGTAATCGAAGCCCCTTGTACTGTGTTGGGCCGCGATAAGGCTGAGATGACAGACCAAGCGATGGCTTTGCTGGATAAGGTCGGGATTGCAGATAAAGCAAATGTCTATCCAGCGCAAATGTCAGGTGGTCAGCAGCAACGCGCGGCGATTGCCCGTGCATTGGCTATGGAACCAAAGGCTTTATTGCTGGATGAGCCCACTTCTGCGCTGGATCCAGAACTGGAACAAGAGGTGGTCAAAGTGATCCGCCAGCTGGCAGATGAGGGCAGAACCATGCTGTTGGTAACCCATGATATGAAGCTGGCCCGTGATGTATCCAGCCATGTGGTGTTTTTGCATGAAGGGCGTATCGAAGAAGAAGGCGTGCCGACAAGAATCTTTGCCAATCCCGCCTCAGATAGGTTAAAACAATTCCTCAGTGCCTCTTTATAGGCAATAATTTTTTGGGACCACCGGTTCTTTCTAGGGAGACAATGATGAAAAAACTGATTATGGCGGCAGTGCTGGCCGCAATGGCCTCTGGCCCTGCCTTGGCACAAACCATCCGCATGGGTACCGAAGGTGCTTACCCTCCATATAACTTCCTGAATGATAATAATGAAGTTGATGGTTTTGAGCGCGAGGTTGGTGATGAGCTGTGTAAGCGTGCCAATCTGGATTGTGTCTGGGTAACCAACGAGTGGGATTCAATCATCCCGAATCTGGTATCAGGCAATTATGACACCATCATCGCGGGCATGTCTATCACAGCTGAACGTGATGAAGTGATTGATTTCACCCAAGATTACTATCCGCCAAGCCCATCATATTATGTCGGTATGGCAGGCAGCTCATTTGATGCCAGCAAGGCCGTGATTGCAGCCCAGACAGGCACCATTCAGGCAGGCCATGTGGCCGCTTCAGGTGCGACATTGGTTGAGTTTGCGACACCAGATGAGACCATTGCTGCAGTGCGTAATGGCGAAGCAGATGCTGTACTGGCTGATTCAGACTTCCTGATGCCAATCGTTGATGAATCAAATGGCGAGATGGCTGTGCTGGATCAAGTCGCCCTTGGCGGCGGTATCGGCATGGGTGTGCGCGAATCAGATGGTGATCTCAAAGCCAAGATGGATGCCGCTATCAGCTCAATGAAAGCAGATGGCAGCCTGAATATGATGATCAAAAAGTGGTTCGGCGACGACGCCCAGACCTACTAATTTCAGGCTTGTCAGATCAGGCTTGTTAGATCAGGCTCAACACACTGTTTTGAGCCTGTCTGCATGTGATATGAAGGGGGCGTGGCTTGGTTCAGGCGCGCCCTCTTCTTTGTAATAAGACCTTTTTTTAAGGGCGGTGATGATATGTTTGCATTTTGTGCAGAGCCAGCACTTTTAGCTGGGTTGGAATGGCTGAGTTGCTATCTGACCACAAAAAAACATCTCTCTTTTTATGCCTCATTTGGCACCGTCTTGCTGTTGATTGCCCTGACCGCGCCCACAGCCCTTATCTTTGGCTTTGGCGGGGCCTTGGCAGCACGCCATGATATGGTTGTGTTGCGGCTATTTGGTAAAGGCTATATCGCGATGGTGCGCGGCGTGCCGGATATTGTCTTTTTCCTCTTTGTGCCTATTGCTCTTGATCAGGGGCTTGAATTCATCCGCCATCAATTTTTATGTCCTGCTGATTTTGGGCCCATCTGGCGCGGCAATGATTTTGTGGTTTGCCCTGATGCAAAATTGCCTTTAAATGCGGCCCCACCGATTTACCATCATCTCTATGGATTTATTTTAGCAGTCTTTGCCTTTGCGCTGGTGTTTGGCGCTTTTGCCGGCAATGTGCTGTTTGGGGCGATGCGCGCAGTGCCCAAGGCCCAGATCGAAACAGCCTTGTCTTTTGGGATGACTGACAGGCAAGCTTTTCGGCGGATTTTGCTGCCACAAATGTGGGTCTATGCGCTCCCTGGCTTATCCAATCTCTGGATGATTTTAATCAAAGCAACACCTCTACTCTTTTTGCTTGGTATTCAAGATATTGTCTATTGGGCGCGTGAATTGGGCAGTTCAAAAACCTCAGCCTATGCGTATCCGCATCCCGATTGGCGCGTTTGGTATTTTGGCTTTCTGCTGATTTTCTATCTGATGCTCACCTTTATCTCTGAAAAAATATTCAGCCGTCTTACCGCCCGTCTTTCGCGGGGACAGGCCACGCTTGGCGGACAGAAAAGCCAGATAGCAGCACCCGCAGGTCAGGCGACCCAAACCGGAGCTGTCTCATGAGCTGTTTAGAGACTATTCAGGCCTATGGTCTGCGTGCCTTTGGGATAGGCGAGCGGCTCTTGCCAAAGAGCGATATTACTTTATGTGAGCAATTTGTGCTGATTGGCTCGGGCATGCTCTGGAATATCTATTTCGGGCTTTTTGCGATTATCGTTGGCTTTTTCTTTGCGATGGCGCTTGCCCTTGGCAAAGCCAGTGCTCTGCCTCTTTGGCGTATGCCGGCAACAGGTTTTATTTTTCTGTTTCGTGGCTCGCCACTATTCATCCAGTTCTTCGTCGCTTATGAAGCTTTTGTATTGCTGCCCAAAGTGGGGTTTGAATTTGATTTAGGCTTTATGGTGCTGGGGGCGGAAACACGCTGGCTGACCAAAGCCTGGCTAGGTGCCGTTTTTGTGCTGTTTTGTAATACCTCAGCCTATAGTGCAGAGATTTTCTATGGCGCGTTGCGGGCAGTACCGATTGGTGATAGCGAAGCGGCAGACGCGTTTGGCTTTACCGCTTGGCAAAAATTCAGGCGGGTGATTTGGCCAACCATGCTGAGACTGGCCTGGCCTTCTTATACCAATGAGGTGATTTTCCTATTCCACGCCACAACCTTGGTGTTCTTCAGCGGCTTTCCAGCCTGGCGCCAGCAAGGCGATGCGCTGTATTACGCAGCCTATTTTGCGGATAAAACCTTTAATCCCTTCGTGCCCTATCCGATTGTGGCCGGCTATTTCATCTTGCTGACATTGATGATTATCGGCCTGTTCGCTCTGGCAGGGCGGTATCTGAACCGGCATTTGCCAGCTGCCCAACAGCCGCGCTTTCGCTTGCGTTTAAATCTGGTGCGCTAGCCATGCAACATATCACCCATTCTATTACAGCTGACAGCCCGGGCACCTCTATCAGCCTGAGCCTCTATCATTTTGCACCTGCTGCTGATCAAAATCGGACTGAACAGCCAAAAACCTATTTACCAAAAATCTATTTACAAGCAGGCTTACATGCAGATGAACATCCAGGCGTGATGATTTTGCATCATCTGCTGAACCATCTAGAACATGCAGAAAAACAAGGGCGTCTGGCAGCTGAATTTATCATTGCGCCAGTGGTCAATCCGCTGGGTCTGGCGCATCTGCAATTTCACAGCCATCGCGGGCGTTATCACCCGCTAAACGGGCTGAATTATAATCGTGACTGGCCTGATTTGGATGCGCTGCTCTGGCAGCAAGCAGGTGATCTCTCAAGCGAATTAGGCTCAGACCCGGCCGCAAATAAAGCCTTCATCCGTCAAAAATTAGCTGATATTTTACAAGCGCAAGATGGCGATCATCCAGGCAAGGGCGCGCTGGCCGAACTGCGCCATCTCATCACCCGTATCGTGATAGATTGTGATATGGTGCTGGATTTACATTGTGATGATGCCGCATTAAATCATCTCTATATGGTCCCGCAGCTTTGGCCAGATGCCTCTGATCTCAGTGCATTTATGGGGGCAGAAGCCAGCTTTTTAGAAGAAGATTCAGGCGGTGGGTCGTTTGATGAGGTATGGCCTGGGCTCTGGCTGAAACTGGCACGTCGTTATCCAGAGGCCAGCTGGCCTGAACTGCCTGTATCAGCCACCTTAGAATATCGCGGGCAGGCAGATGTATCAGACGCACTTGGCGCGGCAGATGCGTATCATCTCCTCCAGTTTTTTGAAGCCCGCGGCCTGATTGAGCCAGAAGCAGGAGAACCGGCCCAGCCACCTGCCTTATTGGCCCCTGCCACAGCGTTAAAAGCAGCTGAGTTTTTGCGTTGTCCCTATGCTGGGCTGTTGGCCTATCAGGTGGAACTCGGTGATATGGTTCAAAAAGGTGATGTCGTTGCTGAGCTTATCCAGCTGGATGGGCCAGAGGCCGCACGCGGGCGTCTGCCGATAAAAGCGGGGACCTCAGGCAAAATCATTGCACTCAAAGCCCATAAATATATCTGGCCTGGCGAATCCATCGCCAAAATCGCTGGCAGTGAAGTGCTGGCTTCGCGCACAGGCCGGCTATTGGATGATTAGAGGTCGCATGATAGGCTGAAATAAGGCCTGTCTGTTAAGAGGCTTTTTGCTGCTGATGTGGCAAATGCGCTTCAATCGTTTTAATCAGCTTTGTTGATTGCGGCTTTGTCAGGCTGGAAAACCAGCTGATCAGCTGGCCATCCGGGCCAATCAGATATTTATGGAAATTCCATTTTGGCTTGCCCATCATGCCGGCTTCACCAGATACCCATTGATAAAATGGATGCGCATCGCGCCCTTTGACCTGCTGTTTTTCAGTCATCGGGAAGTCAATATTGAAATTCACTTCACAAAAACTGGCAATCTGGGCATTTGAGCCTGTTTCCTGCTCACCAAAATCATTGCTTGGTACGCCTAAAACCACCAGCCCGCGGTCTTTATAATCAGACCAGAGTGCTTGTAGCCCTTCATATTGGCCAGTGAAGCCGCATCTTGAAGCCGTATTCACCACGAGCACCAGCTGGCCTTCAAATTGGCTGAGCGGCATCGGGCTGCCATCAATCGCTGTAAAGCTGAAATCAAAGGCAGATTTTGGCGCAGCATGTAAAGAGGTCATCCAGAAGGCTCCTGAAAAAAAGGTCAGACTAAAAAAGAAGGTGAAAGTGAAAAACCCAGAACGGCATTTCAGAAGGTTTATCATCAGCTTTAAGACTCAAAAAAAGGCTGTTCATAGGGCAGTCAACAACCTGCCCCTACGAGATATAGGCGATTAAGAAGAGCAGACAAGTTCTGATGAAAAACAGAGATAAATTTCAGTGTGCTGATTTATGTATCCGCTGTCCAAATCTGCTCTAGCCAGCTCTCTAGCACGGCCCCGCTCGTGCCCACCATGAGATCGCGCAATCTGGCAGGCTGACCTGAAAAGCGCAGCGCAGCACCTGCCTGTGCGGCGCGTCTGGCGACCATCTGAATATCAGCCATACGGGCACGTACCATCTGGCTCAATGCGATAGAAATCGGTTCATGTTGAAGGCACTGCGCCAGCATATCAACATCCATCAAGGTCTGCCCAATCCCCTGTGCCAGATGAGGCGGCATCACATGGGCTGCATCACCTATCAAGAAGAGCTGCCCTCGGCGCCAGACATCTGGAACCGGTGCATCTGCCAAGGCCGAGCGATGCCAGCTATTGGCATGTGCACGCATGGACGCCAAAACCGGATGATGGCCAAACAGATAGGCCAGCAGCGTTTCTGTATCTTTATTCAGCAAATCGGGCTTATTGGCTGATAGCGTGAGGACAAGATTCACCGATAAATCTGATGACCCTGGCCCTTTGGCAATCGGATAATGCACCAGATGACAGCCATCTCCCATCCACAAGCGTGTCTGAGACTGGCGCATAACAGCTGGCAGATCGGCTGAGTTGATCTCCGCGCGCAAAATAATAGCTTTGGTCCTTTGGTCGGCTGTGCTGAGTGGGGCCACAAGACGGCGTGATTTCCCCATCAGCCCATCTGCACCAATCACAATATCTGCTGTGATCAACTGGCCGTCATCTAGGACAAGGCGGGCTGGTTTTTGATCGCAAGCCACGGCCTTTACGCGGGATGCTATCGAAACGATATTCGGCATCTGCCCCACAGCATCGCGCAAGCCTGCCTCAAAAGCCTGTCGTGAAAAGCTCTTATAATCACGTTGATGAGCGGCGTGGTCCAGATGTGCCAGCTCAACACCATCTTTTAATCTGGCCAGATTGATCGCCTGCAGGGGCAGTGCATGGCTGCATAAATCATTAAGCCCCAGGCGCGAGAGCGCGTTCAGACCATTCGGGGCCAGCTGAAAACCACCTGATATTGGCCCTGTTTCCTTTGGGCCAATCAACGCCACCTCATAGCCAGCACGTGCCACAATCAGCGCGGCTGCAAGACCGGCAAAACCATTGCCAATGACGGCTATTTTTTCACTTCTGTTTAAGGCCATAGCTGTGCTGTCTTTATGATCTCATCAGCTGTCTGTCTGGCAGTGTGTGCGGTGTTTGGCAACATCAATTTGCACATCCTGATGCAGAGTTTTTGAATCTGAGCTGTTATTATCGCGCCATTCGGTGAAATAGCCACAGACCCCGAAAAGACGGTGCGAGCCACATGACCTATCTGCGCTGGTATCATGCCAGAGACCATGGCCTTCATCACTGCCGCTGAGCATCAGATAATCACCATATAGGCTGTCATAATCATTGGGCTCACATACCCGGTGGCTGTCATCACATTCATCCATATCAAAATCGCCTGTCCCTGCTGACCAATAGGTAAAGCGCAGGCTGACATTATCAAGAAGCGGATCTATGTGATGTTCAATGAGCGTGCTGGATGTATTATCATCTGGGTCTCGGTCAATCCGTACAGATGCCCAATAAGTATTGCGGGTGGCCACGGTGCCATTATCAGTGCCATCATCGATAATCGGATTACCGCTCCAGCGGTCATTCACCCCATTACCCTGCCAGAAACGCTGGCCTTTTTCTGGGCCATCTAGCCAGGTCCAATAGCCTTCGCTTTCATTATCGGCAGCCGCCAAAAAGGCCGTGACATGCGAGCCATTATCCATCTGAAACCGCGTGCCAAGCAGGCTGTTTTCAGCAGATGTGGTGATGGTGGCCATATGGCCTTCATAGCCGCAAATCTGGTTTGAGACTAATTTTGCATCTGCCAGCGCGGCTGAAAAATCACTGCTGCTGGTCTCAACAAACCGATAGAAATGGCTATTGCCATCTTGGGCCAGCGGCAGCCCGCCAAGGCCAAAGGAAATGGTCTTTTGAGTGGCATAGCTGGTCGCGGTCGGCACATAGCTGACAAAGCGCATCGCATCCACCCAATCAGAAACAGCAGCAGAGCTGTTATCGGTCATCTTAAAGCGCATCACCCCTGTTTTCGGGCTATAGCGTGCGCGCATTTTACTATCTGCCAGCGGGATATCACTATAGGTGATGAAATGGGTGCTTGTGCTCTTGCTGGCCCCATTGATGGCCAAGGATTCCGTATTATTGTCAAAATCTGTGGCAATATAAATATAGGCTTCTGAGATAGAACAGCCAGCGGCCTTTAGGGTGAGCGTACTGGCAGGGCGGCAGAAATCATCATGTTTAAACTGGCGCGAGAGACCAATGCGCTGGCTGGTTGGCTCTTGTCCGGCCGCTCCTAATTTATCGCTTTCATCACGATAGCCAAAATTAAAGGCAACCGCCGCAGGCTGCGCACCGCTTAAAGTAAAGAAGCCATCATTAGACGCGGTGAAAATATCTTTACTCACCGATTGCCAGCCACTGCCTGAGGCCGGATCGCAATCCTCAGATGCGGGGTTGTAGAAGAGCTGATAACGGCTGTCATTATCTGTGTCGGTCAGGGCAAAAACCTGATTGTCGGTAAATTCTTCGGTAATCGCAAAAGCCATTTGTGATGCGTCAAAATTGCTGGCTGTGCCATTGTCACCAGCCGTTGACACATCTTCGATTGTGACATTATCACCTGGCACGCTTTGCAACGCCCAATGTATGGCTAGATCACTGCCATCTATGGCAGGTTGGCTGGCACGCCCCTGATAGAGCGTTGCAATTTCATCTGCAGATAAAGCGCGGTCCCAAATTCTGAAATCAGATAAGGCCCCTTTCAAGGCTCTGCTGCTGGTCGTGTTTGCCCCTAGCATGAGCCCGAGATTGTCGGCTGCACTGCTGTTATCTGTGGCAAAGGCGGTGCCTGTCCAGCTTGATGTGGTCAGCCCGAAATTCTTCTTCTGCCCGTCAATATAGACATTCAGATTATCATTTACCGCAAGGGTGACATTATCGCCGCCTGCATAGGTGAGGGCGATGTGATGCCAGCGGCTATCACGCATATCGGTAAAATTATCCTGCTGGCTGACGCCGCCTTCAAAATCCAGATAGAGCTTGCCCTCTTTGGTCATTAGGTGAAACAGCGCACCATTTTGCGGCCTGCCCCATCTGGCAAGGGTCCGCTCCTCACCGGTGGCCTGACTATCCAGCCAGACCCAGAGCGAGACAGAACGCGGTGCATTATCTGGCGTCGGTTTAAAATCAGCTGCGCGGATATAGCTGTCATCACCGTCAAATAAAATCCCATTAAAGGCATCATTGCGCACTGTCCGGACCTTCAGGCAGGCCTCATCATTTGCGCTGATATTATCCACCAATATGGTTTCTGCGCGCCCCAATTTGGCACGGATAAATTGCTGGGCCTGTGCCACTTCCCCTTGCAGATTGGCTGAGTTAATAATTTTCACATTGGTTGTCTGCACATAATTCACTAATATAAAAATACCCAGCGAAATAAGTGAGAAAATGCTGATATATATAGCCAGTTCAACAAGCGAAAATCCCTGTTGAACATAAGAAAAAGAGGCGGTTTTTTGATGCGTGTTCAGATGGCGCAAAGCAGGTTGAAAAATCTGGGCAGCCCGGTTGCCAAGCAAGAGGGATTTGCCTTGATTGCGGCGCTGGCCATTGTCGCTATTCTGGCTGTTGCCTCGGTGCCTTTGCTGGATATTGTGGCGGTTAATCAGAAATCGGTAATTAAACAAAGGCTGACTCTAATCTTAAAAAATGAAGCACGTGAGCATCTTGAAATTGGCGTTCATTTAATCAAACTCGCTGACGGAGTGCCAGCATATTTTGATGCCAGCTTCGATGCAGATGAGGCCAGCTTTGCCAGTGATTGCAGCCGCCGTTTGAATGCCGCAGATAAGAGCCTGCTTGGCAATGGCAGCTATAGCCTAACCGGCGATGGTGTGCATTCGACCCGCCCTGCAAATGGGCCGCGCCGGTCTATGTTGTTTATCGTCAATAAAGGCAGTTCTGTCGATAGCCGTTATGATCAACTCTTGCTGGTCAGCTGTGCGCAATCCGATATTGGTGGGTTGGGGCTAGCTGCTGCTGAACTGGGCAAGCTCAATGGCAGCTACCTGCCATTGCGGGTTAATGAATATTAGACAGATATCAGCCTATATCAGTTTAATTCACCGCAACATCTATGTAGAATTTACGCGGCAAATCACCAAATTTAATGGTTAGGCTCAGATTATCTGAACCGGTAAAGCTGTTATCTGATTCCAGATGCAAGGTCTTTAAGGCGGCACGAATAGCGCTCAACGCGCCTGTCATATGCAATGACTGGCTGTCATTGTCATTCAGGTTTAAATCGTCAGCCGCAGTGAGATGAAGGCTGTTATCGGCATCTGTCAGCCCGAGAATCACGGTTGCATTATCATCGCCTTCTAAAGAGAAGAGACGGATATCTGAAATGGCGGTGATATCATTTTGGCTGGCTGAAATATTGTCAGGCAGGCTCACCTCCAGCCCTTTTTCACGCTTTGCTGGGCTATCAAACAGCATGGTGTAACTGCGTTCCGGCTTCTCAGTGCTATAGGCCACAAAACGTGGAAAGAGAATTTCTGCACCTGCTGCAATCAGGCTGTTATCTGCATTGCTCAGGCATTGCGGATCGACCAGGCTGAGAGCGGCGGTCGCCCCAGGGCCGGTCAGTGCATCATCTATGGCAAGGCGCGCCGCACACCGCCCGCCGGCCCCCACCACCGCAAAACTGACAGGCACTTTTGCCAAGGCGGCATTCAGATTGCGGGCCAGGGTATGTTGGGTATCTGCACCAGCTGGGGCAATGATACAATCTGCAGCAAAGGTGATTTGAGTGGATAGGCTGGATACCGCGCTGGCGAGCGTGCATTTCGCACTGCCATTATCATCATAACGGCTCTGATTGCCAAAGATGGTTTCATAGCGAATGAGGTCGCTTTTTAAATCTGCTGGTGCCGTGCTATTTGCATAGATGGTTTCATTGTCATTGGCGGTTAGATTATCATCCTGAAAATCAGCATAGAGATAGCTGATCATCACCTGTTCCTGATTTTGGATGGTAGCGGTGTTGCGGCTGGTAAATAAGCCTGTTTCAACCCGGCTGAAAATCTGGAAAACGCCAATGGCGGCAATGCCAATCAGCGTGACGGCCACCATCAATTCGGTTAAGGAAACCCCTTCTGCCAGGGGACGGGTTTTCAGCGCCATAAACCCACCTTCTGGCCGGCTTTCAGCCTGCGTTGATGATGTGATGCGTTTTATAGAACCCTGCATAACTGAACCCCGTCCCTATACTGACTTTATTCTAACCTAACTTAGGCTCAGGACAACTCATGTCTTTGTAATCGAGTGGTGAATTTTAACATTTGTCAAAAGAGCGTCGAGCGGTTATTTTGCGCGCAATCAATTTAGATTTTGGCCTTATTGTAAGAGCCCAGAGGAGCTGGCTACCATGAATATCGATAAAATCAGCATCGGCAAAAACCCACCACATGAAATCAATGTTGCCATTGAAATTCCGGCAGGGTCAGATCCGGTGAAATATGAGCTGGATAAGGAATCAGGCGCATTGCTGGTTGATCGCTTCATTCATACACCAATGCATTATCCGGTGAATTATGGTTTTGTTCCGCATACGCTGTCTGATGATGGCGATCCGATTGACGCTTGTGTGCTGACACCATTTCCGATTGTGCATGGCTGTGTGATTGCCTGCCGCCCGATTGGCGTTTTAATGATGGAAGATGAAAGCGGTGTAGATGAAAAACTGCTTTGTGTGCCTGTCGACAAGCTGCACCCTTACTATAAAGATGTGAAGAGCGTGATGGATTTGCCAGAGATTGTCCGTGATCAGATCGGCCATTTCTTTGAACATTACAAAGATTTGGAAAAATCAAAATGGGTGAAGGTCCAAGGCTGGGAAGGCCCGGCCAAAGCCGCTGAGATGATTGAAGCCTCAATCGCACGTGCTTCAAAATAATCTTCCTTAAAAGGGGCTTGGGTGGTTTCAGGCTCCTTTTTTTATGTCTGTATCTTAAGACAAATCACATTATCAATCACTGATTTCGGGGGAATAAGGTGATGGCAGAGACATCGAAAAAAGACCCACGCTTGCTGGATGGTCGTGTGGTACGTGACCGCATTCTGGCAGAGGTTGAGAGCCGTGTGGCGGCGCAGGCTGGCGCGCGCAAGCTGGGCAAGCTGGTATCGATTTCAATCGGTGATGTCGAGGAAATTTCGGTCTATATTCGTGGCCAGTCGCGGGCAGCTGAAAAGGTTGGCCTGCCGTTTGTTGAAGAATATTGGCCAGCAGATTTAACCCAAGAAGATGTAAAAAAACGGCTCTTGGCGATGAATGACGACCCGGATGTTATCGGGGTTATTCTCCAGCGTCCTGTGCCAGACCATCTCAATGTGCGATCGCTGCAATCTGCTATCCACCCGCTGAAAGATGTGGAAGGGATGAGCCCGGCCTCTATCGGGAATATTGTCTATAATGATTTGGCTCTTGCCCCTTGTACTGCAGCTGCTTCGGTTGAGATGATTCGCCAGACAGGCCTTGATCTCAAAGGGCTGGAAGTGGTGGTGATTGGCCATTCTGAAATTGTTGGCAAGCCGGCCGCTTTTATGTTGATGGCTGAAGGCGCAACAGTCACCGTCTGTCATCATATGACACGTTCTGTCGCCGCCCACTCACGGCGCGCAGATGCCGTGCTTGTTGCTGTGGGTATCCCTAATTTTTTAAAAGCCGATATGGTCAAGCCTGGGGCGGCGGTCATTGATATCGGGATTAATCAGGTTTCAGATGAGGCCGGTAATCCCAAAATTGTCGGGGATGCGGATACAGACGGCTTGCTGGATGTGGCCAGCTGGGTCACGCCAGTGCCAGGTGGGGTTGGGCCTGTGACTGTGGCTATCTTGATGCGCAATGCAGTCACCGCATTAGAAAGACAAGTGGCACTCGGCTGGATTTAATCTGCGTTAAATCTGTGTTGCCAATGATATCTCTTATGCCGTGATATCTGTTAGGAGGTGACGCCTCTTATCTAGTGAGGGTCGCTTTATGCTGGATTGCGGCTGCTTTTTATGCTAAAACTTGTACCGTTCTAGTCCGGTTTTGGGAGAGTCCGCCTGCAGCGAGCTGCAAGGTGGCACCGAAGGAGCAAGCGCCTCTTAATCTCTCAGGTACCCGAACCAAAATCGGTGAACAGTCTGGAGAGCGGCCTATTTTGGGCCCACCGACGGGGATAACCAGCTTGTCGCATTTGGCAATCTGGAAAACTCTCAGGTTTCATGACAGACGAGGCAGGCAGGCTGATGTGAATCAGTTTCCTGTGGAATGTCATGTGAAATCTGGGGGTGTTTTATGGCTCATTTTGCAATTATTGGTGCGGGGATTACCGGCGTTACCACCGCATGGGCACTGCGTCAGCGCGGCTTTGATGTAACGGTGTTTGATCGTCATCGCTATGCGGCGATGGAAACATCTTTTGCCAATGGTGGCCAGCTATCTGCGAGTAATGCCGAAGTTTGGACTCGCTATAAGACCATCTTAAAAGGTCTGAAATGGATGTTCCGGTCAGATTCACCTCTGCTGCTGAATCCGATGCCAAGCTGGCATAAATATAGCTGGCTGATGGAATTTGCAGGCAATTGCGGCAATTACGAGAAAAACACGGTCAAAACCACAGAACTGGCTATTCAGTCGCGCCATTATATGGATGAATTTGCCAAAGAAGCAGGGGTTTCTTTTGATCGGTCAAATTGCGGCATTTTACATTTTTATAAAGACCAGGCTGAATTTGATCATGCCCATCAGGTAACCGAAATGCTGGCCAAAGGCGGGCTTGAACGCCGGCGTCTGACGCCAAATGAGGTTTATGATATCGAGCCGGCTATCAAATCTGAGGTGTTGGGCGGCTATTACACAGATTCAGATTTCACTGGTGATATCCATAAATTTGCCACCAGCCTGGCTGCTGCTTGTGCTGATGCAGGGGTGAAATTCCAGATGAATAGCGATGTGACCAGCTATCATCATGATGGTCAGGGCGTTCAGCTGAGCTGGACAGAAGAGGGCACAGATCATGATGCCCGCTTTGATGGGGTGGTGGTCTCAGCTGGTATTGGCAGCCGTGATATTGCAAGCGCGCTAGGCGATAGGGTGAATGTCTATCCGGTCAAAGGCTATTCCATCACTGTGATGTTGAATGACAAGCAGTCACAAGAAGCCGCACCTGAGGTCAGCCTGCTGGATGATGCGGCGAAAATTGTGACCTCACGCCTTGGCAAAGACAGATTCAGAGTGGCTGGTACGGCTGAGATTAATGGCGTGAATTATGATATCCGTCATGATCGTGTGGCCCCGCTCACACATTGGGTGGCGACGAACTTTCCAGGTGTATCCACTGAACATGCGGTGCCATGGGCAGGCCTGCGTCCGATGATGCCAAATATGATGCCGCATATTGCCAAAGGGCGCCAAAAAGGCGTGTTCTATAATACAGGTCATGGGCATTTGGGCTGGACACTCTCATGTGTGTCTGCCCACATGATAGGTGATTTGGTGTTGAGCCAGCATAATCAATAAGTGCTTATAAAAGGCGGGTTTGCTGGCAAGAAGCCATAGGCAGCCCGCCCAAGATATGCTATCGATAGGCCGCTTTTTTCAAGATAGCGGCCTAACCGGCTGAGATAGGGATATGATGCGGCTTGATATTGTCCAGCCAGATGACTGGCACCTTCATCTTCGTGATAATGCGATGTTGGCAGCGGTGTTGCCTGATACGTTGCGCTGGGCTGGGCGGGCGATTATCATGCCAAATCTGGTGCCGCCTGTTACAACCTATAAAGATGCAGAAGCTTACAAAGCGCGTATTATGGGCGCCTTGCCAGAAGGGGCTGATTTCACGCCGCTGATGACACTCTATCTAACCGAAGCGACAGACCCTGCTGATCTGCGGCGTGCTGCTGAGGCTGGCCTCATCTCTGCGGTGAAGCTCTATCCGGCAGGGGCAACAACCAATTCCGCCTCTGGTGTGCGTGATATAGATAAAGTGATCGCTGTTTTAGAAGCGATGTCTGAAATCGGCCTGCCTTTATTGATGCATGGCGAGGTGGTAGATTCGGCAGTTGATATTTTTGACCGCGAAAAAGCCTTTATCGACAGGGTGCTAGAGCCGCTGCGTGGCCGTCTGCCAGATTTGAAAATGGTGATGGAACATATCACCACGGCAGATGCGGCTGATTATGTGGCCAGCCAGTCAAAAAATCTGGCCGCCACCATTACCCCGCATCATCTGGTGATCAACCGCAATGCGATTCTGGCAGGCGGGATTAAGCCGCATTATTATTGCCTACCAGTGGCGAAAAGAGAACGCCATCGCCTGGCTTTACTGGAGGCTGCTTTATCTGGCGATAGCCGGTATTTCCTGGGCACTGATTCAGCCCCTCATACAGATGCAAATAAGCTGATGCCATGTGGCTGTGCTGGTATTTATAACGCGCCAAATACAATGGAAGTACTGGCCCAGCTTTTTGATGATGCTGGCAAGCTGGACAGGCTGGAAGGGTTCACCAGCCTCTATGGTCCGGCCTATTATAACATGGCGCAAAACCAAGCACGTCTTGTGATGGAAAAACAGGAAAAGCCGCTTCAATTTGCCGATCATCTGGAAACAGAAGAAGGGCCGGTTACGGTTTTTGATCCGATGATGGATATTTACTGGAAAATCATCTCCTGATTCATCTGGACGCCTCAGCCTTCAACAGGCTATTTTAAAAGCGATAATATGAAGATGATAGGCCAGGTTGGAATATGACCTATGCGGGTATTTTCCGGCTCTATTAAGCGGTGTGCCAGACAGGTCTGGCTGCTCAAACAGGATAAATGAAGATGATCACCACCAGTTTTGCCAGCCCAGAATTGATTGCACGTGAAACCGCCAAAATATTGCTTGAGATTGAAGCAGTTCATGTCGCGGCGGCAGATGCTCCTTTTACCCTGACATCTGGAGCAAAAAGCCCAGTTTATATTGATTGCCGCAAGCTGATTTCTTTTCCGCGTGTGCGCGCATCGCTGATGGATTTCGCTGTCTCTACCCTTGCAACATCTGTGGGTCATGAAGCCTTTGACGGGGTGGCTGGCGGCGAGACAGCAGGCATTCCCTTTGCAGCCTTTTTATCAGAGCGACTTGCTCTGCCGATGCAATATGTCCGCAAAAAGCCAAAAGGTTTTGGCAGAAATGCCCAAATTGAAGGGCATTTTAACGAAGGCGATCGGATTTTATTGGTAGAAGATTTGGCCACAGATGGGGGCAGTAAATTCATGTTCGCAGAAGCGCTGCGCAAAGCAGGGGCAAGTTGTGATCATGTATTTGTGATTTTCTATTATGATATTTTTAGCCATGCGCGTCAGGAACTGGCAGATAAGGGGCTCAGCCTGCATCATCTGGCCAGCTGGTGGGACGTGCTGGCTGTGCTGAAACAAGATGACCGGTTTGATGCAGCAACCACCTCTGCGGTTGAAGCCTTTTTGCATGATCCAAAAGGCTGGTCAAAAGCCAATGGCGGTGAGGCCTCTTAAATCTGGCCTGAAGGTGATCATGATACAGATTGGAGCATAAAGCAGATGACAATCTATAATCTCGGATCCATCAATCTGGATTATGTCTATCGGCTTGGTCATCTGGTCACCCCGGGCGAGACTTTGTCTGCGCTTGATATGACAGTGGGTTTGGGCGGCAAAGGGGCGAACCAGTCTCTGGCACTGGCCCGTGCCGGGGCTGAAATTGTGCATATCGGCGCCTTGGGCAAAGCAGATGAAAGCTGGCTGACCATATTGGAACAAGACGGGGTGGATTGCCAGCATGTGGCAGTGCTAGATGGGCCGTCTGGTCATGCTATTGTGATGGTCGATGATGAGACCGCTGAAAATCAGATTATCTTAATGGCCGCTGCCAATCATGAGATCACGAGCGATCAAATTGACACCGCCTTGGCCAAGGCTGGCACAGGTGATTGGGCATTGGCGCAAAATGAAACCACGCTGGTACCGGCATTTTTTCAGAAGGCCAAGGAAAAGGGGCTGTCTATTGCCTATTCGGCTGCCCCTTTTGTGGCAGAGCAGACGCTTCGCCTCTTAGAGCTAACCGATTTACTGGTGGTCAATGAAGGAGAAGCTGAGGCGCTTTGTGCGGCCGCTGGTCAATCAGCCGCTGGATTAGGACTGCCGCATCTGGTGATCACCAAGGGCAGTGCAGGGGCAGATTATATCGGTCTGGCCGGGCAATTCAGCCTCGCGGCACCCAAAGTGGATGCGGTGGATACCACAGGGGCAGGGGATACATTTTTTGGCTATCTGCTGGCAGGTATCAATGCCAATATGGAGATAGAGCAGGCCGTGGCAAGGGCGATTGAGGCCTCGGCGTTGCAAGTCACGCGCCCGGGCGCAGCGGCGGCCATCCCCTATCAATCAGAACTCTCCAAACGGTGAGATAAAAGGTAAAACCATGGCTGAGAAAATTATTATCGATACAGATCCTGGCATTGATGATGCAATGGCTATACATCTGGCTTTTGCTGATCCGGCTGTTGAGGTATTAGGCCTGACGACGATTTTTGGGAATGTGTTTGTTGAGCAGGCGACACGCAACGCGCTGTTTCTTACCGAGCAGGCAGCCTATGATTGTTTTGTGGCAGAGGGCTGTCAGATACCGCTGGTACAACCACAAAATCCCCCTTCTCACCATGTCCATGGGCCAGAAGGTTTTGGTAATCTGCCAGCCAGCCAGCCAAAAATAGCAAAAGATTCGCGGCCTGCTTATATCGCCATTTCTGAGACCTGCCGCGCCTATCCAGGTGAGGTGGTGCTCTGTCCGGTGGGACCGCTGACCAATATTGCGGCCTTGCTGGATTATGATCCTGAGATCGTACAATTTGTGAAAAAGCTCGTGATCATGGGTGGTTCTGCCTATTTTGGCGGGAATGTCACCGCCCATGCCGAGGCGAATATCTGGAATGATCCGCATGCGGCGGATAAGGTGTTTGCAGCCGACTGGGAGATTGAAATGATTGGTCTGGATGTAACCAGCCATATCAAATGTGATCTTCAAGATTTCAGCAATCTGGCACAAGCTTCGCCTAAAATTGGCACATTTTTGGAAGAAACAGTTGGATTCTACATCGATTTTTACGAGACTGTTGTTGGTGAGCGTGTATGTTTGATGCATGACCCCGCAGCTGTGCTCTCAATCACACGCAGCGATTTATTTGACTATGAGGATGTGCCGATTGAGGTCATCTGTGAGGGCGAAGAGGTTGGGCGTACCCTGCCTGTGCCATCCTCCAAGCGCCGCCCTGTTAAGGTGGCCGTAAAGGTGAAGACAGATGATGTACGCACCGCCTATCTGGGGCTGAGTGCCCGTGCGGATCAGCAAGCGGCATTGCGCCGCGCACAAAAAGAGTCCTAATAGGCGCGCCTGATAACCATTGGGAAGAGGAAGAAGAGATGCAGGTTGCAACCGTTGATTATCAGCATGCAGATGCGAAATCTGCATTGGCCAACTCTCTGCATGAAACCGGCTTTGCGGTTTTAACGAATCACCCGATTTCGGTCCAGCGCATGGCTGATTTTTATGCGGCTTGGGGTGCGTTTTTCGCAGATGAAGGCAAACAGGACTGGCTGCGCGATCCGGTCAATCAGGATGGCTATTTTCCGTTTCGCTCTGAAAATGCCAAAGGTGTCGCTCAAAAAGATTTAAAAGAATTTTATCATGTCTATCCATGGGGGCGGGTACCTGGCGAATTAGAAGCTGAGACCAGATCGATTTATGCCGATTTGAATAAGCTAGGGACAGAATTGCTAGGCTGGCTACATGAAGAGAGTCCAGCTGAGATACAGGCTGGTTATGCAGAACCTCTATCTGATATGATGGCCGGCTCTGAGCAAAGTTTGCTGAGAATCCTGCATTATCCACCTGTTGAAGTTACCGCAGAAGCAGGTGCTATTCGCGCCGCGGCGCATGAAGATATCAATTTGATCACATTGTTGCTGGCAGGATCAAAACCTGGGCTGGAAGCCATGGATAGTCAGGGTCATTGGCATGCAGTATCGTGCGATCCAGGCATGATTACGATCAATAATGGCGATATGCTGGCCCGGGCAAGCGGGAATTATTTCCCGTCAACAACCCACCGTGTGGTCAATCCCGAGATTGGATTAAATGCATCGCGCTATTCTATGCCGATGTTTTTACACCCTCGTCCAGATGTTCTGCTGGACAAGGACTTAACCGCAGGTGATTATCTGCAACAAAGACTAAGGGAAATCGGATTGAAATAATCTGGTTAAAGAGGAAGGAACTTAGAATGGATAACAAAGCAGTTCGCGTAATAGCTGCCCTGATTATCGGCGGCTTGATAGGCTATTTCGCTGGCAGCGGTCAAAAAGAGATCGTTGAAGTGGAAAAAATCGTCGAGGTCGAAAAGATCGTCGAAGTTGAAAAGATTGTTGAAGTGGCCAAGGCTGTCGATATCAAGCCTGCTGTCATCTATGACATGGGCGGTAAGTTCGACAAATCTTTCAATGAAGGTGTCTGGAACGGGGTGCAGAAATTCACCGCTGAGACTGGCATTGAAGTGATGGAATTTGAAGTCACCAACGAAACCCAGCGCGAGCAGGCGATGCGTCGCATGGCAGAGCGCGGTGCAACTGTGATCCTAGGTGTAGGTTTTGCCCAGGCTGATGCGATTGCAGCTGTGTCTGCAGACTATCCAGACAAGCAGTTCTCTATCATTGATGTGGGCTGGCTGGATGCACCAAATCTGCGCCAATATGTGTTTAAAGAACATGAAGGCTCATATCTGGTGGGTGTAGCTGCTGCGCTGGCGTCAAAGACTGACAAGGTTGGCTTTGTAGGCGGTATGGATATTCCGCTTATCCGTAAATTTGCCTGTGGTTATGTTGGCGGTGTGAAATCTGTCAATGCATCTGCTGAAGTCTATCAGAACATGACTGGCACGACCCCAACCGCATGGAATGACCCGGCAAAAGGTGCTGAGCTGACCCGCTCACAAATCGACCGCGGCGCAGATGTTGTCTATCAGGCAGCTGGTGGTACCGGTATCGGTGTTATCCAGGCCGCAGCAGATGCTGGCAAGCTGGCGATTGGCGTGGATTCAAACCAGAATGGTCTGGCACCAGGTTCAGTGCTGACCTCAATGCTGAAGCGTGTGGATGTGGCAGCTTATGAAACCTTCATGGATGCCAAGAATGGCGCCTTCTCATCAGGCGTAAAGGTCTTGGGTGTTGCTGAAGGTGGCGTGGACTGGGCATTGGATGACAATAACGCCTCATTGGTTTCTGCTGATATGAAAGCTGCTGTTGAAGCGGCCCGTGCAGATATCCTGTCTGGCAAAATCATCGTCCATAACTATGAAACAGATTCAAACTGCCCGTACTAAGGCATGTATCTGACCATTAGGTTATGACATTGAACATATCCAATACAGACGGCGACCCATTGAATGCGAATTCTGGGTCGCCGTTCGCGATTACTTTACATCATATCAACAAGCATTTTGGACAGGTCTATGCCAACCGGGATGTCTCGCTTGATGTGCGGGCTGGGACCATTCACGGCATTATCGGTGAGAATGGTGCTGGTAAATCGACACTCATGTCGATTCTCTATGGCTTTTATTCAGCTGATTCAGGTGCAGTAGAGGTTTTTGGTGCGCCGCTCAAGCTGGGTGATTCCAAGGCGGCTTTGGCCGCTGGTATCGGCATGGTTCATCAGCATTTTATGCTGGTCCCTAATTTTACCGCGCTTGAAAATATCGTCCTGGCGCATGCTGCTTCTGGCAAGCTGGCGGATAATATGGTGCATGCGCGCCAGGCTGTCGCTGATATTGCCAGCCGCTATGGGCTGACCATTGAACTGGATAAGCCGGTAGAAGAATTACCTGTTGGCGTCCAGCAACGTATCGAAATTATCAAAGCCCTGTATCGCGGGGCCAAAATCCTGATTCTGGACGAGCCGACAGGCGTGCTGACCCCGCAGGAAACAGACCAGCTTTTCGAAATTCTGGATGCGTTGCGCAAGCAGGGCGTAACCGTCCTTTTGATCACGCATAAATTACGCGAGATTATGGCAATTACTGATTATGTGTCGGTGATGCGCGGCGGTGAGATGGTCGATCATCTGAAAACCGCTGATACGAATCCTCAGATTCTGGCTGAAAAAATGGTGGGCCGCAAAGTTGAACGCCCGCAAGTCAACACGCATGATGATGCAGGCGATAACCCATCTGAGAGCCGCCTGTCGGTAGAGAATCTGGGGCTGGTCTCTGATGAAGGGGTGCAGCTTTTAAAAGATATTAGCCTTGAATTGCGGGCAGGCGAGATTCTGGGTGTCGCCGGCGTGGCCGGTAATGGGCAATCTGAATTGCTGGAGGTGCTCTCTGGGATCACTGCGCCATCTTCTGGGCGTTTCAGCCTGGGCGGGCGCGCTGTTTCCGCAGATGAAGCGGCCTCTGTGGCTGATTTGCGGGCAATGGGTTTGGCCCATGTGCCAGAAGACCGCCATGCGATGGGGATGGTGTTGCCCTTCAGCGCGGCGGAAAGCGCGGTTTTGGGCTATGAGCATCGGCTTGATGAAGGCTCTGTCTGGCTGAAGCCAGAGCGCCTGCATGCCCATTGTCAGCATCTGATGGAATCCTTTGACGTGCGCCCGCCTTTGCCTGATCAAACCAGCCATCAATTTTCAGGCGGCAATCAGCAAAAGCTGGTCCTTGCACGCGAGATTTCAGCCAAGCCGGATATTCTTCTGGTGGGTCAGCCGACCCGCGGGGTAGATATTGGCGCGATTGAATTTATTCATAAAGAATTGCTGGATTTGCGGGCGCGCGGCTGTGCCATTTTGCTGGTTTCTGTTGAGCTGGACGAAATTTTGAGCCTGTCTGATCGTATCATGGTGATGAATGAAGGGCGCAATATGGGTATCCTTAATCGCACAGAGGCTGATGAACATAAAATTGGTTTGCTGATGGCTGGCCTCAATGATGCGGCTGGGCCCGAACCAACTGAGGAGGCCGCCCATGGCTGATCAGAATTTTGCTGTGCGCATCCCAAAATGGGTCGATATCATCCTGCTTCCCATCGTCAATTTATTGGCCGCGTTTATTGTGGCTGGCATCGTGATTGCCGCGATTGGCGAGAACCCGTTTGAGGCGATGATGGTGATGATTAAAGGGGCCTTTGTCTATAAAGGCGCGCTTGGCTACACGCTATTCTACACCACCAATTTCATTTTCACAGGGCTGGCTGTGGCTGTCGCCTTTCATGCCATGCTGTTCAATATTGGCGGTGAGGGGCAGGCTGGTATTGGCGGTATTGGTGTGGGTCTTGCCGCCTTGGCTCTCGGCCCGTTTTTGCATCCGGTGCTGGTGGTGCTGGGCTGTATTTTGGTCGCTGCTGGTTTCGGTGCGCTCTGGGGGTTGATCCCTGGCTATCTGCAGGCTAAGCGTGGCAGCCATATTGTGATCACCACCATTATGTTTAATTTTATCGCCGCCTCTATCATGGTTTATCTCTTGGCGGGGCCGATGAAAGCCCCTGGCCAGATGGCAGCTGAAACCGTGCGTTTTGCTGAGGGCGTGAAATTGATGAAAATACATGAGCTGCTTGGCTCATTTGGATTTGAAGCCGCACGCTCACCACTTAATCTCTCTTTTATTGTGGCTTTGCTGGCCTGTGTCGGGGTCTGGCTTTTAATTTGGCGGACCAAGCTTGGCTATATCATCCGGGCGACAGGCCATAGCCCAAAGGCTGCGATTTATGCTGGGCATGATCCAGCGAAAATCATCATGATTGCAATGGCGATTTCAGGCGGCTTGGCTGGTATGGTCGCATTGAATGAAATTCTGGGTGTTCAGCACCGCGTCATATTGAATTTCACTGCTGGCTCAGGATTTACCGGCATTGCGGTTGCGCTGATGGGGCGTAACCATCCCTTTGGTATTGTGCTGGCGGCCTTGCTGTTTGGCGCACTCTATCAAGGTGGGGCAGAGCTTGATTTTGAGTTCTCGACCATCTCGCGCGAAACCGTGGTGATGATCCAGGGTCTGATCATCCTCTTCTCAGGGGCGCTTGCCTATATGTTCAACCCGATGCTGCTGCGGCTTTTCAGCCTACCAGCGATGCAACGCGTTTTTGTCAGGGGCGCATAGAATGGCTGATTTTCTGTTCCAGCTTTTGCTTGCCATTGATGCGACTTTCCGAGTGGCAACGCCGCTCATTCTCTGTGCCATGGCTGGTATTTTTTCAGAACGTTCTGGTATCATTGATATTTCACTTGAAGGCAAGATGCTGCTCTCTGCTTTTGCCGCGGCTTCTGTGGCTTATACAACCGGCTCAGCCTGGCTGGGCCTTGGCGCGGCCATGGCGGTTTCGGTTGCGGCAAGTTTGCTACATGGATTTGCCACCATCACCCATCGCGGCGATCAGGTGATATCAGGTCTGGCGATTAATATTCTGGCCTCTGGTCTGACAGTGACATTGGGTATTGCGTTTTTTAGGCAGGGTGGCCAGACACCGCTTCTGCCACGTGATGCCCGTTTTGGCGCGCTGGACCTGCCTTTTGCACAGACCATCAATGAGTGGGTGCCGGTTTTGGGCCCTATCTATAAAGAGGTGATTTCAGGGCATAATATTTTGGTCTGGGTCGCCTTTTTAACAGTGGCCATGACCTATTATGTGTTGTTCCACACGGCTTTTGGTCTGCGCTTGCGGGCCGTTGGTGAAAAGCCAGAAGCCTTGGATTCAGCTGGGCTTTCCGTGGCCTTTATGCGTTATCGTGCGGTGATTATCGCAGGGCTGTTATGCGGGATCGCCGGGGCTTATCTCTCAACCGCGACAGGCGCAGGCTTTGTGCGTGAAATGACAGCTGGCAAAGGCTATATCGCGCTGGCAGCGATGATTTTCGGAAAATGGCGGCCGATGGGCGCGCTGATGGCCTGTCTGATGTTTGGCTTTTTAGAAGCAGTGGCAGCCCGCCTGCAAGGGGTGGAAATCGCCTATATTGGCGAGATATCATCTGATCTGGTCTTGGCTCTGCCTTATGTGCTGACTGTGATTTTGCTGGCAGGCTTTATTGGCGGGACCACCCCGCCGCGCGCCATCGGTCGGCCCTATATCAAAGAGAGATAGGAGCAATAAATCATGGCCACAGATGCAGATTTACTATCCGCTGCCTTATCGATACGCAGCAAAGCCTATGCCCCCTATTCCAATTTTTTGGTCGGGGCAGCGATTTTGGATGAACAGGGGCAAATTCATCTGGGCGTAAATGTTGAAAATGCCGCCTATCCGGTGGGCGCATGTGCCGAAGCAAGCGCTATCTCAGCGATGGTCGCAACCGGCGGGCGCCAGATCAAAGCGATTGCGGTGGTTGGCGCTGGCCCTGTTTTATGCACCCCATGTGGCGGATGCCGCCAGCGTATCCGTGAGTTTGCCAATCCGGATACACCCGTGCTGGTCGGTGATGAGAGTGGGTTGAAAGAGCGTTTCACGCTGGATCAGCTGCTGCCGGCGAGCTTCGGACCTGATAATTTAGAGTCCAAATAAGCACAATAGGGGCAAAATCACTGCCTCATTAAGCTTTTCTTAACCTTATGTAAGGCCGCTTTTTGCACGGCTTTATTGGGTGTTATAAATCCTGTCGCCTGCATCACCGAGGCCAGGCAGAATATAGCTGTTTTCATTCAGCTCACGGTCCAGCGCGGCGGTAATAATCGGCATATCTGGCTCGGCCTTTTGCAGCGCGGCCACCCCTTCTGGTGCCGCAACAAGACAGGCAAAAACCATATCGCGCACGCCCTGATCGCGCAGATAATTCGCCGCCATAATCGCAGAACCACCTGTCGCCAGCATCGGGTCGACCAGCACCACCTGGCGTTGTGATATCTGGGGCGGTAATTTGTGATAATAGGCGCGCGGCAGGTGGGTGTCATGATCGCGCTCCATACCCAAATGGCCAATGCCCGCTTCTGGTAGGATGGTTGAAAACGCATCTGCCATCCCGTTGCCAGCCCGTAATATGGAGACAATCGCTGGCGCCGGATCAGCAAAAACAGCACCTTGCATTTCTTCAAGCGGGGTGCGGATAGTGGCCGATTCCAGCTTGAGATGTGCAAAAACAGGCCAGGCCATCAGCTGGGCCACCTCGGTTAAGGTGCGGCGGAATTGCCAGGCTGGCGTGCGCTCATCTCTCAAGATGCTGAGCTTCTGAGCCAGAAGCGGATGTGATAAGATAGTTAATTTTTCCATATTTTCTTATAGACCTCTCATCCCTGCTCTGTCCAATTCTCTGCAGCTATGCTATGGATGCGCCAGCTGAGGTGAAGGACCCTAATGTCAAAGCTTTATTTTTCCTATTCTGCGATGAATGCAGGCAAGTCAACGATATTGTTGCAAGCCTCTCACAATTACCGTGAGCGCGGCATGCACACCCTATTGCTGACGGCCAAGCTGGATAATCGTATGGGGATTGGCAAGATTGGCTCGCGCATTGGTCTTGAATCTCAGGCTGAACTTTTCGCTGCGGATACAGATCTAAAAGAGCTGATCACAGATGCCCATCAGCTTCAGCCTTTATCTTGCGTGTTGGTGGATGAGGCGCAGTTTTTGTCGCCTGAACAAGTCTGGCAATTGGCCGCAGTGGCAGACCAGCTTCATTTACCCGTGATGTGTTATGGGCTACGCACCGATTTTCAAGGCAAGCTGTTTCCGGGCTCTGCTGAATTATTGGCGATTGCTGATGTGCTGAGAGAAATCCGCACCATCTGCCATTGTGGCAGCAAGGCGATTATGGTGGTGCGCGTCGCAGGTGATGGCCGGGTGGTCCAGGATGGGGCACAGATTGAAATTGGCGGCAATGATCGCTATGTCTCTTTGTGCCGCACCCATTGGCGCATGGCGATGGAGACAGGCGAAACCGTGCAGGAGCATAGCACCTTGCACCCTGACTTATTTGAAGAGGATGAATGATGCCTCAAGCTGTAAACGCAACCCTGATTATTGATGTGCAGAATGATTTCTGCCCGGGCGGTGCGCTGGCCGTGCAACAAGGCGATCAGGTGGTCGACCCCTGCAACCAGCTTATCGCGCAATCTGATTTGTGTGTGCTGACTCAAGACTGGCACCCTGCGGGCCATTCCAGCTTTGCTTCCAGCCATGATGCAGACCCGTTCACCACGACCCAGATGGCCTATGGTCCTCAGACTCTCTGGCCTGATCACTGTGTGCAGGGCAGCGCAGGTGCTGCTTTTCATCCGGCGCTTAACACAGATCCAGCCCAGCTTATCCTGCGCAAAGGGATGAATGCGGCAATCGATAGCTATTCAGCTTTTTTTGAAAATGACCAGACAACCGCAACCGGTCTGGCTGGCTGGCTGAGAGCTCATGGGGTCACTCATCTCATCATGGCAGGGCTTGCGACAGATTTTTGTGTCGCCTGGTCTGTGCTGGATGCCCGCAAGGAAGGTTTTGAGGTCAGTCTCATTCTGCCTGCCTGCCGGGCAATTGACTTAGATGGCTCTTTAGATGCCGCCCTGTCATCCCTGCAGCAAGCAGGTGTTCTTATTCACGAAAGCCTCGCGCTGTAATTTATCTCTTCTCCCCTATTTTAATTTTGAAAAGGCCGGTTTATGACCCGTTCTCTGCGTAATATCGCCATCATCGCCCATGTGGATCATGGCAAAACAACACTGATTGATTCCATCATGAAACAGGCGGGTATGTTCCGCGAAAACCAGCAGGTTGAAGAAAGGTTGATGGATTCAGGCGATCTGGAAAAAGAGCGCGGTATTACCATTCTGGCCAAGCCAACCTCTATCACCTGGCAGGATGTGCGCATCAATATTATCGACACGCCAGGCCATGCTGATTTTGGCGGCGAGGTGGAGCGTGTCTTGCATATGGCAGATGGGGTTATCTTGCTGACCGATGCCGCCGAAGGCCCGATGCCACAGACCAAATTTGTGCTGGGCAAGGCGTTGTCGCAAGGCCTGCGCCCGATGGTGATCATCAATAAAGTAGATCGCCCGGATGGCCGCGCTGAAGAAGTGGTTGATGAGGTGTTTGATCTATTTGTCGCGCTGGATGCCAATGATGAACAGCTTGATTTTCCTATTCTCTACGCCTCAGGGCGTGATGGTTGGTGCGTCTCTGAATTGGACCATCCGCGCGAGTCGCTCAAGCCATTGCTGGATTTGATTTTGACACATGTCCCAGCCCCTAAGGCAGATACAGAAGCGCCTTTTGCGATGCTGGCCACTTTGCTTGATTCAGACCCGTATTTAGGGCGCTGCCTCACTGGCCGGGTGATGCAGGGTGTGGCCAAGGTGAATAGCCCGGTGCGCGCGCTCAATTTGAATGGCGAGGTAGTCGAACAAGGGCGCCTCACCAAGCTGATGCATTTTGAAGGGACCAGCCGCGTGCCAGTCGATGAAGTCGCCGCTGGTGATATCATCTGTATTGCGGGTCTGACCGATGCTTCAGTGGCCGATACGATTGCCGCACCAGCGGTGACCACCCCGATGAAATCAACCCCAATTGATCCGCCGACCATGTCCGTTACCATCACGGTCAATGACAGCCCGCTAGCTGGCCAGGAAGGCGATAAGGTCACCTCGACCATGATCCGTGCTCGCCTGCTGGCTGAGGCTGAGACCAATGTGGCGATCACCTTCAATGAATCAGATGGCAAGGATGCGTTTGAGATTGGCGGCCGCGGTGAATTACAGCTGGGCGTTTTGGTGGAAACCATGCGCCGCGAAGGCTTTGAGATGACCGTCTCACGCCCGCGCGTTCTGATGCAAAAAGACGAAGCTGGCCAGCGCACTGAACCGCAGGAAGAAATTATCATTGATGTGGATAGCGATTATGCCAGCACGGTGATTGATATGCTGAACCGCCGCAAGGCTGAGATGCAGGATATGCGCACCGCTGGGGCTGGCAAAACACGGCTGGTCTTTCATGCGCCATCACGTGGGCTTATCGGTTTTCAGTCGCGCTTTTTAACTGAAACACGCGGCACTGGTGTGTTGAACCGGCTGTTTCATAGCTATGTCCCTTATAAAGGGCCTATTCAGGGTCGGCGCAATGGCGTGTTGATTGCCAATGAAACCGGCACCGCTGTGGCCTATGCGCTGTTCAACCTCCAGGATCGCGGCGAGATGTTTATCAACCCGCAAACCCCTGTCTATCAGGGGATGATTGTGGGCGAGCATAGCCGTGAAAATGATCTGGAAGTCAATGTGCTCAAAGGCAAGAAGCTGACCAATGTGCGGGCATCAGGCAGTGATGATGCGCTTATCCTGACCCCGCCGCGCCGGCTCTCGCTCGAAGATATGATGGCCTATATTGAATCGGATGAATTGCTGGAGGTCACCCCGCAATCGCTGCGCCTGCGCAAACGCTTCTTGCTGGCCCATGAACGCAAAAAAGCCGCCAGACAAGCCAGCGAATAAAGCTCGGACTTAGCCAAAGCGGCTGAATATCAGAGATAACGACAGATAAGGGCCGGCCGATACCGGCCCTTTTTTATCAGGTCATCTATCAGGCCTGTGATGCCAATACCCGCATATGAATACCGACGGATATAGACCTTCAGACAAAGACCCTCAGGCAAAGACCCTCAGGCAAAGACCTTTCAGCGTTAAGCTTTCGTTAAGAAAGTTACGTTATCCTCCCCTTTTACACCCCACCAAAAGGAGGATGGAATCATGGAAGATACACAAAGGAACAGAGAGTTACTTTTGAACGTGGCATCTGATTGGATGTACCATAATGGTAAGAATATTCAGTCGGTTTTTTAGAATATCGGGAGAAATTAAGAATATTGGATGAATTGATTGGAGGTGACGGGTCATCCCCACTTTCTGATACGGACAAATATCATGGGGCAGATTTAACGTTTCTTTTGCCCTATCTTGAATTTGTGAAAAATTTGACTGACATGCCAGAAGATGCGGATGATGTTACCTGCCGCCTGCAGCAGATTGCCTTAGGGAACATGGTAAAAAGCACAGATCATATAGATTTGCATGAAAGCAAACAGGGTAGCTGGGATGGGGGTTCAGGAGATAGTGACCGTGACCTCAGATCCCCTGAATACTACAAGCGATCATTTGACGAGCTGATAGATTGTTGCCATGCGTTGAAGGATTTTAAGTCGCGTTCCACTACTATTGAAGATTTGGGGAAAACCATCGCCCAGCTTCTCACTGAGATTGGCAAACTTCGTTATGTTTTTTACTCTGATATGCTTTTTCCAAAGCTATCCGACCTCGATGACAGATTTCAGAACGAGATCAAAAATATTCAATTGAAATCGGCTGAAACGATAGAAGAGACAACCAAGCATATTGACACTAAACTTGGTGAAATTGATACACGACTGACACAAGCACAATCAAGCCTAGATAGTAGCATGGCACTATCAGCACGTGTTGGCGTTGAAGCTCACATGGTTGATTTTGCTGAGCTTGCCAAAGAAGCAAATCAACAGCGTTCAAAATGGCTTTTATGGGCAGGTATCCTGTCCTTCTGTGCATTGAGCACTGCGGCATCAGGGTATAATGGCTCGTATGTTTGGAACTTTAATGAAGTTCAATATGTTGCAAGTTTTGCATCAAAACTCTCTGTTGTGGGTATCTTTTCGGTCGCTGCTTTATGGTGTGGGACTATTTATCGTGCGCTAACGAGAGAATATCACGAGCATAGTCACAGAGTTACAATCATGGACACGTTTGAGCGATTCAAAGATGCAGCGCCTCGTAATGCGCAAGCAGCAATCTTACTAGAAGCTGCGCGTGCTTCTTTCCAAATCACGCCAACAGGTTTTGGGAAGAGCCAGCAAGGCGATAATAACAGCATCAATGTAAAGCTGAGTGGTGTGTCTTCTGATAACAAATCTGACACATAAAAAACGCCCCGATTGGGACGTTTTTTGTTTCTGTGTGATGTAGGGCGTTACCCTTATTCAGGGGTGCCGATTTCATATTGTTCGACCATGGCGGTTGGGATCACCGCGACATTGCGCATTTCAATGCTCAGGCTGTCATCTGACGGGTGGCGATAGAAGGTGGTATCACCGGAATTATCCAAAGTATAGCC
>JBMHDN010000014.1:0-3116 GCA_049889355.1 Puniceispirillaceae bacterium (SeqCode)
TGAGGTCAAAATCGTATGGGCTTTGGTTTTATAATGCAGAGACCCAATCTGCGCTTCTGCCTCTTCTAACCGCTTGCGGTGGCGATAAGCCTCTTCCTCGCTATAGATATCAACGCCCGTGATGAAGCCATTTTCATCCCATGCCTGCTGCAGTTTATCCATATCTTTATGCCCTGTCCAAAAGCCATCGATTTCTATCTGTCAGGGATCAGCTAAATAGGCACTGAAATAATTTGCAATAAAAATTTTATAAAGGAACACCAAAACTGGACTTTGGCTGATACAGACCACATATAAGGGTGCCGGCCGCCCCTTTGATATGGGCATGGCACCCCCATTGACCTTGCATAGACAAAACAGGATTTTTTTACAGGAGCTTCTCATGCGTTTTATAGTGATTATGTTGGCGATGCTGACCATTGGCACCTCTGTGCAGGCCGGTGATGCGCTCAAAGGTGAGAAGGTCTTCAAAAAATGCAAAGCCTGTCATGTTGTTGATAAAGAAAAGAATAAGACCGGCCCGCATCTGGTCGGCATTATTGGCCGTGAGGCCGGCTCTGTTGAGAGCTACAAAAAATATTCAAAGGCCATGAAAGCCAGCGGCATTATCTGGAATGCTGAGACATTGGATGGGTATCTGACCAACCCGAAAAAATATCTGAAAGGCACAAAAATGGCCTTTGCCGGCCTGAGAAAAGAAAAAGATCGGCAGGATATCATCGCCTATCTGGAATCACTGCAGTAAAGCAGGGCAGCCGGCAGATTATGATGGGGGTCGCTTTGAGGGCCCCAACGCCCTTTGGAAAAAGCCAAGGCAGCGTTGATAACAGCCCCATAGGACAGGATCGACCTCAAGATTGCTGCGATGCCATAAGGAGACCACCCGCCGGGCACGTCCGAGATACAGATTCAGTTTGGTAATCCCATCTTCAGGGCTAATCATTTTCTGAAACACCTGTTCTGGCAGGAATGCCAATACATCAGCATGTTTTAAACTATAAATAATGCCGGTGGCATCCAGACCAAACTGGGCAACCGGGCGCATCGGCTCAATGCCCAGATTGGTCAACAGGCTGTGAAAGGTTGTGACAGGACCAAAAGCGACATCCATCGTGGCCCATCTTGCTGATGTTAATTCATCTTTGGTCGGCGAGCGCCTCAGCCCTCGCAATGGCGATTTCGCCCCGGCGAATAATCCCATATTTTCATCCGCTATAAATTGCTGACCAAGGCCGCTAACACGGCTTTCAGGTGGGGTGGCCATAATCGCCATATCCAGCCGGTTATAGATGAGATCATTGATCAAATCGCGCGATGTACGCACCGAAGTGGCAAAAGGCACAGGTTTTGAGCGGGCCAGCTCATCAGCACAAAATTCGTTCAAAAGGGTAGCGGCAATAACAGGACCAGACCCAATGCGCATCACCGGCGTTGATTTGCTCTTTGCCGTATTGATGATCTCTTCTGTGCGCTGCATCTCTCTGACAATTTGCGCGCCTTGTTCTGATAAAATAGCGCCAATATCGGTTGGTGAAATGCCAAAGCGAGAGCGTATCACAAGCGATTGCCCGACCGCCATTTCCAGCGCCTGAAGATTCCGCGTTAAGGTCGGCTGAGAAATATTCAGCCATTTGGCTGCCGCTGAAAGAGACCCAAGCTCGCAGATATAATGGAACTGATATAATAATTTCGGATCCAAAGCTGACAAAACACGCCTTCCCTTTCCTTACCTTTCCTGACGATCCTATCTCTACACCCTATTCATTTTTGCATAGGTATGAAAGAAATTACTATTTACACATAGATGAGGCTTCGTCAGACTTTAACTTTGATAAGAGGAAAAGGGCTATGTCTGAACCGGTTTTCACTGACTTATTTATCAATGGTGAGACGCGCCCTGCTGAGGGGGACAGGCGCTACGCTGTCCATAACCCTGCCAATCCTGATCATATTGTTGGCTATGCGGCAGAGGCAAGTCTTGATGATGTGGATGCGGCGATGCGCGCCGCCGATAATGCACAGCGCAGCTGGGCCGGGCTGTCTGCTGCTGAGCGGGCAGGCTATCTTCAGACCATTGCTGACAATCTGCAGGCAGATGAGGCGGCAAACGCTGCCCTGGCCACGCAATTCACCACCGAACATGGCAAAATCCTGTTTGAAAGCACGTTGGAAATTAATCGTCTGGCTGACAGGTTTAAGCAAGTGGCTGGCTTTGCACCGCGTCTGGCAGCAGAGGAACAGATTAGCGGGCCTGCCTTTGATACGCTTATCACGCGCACAGGGCGCGGCGTTACCACCTTGATTGTGCCGTGGAACTGGCCTTTGGCTATCCTTGGCTCAAAACTGCCGCAGGCGTTATTGGCTGGTAATTGCGTTGTGGTCAAATTATCTGAAAACGCAACATTAACGCCGGCGATTATTCTGGCCAAAATCGCCGCGATGCTGCCGGCTGGCGTGATGAATGTCATAAGCGGGGATGGCAGGGTTATCGGTGATCAGCTTGTCGGCCATCCGCTTGTCAGGCAGGTGAATTTTACCGGCTCTGTGGCCATCGGCCGACATGTGATGAAGATAGCAGCCCAGAATATCACGCCCGTCACCCTTGAGCTTGGCGGCAATGATGCTGGCATTATCCTAGAAGATACGGTGCTGGATGAAGCCTTTTTCCAAAAATTATATCTGGCCGTCTTTTTAACCTCAGGTCAGATTTGCATGGCCTTAAAGCGGCTCTATGTGCATGAATCACGATTTGATGACGTGATTTCCGGCCTTGCTGCACATTTGGACAAACAGCGCATTGGCAGTGGCCTTGTGCAGGGTGTGGGGATGGGGCCGGTGAATAATCCACGGCAATATCAGGTTGTAAAAACCATGCTGGATGAAGCAGAGGCCAAGAACCAAAATGTGCATTATTATGGCACGATTGATGATGAGGCGCTTTTTGAAGCAGGCTATTTCTTCCGCCCCTCTTTAATCATTCATGCCGACCCCGCTTTATCTGTTGTCAGACATGAACAATTTGGCCCGACCTTGCCTGTTATATCCTTTAAGAGCGAAGATGAGGCCATTGCCATGGCTAATGACTGCCACCTTGGTCTAAGCTCTTCAGTATGGTC
>JBMHDN010000015.1:0-3191 GCA_049889355.1 Puniceispirillaceae bacterium (SeqCode)
GGCTTCATATTGCCATACTGAGCTTTTCACCTGCCCAGTTTGCGATATTTCCGTCATATAATGCAGTATTTCCGGCCTTGAATGAACAATAGGCAAGATAAAGCCACACGCTTTTTCGCCTTGTTAGCTGGGGTGACCAGATGCGCCGATCATCAAAACCTTAGCCACACCCAACATCCTGAATAACTCACAAGGATGATATTTCTATCTACACAAACACCAAATTGACGATAGACTGGCCATATCATCATTTCAGAAAAACGACATATACGAAGTTTATAAGACAAGCGAGAGGTGGGATGCATATTGGGTTAGATATCGGTACCTCTGCGATAAAGGCTATGCTTGTGAACAGCAGGTTAGAGCCCCTCACCTCAGCCAGTATTGCGCTCAGCGTCTCGCGCCCGCATCCCGGCTGGTCAGAACAAGTCCCGCAAGATTGGCTAAGCGCGGTGGATGAGGCGATGTTGGCGCTCTGTCAGACCCACCCAGATGATATGGCGAGCGTATCGTCCATTGGCCTGTCTGGTCAGATGCATGGGCTGGTGGCTCTTGATAATAAGGGTACGCCTTTGCGCCCAGCTATTCTCTGGAACGATGTGCGCAGCGCAGTTGAAGCCAATGAATTGGATGAAACCCAGCCTCTATTCAGAGAAATTGGCGGCAATGCGGTGATGCCAGGCTTTACCGCGCCGAAGGCCCTATGGATGGCGCGTCACGAGCCTGAATTATTCGCTCAAATCAGCACCATCATGCTGCCAAAAGATTATGTGCGTTTTTGGTTGAGCGGCGAAAAATATTCAGACCCTTCAGATGCCAGCGGCACCTTATGGCTGGATATTGCGCGCCGTGATTGGGATAACCAGCTCTTGGCTGCTTGTCATCTCAGCCGCGCACATATGCCAGCCTTGGCAGAAGGCAGCAAGGCCGCTGGCACGCTAAAACCAGCTTGGGCTAAGCGTTGGGGCATAAAAGGTGATGTGGTCATTGCTGGGGCAGGCGATAACGCCGCAGCAGCCTGTGGTTTGGGTATAGTCTCGCCTGGCGACGGCTTTATCTCTCTTGGAACCTCAGGCGTGGTTTTCGCAGTTACAGACAGATTTGCCCCTGCACCTGACAATGGCGCCCATGCTTTTTGTCATGCCCTGCCTAATCTCTGGCATCAGATGGGTGTGATTTTATCGGCCACAGATTCTCTGAACTGGCTGAGCGAAATTGTAGGCCAGCCGGTTCCCGCGCTGGCTAAGGCAGCTGCAGATATTGTTCCTGACCATGACAGCCCGCTTTTGTTTCATCCCTATCTGTCTGGCGAGCGCACCCCGCATAATGATGCAGCGGCGAAAGGTGGCTTTTTCGGCCTGAGCCGGACTGACGGAGTGCCTGAGATGGCCTTTGCCGTGCTGGAAGGGGTGGCCTTTGCAATCGCCGATTGTGTGGATGTACTGCGCGCAGCAGGCAGCACACCCATCCGTTTTCTGGCCACAGGTGGCGGGGCCAAAAATGCACAATGGCTGCAAATGATAGCTGATATGATTGGGGTTGAGATTGCCCTGCCCGTGGCTGGGGATTTTGGTGCTGCGTTGGGTGCGGCACGTCTTGGGGCGCTCGCAAATGGCCGAGATCAGCGCGAGCTGCTCACCCAGCCAGAAATTGCACATAGTTTTGGACCGGACCGTAAACGAGCCAGCTATTACGCAGCCCGCCATAGAAAATGGCAGACGCTCTATCACGCGGTGAGATAGGCTACCATCAGCTGAAACATCAAAGGCAGCATGATCGCTGTGATGATACCACTTAGATCCATCGCAACCGCTGCAAAAACACCGGCTGTCCTATCTCGGCTCATGGCCCGCGCTGTGCCGATCCCATGGCTGGACAAACCAAAGGCAAAGCCGCGTGCCGCCATATTTTTAATCCGAAAGAGATCAAGTGCAAAACTGCCAAGGGCTTCGCCCACAATGCCCGTTACAATAGTGATAATGGCCGTAAGAGACGGGACACCGCCAATCAATTCTGAAATACCCATAGCAATTGGCGCGGTAACATTGCGTGGCAATAATGATTTTATAGTGGTCTGATCAATATCCAGCATCACAGATAGGCCGAATGTGATGAAAATGGCAAAAAACACACCCAAGAATAAAGTCGCTATAATCGCCAATCGACCTGCCAAAACAACGCGCCAGTTCAGATAATGGGCACTGCCAGTGCCACCGTCGCCGGCCCAAGCAGAAAATGAATAAATTTGGCCCCATCGAAATACCGCTCATACTCAATGTCAAAACTGATGAGACAAAGGCTAACCAGCAACACAGAGACAGCAACCGGATTGAGCAAAGGAAAGAGATGCGCCGCTTTATACAGATAATCTGCCAACAGATAACAGCCAATCGTCAAGGTCAGCCAGAAAAGCGGTTCTGCCTGCAAATAGACCCAGACTTCATATAGACGGCTTGCCTCACTCATTTGCCTGTCTCATCTCTCTGGTTTTTTCATCAGCAATTGAAACAACAAGGCTGAAAAAACTAAGGTCAATAAAGTGCCGAAAACAATCACGGCCATTACCTCTAAGAGCTGGCGCTCCAACAGTTGAAGATGCATCACCACCCCCGCGCCAATCGGCACGAACAACAGCTAGAGATGGCGCAACAAACTCTCAGAGGTGGTGATAAGCTGTTGTTCAAACGCGCGCATTTTTCCTGATAATCGGCGGTGGATCAGCAGCATGCAGAGCAACATCACAAGCCCGATGACAGGACCCGGAACCGTGAGCTGAAAAAATTACTGAATGATCTCGCCAGCCAATTGAGGCAATAAAATGAGAAAAATTGCCTGAAGCATTATCCTTTAACTTCCTTCGCGCTCTTATGCCATGTCGGACAGGTCAACATCACCTGACCAGTTTAACACGGATTTACCGAAAGGTGACCGCACTAAAGTAGCATGGTAGATAAAGTCGGTGCATAGCTCAGCAAGACCAGCACCAGCGCGACAATAACCAGCGCGACAGCGAGTAAGAAGAGCCATACTGATTTCAAAATGGTCTTTTGCTTTGCCAAATGCTCGGCTAGGGTGCCAGGTGATAGGATTGATGTTTCATGCTGAGGGTGGGTCATGCTTACAAATGCGGATATCAAAGAGCTGGTTGCCTTTCGCCATGCTTTGCACAAAGCACCTGAATTATCAGGAGA
>JBMHDN010000016.1:0-135484 GCA_049889355.1 Puniceispirillaceae bacterium (SeqCode)
CAATGCCGGCAATGCCAGGCAAGGTCAGTGTCGCGCCGATGGCTGACAGACCGCCCAGGATGAGGATGATATTGGCCAGCAAGGCGACATTGGCAAAAATACCGAACAAGCCATAGGTCGCCACCATAAAGACAGCCACCAGGATGAGCCCAATCACGGCGGCAATCTGGCCAGCGGCAACTGAATCCGCGCCAAGACCAGGGCCGATAGACCGCTCTTCGATTACGATCAGCGGTGCCGGCAAGGCCCCTGCCCGCAAGACAAGCGCTAGATCATTTGATTCCTGAACCGAGAAGCTGCCGGTAATCTGGCCTTGGGTGAAAATCTGCGCTTGAATAGTCGGGGCAGAGACCACCTTGCCATCTAAGATAATCGCAAAAGGACGGCCGATATTCGCACCAGTGGCCTGACCAAATTTGCGGCCACCAGACGCGCTGAGGGTGAAATTCACTGCTGGACGGTTATTCTGGTCAAAACCGGCTGTGGCATTTTCAAGCTCATCACCTGAGACCACGACCCGCTTTTCAACCACATAAGCCACGCCTTCTTCATCATAGCTCGGCAGCAGGACAGCCCCTGGCGGGGTGCGGCCCTTGGACTGGGCTTCCTGGGCCGTCATCCGCAAATCAACCATTTGGAAGGTCAGGCGTGCCGTCTGGCCAAGAAGCGTTTTAATCCGTTCTGGATCATCCACACCTGGCAGCTGAATCAGCACACGCTCAGCACCTTGCTGTTGGATAACAGGCTCTTTGGTGCCGTCCGGGTCCAGACGCCGGCGGATAATCTCTATCGCCTGCTCTACCGTGTTCTGGCGCAGCAGCTGATAACCGCCATCACTGAGCGTAATCGTCGTGTTCAGCCCGTCATGGGTGATCTCATATTCAGGCGTATAACCTGCCAGAAGCGCATCACGGCGTGCAATATCCGCGCTATCACGCAAGCTAAATTCCACTGAATTATCGGTATCTGTGAGGTTTCTGAAACGCAGCTTTTCATCGCGCAGGGATAAGCGGATATCCTCAGATAAGCCGGCCATCCGCTCTTTGACCACAGCGTCCATATCAGCACGCATCAAAAGATGCGATCCACCCTGTAGATCAAGGCCTAAATTGACAGGCTGAGTTGGCAATATATTCGGCCCGGTGATATTCGGGGCCGCATAAAAGGCACCGGCCAACAAGACCACTACCACCAGAATTTTTTTCCAACTCTCAAAAACCAACATCGGATTTTCGCCTGTCTTTCATCATAACGCACTATCAAGTGAAGGCAGAAGCTGTTCAAAGACCAGCCTTTATCTGCCTTCAGCTCGCTGAGATTTATTTTGCTGCTTTCTTTGAAGCCGCTTTTTTCGCAGGTGCTTTTTTCGCCGCTGCTTTTTTGTCTTTTGAGTCCTTTTTGTCTTTTTCTGGCAGTGAAGGCACATTGCCATTCTTGTCCAAAACAGACGAAATCATTGTGCGGACAACAGAGACTTTGACATCTTGTGCGATCTCAACTTCGACTGTTTCCTGGCCATCAACTGCTTTTGATACAGTGCCAGTGATCCCGCCTGCGGTTGTCACCTTATCGCCACGCTTCAGGTTATTCACCATTTGCTGATGTTCTTTGGCGCGTTTTTGTTGTGGGCGGATTAAGAAGAAATAAAACACCACAAAAATCAAAACGAATGGCAGAAGCTGGGCCAGACCGGCACTCCCGCCACCAGCGGCAGATTGTGCAAAAGCAGGGCTGATCAACATAACAAGATCTCCTTTAATGAGGGGGATATGAAAGCCGACGATGAGACGCCTGCCCTATCCATGAAATAGCTGGGCTGCACTCTACAAGGGATAGCCTCAGACGTCCAATCATTTTGATGGTATGAGAGCTGTGCAAAGCCGCTTGAAATTGGCTTGTCTTGCTTTGTGAGACGCATGGGGTATGCTCAGAGCGCAAGCAGGCATGAAGATGCATATAGACGGCAAAAAAAGGGTAGTAGGGTGATGTCAGAGGATAAGACAGCAATGTCAAAAGAGATGTCTGATCTGTTGGTGCGGATGGCCAGTGCCTTAGAGCGTATGGCCCCTGAAAATAAGCGCCCTGAGCGGCTGGATGAGGCAGAAGGCTATATCTGGCAGGCTGATTTGCGCCGGCTGACCCCGGTGGCCCAGATTCAACGCCTGCCACTTTCTGTATTGCAAGGGATAGACCAGCAAAAACAGCTGCTGCTGGATAATAGCCGCGCTTTTGCCAAAGGTTTTATGGCGAATAATGCGCTGTTATGGGGCGCGCGCGGAACCGGTAAATCATCTTTGCTAAAAGCAGTGCATGGGCAGGTCTTAGATGACGGGCTGGATTGCGCGATTGTCGAGATTCAACGTGAAGATTTATCTGATTTGCCGCTGATCATGGACTGGCTGCGCAATGTGGATAGGCGCTTTATCTTATTTTGTGATGATCTGGCCTTTGAAGAGGCCGATTCAAGCTATAAGACGCTGAAAGCAGTATTAGAAGGCGGGCTGGCAGGCCGGCCGAAAAATATCGTCTTTTATGCCACCTCAAACAGGCGCCATCTGATGCCACGCCAGATGATCGAAAATGAACGCGGTTCGGCCATTAACCCGTCTGAATCTGCAGAAGAGAAAATCTCGCTCTCTGATCGCTTTGGCCTGTGGATTGGGTTTCATGCCGCCGATCAGGATAGTTACCTGGCGATGATTGACCATTATATCGGCTATTATCAGCTGCCAACCAGCTTTGAAGCGCAACGTGGGGCGGCACTCGCCTGGGCCATGGGACGTGGTAACCGCTCTGGCCGGACTGCCCACCATTTCATTTTAGATTTAGCTGGCAAATTGGGGATCACGCTCTGACAAAGAGCTGATATCCGGTTAAGATGAGCCGGTTTATGAGCCGATAATGCTGCGCGGGTCTATTGGTGTGCGCCCTTTTCTGACCTCAAAATGCAGCATAGGCTGGCTGGCACTACCAGTTTGGCCAACTGCGCCAATACGGGCCGCCCGGCTGAGCACATCACCTTCAGCAACAGAAGCGGAGGCGAGATGGGCATAAGCGCTGATATAGCCGCCATCATGTTTCACCAGCACCAGCGTGCCAAAACCACGCAAGCCCTCGCCGACATAAGCGACGGTGCCAGGGGCAATGACGCTGACCGGCGTGCCGGCCGCGGCCAGAATATCAATCCCATCATTATGCACACCGCGAGCGGCAGGGCCAAATTCGTTTGAGACCTGACCTTCAACTGGCCAGCTAAAGGCTGAATTACTGGTGAGTTTAGGAGCAACAAAATTCTTGCGCGGGGCTGATGGTTTGCCAGCCTGGCTAAGAGACGCATTGGCCGTGTTATTAGTTTGCTGGTTTTGTGTCTGTTGATTTTGTGTCTCAGCTAGCCTTTCAGCAGGTTTCACGGCACCGGCATTGCGCGGCATCGCGGCATCCAGAATGGTGAAATCATGGCTGGCCGGAATATTAAGGCGCTGGCCTTGGACCAATTCATAAGGAGCTGACAGGCCATTTAGCTCAGCCAGCTGATATTGGCTGACCGCATAACGCTGGGCAATCGAAAACAGGCTGTCGCCAAGCTGAACTTCGTGAAAACGTGCGGGCTCTATGCGCAAAGTCTGGCCGGCGCTTAACGCAAAAGGCGGCTGGAGATCATTGAGGCGGATGAGATAATCAGGGCTCACCCCATAGATGGTAGCAATCGCATAGATGGTCTCACCTTGTGAGACTGTGATCTGGCGCGATACAGGAATGGTGCGTGTATTGACGCGAAGCGGGGCATTAACCACCGGGGCGGGTGTCTCGCGGGTGAGTGAGAGATCTGGCAAGGATAAGGATGGGACGTCAATGGAAGACAGGCGTTCGGAGGCAGATTCGCAGGCTGATAAAAGACCTAAACACGCTATCAAAGCCAAAAGACGCAAAGAATTTAACATGCCCATTTTTCCAATTTTATTGCTGGCGCATAGAATGTTAGTCTAGCACACCGTCAAGCATAGGTACAAAACGTACATCCATCAGGCTTTCTTGTTCAAGACCTGCCTCTGTCTTTTTTACACGAACCAGCTGTTCCTGGCCAGATAGGCCGACCGGGGCCACCAATATGCCTTCTGGTTTTAACTGGCCAAGCAGATGATCAGAAAGGGCAGACATCCGGCAGGTCACAATAATGCGATCATAAGGCGCGGCTTCTGGCCAGCCTTTCTGGCCGTCCCCACAGCGGCAAGTGATGTTGGTGAGTTGCAACCGGCGAAACAGATTTTCAGCTTCAACCAGCAATGGGCGCAAACGTTCAATCGAATAAACACGGCGCACCAGATGAGAGAGCACCGCCGCCTGATAGCCACTGCCTGTGCCAATTTCCAACACGCGGTGGGTTTTGTTCAACGCCAGCGCCTCTGTCATGCGGGCCACCACATAAGGTTGGCTGATGGTCTGGCCACCCGCTATTGGCAGTGAGGCATTTTCATAGGCATGCGCTTTGAGCGCATCGGGCAGAAAATCTTCGCGCGGGACCTTTTCTAAAGCAGATAAAACCTGAGGTGAGCGGATAGCCAAACCACGCAACTGCATGATCAGACGGGCTTTTTGTGCCAGATAAGGATCGCCGCTCACAGCAGGGTCAAACGCAGACATCAGGGCCTAACTATTCTGTTCAGTGGCTTTGAGGTCAAAATCAATATGCGGCAATCTGGCCAGCTGGGCCTTGTCTGTGGCATTCAGCCCTATCGGGGTGATGGTCACATAGCCTTTTCTGAGCCAATCACGATCACTGGCCGGATCTGTATCTGGGCGCATCACCAACGGGCCAATCCGGTAATGATGGGGGGTATCGGTTTCTAAAATCTCATCAGAGACTTTATGATGATCCAGATCAGCTGGGCGAATGCCTTTGAGCTTGCCTGTCTTGGCTGAAGGGAAGTTCACATTGAGCAAGCTTCTGGGGTCTGGCAGATTTTGCAGGCAATAAGCCAGTACCTCACCGCCGCAGGCTTCAGCTGGACCAAAATCAGCCTCGACACGCCCGCCATGCTGGCTGAAGGCAATCGATGGGATGCCATAAATAGCCGCTTCACGGGCCACACCAATGGTCCCTGAATAGCCCACATCATCCGCCGCATTCATCCCATGATTAATGCCAGAGAGCACCAAATCAGGCCGATCGCCAGTTTCATAGAGCAGATTCAAGGCCAGCATCACACAATCTGCTGGCGAACCTGAGCAGGCATAATGGTTGGCATCTATTTTAGCGAGGTGTAAATCACGTGTCAGGGTGATAGACTGGCCGGCCCCTGAGCGGTTATCCATCGGGGCAACCACCATCACATCATTGCTGATCTGGCGGGCCATTTTTTCCAAGACAGACAGGCCATAGGCATCAATACCATCATCATTGCTGATCAAAATGCGCATGATATGCCTCTTTTCGCTCAAGCTGGTTAGGATGTGGCAGCCTATTCAGCAGGTATCAACCGGTCTGTTCCCATATAGCTGTGCAATACCTCTGGCAACAAAACAGAACCATCTGCCTGCTGGCCATTTTCTAACACCGCGATCATACAGCGGCCAACTGCCAGGGCAGAGCCATTAAGGGTATGAACCCATTGTGTTTCTTTTTCACCAGATTTGCGGGTGCGTGCACGCATCCGGCGAGCCTGGAACGGGCCACAATTTGAACAAGATGAAATCTCGCGATACTGCCCCTCACCGTCATTCTGGCCAGGCAGCCAGACTTCGAGATCATAGGTCATCTGAGCTGAAAAGCCGGTATCACCTGAACAGAGCTTCATCACACGGTAGGCCAGACCGAGGCGTTGCAAAATGCTTTCCGCCACTGAGGTCATGCGCTCAAGCTCAGCCATAGACTGGTCAGGGGCCACCACAGAGACCAATTCAACCTTGGAGAATTGATGCTGGCGGATCATCCCGCGTGTATCGCGCCCAGCTGAGCCAGCCTCAGCACGGAAACACGGGGTATAGGCTGTCATCCGCAACGGCAAATCAGCCATATCGACAATCTCGTCAGCCACAATATTGGTCAGCGGCACTTCTGAGGTCGGGATCAGCCATCTGTCATCTGTCGTGTGAAACAAATCTTCTTCAAATTTCGGCAGCTGGCCTGTGCCCATCATGGTCTGGGTGCGCACCAGCGCAGGCGGCAACATTTCAGTATAGCCATATTCGGATGTATGCACATCCAGCATAAAGGCCGCCAAAGCCCGTTCAAGACGTGCCATCTGGCCACGCAGCAACACAAAACGGGCACCGCTGAGTTTGGCAGCGGTTGAAAAATCCATCAGGCCGAGTGCTTCGCCAATCGCCACATGATCACGCGGGGTGAAATCAAAGCTCGGCTTGTCGCCCCAGCTGCGGATCAGCGCGTTATCTTCTTCATCTGCGCCATCCGGGACAGAGGCATCCATGATATTGGGCAGCGACATCAGCTGGCTGTTCAACTGGCCTGCCAATTCTGCCTCTTCTGCTTCCCAAGCTGGCATTTGCTCTTTGATGGCAGCCACTTCAGCGAGCAAATCAGTGGCATCACCGCCTTGTGCTTTGATCTGGCCCACCTGTTTTGAGGCGTCATTGCGGCGTGATTGCGCATCTTGAATCTGTGTCTGGAGCGCACGTCTTTTTTCATCTAGTGCCAGGATTTCAGCCGAATAGCTGGCCAGACCACGCCGGGCCATCGCCTCATCAAAAGCCTCAGGGTTTTCTCTGATAAATCGGATATCATGCATGTTTGCGTGTCCAGCTCTGTCTTAAAATGCGTGTGCTCATCAGCAAGAGAAAGGTGAGGCCATCTTATTCAGATGGCGCTTCGCCTTCTTCATCCCAGCCAGATGATTGGCGGTTTTTATAGATGACACGGGCCAATAAAATGGAAATTTCGTAGAGGATAATCACCGGTACCGCCAGCATCACCTGAGAGATCACATCAGGCGGAGTGAGAATAGCAGCAGCGATAAAGGCAATCAAAATCGCATATTTGCGCTGTTTAGCAAGGCCATCTGGTGTCAGTATGCCAGCACGGACCAGCAAGAGCAGAATAACCGGCAGCTCAAAGGACAGGCCAAAAGCAAACATCAGCCGCATCACTAGGCTCAGATATTCACTGATGCGCGGTTCTACCTCAATCGGCAAAGCCCCCTCACCGCCTGAAATCTCAAAGGATAAGAAGAAATCCCAAGCCAGCGGGATCACCAGATAATAGACCATCGCCGCACCAAGCGCGAAAAGCACAGGGGTGGCCAGCAAAAACGGAAAGACGGCATTTTGCTCATTGCGATAGAGCCCAGGTGCAACAAACCGCCAGATCTGAAGCAGGATAAATGGAAAGGTCACACAAATGGAGATGAAAAACGCCACTTTAACTTGGGTGAAAAACCCTTCATGCAGGCCGGTAAAAATCATCCGCCCACCACGCTCGGCCAGAATTTCTGCCAGCGGGGCCTGAAGCCAGAAATACACAAAATCGGCCATGTTGAACGTCCCGCTCCCGAAAGGGCGGATAAAACAGGCCATGAAAATCACAACAAAGGCAAGCAGGACAATCCCGAGGCGATTACGCAGCTCGGTCAAATGATCCAATAAGGACATGGTCCCCATTTCTTTATCATCGGTGGTACTCATCTCAAGCACTCTTTACTGATTTTGACGCGGCTTTTTTGGCTGGCGTTTTTTGAGAAGCTGGCTTTTTAGCGGCTTTTTTGGCTGTTGTTTTTTTAGCCGCTTTTTTGGCAGCTTTTTTGGCCGCTTTTTTGGCCGCTTTTGGGGCTGTATCTGCTTCGGCCGCTGGTTTCATCCAACTGGCATCTTTATATTGGCTATCATCCCAAGCCGGCCCTTTATCATCTGTACGACCTTTTTTATCAGCATCATCCAGATCAGCCTTTAAGCCATCTTTCACAGAATCAATCTCGCCTTTGATGGAATTGCCCAGTGATTTCAGATCAGCTGTGTCATCCTTGTCGACAATTTTGGCCATATCAGACAGATTGCCAGATTTGGCATCAGTCACCATGGATTTAATACCCTGCAGCTCTTCATCAGCGGCCAGATCTTCAAAGCTGGATGTGACTTCACGGGCCATCTCACGTGCTTTTTTCGTGAAGCTTTGGAAACCGCGCAACACTTTAGGCATATCTTTCGGCCCAACAACCATGACCAGCACAAAGCCGACCAACATCATTTCCTGCCAGCCAAAGTCAAACATGTTTCACATCCAGTCCTACAAATAAAAAGACAAGTTGGACGCAGGTGATGTGCAGATAAAGCCTCAGCACATTACCGCATTTACTCGAAAAACGCCTTATGGGTAATTAGGCTTTTTTCGCAGCTTTCTTCTTAGCAGACGCTTTTTTAGCTGTTGCTTTTTTAGCAGCGGTTTTCTTTGCGGCTGTCTTTTTTGAAGCCGCTTTTTTGGCAGCCTTTTTCTTTGGTGCAGCTGCTGGTGCTTCTTCTTCGGCTTCGATCAGTTCTGCCTCGTCTGCGTCGGCTTCTGCTTCATCGCCTTTTACGCCCTGACGGAAGTTCCGCAGGCCTTTGCCGAAATCACCCATGATGCCGGAAATTTTTCCCGGTCTGGCAAACAAAATAACAACGATCGCCAGAACAATAATCCAATGCCAGATGCTTGTAAAACCCATTGGTTTCCCCTTCGTAATTCTCTTTAAGCCGGCATATAGACCAGCTTATCAGAACTATAGAGTTTGCAGGCAATCTGGGCAATCATTTTCAACGCAATTTAATTGCATTTGCGCCTGATGGGTCGCACAAGGACAAAAAATCAAAAAAAATAGGCTGAATGGGCACAGCATATGTCCCGCGCTAGGCCCCAATCCTTTTGCTGATGGACTAGTCAAGCCTGCGCTCAGCTGTTTAGTGCCCGTTCTCTGAAGGGAAGACAAACACCTGAGATGGGTCGATAGATAAATAGAGCTCTTCGCCTTCATCCAAATGGTTCAGACCTGGAATCCGAGCATGGACATGCAGGCTAGCGGTGCCTGTCGGTACCGATAAATGCACCAGCGTGGCATGGCCAAGCTGGCGGGCTTCCATCACATAGGCTTTACAGGCCGTGCCAGATTGACCGCTGGCAGGTTCAGCATGACAGCTGATCCCCTCATAGCGCACCACAACCTCTGCCTGATGCCCCTCTTTCATCATCTGAGACAGGCCAGCATGCCCAACAGACCCAAAAATCGTGTCGATCTGATCCCCAGATACAATGCCCGGAATATGATTCACCTCGCCAAAAAAGCCAGCCACAAAGCTGGTTTTCGGGCGGGCATAGAGATCAATCGGGCGCCCCTGCTGCTCAACACTGCCATTATTCAGCACAATGATTTTATCTGATAAAAACATCGCTTCTTCTGAATCATGGGTTACCATCAGGGCCGAGACCTGATGTTCACGCAAAGTGTGCAGCATCTGATCACGCACCCGCTCGCGCAGGCGGCTATCCAACCCGCTAAAGGGCTCGTCCAGCAAAAGTAAGCGTGGTTTTGGGGCAAGTGCACGGGCCAGTGCGACACGTTGTTGCTGGCCGCCTGACAGCTCGTGCGGATACATATCCCCTAAATGTTCAATATTAAGCTCAGCCAGCATATCAAGCGCATTGCGGGTGGCTTTCGCGCCTTTATCATTCATCCCAAACAGCACATTATCCAGCACTTTGAGATGCGGGAAGAGCGCATAGGATTGAAACACCATGCCCATATGGCGCAATTCGGGATCACGTGCCCAGCCTGGCCGCGAGATGATCTGGCCATCCATCACAATCTCGCCAGCCTCTGGCACTTCAAGCCCAGCGGCCAGACGCAGTAAGGTTGTCTTGCCACAGCCAGAAGGGCCAAGCAGCGAGACGACCTCGCCCTGCTGCATGGAAAAACCGACATCTAACAGCGAATTCTTCCCGTTATATTTATGAGATAGTGATTTAAATTCAATCATTTAAAGCATTAACCTCAGCTTCGATATCGGCGATATCAATCTCATCATTTTCAGTGTCATCCAGCCATAAATCCTGGCTTAAGGCAGCCTGGTCTGGGTTTTCATCCAGCTGGTCTGCAACGCGCTCGCCAGCTTCGCCGACACCGCCTAGGACCATGCCTTTTTTCAGCAAGCCAGCGGCTTTGAGCTCATCCACCCCTGGCAGATCGGTGAGCTGGCTGAGGCCAAAATAATCGAGGAATTGCGGGGCAGTCCCCCAAGTGAGTGGCCGCCCTGGGGTGCGTCTGCGCCCACGTGGTTTGATCCAGCCCAATTCAAGCAAGATATCCATGGTGCCACGCGATAGGCTGATCCCTCGGATATCCTCTATTTCAGCGCGTGTAACAGGCTGGTGATAGGCAATGATCGCCAGCACTTCGAGGGCCGCACGCGAGAGCGGGCGTTCCACCGCGGTTTTGATATTCAGCCTATGTGCGACCTCTGGGCGTGTACGAAAGGCGTATCCTGTCCCAATTTTGCTGAGCATAATGCCGCTGGTCTCGTCATACCGCCGCGCAATATGGGCGATAATCTGGTCAAAGGCGGTATCGGGATCCAGCTTGCTATCGACCAGATAGGGCCGACAATCCTTTTCATAAACAGGCTTTTGTGAGGCAAAAATCAACGCCTCAATGATCTGAGCTGTTTTTACAAGGGAATCATCCGCCATTATGTACCCTGACTTTCTGTTGTCGCCTGATTTGCCTGATTATCATCTGGTTGTTTATCTGGCTGTTTATCTGGCTGATTATTTGCGCTGCCACTGGTGCGCAACATCACAGGCCCATAGGCTGCATCTTGTCTTAACCCTATCATGCCTTCTTTGGCCAGTTCCAGTGCCGCCACAAAATGAGAGGCAACAGCTGAGCGTTTATCCATCGGCTTTTGCAAGCCAGGCGGCATGAAACCCATCAAATCTGCCCAGCCCTGGCGTACTGGCAAGAGACGACGCAGACGTGCTGAGGCTTCCTGGACACTAAAAAGGCGCGTAGAGGCAATGGTCAGGGTGCTCGCGGCCTCGGCAGAACGCATCTGGCCATAGGTGCTGAGCAGTTCATAAAGGCTGGTGGTCCAAAGGATATGTTCTGTCTTGTCAAATTCTTCAGTCTCGCCTCTGGTAAAGCGCTGATGGCCCAACCTTGGCAAGGTCATCAAGGTTTTGGCCGCTTTTTGCATTGCTTCGAGACGGAGCAGCTGGAATTTCAGCGCGTCTGTCATATCGATAATCTCGTCTGCCACTTCAGGTTCTGGTTCAGGCAGCAGCAAACGTGATTTCAGATAAGCAAGCCAGGCCGCCATCACCAGATAATCCGCCGCCACCTCTAAATTGAGATCACGGGCAGTTGAAACAAATTCAAGATATTGTTCAGCAAGCGGCAGAATAGCGATTTTGCTGAGATCGACCTTTTGGTCACGTGCAAGCGATAAGAGCAGGTCAATCGGCCCTTCAAACCCGTCCAGATTAACGAACAGAGACAGCTGGGGCGTTGTTTCATCTGCGATTTGGCTATCAAAAATGGAACCGGGGGACTGTGTCATGCGCTGCGGACATCCCCAACTAGCTGGCAGGCTTGATTTTGCGCAGAATACAATCCTGGCCTGCACGTTTCAGATTATCACAGATTTTACGGGCATCTGCTTCAGGTAGGGCTTCGGTGATCACCCGCCAGTAAACGCCGCTGGCGGTATCGGTTGGCATCACACCGAGCACCAGCCCCATCAGCCGGTCCTTATGCTTATTGCTCATCAACGCGGCGACTTCTTCTGCTTTGGTCTGATTTTGAAAAGCCGCGATTTGGACCATCATCACCGGCTGAGCCCCAGCTTTGACCACTGGTTTTTTAATGATGCGGTTTGGTTTCGTCTCTTCAGCCTCTGGCTTTTGTGCCTCGACCACCTCTTTGACCTCAGTATCCTCTGGTACTTGTGTGTCATTAGCAGATGGCGTGGCTGGTGCGCTCACAGAAGAGATGTTATCCTCTTCTGCTTTTGGCGTATCTGACTTAATTGACGCTGTTTTGGTCTGTTCTTCGGCTTGTGGTTCTGATTTGGCTGGTGCTGTATCCTGATTTTGGGTGTCAACAGACTTTGTTGGCGCTGTGGTGTTTTCAGAATCCTGGCTGCTATCATCATCAGATGTCGCAACAGCCACAGGCGGCATTTCAGGGGCCGGATCAGGCAATTTGAGCAGCTCGCCATTATTTTCAGCGGATTTCAGCTGATCCAGCAAATCAAACACATCCTTGTCTTTGTGATCAATGGCTTTGCCGCCGCTCTCATCTGGTTTGGATTTGTAGGGAGTCTGGCTGGCTTCAATAACAATCAGGCCTTTTTGGTCAGCAGAAGGCAGCAGGAAAAACATCAGCCCACCGCCCAGAATGAGCGCGCCTAAAAACAAACCGGCAATGAGCGCCATTCTGCTGGACCAGAAATTTTGGTCAAACCCGTCAGACATTACATTTCCTCATAGGCGGTAATCGACATCAGCCCCAAGCCTGATTTAAGCACTTGTGCGGTGGCTTTTACAAGCCTCAGGCGTGCAGTGGTCAAATCCTCATCTTCGGCTTGAATAAATTTCAAGGCTGGATCATCACGCCCGGCATTCCAGAGCGCGTGGAAATCAGCTGCCAAATCCATCAGATAAAAAGCAATCCGATGTGGTTCATGCGCCAGTGCGGCTGCGCTAAGTGCCTTTGGCCAGCTACAAAGCTGTTTTATCAGCCGCAATTCAGCAGGAGCGGTGAGACGCCTATCAGCATCTGCCCTATCCAGATTAAGGCCAGCAGCTTCAGGCTGGCGCAGGACAGAGCAGGCACGGGCATGGCCATATTGCACGTAAAAGACCGGGTTATCACGGCTCTTTTCGGTGACTTTGGCATAATCAAATTCAAGCGGCTGATCAGAACGGCGGGTGAGCATAATAAAGCGCATCACATCTGCGCCCACTGCCGCCATGACATCGCTGAGGGTGACAAAGGTCCCTGCCCGTTTGGACATTTTCACTGGCTTGCCATTATCAAGCAGGCTGACCAGCTGGCATAATTTAACATCCAGCTGGTTTTTTTGGCCGCTCATCGCTTCTATTGCCGCGCTCATGCGTTTGACATAGCCACCATGATCTGCGCCCCATACATCGATCAGCTGGCCCTTGGTGCGATCCAGCTTGTCCATATGATAGGCCACATCAGAGGCAAAATAGGTCCAGCTGCCATCTGATTTTTGCAAGGCGCGATCCACATCATCGCCATAATCAGAAGATTTAAAAAGCAGCTGCTCGCGTGGCTCCCAGTCATTATCCTTTGCGCCTTTCGGTGCTTCGGGAATGCCGGTATAGACAAGGCCATCTGCGCTCAGCCTGTCCATCGCTGATTGCACGCGCCCTGATTCAACAAAGGCGCGTTCAGATGAATAGATATCCATATCCACGCCGAGCTCGGCCAAATCCGCTTTGATAGAGGCCATCATTGCATCAATGGCAAAATTGCGGATCAGCTCATGGCGACCTGCCTCCTCCATTTCCAACAAAGAAGAGCCATGCGCCTGTTTTAAGGCTTCGCCCACTTCTTTGAGATAAGCACCTGGATAAAGACCAGCAGGAATCTCGCCAATCTCCTCACCCAGAGCTTCGCGATAGCGCAAAAAAGCAGAGCGGCCGAGCACATCCACCTGCGCCCCGGCATCATTGATATAATATTCACGGGTGACATCATAACCGGTGAAGCTAAGCAAATGGGCCAATACATCGCCGAAAATCGCGCCGCGTGCATGGGCTGCATGCAAGGGGCCGGTGGGATTAGCCGAGACAAATTCCACATTCACCGGCGCACCGCCACCAAGATCAGAGCGGCCATAATCCGCCCCGGCTTCTAGGATTGAACCGATTTCTGCGCCCCAGCATCCGTCTGTCAGCGTGATGTTGATAAAGCCAGGGCCAGCAATATCCACCTGTTCAACCTTGTCCAATTGGCGCAGCTGATCTGCCAGCAAGTCAGCGAGATCGCGCGGCTTCATCTTGACCTGGCCTGCCATCACCATAGCGGCATTGGTGGCCAGATCGCCATGGGCTTCATCGCGTGGCAATTCAACGGTAACCCGCGCCAGATTCAGCCCTTCTGGCCAGTGATGTGCCACCGCCAGATTTTCGAATATCTGCTGAATTTCAGTTTCAAAATGATTAAAAAGTGTCATGTTAGCTCAAAATCGGTCCGGTTTCGAAAAGCCGCTCATATTCCAACAACGCATAACGGTCAGTCATAGAGGCCACATAATCAGCAATGATACGCGCTTGCTGGTTTTGCGCATCCTTGCCTGTCATCTCATCTGTTAGTTTGCTTTGCCATTCGGTTGGCAACAGGTTTGTCTCGTCCATCAGCTGGTTGAACAGCCGCTTTGTAACGCGTTTTGCCTTGGATGTCATCCGGTTCACCTTGTAATGACGCCACATATTGGTGAACAAAAATTGCCGCAGCGCCCGCAGCTCGTCTCGGGCCGCCTGGCTATGGGCGATCACCGGATAGCCGGCATAACGGATCGCATCAGCTGTTTCAGGTGCCAGGGCTTGTAAATTTTCATGAGATTGGCCAAGCAAATCCTGGACAAAATAGCTGATCAGATGGCGGGTGAGCTCGTGGCTAAGACGTGAGAGCGGTAAATCAGGGAAACGGCTATTCAGGTCAGCCAAAATAGCGCTAATCACCGGTAAATGAGCAATATCAGCTGGAACAAACAGACCAGCACGCAAACTGTCATCTACATCATGGGCCAGATAGGCAATATCATCTGCCAGATTGGCCAGCTGGGCCTCGCCAGAGGCATAGCTATCCAGCTTTAAATCCAAGGCTTCATCGAGCAGTACTAAGGTCGGACGCCGGTCTTCCATCGCAAGGGGACCATTATGTTTTGCCACCCCTTCTAGGGTTTCCCATGTCAGATTAAGCCCGTCAAAACCCGCATAACGCTCTTCAAGACGGGTTAAAACACGTAGTGTCTGTTCATTGTGATCAAACCCGCCATAAGGCTGCATCACCTGATCAAGTGCCTCTTCACCCGCATGGCCAAAGGGTGTGTGGCCTAAATCATGGGCCAGTGCGATGGCTTCAGCCAAATCTTCGTTAAAGCCAAGGGCACGGGCCATGGAACGCGCAATCTGGGCCACTTCGATAGAGTGGGTGAGCCGCGTGCGATAATAATCACCCTCGTGATAGACAAAGACTTGTGTTTTATGTTTCAGCCGGCGAAACGCCCCTGAATGCAAAATCCGGTCACGATCGCGCTGAAAATCTGACCGCTGGAAGGGGCCTGTATCTCTGGCTTGCTCATCTAACAGGCGGCCCTTAGATGATGTGCTGGCATAGTTGGCAAAAACAAAGCCCTTTGTCATGTATGAACCTGCTTTTTTCAATTAAACCAAAGAGGACGCCTAACCACAGGAGGCGATTTGCCAACCAGCTTGGGCAAAGCTGGTCTAACAAACGCGATAAAATAACCGGTTAAGGCCAAGATATCGCACATTTTTTATCTTAATCTTACCCTCGCAGGAGTGCAAGGTGATGTCTGTTATTCTGGCTAAACTTCCTGATAAAAGCTGGTTGATTTTAGAGGGCATCATCCGCATATTAGGGATATGAGCACACAATTTACAGTCACCGAAGCCGCGGCAGCACGCATCACCCAGCTGGCCGCTTTGGAACCCGCCCCTTTCTTTCGAGTGCGGGTTGATGGCGGCGGTTGTTCTGGCTTTCAATATAAATTTGATTTCGACAATACTGAACAGAGTGATGATCTGAAATTCACCGCCCATGGGGTAACCGTGCTGGTCGATGAAATGTCGCTCGGCTTCTTAGAAAATGCGGAATTGGATTATGTTGAAGAGCTGATTGGCTCTTATTTCAAAGTCTCTAACCCCAATGCAACGGCCTCTTGCGGCTGTGGCACCTCTTTTGCCATTTAAACCGATGCGCATTGCAAGCTGGAACGTCAATTCGCTCAAAGCTCGCCTGCAGCATGTGCTGGATTACTGCCGTGCTGAGACAGCCGATGTGTTGTTGTTGCAGGAATTGAAGCTGAGTGATGAAAATATTCCGCGTGAGGCCTTTGAAGATATCGGCTGGCATATCGAAACACATGGCCAAAAAACCTATAATGGGGTTGCGGTCCTATCCAAAAAACCGATTGAGATTATTCGGCGCGCGCTGCCAAATGAACCCTCAATAGCTGAAGATGGCAGCCTGCAGGCCCGCTATATTGAAGCGGATATTGAGGGGGTGCGTCTTGCCTCTATCTATCTGCCTAATGGCAATCCCAATCCGGGGCCAAAATTTACGTATAAAATCGACTGGATGAAGGCACTGAACGCCCATGCGGCAGATTTGCTAGACACAGAGCAGCCAGTTGTGCTGGCCGGCGATTATAATGTGATCCCGCAAGATATTGATTGTTATGATCCGCAAGCCTGGCAGGGCGATGCGCTGACTGACCCGCAAAGCCGCGCCGCTTTTTTTGCGCTCAGCCATATGGGCTATACAGATGCGCTGAGGGCCATTCACCCGCAAGGTGCACATTATAGTTTCTGGGATTATCAGGCTGGGGCCTGGCAAAAAGATAATGGTATTCGCATTGATCATCTAATGCTCTCACCAGAAGCGGCAAATAAGCTGGTCTCTGCCGGTGTGGACAAAGCCCCACGTGGCCTTGAAAAGCCATCAGATCACACCCCTGTCTGGTGTGCGCTGGATACCAAATAAGCTGAAATGATCAAAAAAAATCCCTGCAGGGACATAAAATAATGCGCATCCTGCAGGGGCGTCGTGGCGTTAAAATTGAGGGTGAAGCCTAATGTCACCCTCGTTTTCGTGCGGTTTAAATATCCGCATAGACGTGTTTTTCAGCCTTTGCGCCAGGGTGGGTTAAGGCCCCCTTCTCTGCTGAACCGACAGTCTGGGCATATTTCCAGATGGTCCCGGACTGGTAATCAGTCTCACGCGGGGTCCAGTCGGCTTTGCGCTTTGCAAGCTCATCATCGCTGAGATCAACGCTGATATCGCCAGTCTCGGCATTGATGGTGATCATATCGCCATCTTTGAGCAAGCCAATCGGCCCGCCTACAGCTGCCTCTGGGCCGACATGGCCGATACAAAAACCACGGGTTGCCCCTGAGAAGCGACCATCCGTGATAAGCGCGACCTTGTCCCCTGCACCCTGACCATAAAGCGCCGCGGTGGTGGCCAGCATTTCGCGCATGCCAGGACCGCCCTTTGGCCCTTCATAGCGGATAACCAGCACCTCGCCTTCTTTGTAATCGCGGTTTTCAACAGCTTTAAAAGCGTCTTCTTCGCAATCAAAACAACGCGCCGGACCGGTGAATTGCAGCTTTTTCATGCCAGCGACCTTCACTAAGGCACCTTCTGGGGCCAGATTGCCACGCAAGCCGACCACGCCGCCTGTTGGTGAGAGCGGCTCTGCGGTGGTGCGAATAACATCCTGATCAGTTGGGAAGCTGACATCTGCCAGATTTTCAGCAATCGTCTTGCCGGTAACAGTGATGCAATCACCATGGATAAAGCCGCCATCCAGCAGGGCTTTCATCAGCACTGGTACGCCGCCAATGCCATACATATCTTTGGCCACATACCGCCCGCCAGGCTTGAGATCAGCGATGTAAGGGGTACGTTTAAAGATTTCAGCCACATCATGGAGATCAAATTCAATACCGCATTCAGCAGCCAAGGCAGGCAAATGCAGGCCGGCATTGGTTGAACCGCCAGAGGCTGCCACAACAGTGGCGGCATTTTCAAAGGCTTTACGGGTCAAGATATCGCGCGGACGCAGCTGGGTTTTCAGCAAATCCATCACAATCCGGCCAGAATGATAGGCATATTCATCGCGGCTCTCATAAGGGGCCGGTGCACCAGCTGAACCTGGGATAGCCAGACCAATGGCTTCGGACACACACGCCATAGTGTTAGCGGTGAACTGGCCGCCACATGAACCTGCAGATGGGCAGGCCACACATTCGAGCTCGTGCAAATCTTCATCTGACATATTGCCGGCAGCATGCGCGCCAACGGCTTCAAACACATCTTGAACCGTCACATCACGCTCTTTATAGCGGCCTGGCAGGATAGAGCCACCATACATAAAGACAGATGGCACATTCAGACGTGCCATCGCCATCATCACACCTGGCAGGGATTTATCACAGCCAGCCAGACCCACCATCGCATCATAACAATGGCCGCGCATGGTCAGTTCAATCGAATCAGCGATCACTTCACGGCTGACCAGAGAAGCCTTCATACCCGCATGGCCCATGGCAATACCATCGGTCACTGTAATGGTGGTAAATTCGCGCGGGCTGCCAGCATGTTCGCGCACACCGCGCTTGGCTGCCTGTGCCTGACGTGAGAGCGCAATATTACAAGGCGCGGCTTCGTTCCAGGTGGTCACCACACCCACCAATGGCTGGTAGATTTCTTCCTCGCTCATCCCCATCGCATAGTAATAAGAGCGGTGCGGCGCGCTCTTTGCGCCCACACTTACATGGCGGCTTGGCAGATTTTTTTTGTTATCCCAATCATGTGATGACATGGTGTTTCTCCCTCAAAAATAGATCGTCTCGTTGGTCTGTATCTCTTAGCCGTCCAGGCGTGCCAGTGCAGCTTTGAGGGCGGTAATACGCCCTTCTTCTTCTGCCAGACGGCGGCGGTTTTCCTCGACAACAGCTTCTGGTGCTTTGGCCAAAAAGCCCTGATTATTCAGCTTGCCACTGATTTTAGCAGCTTCTTTTTCACCGGCGGTGATTTCTTTTTTCAACCTTGCCCGTTCCGCATCGAAATCAAGGATACCAGTGAGCGGCAAGCCCACATCCAGACCTTGAACAGAAGCCTGGGCGGTACCTTTTTCAAATGCAGCATCAGTGAAGGACAAGGCCCCGACACGGGCCAGCCGCAAAATGGCAGGTGCCATATCTGATAAGACCTGACGCTGGGCTTCATTGGTGCCACGCACAGCCAAATCAGGCTTGGCCGATAAAGGCACATTCATTTCAGAGCGAATAGTCCGGATATCAGAGATGATATCAATCACCAAATCAAGACCTGTATCAGCATTCGCCCCTGTCTTGGCACCCGGCCAGTCAGCGACAATCAACATGTCTTTTGATTTAAAAATCTTCTCATTCAGCTCTTCTGTGATGAACGGCATCATCGGATGCAACAATTTCAGGCCTTCAGATAAGACATAACCAGCCACCGCACGGGTTTCAGCTGCGATCTCTTGATCGCTGCCTTCTGCCAGCAAGGGCTTAATAAATTCAACATACCAGTCGCAATAGAGATTCCAGATGAAATGATAGGCTTTGTCAGCTGCTTCGTTAAAGCGATAGCTATCAAACGCCTCTGTCATCTGGGCTGCAACAGTGGATAATTCATGCAAAATCCATTGATTAACAGGGGCTGAGACGGTTTCAGGCAGCTGAGGCCGGCCTGCAATTTGGTTCATTTCCAGGAAACGAGAGGCATTCCAGATTTTAGTCGCAAAATTACGTGCGCCTTCAATCCGGCTCTCTGAGAGTTTGAGATCGCGCCCTTGTGCGGCCATAGCGGTGAGCGTGAAACGCAGCGCATCTGCGCCATATTTGGCCGTCAAATCAAGCGGGTCTAGCACATTGCCCTTTGATTTGGACATTTTCTGGCCTTTTTCATCACGCACCAGCGCATGGATATAGACATCCTTAAACGGCACATCATCCATCACATAAAGGCTCATCATCATCATCCGGGCCACCCAGAAGAAGATGATATCAAAGCCGGTGACCAAAACAGAGCCTGGATAATAGCGATCTAGCTCTGCGGTTTCATCTGGCCAGCCAAGCGTTGAGAACGGCCAGAGACTACTAGAAAACCAGGTATCAAGCACATCTTCATCCTGATGGATGGCAACCTCACTGCCATAATGGGCATGGGCGGCAGCTTGTGCTTCGGCTTCGCTTTCTTCCACAAAAGGCGTGCCATCTGGGCCATACCAGGCAGGGATGCGATGGCCCCACCAGAGCTGGCGCGATACACACCAGGGCTGGATATTATCCATCCAGTCAAAATAAGTCTTTGACCAGCGTTCCGGTACAAAACGGGTCTTGCCTGAGCGCACGGCCTCTGCTGCTGGTTTAGCGAGTTCAGCGGCATTCACATACCACTGATCCATCAGCCAGGGTTCAACAGGCACACCAGAGCGATCGCCATGCGGGACAGCATGCCGCGTTGGCACTGCCTCGCCTGCCAGACCAAGGGTCTCCATCTCTGCTAGAATCTGTTTGCGCGCTTCAAAACGATCTAAGCCTTGGAAGCGTTCAGGCGCATTTTCATTGATACAAGCTTTGTCATCAAAGATGTTCAGCAGCTCGAGATCATGACGTTTGCCCACTTCAAAATCGTTGAAATCATGCGCTGGGGTGATTTTCACCGCACCAGTGCCTTTTTCCGGATCTGAATAGTCATCAGCGATAATCGGTATCTCACGGCCGACCAATGGCAGGATGATCATTTTACCGATCAGATCAGCATAGCGTTCATCCTCTGGATGCACTGCCACAGCCATATCACCCAGCATGGTTTCAGGGCGAGTGGTCGCAACAGTGATGCGCTTATCGCTGTCTTTCACTGGATAATGCAGCTCCCACATGAAGCCGTCGACATCTTTATTTTCAACTTCGAGATCAGAAATCGCGGTGAGCAATTTCGGATCCCAATTGACCAGTCTTTTATCGCGGTAAATAAGCCCGTCTTTGTGCATTTTCACAAAGATTTTACGCACCGCGCGGCTCAGCCCGTCATCCATTGTAAAGCGGCTGCGTGGCCAGTCAGCAGAGACGCCCAGATGGCGTTGTTGATGTTCGATCATCCCGCCTGATTCGGCTTTCCACTGCCAGACTTTTTCAACAAAGCCCTCACGGCCCAGATCGCGGCGGCTGATATTCTCTGCGGCCAATTTGCGCTCAACCACCATTTGGGTGGCAATGCCAGCATGATCCATCCCAGGCTGCCAGAGCGCATCACGCCCGCGCATCCGGTGATAGCGGATCAGCACATCCTGGAGTGTAAAGGTCAGCGCATGACCCATATGCAGCGAGCCTGTAACATTCGGCGGCGGCATCATAATGACATAAGGATCGCGCGGGCTGTCTGTCTGCCCTTTGGAAAAATCACAACCAAAATGCCCTGCTGCTTCGCTGGCTTCGTACCAGCGTTTTTCAATCTGATTGGGCTCGTAAGTCTTGGGAAGCGTTGGTTCAGTCATGTTATGCGTATCTTTTATGGTCAGACCAAGAGGGCTAAAGGTTCAAAAAGGGCCAGCGTGCAAAAGATCTGGCATCCAAGACCCTTATTTGAAAATTAGGTATCGTTGCGCTTGTCAAATTTCCGGTTCAGGCGGGTTTTAGAGCGCGAGACAGGTTTAGAGGGACGCAGCTCTTCACGCAAGGCATCTTCAATAATTTCTGTCATATTTTCACGCAGCCAGCCATTTATCTGAGAACGGATGATATCTTGCATGGCTGAACGTACAGAGCGGGTGAACAGACCAGAGGTGCTGTCTTCTTCGGCATCTTCTTCATCCATGCCAACCAGCCGTAAATCCGGAAAAGCGGAAAGCTGGCTTCCATCCAAGCCGGTTTCTTCATGCTGGGGCGCACGTTCTGCCTGATAAGAGCTCTCGCGTGTGGGTTTGCTGGCATCACCTTTGATATCGCTTGATATATCACTGATGCGTGATTCCATCATCGCCGCGGTTTGAGGCGGGGTGATATCGCTGTCATTTGGTATGCGCTCACCAACCTCATTTTGTTGCTGATTAAGATGTTGGCGGGCGGCGGCCTCTTCTTGGCGTTGGCGCCATAATTCTGCTTCTTTTGCCGCCCCTAATTTTGGCAAGCGTGGCAAAGGCGAGTTATCCGCAACAGGCGGCATCTGATGTAAATCAGGCTGGCGGTTATAGCTGGGGGCTGGTGGGTCAGGCTGAGGGGGAGCAAAAGGCGGCGCATTATAAGCGGGCATGCCAGCAGAGGGCGCGCTGATATCTGAAGGCGCAGCTGGTTGCTGCGGCATGGGTTCATCAGCTGTATGATGCGCGCCAAAACTGCCCGCAGTAAGGCCTGTCTCATAAGCTGGGCGCGAGCCGAGGCGTTGTTCAGCACCTGCAGAGATATCAGGCTGGGTATTTTGCCAGCCAGATGTTTTCATGGCCGGTGTATTTGCAGCTGGTGTATTTGCGGTTGGTGTGTTTGTGGCTGGTGTGTTTGTGGCCGGCGTATTAATGGCCGGCCTATTAATAGCTGGTGTTTTGGCGACTGGCTGGTGCGGTGATGGTGTTGGCGTGCCTGATTTGGCCAGATCAGCGACATGGGGAATGTGATCTTCACGCCCAGTTGCCCCGCGCCAGACAATGGTATCCAGACGCAAGGCCTCATCGGCGCCAGATTGATTCTGGCTCTCAACCAGCTGGCGAATAGCTGCCAGCGTTTTTTTGGTGTCCTGATTATCGCCCGACATGCTTATTTTTGCTAGAAAACGCTACCTTCCTTATGGCCCGATTCTGAATGCAGAATATAGGCCCCTTCAACCTTATGATGAATGCTAGCGTCTTTCGCTCGCAATGGGAAGTATGCCGGTGAAAATTGGTTGTGCTTCTGGCAGATTTTCCAACCGACCCATGCCAAAATCATCTGACAGGCCGGCAGAGGCCACATTCAGCTGGCCAGTTGACTGAAGCAGGCGAAAAGCGCTGATCAGGAGATTCTGGCTGGTCTGGACTTTGCGCAAGCGGGCATCATCTAATGCCTGATCTGAATTTAATTCATCCAGAAATGTTTTCAGCCCATATTCCACTTCCGAGCGGGTGCCTTCTGCGACCAGCTCTGCTGCTTCTATCTCAGCCTCTACCGCTTCGATTTGGGCCAATGCGGCAGCAAAATTCCGGAAGGCAGCGCGGGCACCAAGGCGCACTGACCGGCGGGTTTCACGCAGCTGATGCTTGGCCTGGTTTAAGCTGGCTGAGGTTTGGACAGATTTGGCGCGTGTTGATGGGGTGGTCAAGATAGGGGTTGAGAAGGTCACAGAGGCGCTGAGTTCTTCTTTATCCTGCGCCTTGCCTTCATTATCATTAATGCCAGCAGACAGGCTGAGGTTAACACGCGGGCCAACCGCGCTGATCAGCACATCAAACTGAATATCGGCCAGTTGCTCTGCAATCAGCGCATTACGGATATCAGGATGTTCAGACAAGGCGATGGTCTCAGCTGAGAGAATGTCTACCGGCAGATTTGAGGGCAATTCGATGGCTGGCATCTGGGTTGGTACAGCACCAAACAGCGATTCAAAGCTTTCTTCGGCCGCGGTCGCATCTGCTTGTGCTGAAATCAGATTGGACTGTGCACGGGCCAGACGTGATTTGGCCTGTGCCACGGTTGTTGGTGTGGCGGTACCAGAAGCGAGGCGTATTTCAGCTGCCCGTGTCTGCTCTTCTAGGCGGTTAACATTGCCTTGCTGTAATTTCACCGCTTGCCGGCTGGTATTCAGGTTCAGATAGCTCTGATATAAGGAAAAGAGCACCGATTGAAGCTGGGCCTGATAGCGGGTGCTGGACTGTTCTAACTGCAGCTGGGCTTGTTTATATTTCGCGTCGCCTTCTCCAAAATCATAAAGGCGTTTTGACAGCGTAATTTTGCTGCTTGCTGATTCAGAGGATTTAAAACCGCCAGATACAGTTGGCTTATCTGTGTAGGCTTTGGAGCCAGTGACGCTGAGCGAGCCTGTCATGTCATTGCCTGAATTTGCAAGCACCAGACCTTGACGGGCGGCGATAAATCCTTGTTCGGCCGCTTTGAGCGTTTCAGATTTTTCAAGACCTGTGGCCAGCAAATCACGCACCACCTCTGATTGTTGGGCTTTGGCAACCGCGCTCCATGACAGAAAGCCACAAATCAGAAAAGTTGCAATGGTACGCTGGCGCATAACGCTCTCCTTTTTTAATCTAAGCGGCGGTAGCAGATGGCAGCCAATTTTACCGCGCCTCATATGCCTATACGTTAAAAGGCAAAGGCTGGTTTCGCCTTAAATTCTTCTAAAACAGGAACCTGTGCATTAAACAGCCCGCGACGCACAAACTGATCACCTGCCCGATGCCAGAGGCTGGCCTCGCCTGCTGAGCGTTCATCTGGACGCCAGATGCTGGCCAGCACCCCGTTCGGGCCAAGCTGGGTCAGCAATTCGGATGGCTCTTCAGCCACGCCGCCATCAATGAATATCGCATCAAACGGGGCTTCACCAGCATATCCATCTGCAAGGCGTCCCTTGATAACGGCTACATTATCGATTTGCAGTTCGGCCAAATTATCTTCTGCTTTTTGAACCAGCGGGGCGCGGCTCTCAATCGCGATCACAGAACTGACCAGATGCGAGAAAATTGCTGCACTATAGCCTGTACCTGCCCCTACCAGCAGCATATTTTCTTTATTTTGCAATTCCAGGGCCTGAACCATACGCGCCAGAACCATAGCCTCAACCAGATAGCGGCCATTGCTGACTGCGATATCTTCATCCACATAAGCGATTTCGCGCATTTGCTTTGGCACGAATTGTTCGCGCGGCACAGACTGAAACGCCGCAATCACGGCTTCATCAATCACCTTGTTCGGGCGGATCTGGCTCTCGACCATGGCTTTACGGGCAGCTGTGAAAAATGTGTCCATTGCTCTAAACCTACTCATTTTGTCAGGCATGCCTGTTTTTTGCAGCGCCTCGCTACATGGCTTGATCCCTCACAAACCAGCTATAAGCGCAAAAAAGGGCATCCCATCGGTGTTTATCATAAGCATCTATAAGATATGCTCAAACCCACGACGCCCTTATACAGCCAAAAGCTGGTGTTTTTCAATCTATCCATTTTCAAAAAAACGTTTCTTTAACATCCGCCTGCAGTGCGCTACATAAAGAAGCGATAAAGACAAAGCGGATTTTTTTAGATCTTATGAAAAAACATCACATCACCCCGCCGGAAAAAGGCGCGCTCAAAGAGATTGCAGCGGATCTGTTCTGGGCGCGTTTTCCCCTGCCCTTCCGGCTTAATCATATCAATCTTTATATGCTGGATACCGAAGATGGCTGGGTGCTGATTGACACCGGGGTAGACAGCCCTGATACCGCCAGCTATTGGCAGGCCTTGTTGGACGGGCCCTTAGCAGGCCAGCGCATAGATAAGCTGATTGCAACTCATCACCATGTTGATCATATCGGCTATGCCGGCCCGCTGGCAGCGCTAACAGGAGCGCGTTTTTACATGAGCCGCGCCGAATATGATCATGCCAGCTGGCTCTATAATCTCTCAACTGAGGCCTTTAACCTGAAAATGGCAGAGACCTATCAGCGTTATGGGATGGCAGCAGAACATATCGAACATGTCAGAACCGGCGGCAGCCGCTATCGCCAATATGTGTCAGCTTTGCCAGAGGTAAACATCCTAGAAGCAGGTGATAAAATCCACACAAAGGAAGGCTGTTTTGAGGTGCGGCTAGATGCGGGCCATAGCGATCATCAGATATCCTTGATTGATAAAGAGCGCGGGCTGTTTATCGCGGTTGATTATCTCCTGCCACGTATTTCACCCAATATTTCAGCTGATATCCGCAATCCGGATACAGACCGACTCTCTAGCTATCTGGATTATCTGAGCGAGATGCGCGATTTACCAGATGGCCTGCAGATTTTGCCAGGCCATGACTGGCCCTTTAGTGGTGGCGGGGCACGTGCTGCAGAGTTAATCGCCCATCATGAGATGCGGCTGAACCAATTGTTAGAGGCGGCTCAGGCCAAAGCTTTGCATGTCGCTGATGCAATGGATGTATTATTCGGGCGTGTCTTTGGCCCGCATGAGCTGTATTTTGCCTCTGGTGAAGCACGTGCACATTTGACCCATCTGATGCATAAAAAGATGATGAAAAGAGAGCAGCGCGCTGATTTAACTGAATATTTCCATTTGGTTTGATGATGGTATGACAGGCTTTTTTCCAGCTATTTTTGTTATCCTATGGTCCTCAGCCTTTATCTCTAGCAAGGTGATGATGGCAGATGCCACACCCTTTATCACGCTGAGCTTGCGATTCGCCCTTGTCTTTATCTGTTTTGCGGCTTTTACCGCTCTGAAACGCGAATTTCAAAAGCTGCCAGCACGCGCAATTGGTGAAGCCGCCCTCACTGGCATTTTATTTCATGGGATGTATTTAGGCGGGGTGTTTTATGCACAAGCCAATGGCATGTCAGCAGGGATGTCGGCGCTGATCGTCTCACTTCATCCGATCATCACCGCTGTGCTCGCAGGTCCATTGCTTGGCGAAAGATTGGGCTTGAAAGGCTGGCTTGGTCTCTTTCTTGGGCTGACTGGTGCATCTCTGGTGCTTTATGACAAGCTGGATGGTTCAGTTGCCTATATGGCGTTTGTGGCCACATCTGTCTCGCTCTGTGCGGTGACAGCTGGTACCTTGTTGCAGCGCAAGAACCGTGCCCAAATGCCCTTATCGCTGAATAATAGCATTCAGGCCCTAGCCGCTATGCTGTTTTTAATGGTGGTGACCGCCTCTATTGAGACCCCCTCCCTCAGCTTGACCCTGCCTTTTACCATCGCCTTTTTATGGCAGACATTGGTGGTATCGCTGGGCGCTTTCACGATTTTGATGTTTTTGCTTAAACATGGTGAGGCAGCGCGAACCTCTGCGTTGTTTTTCCTTGTGCCGCCCACCTCTGCAGGCCTCAGCTGGCTGATTTTAGGTGAAGTGATGGGATGGGATGATTTGTTGGGGCTTGGCATTGCCACTGTGGGTGTTTTCCTGACCACCAGACAGCCAAAACCAGCTTAAGGCTAATCCGGTCTTTTATCATTTTTGATACAGCAGATGATTGACACTTCCCCTGCTTCTAAGGTAGCTAGGGCGCAGGATATGTCCTCGGCCGATTTGCGGCTGTTTAGACGGATATATCGTGAGGCCCAGTGGCAGAGTGGTTATGCAGCGGTTTGCAAAACCGTGGACATCGGTTCAATTCCGGTCTGGGCCTCCATTTTCTCTACATATATTTTCACCGCTGCAAATGTTATGCCAGTTCAGGGTTTGCAAAACCGTGGATATCGGTTTGGTTTATTTCTGGTCCGGTCTGGGCCTCCATTTTCTCGACGATATCAAGAATGCTCAGCTGGGTGTTGCTTGGTGGGATTTACATTTTGTCATATTAAACGCGCTATCTGTGCGTTTTGATGCTTGACCCGATTTACGATCAGGTTCACACCTAATTCATTACGTTTAATCAGCCTCTCATTCAAGAAAGCCAGCTTTAGACGATGCAAATGCTCTTGTCGCTTTCTGCGCTGTTGATCACTGTGTTTTTGGTACAGGTCGGCTCTGGGTCTATGGGGCCGCTGGATGCGCTGTCCGGCCTGAAAATCGGCTTTAACAACACTGAAATCGGCTTGATTGGCGGCGCCCATTTTGTGGGCTTTCTGATTGGCTGTTTTATCAGCCCTGCACTGGTGGGGCGTGTCGGCCATGCGCGTGCTTTTTCTTTTATGGCTGGCCTGTCGATTATCGCGGTCCTGCTGCATCCGCTTATCCAGAACGTACCGGCCTGGATGCTGTTCAGAGTCTTTATCGGGCTGGCGGTTGCTGGCAGCTACACCTCGCTGGAAAGCTGGCTGAACGCGAAATTAAATAATAACAACCGGAATAAATTTTATTCAATTTACCGGGTGGTTGATTTGATGGGCGGGCTCACTGCACAAGCGCTCATCGCCTCGCTCACCCCAGCCAGCTATGTATCTTATAATATCATCGCGGTGCTGATTTGTTTATCATTCCTGCCGCTGGCCCTGACACAATCTGCGCCGCCAGCCCAGCCAGAAAGCACCCATTTCAGGCCGCTTTTTGCCTTTAAGGTCTCGCCACTGGCGGTAACAGGTGTGCTGATTGTCGGGGCAACAAACTCAGCCATCCGGATGATCGCGCCGGTCTTTGCCTTTGAGCTGAATTTATCGGCGACTGAGATTTCTTTATTTCTGGTGTTGTTTGTGTTGGGCGGGGCGTGTTTTCAGCTGCCTGTCGCCTTTTTCACCAGCAAAATGCCAGCAAGACGGATGCTGCTTATCCTCAGCCTGTTTACGATTTTTGTATCGGTTGCCTTCCGCTTTGATGCCTTAAGCCTGCCTTATGATATCCGGCCTATTTTCGTGCTGATGTTTTTATTTGGTGGCTTTACCATGCCGATTTATTCCATTTGCGCGGTGCATGCCAATTCACTTGTCAAAACAGAAGATATGGTCAGTTTAAGTGCCTCTTTAATCTTCTTTTTTGGGATTGGAGCGATTTTCTCGCCGATTATCTCGGGTTATCTGATTGACCAGTTCGGGCCGAACAGCCTGTTCACCTATTTTGTCGTGCTGCATGTCATTTTGGTGATTTACACGCTTTATCGCCAGATGCAGCGTCCGGGCTTGTCCTTTGGCCGGTCTTATGTCTATGTGCCACGTACCACCGTCTTCATTGCAGAGCGGTTGCGCCGTAATCGTAAAAAGACAAAAGGTTGAATAGATTAGGTTTGAATGGCTTTTGCCAATTGCGCTGTTAGCCCGTTGAGTTTTTAGCCCGTTGAGTTTTTATATGTCTCGTAGTTTTGCCCATTTTCTGATGCTGATTGCTGCTTTTATCTGGGGCACCACCTTTGTGGCCCAGTCGAGCGGTATGGAGACAATCGGCCCGCTTGGCTTTACCGCGGCACGTTATCTGGTGGGCGCACTGGTGATATTGCCCTTTATCATCTGGGAAATCCGCCAGGGCCGGCATTTGCTGAACGCGATGCGCAAAGATAAAATCCTTGCGCGTGATGCGCTGCTGCTGGGGGTGATGATGTTTGGCGGTATTGCCCTCCAACAAACCGCGCTGCTCTATACCAAAGTGGCCAATGCAGCTTTTCTCACTGTTCTCTATGTCCCCTTTGTCCCGATTTTGAGCTGGCTTTTGTTCCGGCAGATCATCAAGGGCAAAATCTGGGTGGCGTTGGGTCTGTCTGTGCTGGGGTCTTATTTTCTGGCTGGCACCTCTAATCTGCTTGGCCAATGGGGTGATTTCCTTGTGATCCTCGGTGCCTTTTTCTGGGCAGGTCATATTATCATCATCTCGCTGGTGACTCGTAAAATCGAAGCGCCGTTTCAGCTGGCCGGCCTGCAGAGTATTATCTGCGCTGTTCTGGCTGCTGGGCCGATGATGCTGTTTGAAGCACCTATGCTGGCTGATTTCACGCCGATGATGCCGCAAATCCTCTATGCAGGGGTTTTATCTGTCGGGGCGGCCTATACGATACAGCTGGTGGCCCAACGCTATTCAGATGCCACTACAGCTGCCTTTATCCTCTCGCTAGAAGGGGTTTTTGCAGCCTGGGCAGGCTGGCAATTCTTAAATGAATCTCTTCCTTTCATTGCCATTTTCGGCTGTATGCTTATCTTCTTGGCTGTTAGCCTTGCAGATGTGGTCCCCGAAGGCTGGCTGAAAGGATTTTTATGGCACCGCAAATAGACAATGCACCTATTCAGGCAGATCTGGTCCTGATTGGCGGCGGACATGCCCAAATTGCGGTGCTCAAATCCTTTGGTATGCGCCCTGTGCCAGGCCTGCGCCTCACCTTGATCACAGATGTGGTGCGTGCCCCCTATTCCGGCATGCTGCCAGGGCATATTGACGGCCAATGGGCTGAAGATGAGATGCATGTTGATTTGCGCAAGCTCGCCCGTTTTGCGAGCGCACGGCTGATTGAAAGCGTGGTGATAGGCCTTGATCCCATAGACCAGATGGTCAAGCTAAAAGACCGTCCTGACCTGCGTTATGATATTTTATCTATCAATAGCGGGGCCGCACCAGATTTGAGCGGCATTAAAGGTGCAGAACGCCATGCTATTGCAGTTAAACCAATTGCACATTTTCTCGATAAATTGCCTGCCATAGACTGCCCGCCTAAGCGATTGAGCGTGATTGGCGGCGGGGCAGCTGGTGTTGAATTGGCCCTTGCCTTTCGCAAAAGATGGCCAGATGCCGCAATAACGCTGTTCAGCCGGTCTGCACAGCTTTTATCCGGCTTTCCGCGGGCAGCCCATCACAAAGCCTGCATCGCCCTAAAAGACGCAGATATCACCTATCATCTGACGCACAGCATAGAGGCGATTACAAAAGAGGCTGTGATCACAGATAATGGGCGAGAACATGTTTGTGATGCGGCATTTCTTGTAACGCCCGCTAAGCCAGCCAAATGGCTAGAAAATACAGGTCTGGCGCGTGATGAAAGCGGTTTTATTAGTGTTAGAAACACACTGCAAACAGTTGATTTTGATAATATTTTTGCAAGCGGGGATGTGGCGTCTCTCAGCTATGCACCGCGCCCCAAGGCAGGTGTTTTTGCCGTGCGTGCCGGCCCTGTGCTGGCACAAAATATCCGCCGGCTGATTGAAAATAGAAACCTCAAGCCCTACCACCCACAACGCCAATATCTGGCGCTTATTGGGCTGGCCAATGGGCAAGCCTTGGCGGTGCGCGGTCGCTGGGTGATGCAGGGGCGTTTCTGGCATCGGCTGAAACGCTGGATAGATAAGGCCTTTATGCTGAGATATCAGGATTTGCCAGAGATGGCTGAAAAAGCCCCGCGCCCGCTTCCTTTTTTGGCGGCGCAATCAGAAGACCCTGTCTTTGAAGCTATGCGCTGTGCGGGATGTGGGGCAAAGGCTGGGCCAGAGATATTGAAAAGGGCCTTGCGTGATGCCTATCAGGCGGCCAGAGCAGCCGGCGCCTCTATCGACCCGCTCTCAGAACAGGCGGTATTGCGTGATAGTGTGGCCATGCCCTTTTCAGACGGGGCGCATGCGCTGTCGTTGGATATGATCCAGCAAATGGTCGATGATCCCTATATTTTCGGGCAAATTGCCGTCCAGCATGCCTTGAGCGATCTGTTTGTATCTGGTGCGCGGCCTTTATATGCACAAGCCCTGGTGCAATTGGCCTATGCCCGCCAAGAGCTCCAGCAATCGATGCTCACCGCGCTGTTAACCGGCGTGTTGGTTGAGTTGGATAAGGCAGGGGTTCAGCTCGCCGGCGGCCATACAGCAGAAGCCGCTCAGAGCGCCTTGGGCTTTGCCGTGACAGGCAAGCTGGCAGACCGTAAAGCTGATGAGAAGCCTCTGCCTCAACAAGCCGATATCATCCTCACCAAACCACTTGGCTCAGGCCTGACCTTGGCAGCGGATATGCGCGGGCTGGTGCAAGCAGATGCCTATCAGATGTGTCTGGAGGTGATGCTGCACTCTAATCAGGCGGCAGCTGAAATTGGCCAGCGTCATGGCGCGATGATGAGTGATGTTACCGGTTTTGGGCTTGGCCGGCATTTGCTCAATCTGATGGAAAAACAAGGCTATGGTGCGGCAGTCCTGCAGACAGAAGCCTTGCCGATATTGCCGCATTGCGCACGCTATTTAAAAGCCGGCATTCGGGCCAGCCTTTATGCTCAGAACCGCCAGTCCTGCGGCTTTGATGAAGATATGCTGAGTGGCACGCCGGCGCGTATGTTGTTTGATCCACAAACATCCGGCGGGGTGGTGATGTTGGTCGCCCCTGATAAGACAGCCAAATTATGTGCTGAACTGACACAAGCAGGTTATCAGCAGACATCTGTGATCGGCCGAACAGAATTGGGCGAAAAAGCCTATCTGAGTTTGGCCTATCCGCTTGGGGAGGACAGTTAGATGGTGGCCCCAATTGAGCGCATTACTGACTGGCAATCCGCGCGTTATGATATGATCATTGATGTGCGCTCGCCTGCAGAATTTGCAGATGATCATATGCCAGATGCGGTGAATATGCCGGTTTTCAGCAATGAAGAGCGGGCCTTTATCGGGACAGTATATAAACAGCAAAGCCCGTTTGAGGCACGCCGGCTAGGCGGGATCATTGTGGCGCGTAATATCGCTGATCAGATTGAGGCACATCTGAGTGATAAGCCAGCTGATTTTACCCCGCTCATTCATTGCTGGCGCGGCGGTCAGCGCAGCGGGGCCTTTGCCCGTATCTGTTCAGAGATAGGCTGGCGCAGCCTGTTGCTAGATGGCGGGTATAAACGCTACCGCGGCGATATTATGGATGGGCTGGCGGTCTTGCCAGATGGGTTCCGACCGATTTTGATAGAAGGCCCGACCGGCACTGCCAAAACACGGCTTTTACAGGCGTTGGCGGCGGTGGGATGCCAGATTCTGGATTTGGAAGCATTGGCCGAACATCGCGGTTCTGTCCTCGGGCAATGGCCAGACCGGCCGCAACCAAGCCAGCGTCTGTTTGAAAGCCGCCTGCATCACGCTCTATCTCAGATGACATCCAGCCGACCTGTCTTTATTGAGGCAGAGAGCGCAAAAATCGGTAATGTGCAGATACCCAAAGCCCTCTGGCAGGCAATGGGAGCAGCCCCTGGCTTGCAGCTTGAGGTGCCTGATCTGGTGCGGGCGCGCTATCTGATGGCTGAATATGCACATTTATTTGATGACCCAGAACCGCTCTATCATCTGGTGGGCGGTATGCGGATGCGCCATGGCACTGAAATGGCACGCGACTGGCAGGTGCTGATTGATACCAAGAACTGGCAGGCATTGGCGCTCAGCCTGCTGGAAAATCATTATGACCCGGCCTATCAACGCTCAAGCGAGAAGCGCGGGCGGGTGATCGATAAGATTTGGAAACTGGCTGATTTAGAGGCTGACACGCTGAACCGCACCGCGCATGAAATCCGAACAGCCTATGAGCCGGCATAGCGTACGATTCTGACCAGAAGGCGTTGGTGTTCTTTAACGGTATATCTTTGTAAAAATTCCAGTTGATTATTGTTTTGGATTGAGTATAAAAGGCAAACCTACTGCTCCCCGGTAGCTCAGCGGTAGAGCAAGCGACTGTTAATCGCTTGGCCGGCGGTTCGAATCCGTCCCGGGGAGCCATTTCTTCCTTATCATTTCAGATTATTCAGCGGATACGAACCGCCTCAATATATTTATGATCAGCGTGGCAGTGCCACGCGGGGTTCGAATCCGTCCCGGGGAGCCATTTCTTCCTCAAATATTTATTTAGCAAGCGCATTAAAGGCTTTACTTGTTTAAAAGCGCTTGGCGGCGGCGTGGGCTGAGGCCCAAGCCCATTGGAAATTATGCCCGCCCAAATGACCGGTGACATCCACCACCTCGCCAATAAAATAGAGGCCTGGCACAGATTTCACCTGCATATCTTGTGATGAGAGCGCCTTTGTATCGACCCCGCCAAGCGTGACCTCTGCGGTGCGATAGCCCTCTGTTCCGCTTGGTCTGACCTGCCAGTCCTGGATAAAACCGGCCATAGCACTGAGTTTCTTATCACTGAGATCAGCAAGCCGGCCGTCTATCTGGTGCAACTCACACAGAGCCTGTGCCAGCCTTTTGGGCAGGATTTTAGCCAAGGCGGTGCTGAGCTCTTGGCGTGGGGCTTGTTTTTTCTCGCCTCGTAAATAGGCATCCATATTGTTCGAAGGGGCCATATTTACGCTGAGCGGCGTGCCTTCTGGCCAATAAGAGGAGATCTGTAGCACAGAGGGTCCGGACAATCCGCGATGGGTGAATAACAGCCCTTCAGCAAAACGTGCAGCCTTATTGCCGATGCTAGCAGAGACAGAAAGGCCAGAGAGACCACCACAAAGCTGTTTCATCTGATCAGTGAAGGTAAGCGGGACCAGCCCTGCACGCGGGGCAATCAACGGCAAGCCAAATTGTTCAGCTATCTGATAGCCAAAACCTGTTGCACCAATTTTGGGAATCGACAGACCGCCAGTTGCGATCACCAGACGCGGCGTTTTTATCACCGCTTTATTGGTTGAGATCACAAAGCCGCTCTCGGTTTTTTGAATAGCGGTGATCTCATGACCAAAATAGCGCTGCACCCCTGCTCTATCACATTCATCAAGCAGCATATCAATGATTTGCTGGGCGCTCTCATCACAAAAAAGCTGGCCGTCTTTTTTCTCATGAAAGGCGATTTTATGCGCAGAGACCAAATCGATGAAATCATAAGGGCTATAGCCAGCAAGCGCTGATTTGGCAAAATGCGGATTGTCAGAAAGGAAATTTTCAGGGCCAGAATAGAGATTGGTAAAATTACACCGCCCACCCCCTGAAATGCGGATTTTTTCACCCACTTTGAGGCGGTGATCAATAAGCGCGACCTTGTGACCACGCGCCCCTGCCAGACCCGCACAAAACAGACCGGCGGCCCCTGCCCCAATAATGGCAACATCCCTATCGAGCGCACGCAACCCCATTTTATTTATCTGCTGGCTGGCGTTTGACCAGGCCGAATAGCTTGTTCACCCCAATATGCAGCCCATAAGCAAGGCTAGGGACAATCACCACCAGCAAGGCAATTGAAATCAGACGCCCCTTATCATGGCCCTGTGAGACCAGACCTGCAAAGAGCAAGGCTATTTCGGTGATGATCGCAATGGCCCAAATCATGCCGATAAGACAAAGTCTGATCACCGTTTTCATGACTGGCTTTCCTCTTCATCCAGCTGGTCAATCAGCGCCATCAGCCGCGCTGTCAGCGCATCTTGTTCAGCTGTGCTATAGGCGACAGCCCCTGGCTTGCCCCAAACCGGGTCTGGCCAGAGCGCATCATCTATCTTTCGAGCGATGATATGTAAATGGAACTGAGAGACCATATTGCCAATAGTGGCGATATTCATTTTATCAGCGCCTGTCTCATTTTTCAGCTTTTCAGCCAGTTGTGTCGCGCGGTGAAACAAATCATGCTGAAGATCCAAGGCTAAATCGGACCATTCGGTGATATCGGGCAGGCGCGGGATAAGCAGCAGCCAGACAAAGCGGCTGTCATTCATCAGCCGATAGTCAAGATTATGACGGATAGTCAATGGCAGACTGGCTGCTGCCAGCCTGTCATCTAGTTGAAATGCGCACACCTTATCCCTCATCTCACGCTTTTTGTTCTTATTCTGCACAGGGCGCTATGCTGTGCCGCTCTGGCTTGAGTTTGTGCCATAACTAGGGCGGCGTTTCTATAAAAATCAAAGGGGAACTACGCTGAGCTAGGCCAGATGTGCTTTTAAAAAAGGTTGGATGAGGTCTGCGAGCATCTCAGGTATTTCTTCTGCCATATAATGGCTGGCAGGCACTGACTGGCCACGCAGATCGCTTGCACGCATCCCCCAGAGGGCCAGCGCATCAAAATAACGTTCTATCGCGCCATTTTCTGCCCAAAGCACTTGAATAGGCATCTCTAATTTGCGCGTCCCATCTGCATCATCATGCATGATATCGATACTGGCAGCAGCGCGGTAATCCTCGCACATCGCATGCACCGCAGCCGGATCGCGAAAGGCGGTCAGATATTCAGTCAGCGCCTCTGTAGTGAACGGCATCTCTTTTCCTGTTTGTTTGCGCACCTGATGGCTGCATTTATGGCGCCAGAATGCGTCAGGGTCTGCCATGATTTGATGTTCAGGCAGTGGGGCAGCCTGGATCAAGAAAAACCAATGCCAATAAGCAGTGGCAAACCCCATGCTGGTCTGTTGATACATCTCGCGTGTTGGGGCAATATCCAAAATGGTCATAGCCTTGATACGTGATGGCTGATCCATCCCCATCCGGTGGGCCACCCGCGCCCCTCTATCATGCGAGAGAATAGAAAAACGCGCATGCCCCAGCCCTGACATCAGCGCGAACATATCCCGGCCCATTGCCCGTTTGGCATAGGCCGCATGATCAGCTGTATCTGCTACCTTTTCAGATCGGCCATAACCGCGCAAATCAGGGATGATCAGCTGCCAGTCCTCGGCCAGCAGCGGGGCCATCAAATGCCACATGGCAGAGGTCTGGGGGTAGCCATGTAAACACAGCAAAGGCGGCTTGTTCGGATTGCCGCCACGGCGCAGAAATAAACGCGCCCCATCTGCTTGATGATATTCTTCTGTAAAGCCTTCAAACATCCGCGCGCCTCTTTATCATTGTTCTTTTATACAAACCACACACCCTCTCGTGCGACAAGCCTTGTCAATTTGCCAACTGACAGAAAACCTACTGGTTTTTGCGCCCATCGAGGCTATATGGCCTTCAGAGATATATGGCTTTCGGGGGCTATATGGCCATCAGGGTCTATTTGACAGCGGAAAGTATGACGAGGCGTAGAATGTCGATACAGCTGGTCTGGTTCAAGCGTGATTTACGGCGGGAAGACCATGCACCGCTTTACCATGCGCTGCGGGCTGGCCCTGTCCTGCCGCTCTATATCCTTGAGCCTGATTATTGGCAGCAACCTGATCTCTCAGCCCGTCATTACCAATTTTGCCGAGAGGCGCTGGTGGATTTGCGCGACAGCCTTTCTGCCCAGGGTTTGCGGCTCATTTTGCGCATTGGATATGCCCCACATATATTAGCCAGCCTGATAGATGAGATGGACATCTCAGCGGTGCATGCGCATGAAGAGACAGGCAATGGCTGGAGCTATCAGCGTGATGAAGATGTGCGCCAGATGGCCCGTGAAAAAGGGGTTATTTTTCATGAATATCGGCAATTTGGCGTGATACGCGGCCTAAAGAGCCGGAATGGCTGGGCGGCGAAATGGGCAGCGCAAATGCGCAGCGATTGCCTACAGCCAGATTTCACACAGCTCAGCACTGATCCCAATATTTCAACGCTGGCAAGCGAGGGTCTACCATCTGCGGCGCGCCTTGGCCTTGCCCCTATGGCTGGGCAAAATCTGCAACTAGGCGGGCGACAAGAAGGGCTTGCATGGCTAAAGAGTTTTTTAACAATGCGCGGGCAATTTTACCGCGGCGGGTTGTCCTCACCGCTTAGTGCGCAAGAAAGCGGTGGGCGTCTCTCGCCCTATTTTTCTTTTGGCTGTTTATCGATGCGCGAGGTCTATCAATCTGTCCTCAACCGGCAAGAGGCACTGCGCGGGCTGCCTAAATCACCGGAAACTACGCGCTGGCGTGCCAGTTTAAAAAGCTTTGCCAGCCGGTTGCACTGGCACTGTCATTTTATCCAAAAGCTGGAAGATGAGCCGGCCATAGAATGGCAACATTTTCATGCTGCCTATGACGGGCTGAGGGGCTTTGATGCAGCGCGTTTTGCGGCCTGGGCAAAGGGGCGTACAGGCTATCCTTTTATCGATGCCTGTATGCGCAGCCTTATCGCCACAGGCTGGCTGAATTTCAGGATGCGGGCAATGTTGATGAGCTTTGCCGCTTATCATCTCTGGCTGGATTGGCGCGCACCTGCCGTGCATCTGGCCCGTCTTTTTACAGATTATGAGCCAGGCATTCATTATAGCCAATGCCAAATGCAATCCGGGACGACCGGCATTAATGTGATGCGCATCTATAACCCGATTAAACAATCTCAAGATCAGGATCCAGACGGGGTGTTCATCCGCCGCTGGCTGCCTGAATTGAAGGATTTGCCAACGCATCTGCTCCACACCCCCTGGTTGGTCCCGCACCGGTTGAACGGCTATCCGATGCCGATTGTCGAAGAGGCCCCTGCGCGCCGCGCCGCCGCAGATAAGCTGGCTGAGATCAGAAAACAGACCGACCACCGCACACAAGCCGCGCATATTGTCTCAAAACATGGCAGCCGCAAAGCAGGCTTGCCGCAAACCCACAACCAGCCACGCGGCAAACGCAACCTTAAGACACCCACCAAGCCAGCACAACCTGACCTGCCCTTTTAACGGGGGTTGGTGTATTTTCCATAAGTCCAAACAGCCTTGTTTTGCGAATAAAGGGTGAGGTTTTTTTGCTGGTTTTTGGAGGCGTTTGTCTATGTCGGTGATTTTCTGGTTTCGTCAGGATTTGCGCCTGTCTGATAATCCGGGGCTGAGCGCAGCAGCGGCAGCTGGCAAGCTGTTGCCGGTTTATATTCTTGATGAAGAGAATGCAGGCCCGGATGGCTATGGTGCAGCGAGCCGGCTCTGGCTGCATCATCATTTAGACGCTTTAAATACCGCACTGGGCGGCCGGCTTATGCTGATGAAAGGACGGGCTGAGGAGATACTCCCTGACCTTGCCAAGCGTGCAAATGCCACCTCTGTCTATTGGAACAGATGCTATGAGGGCTGGCGCATCACACGTGACAGCACCATCAAAGAAATGTTGCAATTACAAGGTATTGAGGCCAAAAGCTATAATGGCTCCCTGCTCTGGGAGCCATGGGAGGTGGCCAAGCCAGATGGCACGCCCTATCAAGTTTTCACCCCGTTTTATCGCCGCGGTTGTTTAAATGCCCCTGCCCCGCGTGCCCCGCTTGCCGCACCACAGATTGACTTTGCAACAGGGACAGATGACAGCCTATCGGTGGATGATTTAGGGCTCTTGCCACAGCTAGGCTGGGATAAGGGTTTGATGGCGCATTGGGCGGTTGGTGAAGCGGCCGCGCAGGCCCGTTTGCGTGATTTCATTGAACAGAGCCTAGCCGATTATGGGCAAGGACGTGATTTTCCAGCCAGAGGATCTGTCTCGCGGCTTTCTGCTTATTTGAAAATAGGAGCGATTTCAGCCCATCAGGCCTGGGCGGCGGCACATTATGAAGGTGCCAAATCACCAGATAAGGTTGAGATGGTGGATAAATTTTGTACCGAGCTTGGCTGGCGTGAATTCTCATACCATTTGCTCTATCGCAAGGGCGATCTGCCACGTGTCAATCTGAATGCGAAATTTAATCATTTCCCTTGGCGGGCGGCAGAAGGAAGCGATGCACAAAGGCTAGCTGCCTGGCAGCAGGGTCAGACAGGCTATCCGATTGTCGATGCGGGCATGCGTGAGCTCTATGCGACGGGATATATGCATAACCGTGTGCGGATGATTGTCGGCTCTTTTCTGGTGAAAAACCTATTGCTGGATTGGCGCCATGGCGCAGAGTGGTTCTGGGATTGCCTGATAGATGCTGATTTGGCCTCAAATAGTGCCAGCTGGCAGTGGGTTGCCGGATGCGGGGCAGATGCAGCCCCTTATTTTCGGATTTTCAACCCGATTACCCAAGGCGAAAAATTTGATAAATCAGGCGAATATACCCGCCATTGGGTGCCAGAACTGGCACAGATGCCAGATAAATATCTCTATGCCCCCTGGACAGCCCCGCAAGACATCCGCAGCCAGGCTGGTGTCCAATTGGGCAAGAGCTATCCGATGCCAATTGTTGATGTGAAAGAAAGCCGGCAGGCCGCATTAGATGCTTTTGCTACGCTCAAACAGGTTGAGATCGCATGAGCGCGCTCAGATTGATTTTAGGCGACCAGCTGAGCGCATCGCTGGCCAGTTTAAAACAAGCCGATAAAGGCTCGGATATTCTCTTGATGGTCGAGGTGGATGATGAAGCCTCTTATGTGCGGCATCACAAGGTTAAAATCGCCTTTTTATTCTCGGCCATGCGCCATTTTGCAGAAGAGATGCGCAGCAAAGGCTGGCAGGTGGATTATATCGCCATTGATGATCCCGATAACAGCCATTCCTTTGACGGGGAGGTCAAACGCGCCCTCACCCGCCATAGGCCAGGCAGGCTGGTCTGCACCTATCCAGGCGAATATCGGGTTGCAGAAATGATGCAAAACTGGCGCGATGAGCTGGATATCGCGGTTGAGCTCTTGGAGGATGATCGCTTTATCTGCACCCAAGAGCGGTTTCATCACTGGGCAGATGGGCGCAAGCAACTACGCATGGAATATTTCTATCGCGAAATGCGCCGTGAAAACCAGATATTAATGCAAGATAATGAGCCGGTAGGCGGCCAGTGGAATTATGATGCAGAAAACCGCGCCCCGCCAAAAGAAGGGCTGGATATCCCAGCGCCCACCGGATTTGAGCCAGATGCGATCACACGCGATGTGTTGGCTTTGGTTGAAAACCGCTTTGCAGCGCATTTTGGCAGCCTTGCCCATTTTCACTATGCCACCAGCCGTGATCAGGCCTTAGAGGTTCTAGATGCTTTTATTGAACAGCGTTTAGGTCATTTTGGCACCTATCAAGATGCGATGATAGAAGGTGAGCCTTGGATGTATCATGCGCATATCGGGCTATATCTGAATTGTGGGTTGCTCTTGCCGATGGAATGTATCCGCACCGCAGAGCGGGCCTATTTTGAAGGCAAAGCACCTTTAAATGCGGTGGAGGGCTTTATCCGCCAGATACTGGGCTGGCGTGAATATGTGCGCGGTCTTTATTGGCTGGAAATGCCAGCCTATAAGCGCCTGAATTATTTAGAGGCAAAGCGCCCGCTGCCTGATTTTTTCTGGACCGCTAAAACCCAGATGAATTGTTTAAAACAAGCGATCACCCAGACACGTGATTTTGCTTATGCCCATCATATTCAGCGGCTGATGGTGCTTGGCAATTTTGCGCTGCTGGCTGGCTTGCACCCAGATGAGGTAAATGAATGGTATCTGGTGGTCTATGCCGATGCCTATGAATGGGTGGAATTGCCGAATGTGTCTGGCATGGTGCTCTATGCAGATGGCGGGCGGCTGGCCTCAAAGCCCTATGCGGCAGGCGGGGCCTATATCGACCGGATGTCTGATTACTGCAAGAACTGCCGCTATAAGGTAAAGCAGAAAAACGGCCCTGATGCCTGTCCGTTTAATTATCTTTATTGGGATTTTCTGGCCCGCCATCAGGACAAATTCAAATCCAATGCGCGGATGGGCATGATGTACCGGTCTTATGCCAAAATGTCAGATGAAAAGAAGCAAGCCATCAGCGCGGATGCCAACCGCTTTTTTGAGAAGCTGGACAGCCCGTCTGAAATGCCGTAAGGGCTAGCAAGTGCATCGTGATGATGCCTGTGCCACCCCTGATTTAAGCGCGAGGCAGATAGCCCTATGACCTTCATCAAAAACCTGTCTCGCCATCCGAGCTTTGGGATCATGTTGGCCGCATTTGGCGCGCTGATGATCACGCCCGATACGCTGTTTATGCGCCTATCAGAGCTCAGCGGTTGGGCTATGCTGGCCTGGCGCGGCACCGAAATGGGGCTGTTATTATTGGTGTTATGGCTGGTGTTGCGGCGTCATGCGCTGATAGCTGATCTAGCGCATCTGAAAAGCTGGCCAGCCTTGCTGGCTATTGCCTGCCATGCGGTGGGCAATATGTTTTTCTCGCTGGCTGTTGCAGAAACCGCCATTTCCATCGTGCTGATTGCCCTTGCCTGCTCGCCTTTATTTGCCGCCTTGTTCTCGCGCTTATTATTGGGTGAGAAAACATTGGCCGCGACCTGGATTGTGATTGTGATCACCTTTATCGGGGTGGCGATTGCGGTCTCAGGCGATGGGCTGGCCTTGGATGAAGGCGCACAAGGCTCAGGCAATATGCTGGCAGGCGCGCTCTTTGCCATCTGTGCCGCCGCGCTGATCGGGCTGAGCTTTGTGTGTTATCGGCGGGCACCTGATATGAATGTCGTGTTGGTGACTGGCTCTGGTGCATTGGGAGCCGGCCTGATCGGCCTAGTGATGGCGCCTAGTGCCAGCCTATTGGCAGGCCATGTTGGCTTTATCTCCATTAATGGGTTGTTTATCCTGCCTGTCTCTTTTATCGCGCTGACCTATGCTACGCGCTATACACAAGCTGCCAATGTCAGCCTGCTGATGATCATTGAGACGATTTTAGGGCCGATTTGGGTCTGGATGGCGTTGGGCGAGCGCCCTACCAATGAAATGTTTATTGGTGGGCTTATCGTGGTCACAGCGATTTTCTGGTATACGCTGCATTTATCCAAACATAGCGCCTCTGCCGCCAGCCTTAAAGCCTCAGAATAACACAGGTTCTGACCCTTCTTGCCAAGGGCTGTATTTTGCCATCACCGCTTCAAAGCGCGCACTGGTCAAAAAGGCGGTCAGCCATTTATGCACCGCTGGCCAGTTCTGGGCATCAAACCAAATAGGATCTGCAATGCGGAACTGGCGGATAAAGGGCAAGGTCGCAAAATCGCGCAAACCTAATGCCGGCCCGGCTAATGCCGGCTGTTTTTGCAAGACGGCTTCTAATTCAGCGATAAAGGCCGCGCCAGATTGACGGTGTGCCAAGGCAATTTCCGATTTATCTGTATCTGTCTTGGCATAGCGCGACGCATATTTGTAGCGATCTAAATCGGTTTTAAACGGGCCATCCAGCCTGTCCAGATAGGCTTCAAGGCCTGCTTTATCGCTATCTGTCAGCCAGCCTTCAGGGTCGGCCTGTGCCAGTGCCCAGCCCATCACCTCTCGGCTCTCATCAATGACGGTGCCATCTGGCAGGACCAGCACCGGTACTGTCGCCTTGGCAGAGGCGGCAATGAAAGCCGCTGGCTTATCTCTTAACAGAATTTCGCGCAATTCAACGCGCATGCCGCTGGTTTTCACAGCGAGCCGCGCCCGCATCGCATAAGGACAACGCCTAAAAGACCATAAAATCGGTAAAGCTGTTTGTGCCATTATTGCCTCTGTTCAGCTCTTAGTGAGGTGGGCCTGAATGGTGAAATCAGGACCAGAGACAGCATAGGCAGCCGCAAAGCCTGTTACAAGCCGTCCAGAAACAGGAGTGATCTGAAAGAGATGAAAATCAGTGAAAGAGCGGATCACATCCATCACCGGCCCATGCGCCGTTGCAAGTTGATCACACAGCCTGTCAAAATCTGCATTTTCTCTCTGAATTTCAACCAATTCACCTTCAAAGCTCAGGCGGATACGGGCCCAGATATTCTGGGCATTTGATTCATCTTCGACCAGCATATAGCGGGCTGAACCGCCGCTCAGCAACAGGCGTGTATGGGCTGAGAGATGGCTGGTGAAAATGATAAAATGGCCGTCATGGCGGATAAAAGGCACAAAACCTGTTTCCGGACCTGATTGGTCCTGTGTTTCTGGAGCTGATTGGGCCCCTGTTTGGGCGTTCGCACTGACACTCACCATCAGGGTCTGAGCGCGCGTGATCAGCTGGCTGCAGGCTTTTTGCGCCAATTCAATTTTGCGCTTGTCTGAGAGTGTCATCAAACCTGCCTTTATGCCTGTTCTATCTTGTACGTCATCTCGCTTAGCAAGAAGAGTGATCTCATTTCTAAGAACTGACCTATCACACTGCTTTTTCAAGTGCTAGGCTGTTACCATCATCAGATCTGACCTATTGGGTTTGATCAGCCGGATTTCTATTCATGAGAGGCGTTGAGCCATGCAACAAATTCAGATTGACGTTTTTGCAGATGTGATTTGCCCCTGGTGTTATATCGGCCAGAAACGGCTGATTCAAGCCCTGGCCCTGCGCCCGGATATCCAGCCAAAATTCAAATGGCGCACTTTTTTATTGAACCCGTCGATGCAGCCTGCCGGCATGGACAGGCAAGCCTATCTAAATGCCAAATTCGGCCATGCGGCAGCAGCTGTTTATGGCCGGATTGAAGAAGCAGGCCAGGAAGTGGGCATTGATTTTCAATTTGATAAGATCACCCGCACCCCAAACAGCCGCACGGCGCACCAGCTGATTATCGCCGCAGAGATAGAAGGCTATGATGTGAGCGAACCGTTTTTCAAAGCCTATTTCTTAGAAGGACGTGATATTTCCAGCCCTGATGTCCAGGAATGGATTTTTGAGACAAGCCGCTGTCCCCTGCCTTCGAAAGAAAGCCTGCATCACGCTTCAGAGCGCATGAAGCAGGATTTTGAAGACAGCCCTGCCCTTGGGATTGATGGTGTGCCATTCATGATTTTTGAAAAGCGGCTGGCGATTTCCGGGGCCCATCCACCAGAAGTGCTGGTGGGTGCGATAGATGCAGCGCGTATGCCAAGCTAAGCAGATAGGCTATCAGGCAGCGAGATCAGCCAGCTGATTCAATATTTTCTGTGCTGCCTTAGCCCGTACGGCCAGTTTGGTTAAATCCTGCTTCACCACCAAACGCTGATCAGGTTTAATCACCACCTGGCCTTTTTGTGCCGCTATCCAGCCAACCAATTTATCAGGTTGCGGGAAGGCACCATCTTTAAGACTAACCACAAAGCCCTTTGGCCCTGCCTCGATTTTCTGAATATTAGCTTTGCGGCATAATTGTTTTAATTCAACAGTTTGCAGCAAGTTATTCAGCGAATCTGGTAAGGTGCCAAAGCGATCAATCAATTCGATTTTGACCTGTTCTATGGCATCAGTATCGGGCAGTTCTGCGATCCGGCGATAGAGCGAGAGGCGCACTGTTAAATCGGTTACATAATCCGCTGGGATCATCACGGTCTGGCCAAGATTGATTTGTGGCGACCAGCTCACCTCAATCTCTGGGCTATCACCTGGCTCGGTCTTGCCTTGATGGCGGGCCAGTTCCACCGCTTGGCGCAGCATATCCTGATAGAGCTCTATGCCAACCTCTTTGACATGACCAGATTGTTCATCACCCAATAGGTTCCCTGCCCCGCGAATATCCATATCATAAGAAGCGAGCGAGAAACCGGCCCCCAGCTTGTCCAATGTCTGCATCACCTCAAGGCGTTTTTTCGCCTGCGGGGTCAAGAGCATATGCGGATCGGTGGTAAGATAGGCATAGGCACGCTGTTTGCCGCGCCCGACCCGCCCGCGCAGCTGATATAGCTGGGCCAGACCAAAGCGATCAGCTCGGTGGATAATCATCGTATTGGCAGTTGGAATATCAATGCCTGATTCCACAATATTGGTGGAGAGCAGGACATCAGCCTTACCATCACCGAAATCAGTCATGACCTTGTCTAATTCGGCGGGCGGCATCTGGCCATGAGCGGTGAGAATCTTGGCCTCAGGGACCAGTGCCGTGATTTTATCAAAAACAGATGGCAAATCCTTGATACGCGGACAGACCACAAAGCTCTGACCGCCTCTGAACATCTCGCGGCGCAGGGCTTCACGTAGCACCACCCCATCCCATGGCCCAACAAAGCTGCGCACTGCCAGCCTGTCCACTGGCGGCGTGGTAATCAGCGACATCTGGCGCACACCAGAGAGCGCCATCTGCAAAGTCCGTGGTATCGGTGTGGCAGAAAGGGTTAATACATGCACATCACCGCGCAATTCTTTTAAACGTTCTTTCTGGGCAACGCCGAAATTCTGTTCTTCATCAACAATCAAAAGGCCGAGATGATTGAATGAAATGGATTTCGCTAGCAAAGCATGGGTGCCAATCACCACCTGTACCTCGCCAGAGGTGATCTCCTCTTTGATGGTTTTAGCATCTGCAGAAGTGGTCATGCGTGATAGCGTGGCAACCTTAACAGGGAAGCCTGAGAAACGATTTGCAAAAAGCTTGCCATGCTGGCGTGCCAGAAGTGTTGTCGGGGTCACCAGCGCAACCTGATAGCCGGCCATCGCCGCCACAAAGGCCGCGCGCAACGCCACTTCTGTCTTGCCAAAGCCGACATCGCCACAAATCAGCCTATCAGAGGCGGTCCCTGAGCCTAAATCACCCAGCACATCAGCCACCGCTTCAAGCTGATCTTCGGTCTCACTATGGCCAAAACGGGCACAAAATTCTTCAAATAACCCTTCAGGCGGGTTTAACACTTCTGCTTTGGCAAGGCTGCGCTTGGCAGCGATTTGCATCAGCTGATCGGCCATTTCCTTAATCCGGCCTTTGATGCGGGCACGGCGTGCCTGCCAGGCAACACCGCCCAGCTTGTCCAGACTGGCATCACTGCCTTCTTGCCCATAGCGCGAGAGCAGCTCAATATTCTCAACTGGCAGAAACAGCCTATCGCCACCTGAATAGATAAGCCGCAGGCAATCATGCTGGCCGCCGCCGCTAGAGACCGTTTCCAGCCCGTCATAGCGCCCGATACCATGTTCCACATGGACCACCAGATCGCCAGTTTCCAGAGACGCCACTTCGCGCAAGAAATCCTCGCCGCGTTTACGTTTACGTGCCGGACGGCTGGCCTGAACCCCGAACAGATCTGTTTCGGTGATCAGCATAAAATGATCAGTCTGCGCCCCAGTACCTGCAGCCGCATTGGGTAGAACGGCCTGATATAGCTGGCCAGCTTCCAAGGCGGCGATATCATCAAGCGTGGCAGGTCTGACATCTTTGTCAAAAATCCGCTCAACAAGCCGGCTGAGCGCGCCTTGGCTGGCAGCAGAGAGCAAGACAGCTTTGCCTTGTTTGCGGGCCTGTTCAATGGCGTTTCTGGCAAGGTCTGTGGCAGGCATGCTGCCAGCGGCAGCTTGGGCTGAAAAATTCGGCACAGCCCCACCGCCAAAACTCAGCTGATCAGAGCTGTTAGCAGCAAAAGACTGAAGCTGGATAACTGAACTGGCGTCTAAACTGGTCAGCTCAGTTAAATATTGCGCTTCTGCTGGTAGGGGCCGATAGGTCATATCCTCAGCCGCAAGGCCATCTGCCTGACCGAATTCAGCACGTGCGGTATAGAATTCTGAGATTTGCTCGAGGCGGGCTTGTGCTGCTGCTAACCCCTGATCATCCAAAAAGACCTGAGCTTGTTCAACCGCGCTTGCTGGCATAGCCAGGAAATCAGCTAGATAATCACCAAGCGGCAATAGCGTGGGATGCAGCAGAGCCAGCCAATGTTCGAGCCCTGGTTGAGTCTGGCCGGCTGAGACCGCCTCATAGAGCGCATCACGTGCCGCCTTGGCCCCAAAGGCCTCAATATAGCCTGCCCGAAAATGTGAGATGGTCTGATCATCCAGCCGATATTCAGATGATGGCAAAAGCAAGAGCTGTTGGTGATGAGAGGCAGCATCTGGCAAGCTGCGCTGATTGACCGGATCAAACGGTTTCAGGCTCTCTATCTCATCTCCAAAAAAATCAATCCGAAACGGTTCTGTATGCGGCGGGGTGAAAACATCAACAATCCCGCCACGCACAGCAAATTCACCCACCTCGCGCACAGTATCCGTGCGCAAATAGCCATGATCGCTGAGATAGCTGGCCAGATCAGCAGGTGTCAGGGTCGCGCCAACTTTGATCAGCATCTGGTTTTTTTCAAAAAAGGCAGGCGGCGGGACCTTTTGCAGCCAGCCATTGACCGTGGTCAGCAGCACCGCCTCATCTGCTTGATTTAGGCGCGCCAGTAAGGAAAGCGCATAAATCCGCTGGGCGGTGATATCACTATGCGGCGAGACACGGTCATAAGGCAGACAATCCCAGGCAGGCAGTGAGATGACGTTGAGATCAGGCATCAGCTGGCGTAGCCCGGCCTCCATATCGGCCAGACGCGCATCATCACGGGCAATGAAAACAGCCTTTTTCCTGCCCTTGTCCTGAGCCATCAGATGGTTGGCCAGCATAAAGGGCTGGAGCGCATCCGGCACGCCGAAAAGCTGGTTGGAATATGTAAATTTATGGTTTTTAAACAGCATCTTACAGTGTTTTGTTAAAATCGCTGATCAGTGCCAATACACGGGTGTCAAATTCATCTGGCACGGCTTCATCACCACGCACCCAAGCAAAAATGGATGGATCGCCAGCTTCTAAAAGCGCTTCATACTGATCCAGCTCAGTGTCATTAAGACTGGCCAGATGCAGCTTAGCAAACTGGCCGAGCAACAGGTCTGTTTCTTTCATTCCTGTATAGCTTGATCTGTAAATCAGCCGGCGAACACGTGCTTGTCTTGTTTCTTGCATGGAAGATACTTTCACTTTCTTCGTTGACGCCGCCTCTACCTACACGCCTCACTGTTTTTTGTCAGCTTAAAAGGATATTGTCCGCCAGATGTATTTTTCCAGTAATCAGGCGGCAAAAATCTGTTAGTCTGGGCGTCTCATCATGATGTTCTTACTTGGGTATGCGAAAAAAGAGGCAATAGATGCATATCACGCGGCCACCCCTGCTCTACCCGCTTTTTGCAGAGACAACCTCTCTGGACGGGATTGGTGCGCGTTTGGCGGGGCTCTTGGAAAAGCGCATTGAGGGCCGGCATGTGATGGATTTGCTGCGCCATCTGCCTGTTGGGCTGATAGACAGGCGGGCACGCCCGGCTATTCCAATGGCACGTGATGGTCAGATTGCTGTCTTTGAGTTGCGCATCACCAAACATGATATGCCGCCAGCCAAAACTCGCCGCCCTGCCCGCATTTACGCCGAAAATGAAACAGGTGAGATCGAACTGGTCTATTTCCATGCCAGACCAGACTATCTGAGCCGCCTGCTGCCTGTTGGCGGTACGCGGCTGATTTCAGGGCGAGTGGAACATTTTAATGGCCGGGTACAAATGATGCATCCTGATTTTGTGCTGCCGCTGGATAAGGCAGGCGAGATGCCAGAGATAGAGCCTGTTTACCCGCTGACCGCCGGCATCACCTCTAGGGTATTGAGACGGGCCATAGTGAGCGGGCTAACAAAGCTGCCAGCACGCGATAAATTCCCAGAATGGATTGATAAAGGCTTGATGGCGACAAGAGATTGGCCTGATTTCACCTCTGCTAGTGCGCAGGTCCATCATCCCGAACGCGCCTCAGACCTCGAGCCAACTGCACTGGCCCGCCAACGCCTAGCCTATGATGAATTGCTGGCCAATCAGCTGGCCCTCGTTTTGTTGCGTGAGGCGACCCGCAAAATCGAAGAAGGTGCCGCCCTGCCCTTAACAGGCAGGCTGAAAACCAGATTAATTGAGAGCTTGGCTTTTGCCCTGACCCATGCCCAGAGCCGGACAATTGAAGAAATAGAAACAGATTTAGCCGCTGATGTACGTATGTTGCGGCTCTTACAAGGCGATGTGGGCTCTGGCAAGACGATGGTGGCATTGATTGCCATGCTGCATGTGGCAGAGGCAGGCGGACAAGCTGCCCTCCTAGCCCCGACAGAGATTTTGGCTCGCCAGCATCACCGATCGCTCAACAAGATGCTGGCACCGCTGGGCCTGAGCTGTGGGTTGCTTCTGGGGGCCCAAAAAGCAGCAGAGCGGCGCGAAATAGAGGCCCAGCTGGCCAATGGCGAGATCCAGATGGTGGTCGGCACCCATGCGCTGATCACAGAACGTATTGCCTTTGCTGATTTGCGCCTCGCGGTGATTGACGAGCAACACCGCTTTGGGGTGCGTCAACGCCTGATGCTAAGCGAAAAGGGCAAGGCAGTGGATATGCTGGTGATGACAGCTACCCCTATCCCGCGCACGCTGGCGATGACGGCCTATGGCGATTTACAGAGTTCAGCCTTGGATGAAAAACCGGCAGGGCGGCAACCGATTGAAACAGCGGTGCTGCATCATGATAAAATAGCGGCGATTATTGACAGGCTGCGACAAGTGATTGCGACAGGCCAGCGAGCCTATTGGATTTGCCCGCTGGTAGAGGAATCAGAAAAGCTGGATGTGGCAGCAGCAGAAGATCGCTTTGCACATTTACAAAAATTATTGCCTGAGGTGGCTGTCCGCCTTGCCCATGGCAAGATGAAGCCAGAGGAACGGGAAACTGCGATGGCAGATTTTGCCAATGGCACTGCCCAGCTGCTGGTCGCAACCACGGTGATTGAAGTGGGGGTGGATGTCCCAGAAGCTGGGATCATCATCATTGAACATGCAGACAGGTTCGGCCTGGCCCAGCTGCATCAGCTGCGTGGGCGTGTGGGGCGCGGGACAATAAAATCAAGCTGTCTGTTGTTGCATGATGGCCAGCTGAGCGAGACAGCCCGCCAGCGTCTGTCGATTATGCGCCAGACCAATGACGGGTTTTTAATCGCTGAAGAAGATCTGAAATTGCGCGGCCCAGGTGAAGTGTTGGGCCAACGCCAATCTGGTCTCAGCCAATTTAAGCTGGCCGATTTATCTGCGCATGCCGATTTAATTGCGATTGCCAGACGCCAAGCCCAGAAAATCGCCCGTGAACACCCCAACCTAGCCGGTGAAGAAGCAGAAGCCTATCGCCTGCTCCTCTCGCTCTTTGAAAAGGATAATGCGGTCAAATTTCTGGCTTCTGGCTAGCTATGGGCCTCTGGCTAGCTATGGGCTTCTGGCTAGCTATGAGCCTCTGGCTAGTTGCGGCTTTTGGATGATTTACCGCTCAGCTTTTTTTGCTCTTTGGGAGATGGCGGGGTTACGATCCCGCCAGAGACCACCAGTTTCAGCGCATCTTCAACAGACATTTCCATGAAAACAAGGTCTTCGCGGGGACAGAAGAGCAAAAAGCCTGAGGTCGGATTGGGTGTGGTCGGCACAAAGACATTGACGCTGTCAGCGGTGGTTTTTTCCTGTGCCTCGCCCTTGGTATTGCCGGTGACAAAACCAATGACCCAGAGCCCGCGGCGCGGATATTCAACCAACACCACATCCCTGAACGCATCAGACTGGCTGGCCATCACGGTTTCAAGCACCTGTTTGGATGCACCGTAAATAGAGCGCACAATCGGCATACGATTGAGCAAAGATTCGCCAATACCGATGAGATAGCGGCCAATAAAACCAGCGGTGAGCGCACCCACCAGCGTGATCATCACCCCGCCTATCACCAGCCCATAACCTGGAATCTGGCCAAAGCCAGGTACGGTAGCTGAGATCATATTGCGCAGCTGTTCTGGCAGCAGGGCCACCACCTGGCTATCGACAAAGCCGATAATGATCCAAGTGATATAAAAGGTTAAAAAGACAGGGGCGGTGACCAGTAAGCCGGCCAAAAACCAGCCGCGTATGCGTCCCATGGCGGTTCTTTTTTTGATCTCTGCTTCTGGTTTGCTCATTTGCTTTATCCTTGCCATCTGTGCCATCTGTCAGCTGATTTGGGCCCTATGTTTGAATAGTGCCTCAATGCCGAAGAAAGAACAAGAAAGCAACCATTCACATACGCCTTTTGGATGTAAGGCCAGATATAGAGCCAGATATAAAGTCAGATATAAGGTCAGATGCAAGACTGGACAATAGCCACCCAGATATACATCATGAACAGACCTGCCAAAATAGGGCTATCTGCTCTTGTAAAGGCTGTATTAGTTTATTTTCGTTTCAAGGGCTATCCAGATGACCTCTTCGCCGATGCCAGATATTGACCCAAGCACAAGACGCCTCAATGAACAGATAACGCGCATTCACCAGATTATGGCTGCGCTGCGCCATCCGCAGACAGGCTGTCCTTGGGATATCAAACAGGATTTCGCCTCTATCGCGCCCTATACGATTGAAGAAGCCTATGAGGTCGCAGATGCGATTGCAGAGGGCGACAGAGATGAATTGAGAGATGAGCTGGGTGATTTGTTATTACAGGTCGTCTTTCATGCTCAGATGGCAGATGAAGAAGGCAGCTTTGACCTAGCAGATGTGGCAGAGGCTATATCTGATAAGATGGTGCGCCGCCACCCGCATGTTTTTGGCCAAGCTGATCGCCATGATGCCGCTGCACAAAAACGTCTTTGGGAAGAGATGAAAGCAGAAGAGCGGGCACAAAAAGCAGCAAAGAAAAAAGAGGCGATGAGTCTTCTTGATGGTATTTCCCGCAATCTGCCCGCTATGGTACGCGCGGTGAAACTGCAAAAAAGAGCCGCAGATGTTGGTTTTGACTGGCCTGATATTCAGGCTGTTACCGATAAAATGAATGAAGAGCTCAGTGAATTAGAAGAAGCAATGGCCTCAGGTGATAAAGAGCATATTGCAGAAGAAATCGGGGATATTCTGTTTGTTGCTGCCAATCTGGCGCGTAAAGCAGGGGTCGATCCAGAAAGCGCACTCTTGGCCTGCAATCGTAAATTTGAGCGGCGTTTCAAATCTGTGGAATCCAGCGCTGAAGCGGCAGGCGAGCGCTTATCAGCGCTGAGCCTCGATGAGATGGAAGCCTATTGGCAAGACGCCAAAAAAGCAGAAAAATCTGACAGTTAGAAAGCGCTCTTACTGAGTGATAAACGCATTCAAAGCGGTAAAAATCGATGGCGTGCGCGCCACTAAAATAGGGGCAGCTGAACAGGCGTCAAAAGCTATCGGCGTAGATTTATCTGCACTTGCTGGCGGGTGGCCGACGATACAGCCTGCCTCGGCCGCAAAGAGCGCTACGGGGGCATGGTCCCATGGGGTTGTGCGGCCATGAAACATGTAATCATTTTGGCCCTTGGCGATTTCAAGGATTTCGATACCTGCTGAACCGACAAATTGGCGGCCTTTCACCTCTTTGGCAAGCGGGCGCAGAGCTGAGATACGGGTCTCTGGCAGTCCCATCAGACCGATAGACCCTCTGGTCTCATCCAGAGAGGTGGCTTCTGGCTGATAGGGCGTGCTAATCAGCGAGCGAAAGTTGCTCTTGCGATCCTCACAGACATAGACCCCTGCCCCGGCCTCAGCATAATAGCAGGCATCAGATACAGGCAGGTAAATCCAACTGGCCAGCGGCACGCCATCTCTCATTAAGGCAAGCATGGAGCAAAACCGCTCTTTTTGATGCACGAAATTGCGTGTGCCATCCACTGGATCAATGGTGAATACCAGCCCGTCATTTGCCTGTTGTTTCAGCGCAGGCCGGACAGCACATGCTTCTTCACCAATGATGGTGGCATCCGGATAGCGGTTAGATAATATGTCAGTCAGCGCGATTTCTGCTTCTTGATCTGCGATGGTTACAAAATCTGTATCTGAGCTTTTGGTCTCGATCTCGCCTGCTTCTAATTGTCTGAAGCGGGGCAGGATATAGCGATCTGATACGTCTCTGAGGCAATCGGCTATAGCCTCTTTATCTGCGGATATCATCATGCGTGTATGCTCAGTTAATAGCTGACAGGCTGGCCGTGGGCTCAGCTATCGCCCTCATCATCATCCATAAAGCTGACAGGGCCAGATGGCATGATGGTAGACACCGCATGTTTATAGACCAGCTGAACATGGCCATCACGTTTCAGCAAAATAGAATAATTATCAAACCAGGTGATGATGCCCTGCAGTTTGACCCCATTTACCAAAAAGATCGTAACGGTCATATGCTCTTTGCGGAGCTGGTTTAAAAACACATCCTGAAGATTGGTTTGCTTATCCATGACCCTGACACCTTTTTGGCCGCATGCTGGGCAAGCCTGCACTAGTTCTGACTTCTTTTAAGGTAGTCTGCCCTCAGCGCAGTTGCAACCTCTCCTGGCTTGCCATCTGCTATCGGCTTGCCATCAATATCGATAATCGCTGTGGCAAGACTGGTGGCAGAGCTGACAAACACTTCTTTAGCGGCCAGCAAATCATCTAGCGTGAATGGCCGCTCTTCTATCACCATTTGGCGTTCTTCTGCCAGCTTTTTCAGGCTTTGCCGGGTGATCCCGTTCAAAATATCATGGTCCGCTTGGCGAGTGACCAGCCTATTATCAGCGGTGACCATCCAGACATTAGATGATGCGCCTTCTGAGACGGTCCCATCAGGCATGATCATGATGGCTTCATATGCCCCTTGTGAAACCGCCTCTTGTTTTGCAAAACAATTTGGCAAAAGCTGAATGGTTTTGATATCGCGCCGTGACCAGCGCATATCAGCTACGCTCACTGCCTTTTTACCAGCCATATCCGCCGAAATAGACAGATGCTTGGCTGTCATCACCAAGGCAGGCGGTGTGTCAGCAGAGGGGAAGGCATGACCGCGCGGGGCAACACCGCGGGTGATTTGCATATAGATGAGGCCTGTTTTCAGATGATTGGCCGCTATCAGCCGGCGCATAATCATTTCTAAGATAGGCCGGCTCTGTGGCAAGGTTATCGCCATTTCACCCAGCGATCTATCCAGCCTGTCTAAATGCCCTTCACAATCCACCAGACGGCCATTTAAGACCAGCACCACCTCATAGACGCCATCTCCAAACTGATAACCGCGATCTTCAATATGTATATGCGCGTCGCGCTGGGCGACATAGGCACCATTTACAAAAGCAATTCTGGACATAAAAGGACTTTCATAACATTAGGCTTGAGGCATCAAATTTGGCATTTTCATCAGGTAAAGATGTCATCTTTGGCAGTGATGATGTTTTCTGCCTTTTTCGAGCTGCCTTTGCGTGCAAACACAATCACCCTATCGCCATCTTCAATAATCGTATCGCCTCTGGCCGGAATAACCCGCTCGCCTCTGACCACCGCGCCAATCGCCACACCTTTTGGGATGCGTGAATTGCGCAATGGCTTGCCGACAATGGATGAGGTTGCGAGTGCTTCGGCTTCCAGCACCTCACCTGCCCCTTCGCTCACCGAATGGACATCATGGATACGCCCGCGCCGCACATGTTCTAGCAAGGAGGAGATGGTGATCTGAGGCGGGTTGATGACCGCATCCACACCCAATGTGCTGATCAAAGGCACAAAGCCTGGCATAGACACCAAAGCCACGGTGTGTTTGGCCCCCATACGCTTGGCCAGTAGGGCTGAGAGGATGTTCACCTCGTCATCATCCGACACCGCAACAAAGGTCCCTGTGGCCCGCACACCGGCTTCTTTAAGGATGTCTGAATCCAGCATATCCCCACAAATCACACTTGAGGCAGGCACCTGTTTGGCCAGGTTCCTCGCCTGTTCTTTATTAATTTCAATAATGCGCGGTGTGACCTTGCCTTCTGCGACCAGCTCTTCAGCGACCATCTGGCCGATATTACCGCCGCCCGCAATGACCACAGAGGCAGCTTCTTCTTCGGTATGGCCAAAGGTTGCCATCGCCCGTTCAACATGATCCGCATCTACAACAAAATAGACTCGATCCCCTTCTTCGAGCATATCACGCCCATCACGTGGGACAATCAGCGCACCGCTGCGCATAATCGCCACAATCGTCAGGCTGAGATCCGGAAATAAGGTAGTGAGATGGCGAAGCGGGGTAGCAAGCACCGCACAATTAGCTTCAATCTGCACCCCAATGAGACGGATGCGCCCACCGGCCATCTCTTTGACATCAAAGGCCCCTGGCAGCTGAAGTTGACGCCCGACTGCACGCGAGACCTCGCGCTCTGGCGAGATGATGTGATCAATGGCGATATTATTGGAGGCATAAAGCAGCTGTGCCTGACTAGAAAGATAGGCATTAGAGCGAATACGCGAAATTTTGGTCGGTGTTTCGAAGATCGTATGGGCAACCTGACAGGCCACCATATTCACTTCATCAGAATCGGTCACGGCAATGATCAAATCGGTTTCAGCCAGCCCAGCTTGCGCCAACACATCCGGGTGTGAGGCCACGCCCATAACCGCGCCGACATCAGCATGTTCGGTGATGCGCTGAATTTTTTCAGCATCTGAATCAATGACGGTCACATCATTGCCTTCATGTGCCAGATGTTCTGAGATAGCACTGCCAACGATACCAGCACCACAGACGATGATTTTCACTTCTGACTTTTCCTTTTGCCGATTTAGGGGCCTTTGCCCATTAAATGGTCTTTGCGGATTGCATGGGAAACCCACACAATCTGAGTCTTTAGCAGATATACGCCAGTTCTTGCCAATTTTGAAGGCTGAATTCCAAAAATGGCGTCTGCCAGCTCCCTACCCCTCTATCCCAAGCGATTTGAGCTTACGATGCAGGGCTGTGCGCTCCATCCCTACAAATTGGGCCATTTTTGAGACATTGCCATCAAAGCGTTCAAGCTGGCTGGCCAAATAGCCACGCTCAAACAGCTCGCGTGCCTCGCGCAGGCCCAGTTCCAGATAATCATCATCCATAGACTGGCTGATGGCTGATCTATCTTTGGCTTCGACAATTTCTTTTGGTAAATCCTGCAGGCTGAGCGGCTCATCACTATGCGGGGCCAAAATCAGCATGGTTTCAATGACATTGCGCAGCTGGCGCACCGAACCAGGCCAGTGATAGGCGCGCATGGCATTTAACAGCCCCTCACCCAGCTTGACTGGCGGACGGCCAAGCACTGTGGATTGTTGCTTTACAAAATGGCGGGCCAGCAGGGCGATATCCTCGCGCCTTTGCGATAAATCCGGCATATCAAGCTGAACCACGGCCAGCCGATAGAATAAATCTTCACGTAAGGTTCCGCTATCCACTTCATGGCGCACCTGACGGCTAGAGGCAGAAATAACGCGCACATCAACCTCGACCTCTGAGGTAGAGCCAGCTCGCCGGAAGCGTTGTTCGGCAATCGCGCGGACCATCCGGCGTTGTGTTTCAGGTGGTAAATCACAAATCTCGTCAAAATAAAGCGTACCGCGATGGGCCCGCTCAAATAAGCCCACCACCCGCCTGCCATTTTGCAGCTGTTCTGCGCCAAAAAGGGCGATATCCGCGCTCTCTGGTGTTAAGCGGCCACAGGCGGCAACCACAAAGGGCCCATCTGCACGCGGTGAATGCTGATGAATAAGACGCGCCAATGTCTCTTTGCCAGAACCAGAGCTGCCTTCGATAAAGACGCGGCTGCTGGTCGGAGCGACTTTTTCAGCCTGCTGGCGCAATTGTTTCATCGATGCAGACTGACCAATGAGTTCTTCTGCGCCATCTGAGCCTTGTTTTGATTTCAGCGCTTCATTTTCAGCAGCCAGACGGCTGGCTTGCAAGGCACGGCGCAGGGTCAGCAGCAAGCGCTCTGCCTTAAAGGGTTTTTCAACAAAATCATAGGCGCCCTGGCGTATTGCCTGAACCGCTGTCGCCACTGTGCCATGACCAGAAATCATCACCACCTGTAATTCAGGATAGATAGAGCGGCACCAGCTCAGCAACTGCAGCCCGTCCATATCTGAATCCCGCATCCAGATATCCAAAATCACGGCAGAAGGCGGGCGCTGGGTCAGCAGCTCGCGTGCCTGTTCAGCATTGGCAGCCTGAACACAGCGATAGCCTTCATCTTCTAAGGTGAGGGCAATCAGAGAGCGGATATCACGTTCATCATCGACGATGAGGATTTCTTCATTCATGACAATCTATGGTCTCGTGAAAATAGGTGTGGTTTTGAGCATGTCTGACCTTTAGCCATTATCTGAAAAGCGCAAGGTGATCAGCGCCCCTCCTGTATCCTGATTGGCAAGGGTGATCATCCCGCCATGTTCTTGAACAATTTTCTGAACAATGGAGAGGCCAAGGCCTGTGCCTTTTTCGCGGGTGGTGACATAGGGCTCGAAATAATCATGGTCGTTCAGATTAGCAAAGCCAATACCATTATCGCTGATTTTGACCAGAATATCATTGTCTGCCCGGGTGAGTTCAACATGGATTTCAGGCGTTTCAATGCCATTTTCAATCAAAGAATCCAGTGCATTCTGGAGCAGATTGGTGAGGGCCTGACGGATCAGGCCGGCATCCATGGCAGTTTCAACAGGCGCATCTGGTATTGCAGAGGTGATCACCACATCACCTGACTGAATCCGGGCCATATCTATCTGGCCTCGTAATTCTGCGGCCAAATCGATTTTTTCAAGCTGGGCATTTGGCATACGTGCAAAGGCTGAAAATTCATCGACCATACGGCCAATATCACCTACCTGACGGCTGATAATAGAGACATATTCATCAAAACGGCCAGCCGCATCTTTATCTTCTGGCCGGAATTTCTTTAACAGCCGGTCTGCGGCCAGTTCAATTGGGGTCAGCGGGTTTTTAATCTCATGCGCAATCCGGCGGGCAATATCAGACCAGGCAGCTTTGCGCTGGGCTGATAAGAGATCCGTGACATCATCAAAGGTCACCACATAGCCGATAATACCGCCTTCGACCCGCTCTACGGTGAGGCGCGCACGCAAAATGCGCCGCTCGCCACCTGCCTGAAGCGTAATTTGCTGTTCTTTATTGACTGAACGTCCACTCTGCGCCCTGTCAAGAAGAGGTGCAAATTCAGGCTGGACATCAATCAGCGGGCGGAAATGCATATCTGAGACTTTTTTGCCTAACATCTGGCAGGCTGTCTGGTTTGGCAGGGTGATCCGCCCTTCCCTATCCAGCCCTATCACACCAGAAGATACACCGCCTAAGACCGCTTCGGTAAATTCACGGCGTTGATCAAGCTGTTTATTGGCTGCGACCAGCTGTTTTTGTGAGGTAGACAGCTCGTCTAACATCGAGTTGAAGCTGGCCCCTAGCCTGTCAATCTCGTCCAATTCGCCGATGACATCCACGCGCGGTGCAAGATTGCCTGTGCGCACCTCATCAGCCACCTTAATCACCCCGCCAAGCGGCCCGACAATCGAGTTGGCCAGACTGAGGCCGACAAACAGCGCGGCAAGCAGCATCAGCACAGCCACGACCATGAATAAGACCGCCATGGTGATCTGGATATCCACCTGAGAGAATGACAAGGATTGATAATCAGAGGCAGCGAGACGCGTTTCATCTACTGCGCTCAAGACTGATGAATCGACAAAGCGGCCAACCATCAGATAGGCATCAATGAAGCTGGTTAATTTCACCACCGCCTGTAATTTATTATTTTCATCTGAGCGGATAACCACCACCTCGCCGGCACGCGCCCTGTCCAGCCATTCTTTTTCCAGATTTTCAAAGGTGATGGCGAAAGAAAAGCGGCTTTTGGCCAGAATCTGGCCTGTCCCATCTAAAATGACCGCTTCAGATAAATTGCGGATGCCCACCTGCTGGGAAATGAAATCATTGAGCTGCTGGCGGTTATTGATGAAACGCGGGGCATCTCTATTGACATCATTCGCCATCGCCAGAATCTGGCCTCTGACAGAACGTGTATGTTCTTCGAGGTACGCATCTGCCACTGTAACCGATTTTTCAACCGCGGTTGAAATCCGCTCAGCAAACCAACCGCGCAAGGAATAATCAACCACGGATATAGCAAAAAACGCGACCAGAATTGACGGAACGACCGTGATGCCGCCAAACAGCAGTGCAAGGCGGAAATGCAGCTGAGAGCCAGCCATCTGTGCCCTTCGTTCCTGCCAGAGCGAAACCAGCTGGCGGCCGACGATAAACAGCATCACCACAAGGGCGATCAGCCCCACCGCGAAAATCGTTTCAAGCACATCATTTTGTGCCTGCACATCCTCAACACCTGTCAGATAGGCAAAAGTAGTCACACCTAAACCGAAAATCAGCAAAATAACGGCATAGGCCAGCTTGTCAGTGCGCAGCATATTACGCATATGCCAAAACACCCCCATCAGGTGATGATTTTGCGGCATGCTGGCCGGTGTTTTTTGAACCGCCTCAGATTTATCCATCGCCGTTTTTTGCCTGTCCTGTTGATCTGTCCTACCCGTTTTCGACATCATGCTGTCCTTTTGGGCGGTAGCGTTTTCTATCTGTGTCTATTTTGAGACTGACAATCTTTTTGCGCAAGGTATTCCGATTGACGCCTAAAATTTGCGCCGCTTTGATCTGATTGCCTGCGGTTTGTTCCAAAGTGGCGATAATCAGTGGGCGTTCAATTTCTGCCAACACCCTGTCATAGAGGCCAGGGGCAGGTGTGCTGTTGCCAAGCGCCGCAAAATACCGGTCAATATGGGTTTTTGTCAGCGCACTCAATGAGTGCTCAGCACGTCCCTCATCACGCACGGGCAGTGCTTCAATCGCTGTGCGCACATCACCTTCACTGATGATATTATCACTGGCTTGCAAATATAAACGATGCAGCAGGAATTTCAGCTCGCGCATATTGCCAGGCCAGCTATAGCTCTGGAGTGCGGTAACAGCTTCCGGCGTCAATATGGGCGGTGTCACATCACCAGCAGGCACTTCTGTAGTTGATAAATCAGCTAACAAACGCTGCGATAATAAGAGAATATCTGAAAGCCTGTCTCTCAAAGGTGGCAGATTTACACTTGCCGTAGAAATAGCAAAATAGAGATCTTCTCTAAAATGGCCTTGCTCAACAGATTGGCGCACCTCTTTTCTGGCGCCTAAAATCAGACGCTTTTTATGCTGGTGCTGCGCCGCAATCGGGTTTTCAAGCCAGCGCACAAGCCGCATTTGTGCATCAGTACTCAACCCCTCAATATTATTCAAAAAGAGGCTTATGGCAGGTGCGCCAAGGGCAGTATCGAGTTTTTGCAAATGTGTATGTTCTGGCAAGCGCGAGAAATCCAACGCCAAAAACCCGTCTCTAGCTGGCCAGCCATCACGCTCAGCAGCGGGATTATGCATCTGATATAAGGTATGGGCGACCTCTTCTTTACCTGTCCCCGCCTCGCCGATGATCAGCACAGGCACATTCTGAGACGCATAGCGTGCCAGTAATTTAAAGGCAGATTGCATGACAACAGATTGGCCGACAAGCGCAGGGGCAATTTCATCAGGCAACGGGGTTTTACGCACCGCCCGGCTGGCATGCTGGCGCTCTTCCTCTATTTTCTGACCATCTGGACCAGCCAGTTGGCGATGGTTCGCTGAACCGGCAGAAAACGCTCCAGCGCCATAGCTGGCCTGCTGGGCACCAAATTTCAGCGCACGTTCAGACACATCCAGCAATTGTGATAATTCAAAAGGCTTGGGCAGATATTCAAACACCTGATTTTGCTGGGCCTGAATAGCGGTTAGCAGATTGGTTCGCGCACTCATCACAATCATTGGCAAATCAGGGCGTTTTTCAATGAGACGCGGCAGCATGGTGAGCGCATCACCATCTGGAAACCCTACATCAGTGATTAAAAGTGCGCCCTTGCCAGCGGCCACATAATCAAACATCGCCCCTGCGGTTTGTGCAGCCAGTACCTGATAGCCCTGACGCATCAGCGCATGGCGAATAACCGTACGCACCGAGCGATCATCATCTGCCACAATGATAGTCTGTTCTTGTGTCATGAGCGTGCCTTTGTCAGCAGCTCATCGCTTTCAAGGGGTTGTGGCAAAGGCAAATTGACCCGCATACATGTCCCTGAGGCAGTTGGTACCCATTGGACTGACCCGCCATGGTCTGACACCACGGAAGCCACCAGGGCCAGACCTAAACCTGAGCCCTCTGGTTTATTGGAAATAAAGGGCTCGAAAATATGGCTAGCCAGATTTTCATCTATCCCCTGACCATTATCGATAATATCGATTTGCAAAGGCAGAGACTGACCAGCCAGCTGGCCTTTGCGCGCCCGCAAATGGCTAATGGAATAGGATGTTTTCAAGGTGATTTCGCCAGCATCTAATACCGCCTCATGGGCATTTTTAATCAGATTCAGAAAACACTGAATCAATAGCCCCTTATCTGCCAAAATCAGTGGCAGAGACGGATCATAGGCTTTTTTGAAGACCACTTTTTTGGAGGTATCGCCACGCAGGACAGACAGGCAATGATCCAGCACCTCATGAATATTCACTTCAGAGAATTGCAACGGTGCATCCCCTGCCATAGATTCAATCCGGCTGAGCAGATGGGCGATGCGGTCAACCTCTGTTGCGATCATCACACAGAGCTCTCGGCTCTCATCCCCAAGCTCTGTTTCGATCAGCTGGGCTGCACCTTTAATCCCAGCAAGCGGGTTTTTGACCTCATGGGCGAGCAGCGCGTTCATTTTGGACATCGACAAGGCCGCCCCTTCAAAGGCGGTCTGCTCACGCAGCTGGCCAGCCAATGCGCGTTGCTGAAACGATACCACAAATAAATGAGCATGGCTGGGCAGACTGCTCACTTGAATATCCACATAATGTCGGCCAATACGCGGGCTATGAAGCACAATATCGGTATCGCTGATAGACTGGCTGACCTGAGAGTGACCGGCCTGCCCGGCCTGTCCGGCCCGCCGGATCATCGAAAAGAGCGCAGAATCAGATTGGATAAGACTATCAAGACGTGCGCCCACCAAAAGCTGATGGCTGGTCTGAAAGAACTGTTCGGTCAGATGGTTCACCCATGTCAGCACACCCTGATTATCCACAAGAAAAACAGGATAAGGCAGATTATCCAGCACCGCATAACCAGCCGGCAAATGCCTATCGCTTTCAATGCGTGACTGGATAGCTTGTTTCAGAGGTTTGACCATAGGCTTGCCTCCTCAAAATTATGCAGCATCCTGACGCGCGCAGACATCAGAAGAAGGCAATGAAGATAAAGGCGTGTCGGATAGGTCTGATGCCATTTGATCTGACTCATCAAAGAAATGTTCAATGGCGGCAAAGACCTTATCTGCATCGCTGCTGTTATTGGCCATCTGGCGGAAGGCCGCAGCACCTGGCACACCATCTGCATACCAGCCGATATGTTTGCGGGCCAGCCGAAGCCCATGGGTGCCATAATGGCTGAGCATCGCTTCTAAATGATCTAAAATAAGCGTTTTTAATGCCGCCCCTTTTGGTGCAGGCGTGATTTCAGCCCCTTGCAAAGATTGAGCGATTTCACGGATGAGCCAAGGCTTGCCTTGCGCGCCGCGGCCCACCATCACCCCATCTGCGGTTGATAATGCGAGGGCCTGTCTGGCATCTTCCGGGCTTTTGATATCCCCATTGACCAGTACCGGTAGCGAGACCGCAGCGACGCTCTGGGCCACCGCCTGCCAATCTGCCTCGCCCTTATACATCTGGGTGCGGGTGCGGCCATGTACCACCAGCATTTGGATGCCCGCTTCCTCAGCGATATGGGCCAGTTCAGGGGCGTTTTTATGATCCGCATCCCAGCCAAGGCGCATTTTTAAAGTCACGGGCCTGTCTACCGCTTTGACCACAGCCTCGCAAATCTGGCCCGCGAGCGGTAAATCTTGCATCAGAGCAGAGCCTGAGAGACGGCCTGTAACCTTTTTGGCTGGGCAGCCCATATTGATATCTATCAAATCAGCGCCCAAGCCAGCGGCAACTTTGGCTGCTTCTGCCATCATTTGTGGGTCCCAGCCAGCGAGCTGGATAGATAAAGGGCTTTCTTCACGCGCTGAAATCCGCAATTTGCGCATCTCTGTTTTCACTTCGCTAAGCACTGCATGGCTGGCCACCATTTCAGAGACCACCAGCCCGCCGCCCAATTGGCGCACCATTTTACGAAAAGGCTGATCGGTAACCCCAGACATCGGGGCCAGCACCACATTATGGTCAAGCTTCAGATCGCCTATGTTCAGCCTATGACCACGCGGCTGGGCGACATCATGCCTTGAAGTATGCCTTGAATTGTCTGATGGCTGTGGAGGTGATGACAGCAATTCTGAGACCCTTAAAAAAACAAAACGCCTAAAAAATAGGCAATCTTCCTCTTTATGCGTGATTTATGTGGTTGTGTGAAGATCAAAAAAACCAACAAAATAAGCCCATTGCCTAGCATCAGACCTATTATTCATATGACAGGGGCGCGGTAAATGTGGTTTACATTTGGCATGGATAAAACTTGTGATGTGATATTGCTTGGCGCGGGTGCCAGCCGCCGTTTTAGCGGTTCCGGCGGACCTGCAAAACAATTTATGATGCTGGGAAGCCAGCCTGTCTGGGCCCATGCGTTGCGGCCTTTTCAAGATGCAAAGACCTATCACGGTATCTCACTTGGCCAGATTGTGCTGGTCCTGCCTGCTGATTTTGACAGCACTGACATTCAATCAGCGCATCCTGAATTGATTTGCACCGCCGGCGGTTCAGAACGTCATTTATCGGTTTATCAGGGCTTGTCTGCATTAAATGCACATAATAGCAATTCAGATTTTGTGCTGATTCATGATGTGGCGCGGCCTTTTTGCCCGGAAGCGGTACTAGACCGGCTGCTGGGCGCCTTAGCTAAGGGCGCGACGGCCGCTATCCCTGCCCTGCCGGTGGCCGATACCATCAAACAACATCATGATGGCTATGTAGAGGCCACCTTGCCACGCGGTGCGCTGGCGCGCATTCAGACACCACAGGCCTTTGATCGCACAGCAATCACAAAGCTGCATGATAGAGGTCTATTGAATGGCTATCCAGACGGGCTGACAGATGATGCCATGCTGTTTGAAGAAGCAGGCTTACCTGTCAAATTGGTTGAAGGGGCGCCAGAACTGCATAAAATAACCTGGCCCAGTGATATAGGGCCTAATGATATGGTGTCCAATGATTTAGATGAGGCAGAAACCATGGTTCATACCAGCGCAGCCACGCGTTTTGAGACACGCCATGCCACCGGTTTTGATGTGCATCGCTTTGCAGATGATGCGCCATCAGACGGGCATATTATGATATGCGGCGTGCCTGTAGCCCATGATAAGCGATTATTGGCCCATTCAGATGGGGATGTGGGCTTGCATGCGCTGTGTGATGCGCTGTTTGGTTGTCTCGCCTCAGGTGATATTGGCACCCATTTCCCGCCAAGCGATCCGCAATGGAAAGATGCGCGATCTGACCAGTTTTTGGCTTTTGCAGTAGACCAAGTCGCACAGGCCAAAGGGCGCATCGTGCATCTGGATGTCACCCTCATCTGTGAGCGTCCGAAAATCGGACCTGAACGCGCCCGCATGCAAGAAGCGATTTGTGCTATCACCCATTTGCCAGCAAGCCGTGTCTCAATTAAGGCGACCACCAGTGAAAGACTTGGCTTTACCGGCCGCGGTGAAGGGATTGCCGCCATGGCCTCTGCGAGCATTGAGCTTCCTTTTGATGAAGGGGCGCATATAGATGGCTAATATGCTTTTTTCATTAGCCACATTGGGCCCTGTCGGCAGATTGCCAGCCCCTGGAACAGCTGGTTCTGCTGTCGCGGTTCTTATCGGTGCTGTTATCCTGCAATTTGGCTGGTCTGTGTTGCTAGCTGCTTGTATTCTGGTCAGTTTTATCGGCATTAAATCAGCCGATATCTATGAAGCACGAACAGGCAAAAAAGATGCTGGAGAGGTGATTATTGATGAGGTGGCGGGGCAATGGCTGGTGATGCTGGTGATCCCGGCCTCAGCGACGGGCGGGGCTTTTATACTTTGGCTTCTGGCCAGTTTTGCCCTTTTTCGGTTGTTTGATATTTTAAAGCCCTGGCCGGTGAGTGCAGCTGAAAAATGGTCTGGCGGGCTGGGCGTCATGGCAGATGATATCCTTGCTGGCCTTATGGCGGCTGTTGTGCTGCTGATCTGGCAGCTCTGATATGTTTTTTTGAGAGGACGCAGGTATGGTTCATCCCGTTGCAGAAAGGCTGATTGCAGATCTGGCAAGCAAAGGTGCCATGCTGGTGACAGCAGAGAGTTGTACCGGCGGTCTAATTGGAGCCAGCCTGACCGATATCAGCGGGTCTTCTGCGGTGTTTGAACGTGGCTATATCACCTATTCAAATGAAGCGAAAATGTCCAATTTAGGGGTCAGCGAAGAGGCACTTATCCAATTTGGCGCGGTAAGTGGCGAAGTCGCTGAACAAATGGCCAAAGGCGCCGTTCAGGCGTCAAAGGCTGAGTTTGGGATATCGGTGACAGGCATTGCCGGACCAGGTGGCGGTACAGAGGATAAACCGGTTGGGCTGGTCTATATCGGTCTGGCAGCAGATGACGGGCGTAGTAAAGTCATACGCCATTTATTTACCGGCGACCGCAGCGCCGTGCGCCAGCAGACAGTTGATACAGCACTAACAGAGATGCTGGACTGGGTCTCAGGACGCCTTTGAGTGCGTGCTATCTGTTGTTGAGGCCGACGAGGCACCGCCTAATTTTGGCTGATAGAGCGCATCTGCCCGAGTTTCAAAGGCACGTACCATCCGTTTCACCGCTTCTGTAAACAACCCTTCAATGACGGTTTGTAGTAAGCGTGAGCGAAATTCAAAATCAACATAGAAATCAATCTCGCAACCTTGTTCATGCGGTAGGAATTTCCAGTGGTTTTTGAGATATTTAAACGGCCCTTCTGCGTATTCAACCTCAATTTCCAACTGTTCTGGTTTGAGGGTGACATAAGAGGTGAACCGCTCTCTGAACATCTGAAAACCAATGATCAAATCAGCGACCATTTTTGAATCATCTTTTGAACGGATGCGGGCCGCCAGACACCAGGGCAGAAATTCAGGATAGCGTGCGACATCACCAACCAGATGGAATAAGTCTTCGGGGCGATGGGCGATGACTCGCTTTTCGGCATGGACGGTCATGCGACGTGCCCTTTTTGTGCCAAGGCGTGCTGGCGTGCTGCCTTCATCTCTGCAAAATCAGCATCTGCGTGATAAGACGAGCGTGTCAGCGGTGTGGAGGCCATCATCAAAAAGCCTTTTGATTTGCCCATACGGCCATAGCTCTCAAACTGATCTGGGCTCACAAACCTGTCCACAGCCGCATGTTTTGGGGTTGGCTGGAGATATTGGCCAATCGTCATGAAATCAACATCTGCACTGCGCAGATCATCCATCACCTGGCCGACTTCTTCATCGCTTTCACCCAAGCCCACCATAATGCCTGATTTGGTGAAAATGGACGGATCCAGCTTTTTCACCTCTGAGAGGATAGAGAGTGAGTGAAAATAGCGTGCACCAGGGCGCACTGACGGATACAAGCGCGGCACTGTTTCCATATTGTGGTTAAACACATCTGGACGGGCGTCAACCACCACTTCGAGCGCGCCTTCTTTGCGCAGGAAATCAGGTGTCAGAATCTCAATAGAAGTTTCAGGCGACATCATCCGGATGGCCCGTATCGTCTGGGCAAAATGCAAAGCCCCGCCATCCTCTAGATCATCGCGGTCTACCGAGGTGATCACCACATGGCGCAGATTCAGCCGTGCCACTGCCTCAGCGACATTCTGCGGCTCGTGCGGGTCCAGCAAATCAGGCCGTCCAGTAGCAACATTGCAAAACGCACAGGCACGCGTGCAGACCGAGCCCAAAATCATCATGGTGGCATGACGGGCAGCCCAGCATTCACCAATATTTGGACAGGCCGCCTCTTCACAGACGGTGACTAAATCCAGCTCGCGCATCAGCTCTCTGGTTTCATCAAACGCCCCAGATTGCGGTGCACGCACCCTCAGCCAGTCCGGACGTGCAGGCTGCGGCTTGTCCGGATTGCGCCTTTTTTCAGGGTGGCGAGCGGCGCCTATATTTGTGTTTGGTGTTGGCATTATCTGCGCATCCCAGCTGCTCTCAATCGCTCTTAGAAATGGATCGCCCGGTCATAAGCGTCAAGCACTGATTCATGCATCGCCTCTGACAAGGTTGGATGCGGGAAGATGGTTTGCATCAATTCCACCTCGGTGGTTTCGAGCGTGCGTGCAATAGCATAGCCTTGAATCATCTCGGTCACTTCAGGCCCTATCATATGCGCCCCAAGCAAAGCCCCTGTTTTTGCACAGAAAATTGTCTTGATCAGGCCTTCATCATCGCCCATCGCAATGGCCTTTCCATTGCCCATAAACGGGAAGCGGCCCACCTTGATATCATGGCCTGCCTGTTTCGCGGCATCCTCGGTGAGACCAACTGACGCAATCTGAGGCCGGCAATAGGTACAACCCGGCACCGTGTTATCGCCAATCGGATGCGCAGAGGAAAGCCCGGCTATCTTTTCCACACAAGTGATGCCCTCATGACTTGCTTTATGGGCCAACCAAGGGGCACCTGTGACATCACCAATGGCATAGATACCTGCCTCAGCGGTTGCACCATAGCCATCTGTCTTGATATGGCCGCGATCCAGCTCAATTTTGGTTTGCTCTAAGCCCAGATTTTCAGAATTACCCACAATCCCGATGGCCATAATCACCCGCTCCGCATGTAAAGATTGGGCTTTGCCCTTCACCTCAATATGGGCGGTGACCTGGTCAGCTGATTTATCCAATTTGGTGAGTTTGGCAGAGGTCAGGATTTTCATCCCGCGCTTTTCAAAAGCTTTATGAGCCATGCCAGAGATTTCAGCATCTTCAGCATTCAAGATGCGGTCCATCGCTTCGATGATGGTGACCTCAACGCCCATATCAGCATAAAAGCTGGCAAACTCAATACCAATCGCCCCTGATCCCACCACAATCAGGCTCTTTGGCATGGTGTCTGGGACCATCGCTTCACGATAGGTCAGCACCTGCTTGCCATCGGCCTCCATACCCGGGATTTGACGGGCACGTGCACCGGTTGCCAGAATAACATGTTTGGCTTTGATTTTTGGGACAGCCCCTTCGATCAGGATATCACGATAGACACCTTGCTTGCCGCCCAGACGTGCCATACCGTCAATGACCTGGACTTTGTTTTTCTTTAACAGATGGGCCACACCGCCAGACAGACGCGCGGCCACATCACGCGAGCGTTTCACCACCTGTGGCAGATTGACCTTAACCTCGCCAGTGATCTCAATCCCAAATTCTGAGAGATGACCCAGATTATGGCGAAATTCAGCCGCACGCAGCAGCGCTTTGGTCGGAATACAGCCCCAATTTAAGCAAATACCGCCTAAATGTGCCTTTTCAACAAGCGCAACCTGCATCCCCAGCTGAGCAGCACGAATAGCCGCCACATAGCCACCTGGGCCACCACCGATAACCACCAGATCAAATTCTGTTTTCTGTGTCATTCTCATCTGTCCTTCACAACTGGGTCAGCGCTTACAGCAACATGGTTACAGGCTGTTCAATGTACCCTTTGAAAGCTTGCAGCCATTGTGCGCCCAGCGCGCCATCTACAATCCGGTGATCACATGATAAGGTCACGGTCATCACGGTAGCGATGCTGAGCTGGCCATCTTTGACCACAGGGCGCTGTGTGCCGGCCCCAACCGCCAGAATAGCCCCTTGCGGCGGGTTAATCACGGCTGAGAATTCCTTCACCCCGAACATACCAAGATTAGAGATGGTGAAACCGCCACCTGTATATTCTTCAGGGGCTAATTTGCCATCACGCGCGCGCTTAGCTAAATCTTTGGATTTTTGTGAAATCTCGGCCAGACCGAGCGTCTCAACAGCCGGTATTATCGGCGTAATCAGCCCACCATCCAAAGCCACCGCCATACAGATATCGGCTGTATCGAAATAGCGGCATCCCTCTTCTTCGAACCAGCCATTCACATCTGGCACGGCTTTGAGTGCCATAGCAGAAGCGCGTATGACCATATCATTGACCGAAATTTTCACACCTTCAGGTGCTTTTTCATTTAAAGCCTTGCGCGCCGCCAGCAGCGTGTCGATTTCGCAATCCACACTCAAATAGAAATGCGGGGCATCTTGTTTTGACTGCTGAAGGCGAGCAGCAATCGTCCGGCGCATCGCACTATGTGGCACAAAACGCCCGCCTGAGCTGTCAGCTGATGCAGCTGTTGCAGGTCTAGTCATACCGCCAGCCAGTGCGGCGTCAATATCTGCCTTAATGATACGGCCATAAGGACCAGAGCCAGTTAATGATGACAGGTTAATGTCATTTTGTGCAGCCAGACGTTTGGCTAGCGGGCTGGCGAACACACGCGCCCCAGAAGATAAAGCAGAAGATACAGCAGAAGATACAGACGCCACTTCTGGTGCCGCAACTGGTGCTGGTGCTGGTGCCACAACTGGTGCTGGTGTAGGCGCCGCAACTGGTGATGGAGCGGGCGCGGCGGGTGCCGGGGTGGCGGGTGCCTGGGTGGCGGCAGCTGGGGTGGCGGGTGCCGGGGTGGCGGCAGCTGGCAGCTCAAGTGAGGCCGGGTCCTCGCCTTCTTCTGCCAATACCGCGATCAGGCTGTTCACGGCTACATTCTGGGTGCCTTCAGCGACCAGAATCTTGGCCAAAGTGCCCTCATCAACCGCTTCGACTTCCATCGTCGCTTTATCTGTTTCAATTTCCGCGATAACCATGCCAGCGGTGATCTCATCCCCTTCTTTGACCAGCCATTTAGCCAAAGTGCCTTCTGTCATGGTTGGCGAGAGTGCCGGCATTCTGATTTCTTCTGCCATTTTCTTATTCCTTCTCGCGTTAGATTAACGATAACAGGCGCGGCGCGCGGCCTCGACAATGTCCTGAACCTGTGGCAGGGCCAGCTTTTCCAGATTGGCCGCATAAGGCATCGGAACATCCTTGCCTGTGACCCGCTCAATCGGGGAGTCCAGATAATCAAAGGCCTGTTCCATCATTTGTGCAGCCAGCTCGGCGCCAATACCAGCAAACGGGAAGCCTTCTTCACAAGAGACAAAGCGGTTTGTTTTCTGCACAGAAGAAACCAGCGTTGCGGTATCGAGCGGGCGCAGGCTCCGCAAATCAATCACTTCAGCACTGATCCCCATCTCTGCTAGCTGTTCAGCCGCTTCAAGGGCGCGTCCCACCATGATAGAGAAAGCAGAGATGGTAACATCACTGCCGGTGCGTACCACTTTCGCCTTGCCGATTGGGACCACCCAATCATCATGTACAGGCACCTCAAAAGACTGACCATACATCACTTCATTTTCGAGGAAAATCACCGGATTTGGATCGCGAATAGCCGCTTTCAGCAAGCCTTTGGCATCTGCCGCAGAATAAGGCGAGACCACCTTGAGGCCTGGGCAATGGGCATACCAGCTGGCAAAACATTGCGAGTGCTGGGCAGCCACACGTGAGGCCGCGCCATTCGGGCCGCGAAAGACGATAGGACAGCCCATCTGGCCACCTGACATATAGAGTGTCTTGGCAGCTGAATTGATGATTTGGTCAATTGCCTGCATCGAGAAATTAAAAGTCATAAACTCAATAATCGGGCGCAATTCACCAAAGGCGGCACCCACACCAAGGCCCGCAAAACCATGTTCAGTAATCGGTGTATCAATCACCCGCTTGGCCGAAAATTCATCCAGCAGACCCTGGGTCACTTTATAAGCACCCTGATATTCAGCGACTTCTTCACCCATCACAAAAACGCGATCATCACGGCGCATTTCTTCTGCCATCGCATCACGCAGCGCCTCGCGTACAGTCATTGAGACGGTCTCACCATCCCAATCTGGCTCACCCAGAGCAGCGGCAGCTGACGTGGTGCTTGCTGTGGCAACAGGCGCCAAAGCCTGAGCCGGTACAGAAGAAACTGATGTCTCTGCAGGTATCTCTGCAGCGGCTGATGTGTCTGCAGGCGTGCTCACCGCGTCCTCATCACCGCTAAGGCGGGCAATCACCGCGCCAACAGCCACTTGGTCTGTGCCTTCTGCGATTAAAATCTCTAGGATTTCACCTTCATCTACCGCCTCGACTTCCATCGTGGCCTTATCTGTTTCAATTTCAGCGATCACATCACCAGAGCGGACCTCATCACCTGCTTTGACCAACCAGCGGGCGAGACGGCCTTCTGTCATGGTTGGCGACAGAGCCGGCATTTTAATTTCAATAGACATGCTGTATTTCCTTCTTGCTCTGATGTGCCGCTTAGCTGGCTGTTTCTTCGATGATGATATCGGTCATCAGCTCATCGATAGATGGCTCAGGGCTCGACAAGGCAAAATCAGTAGCGCTCGCCACTTCTTTTTTCACCTGACCATCAATCTCTTTCAGATCAGCTTCATTGACACCATCGCGCAGCAGGATATCGCGCAGCTGATCAATGGGATCATGCTGTTTACGCATCGCGTCCACTTCATCTCTGGTGCGGTATTTCGCGGGATCTGACATAGAATGACCCCGATACCGGTAGGTCTTCATCTCCAGAATGTACGGCCCCTCACCTGCGCGGCAGTGGGCAATGGCACGCTCGCCTGCATCGCGCACGGCCAGCACATCCATCCCATCGACCTGTTCGCCTGGTATATTATAAGCACGCCCACGCTCACAGAGATCTGTACCGGCGGTTGAGCGCGGCACGGCAGTACCCATCGCATATTGGTTATTCTCAATCACAATGACCAGAGGCAGCTGCCATAATGAAGCCATGTTAAAGGTTTCATAAACCTGACCTTGATTAGCTGCCCCATCCCCGAGATAGGCCATGGTCACCGCATCTGTGTCCTTATATTTCTGGGCAAAGGCCAGACCAGCCCCAATCGGCACCTGCGCTGCTACAATGCCATGACCGCCATAGAAATTTTTCTCGCGGCTGAACATATGCATCGAGCCGCCCTTGCCTTTTGAATAGCCACCCTCACGGCCGGTAAGTTCTGCCATCACGCCGCCTGCATCCATGCCGCAAGCCAACATGTGACCGTGATCGCGGTAAGAGGTAATCACCGCATCATCAGGACGTGCAACAGACTGCAAGCCGACAACAACCGCTTCTTGACCGATATAAAGATGGCAAAAACCGCCAATATGACCCATGCCATAAAGCTGACCAGCTTTTTCTTCAAAGCGGCGGATCAACACCATATCCCGGTACATATCCACCAGCTCTTCTTTGGTAGGCAATGCATTGCGTCCAGCAGATTGACGCGCGCCTGCAGCCTTTTTGGGCGGACGCCCTGGCTTGGCTTTATCTTTGATAGAAGCTTTTTGGGTGGATTTGGCCATGTCATTCTCCCTGGTCATGCCACATCTATCGGCAGCACTATGTTCAGGAGACTAGAATCAGCCTTTTTTAACTATTTTTCAACATATCTATTATGTTGTTTTTAATAGATTTTTTTAGTTTAAACCAATATTTGGTTAATTGACGTGAGAATTAAAATTTCAAATTATTCAAATCAATTGAAATGATCACATCCTGTGCGCCATATAAGCCCAATTCAGCACGCGCACGCTCAGCCAGCAGGTCCGAATCAATATTACCAGCCCGAAGCAGAGCAATCCGCTTTTCCAGAAAATCATTTTGTTTCTGCAATAAGGCCAGTTCTTCGCGTGCCATTAGAATATCGCGATCGAGCGTGTCTTTGACCAAAAAGCCGCGCTCTCCCATGATGGCGTGAAAACCAAAAAACGAAACAAGCGTGCCAAGCAACATAAAGCTGCCTGCGACATTCAAGGTACGACGAAGTGGCTGAGGCATGAGATGCTCCACAAAACAGTCTGAAATTGTGCGCATCCGATATGGCCAAATCACAGAAAACAAGGCCATCAGCGATGCTGATAACCCCATTGAATCAAAGGTGATTCGATCCGTCAAGAAAAATGCGAATCGCGAGATTCACTGCGATTCGCATAAATTGGTTATTTTTGAATCAGGGCCTTGATTACACGCCCCTCATCTTTTTTAGCCGCGGCGCAAAAACCCACGCCCAGCATAGCTGGCAGAGCTGGCCAGCTCGCCTTCAATGCGCAAGAGCTGGTTGTATTTTGCCAGACGGTCAGAACGCGACAACGCCCCTGTCTTAATCTGGCCTGCATTAGTGGCGACCGCCAAATCAGCAATGAAGCTGTCTTCTGTTTCACCTGAACGGTGCGAGATGATCACCCCGAAACCAGCCTGTTTTGCCATATGCACCGCTTCCATGGTCTCGGTCAGTGTGCCAATCTGGTTCACTTTGATCAAAATCGCATTGCCTGACCGCTCTTCGATACCACGGGCAAGGCGCGCCGGATTGGTAACAAAGAGGTCATCGCCAACAATCTGAACGGACTGGCCAATCTTTTGAGTCAGTTTGGTAAATCCAGCCCAGTCATCTTCATCCAGCGGATCTTCAATAGAGACAATCGGATAACGCGCTGATAAATCAGCCCACATATCAATCATCTCATCTGAAGAAAGGCTGCGCCCCTCACCTGCCAGATGATACGCACCTTCTTTGTAAAATTCAGTGGCGGCGGCATCGAGCGCAATCACCACATCATCCCCTAAATGATAGCCTGCGGCCTCTACCGCGCGCGCTACATGATCCAGCGCGTCAGCTGAGCCACCAATGGCTGGGGCAAAACCGCCCTCATCGCCGACTGCAGTAGAAAGCCCTGCCTCAGACAGACCCTTTTTCAGCGCATGAAAAATTTCTGCGCCCATACGCAAGCCATCAGAGAAATCATCAGCCCCGACAGGCATGATCATGAATTCCTGCACATCAAGCGCATTATCCGCATGCGCACCGCCATTTAAGATATTCATCATCGGTGTCGGCAGCTGGTGGGCATGCACACCACCCAGATATTGCCAGAGCGGCAGGCCGGCACTCTCAGCTGCTGCACGCGCCACTGCCAGCGAAACACCGAGCAGCGCATTTGCGCCCAGTCGGCTTTTATTTTCAGTTCCATCAAGCGCGATCAAATCGGCATCAATCGCACGCTGATCAAGCGCATCGACGCCGGACAGCGCATCAAAAATCTCTGAATGAACGGCATTGACGGCGCCTAGCACGCCTTTGCCGCCATAAACGCTCTTATCCCCATCACGGCGTTCTACCGCTTCATAAGCGCCTGTTGACGCACCAGAGGGCACAGCCGCGCGGCCAAAGCTGCCATCATCGAGAAGTACATCTACTTCTACGGTCGGATTACCACGAGAATCCAAAATTTGACGGGCCTGAATATCCAAAATTGTCGACATGAGGGTCCTACCTTTTCGATCAAAAGCGTTTCATCAATTTTCACATGCTAAGGCGCATGCAAGCCTAAATCACGAGATGCAGTGCCTTACACACCGCGCACCGCTTGGTGAATGCGCACCAGCTGTTCTAGCACCGCTGGCATTTCTGACAGCGGGACCATATTCGGGCCATCTGATGGCGCATTATCGGGGTCCTGATGACTTTCCATAAACAGGCCCGATACGCCCACAGCGACTGCGGCACGTGCCAATACAGACACAAATTCACGCTGGCCGCCAGAAGCACCGCCCAAACCACCTGGTTGCTGGACAGAATGGGTGGCATCAAAAATCACCGGATAGCCCATTGCCGCCATTTGTGGCAAAGCGCGCATATCCGAGACCAGTGTATTATAGCCAAAGGAGGTGCCACGCTCGCACAGAAGGATGTTATCATTGCCTGCGCCGCTGAGTTTCGCTGCGACATGCTGCATATCCCAAGGGGCTAGAAACTGACCTTTTTTAACATTAATAACACGGCCTGTCTGAGCCGCTGCCAAAAGCAAATCTGTCTGGCGGCATAAAAAGGCCGGGATTTGCAGCACATCCAGCACATCGGCTGCCGGCGCACATTGATCGGCACTATGCACATCTGAGAGCACGGGACAGCCAAAGGCGGCTTTCACATCGGCTAAAATGGCTAGCCCCTCATCCATACCAACACCGCGCTGGGCATTGGCAGAGGTCCGGTTTGCCTTATCATAAGAGGATTTAAAGATGAAATTCATCCCTGCCTGATCAGCCGCTTTCATCAGGGCCTCGGCATGAAACAATGTGTGATCCCGCCCCTCAATCTGACAAGGGCCGGAAATGAGTGTCAGATTTTCTGACGGACCAATCTTAAAATTACCAAGTGAAACTTGTGTCACAACATGCTCCAATCTGCCTATGATTTAAATACCGGCTCATGCCAAAAAAAATGACAGGCCAAAGAAATGACAGGCCTAACCACACCAGCTGAATTACACAAAACCGGGCAGATTAGACCAGCCTTGAATGTTTGCCTGCCGCCTTAATAAAGCGGGTAAAGAGCGGGTGCGGATCAAACGGCTTTGATTTTAGTTCAGGGTGGAACTGTACCGCCACAAAAAACGGATGTTCAGGCCGCTCAACAATTTCTGGCAATTTCCCATCAGGCGAGAGGCCAGAGACAACCATACCTGCTTTTTCCAGCTGATCACGATAGGCAATATTCACTTCATAACGGTGGCGATGGCGCTCTGAAATATCACCATTTTGATAGATATCATGAGCCAGCGTATCTGGCGCAATCACACACTCATATGCCCCAAGGCGCATGGTCCCGCCCAAATCACCATCTTGGGCGCGTTGCTGCAGCTCATTTCCGCTCAGCCATTCTGTCATCAGCCCGACAAGCGGCTCGCCATCTGGTCCGAATTCAGAAGAATTGGCCGTTGGCATATCGGCAAGGTTGCGGGCTGTTTCCAGAACTGCCATCTGCATACCAAAACAAATGCCGAGATAAGGGATATTATTTTCACGCGCATAGCCAATCGCGCGCATCTTTCCTTCTGAGCCGCGCTGACCAAAGCCGCCTGGCACCAATATAGCCGAGGCTGTACCAAGGGTTTCAGAGAGACCAACTGCTGACTGGCCCTCTAGCTCTTCTGCATCAACCCAGTTGAATTTTACCTTGAGGCGATTGGCAATCCCGCCATGTGTCAGCGCCTCAGACAGTGATTTATAGCTGTCTTGCAGGCTGGTATATTTGCCCACAATCGCAATAGATACTTCACCTTCTGGATTATCAATCGCATCCATAATATCTGTCCAGCGAGCCAGATCAGGGGCCTTGTCTTCAAGACCGAAATGGCGACAAATCTCGCGATCCAAACCTTCTTTATGATAGGCGAGCGGAACTTCATAAATATTGCTGGCATCCGCAGCGACAATCACCGCTTCCTGGCGCACATTACAGAACAGGCCAATTTTACCGCGCTGTTCATCAGGCAAATCAATTTCAGTCCGGCAAAGCAAGATATCAGGCTGGATACCCACTGACTGCAATTCTTTGACCGAATGCTGAGTCGGTTTGGTTTTCAGCTCGCCTGCCGCGCGGATATAAGGCAGCAGGGTCACATGCATAAAGCAGGTTTGCGCCCGGCCCAAATCATTGCCGACCTGGCGGATGGCTTCTAAGAATGGCAGCGATTCAATATCACCAACAGTACCGCCAATTTCGCATAGCACGAAATCTTCGTCCGTCAGATCATTGGTGATGAATTCTTTGATCGCGTTGGTGACATGCGGGATCACCTGAATGGTTGCCCCCAGATAATCACCGCGCCGCTCTTTGGCCAGCACGTCAGAATAAATCCGCCCTGTGGTCACATTATCCGTGCGCTTGGTATGGACACCAGTATAGCGTTCATAATGGCCCAAATCCAAATCAGTTTCCGCGCCATCATCTGTCACAAACACCTCACCATGCTGGGTCGGCGACATGGTACCCGGGTCGACATTCAGATAGGGATCAAGCTTGCGCAAACGCACTTTATAACCACGCAATTGGAGCAGAGAGCCCAGCGCAGCAGAGGCAAGCCCCTTACCAAGAGAAGAGACAACACCGCCTGTAATGAAGACAAAACGGGTCATTGGCCCCTTCTCCGAAATGAAGAGGCGTGCATGGCTTCGCTTATAAACATGATTTACTGTCCGGTCGGTACGGCTGGGCCAGCTGGTTCAACTGGCGCAGAATTCAACACTTCATCAACAATCGACTGGCTGGCAGTCTGACCAGCACCTGCCAAAATGGCAAGGCCGATAGATGTTGCAAAGAAACAAGCCGCCAGAATAGCGGTTGTACGGGTCAATAGATTGGCTGTGCCGCGCGCTGTCATGAAACCGCCGCCGGCATTGCCGCCAATACCAAGGCCACCACCTTCATTACGCTGCAGCAGGACAATACCTACCAGCGCAAAGGCAATCAAAACATGGATGGTCAAAAGAACCGTTATCATTATAAATGCTCCGCCTCACATGAAAGAGAGGTTCAAACCTTGCAAAATCTCACCATCTTCTAGCTGATCATAAGGGGGCTGGACAAGTGAAAAATGACAAATCATCGCGCCCATGACGCCAGAATTTAATCTCTTACAGCCTGCGTTAAGAAGGCCGAGCCGTGCAAATCGCTCTGAAATCAGCAGCTTTGAGTGATGCACCACCTACCAAAACCCCGTCCACAGGCTCTAATCCACAGATATCACCCGCATTTTCAGGCTTGACCGACCCGCCATAGAGTACCGGCAAGCCTGACGCCACCTCTTTGATAAAATGATGGATATCTGCAATCGCCTCTAAGGTTGCAAGCTTACCTGTACCGATAGACCAAATCGGCTCATAAGCGATGACCGCACGTTTTGCTTTTTTTAATTCAGGGAGCACCGCCTCTAACTGAGCTGAGAGCACTTCTTTGGTCAGGCCAGCTTCATTTTGCACGGCATCTTCGCCGATACAGACCATCAGATTGAGCCCTGCTTGATGCGCTGTGGCTGCCTTTTGGGCAATCAGACTGTTGCTTTCACCTGCTTGTGCGCGGCGCTCTGAATGGCCAAGCAAAACCCAGGATGCGCCTGCATCTGCTATCATTTGAGCGCTGATCTCGCCCGTATAGGCCCCGGCGGTTTCGTGATGACAATTTTGTGCCCCGATGGAGAGCTGGCTGTTTGCACTGCGTGCCGCCAGCTCATTTACATACAAGCTAGGCACAAAGAGCATTATCTCATCTTCTTGGCGCATAAGAGGCAGGGTCTCAGACGCGCCCTTTTCAAGCGTATCTGCCATCGCTCTGGAGCCGTGCATTTTCCAGTTGGCTGCATATATCATTTTGCCGATCCCTTTAGATAACATGCTGGTATTATTATACCGGCTCTTTATAGTATGACGATATCAACGAGGCAAAGCGCTTTTACATTTGCTTTTTTACTGTCATTTTCGGCTGAAACTGGTAGGACAGAACAATCTGTTTACCGCAATCATATGTGCATAATAGGAATAAAGTCATGTTACAGGCAATGCGATCTGGCACGAAATCTCCGCTGATGAAGGGTTTTCTGTTTTTCCTCGCTGGCGGCTTCGCCATCTGGGGGATTGGAGATGTCTCATCTGGGCTTTTTGGACCTGGTGATAAGGCGATTGTAGCAGGTGATGAGAGCCGTGGCGCGATGGAAGTCGCCCAGGAATTTGATGTTGTGCGGCGCACACAGCTGGCCGGCATGACCACAGGAGATGCGTTGCAGGCAGGTGTGCTTGACGAGATTATCGGCCAGATGGCGCGGATTACCTTGCTGCGTGCTGAGAGCAACCGGCTTGGCATTGCTGTGTCCCGCCAGATGGTGCGCGATGCTATTCGCACGGCCCCTGCCTTTCAAGATGATCTTGGTCAATTTTCAGAAGGCCGCTTTTTAAGTGTGCTGAGCCGTGCCGGCCTGACCGAAGCCAGCTTTATTGCACAGTTAGAAGATGACATTAAACAGAGACAATTATTAGACCCGATTACCATTGGTGGGCGCTATCCAACAGCCTCTGCTGAGGCGATTGCCGCTTTCCAACTGGAAAAACGCACCGCCAAGCTGGTCACATTTGAGGTTAAGCCAGATGATATTGCAGAGGCGGATAATGCCGTTCTGGCCAGCTGGTATGGCGAAAATAGCGCGGCTTATGATGCAGCAGAACTCAGAGAAGCTGAGGTTGTCTTTGCAAGTGTCAGCAGCCTTGCCAGCCAGATTGAAATTTCAGCAGAGGCGCTGAAAACCGCGTTTGAAGAGCGCAAAGATAGCTTTGTCACCCCGCCTCTGCGCGGCGTCCGCCAGATGCTGTTTCTATCAGAAGAAGAAGCAAAAGCGGCTTTGGGCGACATCACCTCTGGTCAGGATTTCGCCGCTGTGGCTGAGGCCCGCCTGAGCTGGACAGCAGAAGATATTCAGCTGGGCAAGGTTGCATCTGATGATTTGGATCCGGCACTGGCAGAGGTGGTTTTTGCTGCTAATGTCGGCGATATTGTTGGTCCTGTTCAAACACTCTTTGGATATCAGATTGCCATTGTGGATAGCGCTGAGGAAGGTGAAGAAGCCAATTTTGACGCGGTGAAAGCAGAATTAGAAGACAGTTTAAAGCGTGAACAAGCGTTTGATAAGCTGTTTGAGCGTGTCAATGAGCTGGAAGATGCGATTGGCAGTGGGGCAACCCTAGCAGAAGCGGCACAAGGTGCTGGTCTTTCGGTCGTCCGCCTGCCGGCGATGGATCGCAACGGCCTTGATATAGACGGCAATGTGATTACCGCTGATACGCTTGAGGGATTAGTGCAAGATCCTGGCTTTGTTGCGACGCTCTGGGAACTGGATGTTGATGAGATTGGCGCTGTGTCTCAATATGGCGAAGATAGCTATTTTGTGCTCCAGCCTGTCTCTGAAACCGCCAGCCGGACGCGCGCGCTTGCCGAGGTCAGTGCACGTGTAATGGCAGACTGGAAGACCGAGCAGGCTGTTGCAAAGGCAAAGGCAGATGCAGAACAGGCCAGAACACAAGCCAGCACCTTTGCTGATATCGCCCTTAGCCCTGAATTCACTCGTGCTGGTACAGGTTTACTGAACGATGATGCTGGTCTGATTGCGCGCGCTGCTTTTGCCGCCAATATCGGCGATATTGAGCTGATCGAAACCGGCAATGCGTCTGTTTTGATGCAGCTGCAAGATATTATTCCAGCTGACCAGGCCGACATTGACACCGCGGCAGATAATCTGGCCCAGAGCCTACGTGCGGCGGTAGAACGGGATTTAGGTTCAGCCATTGCAGTCGAGCTCTCTGAGCGGTTTGACCTGCAACTCTATCCAGAACGTGTTCAGCAAATTCTGGTGGGTGGTGCGGCCCAATGAGCCCTGTCAGCCCTTCTGAAACTGCACCCTCTGCAGATAAACCACGTGCGCATCACAGCCCTGAGCTCTGCCGCTTTCACTTAGAGGCCGGGCACAACCAGATTATCTATCGCGAGATGCTGGCCGATACCCAGACCGCTGTTGGTGCGATGCTAAAGCTGGCAGATCAGCAAACCCATGCCTGTTTGCTGGAATCAGTGGAAGGCGGTGAGGTCAGAGGGCGTTTTTCAGTGATCGGGCTGGCCCCGGATTTGCTCTGGCAATGTAGGGATGGCGTGGCCTCAATCAATCGTACCCCTAAAGATGATGCGGCATTTGAGGTCGATAGCCGCGCACCGCTGGAATCGCTTAGAGCCCTGATGGCAGAAGCAGAAATGCCAGACACAGCCCCGCTGCCATCCATGGCAGCCGGCCTGTTTGGCTATTTTGGCTATGATATGATCCGTGAAATTGAAAATATTTCAGATCATAATGACCGCCAGATTGATGTTAGTGATGCGATGCTGATGCGGGTATCGCTGGTAGCGATTTTTGACAGGCTAAAAGACACCATTACGCTTGCCACCCAGATCAGGGCAGCTGAGCATACAGATGCCGATATGGCCTTTGCCGAAGCCAGCGCGCGCCTTGACAGGCTGGAAGCCCAGCTTAATGCAGGACTGCCTGTTGAACCAAAGCGTGATGTGCATGAGATACCGGCTGAACCGGCGGCAAATATGTCCAAAGAGACTTTTTTCAATATGGTGAAAAAGGCCAAGGATTATATCAAAGCGGGTGATATTTTCCAGGTGGTGCTCTCGCAGCGTTTCAGCTTTCCTTTCCGTCTGCCTTCGATGGATTTATATCGCTCGCTGAGGCGGTTAAACCCCTCACCTTTCCTGTTTCATTTTAAATTAGGTGACCTGGCGATTGTTGGCTCAAGCCCTGAAATTCTGGTGCGCCTGCGTGATGGAGATGTAACCATCCGCCCTATCGCTGGCACCCGCAAACGCGGGGCAAATGCGGAAGAAGATCAGGCACAGGCCGATGATTTGCTCTCGGATATCAAAGAGCGCGCTGAACATCTGATGCTCCTTGATTTGGGACGCAATGATGTGGGGCGTGTCGCCAAAGCTGGCTCTGTGCACTTAACCTCACAATTTGTTGTCGAATATTACAGTCATGTGATGCATATCGCCTCAGAAGTGGTGGGCAAAATCAGACCTCAGCTCGACGCGATTGACGCGCTGATTGCTGGCTTTCCGGCCGGTACTGTATCAGGGGCACCTAAAATACGAGCGATGAACATCATTGACGAGCTGGAACCTGATAAACGCGGCATCTATGCAGGGGCGATAGGCTATATTAGCGCGGCAGGCGAGCTTGATAGCTGTATTGCGCTGCGTACCGCGATCCTCCATCAGGGTCAGATGCATGTTCAGGCAGGTGCCGGTATTGTCTATGACAGTAAAGAGCAGGCTGAATTTGAAGAATGCCAAAATAAGGCACGCGCGCTGATCCGTGCCGCGAGTGAAGCGATGCGCCTTGCCAAGCAGTCAGCAGATAAGGCAGACTAATTCGTCACTATCTGGCTACTGGTCTATGGGTTTAGCGTCTATCGGAATGTTTGTTTTCACCTTGTCTCAAACGCGTTTTACGAACTGGATTGCCGGTACATTCATGGCGGCGGCCTTGGTGATAATATCTGCATTATTTGGGTCTTCTACCCTGCTTATTCGCCCCGCTGCTGCACAATCGAGTCTGAATATTGAAAGCTGGACCAATTATGGGGCATTGGCTGAACAAGGCGCGCTCTGTGCTGGTTTTGCCTCTGTTATGGAAAGCCAGGATATTCTCTATCCTGAATTGGGCCAACTCTGGTCAGAGAGACGTAAATTTTCAGGTGCGGTCATCCGCCGAGCCAGTGAAATGGAAAACGGCAGCCCGGCCAGCGGAGACGCCATTGATAATCTCATCTCACAATATCGCCGGTGGCTGATTGTCAATCTGAGTGAAGCCAGTTCTACCTCATCTGAGGGCAGCTCATCTTTAGATATGTCCGTTGAACAAATGCGCGATATGCTGGCCTTGAATTGCCGATCATTATTCGCCTCTGCTGATGAAATCATCCTGAAACGATTTCCCAATTTGGCTTATCTCAGCGATGGGTCTGCTAGGCCACAAACAGCTGCATCAGACACGGCAAGGCAAGCACAAACAGACGCCCTCACAAAAGACATAAAGCAGCTGCAAAATGAGCTGGCATTGCTGCAAGATAAGGTTGTTGATTTACGCAAAGAGAACAGCAGCCTGAAAGGTGATAAGTCTGCTTTGCAGGAAATGCTGGCCGCAACCAGACAAAATGCGGAAAATGAAATTGCCGCGCTGGAAACCGCCCGCAAGGCAGAGCAAAGCAATTTATCAACGCAGCTGAAAGATGCAAAGGACGCTCTAAAAGCCCAAAAACAGGCTGAACAAGAGCAGGCTAAACAAGAACAGGCTGAACAAGAGCAGGCAGCTGAACGCGCCAAAGCATCACAACGCGCCTCTATTGAGATGCCCGCCCCTGCCAAGCCACAACCCAAAGCAAAGCCGCTGAAACCGGCAAAGAACATATCTGAGGATGAGCGGCTTTTCGTTGCACAGCTTGGTTCTTTTGGCAGTGATGACGCCGCCAGGAATGCGGCAGATATGCTGCGGACACGCAGCCCAAACCTGCTGGGGCGTCTTGAGCTGAGCATTGAGCCGCATAATCTGAGCAGTGGCGCCCAGCTTTATCGTGTGCTGACACCTGCGATGGCCAAAATACAGGTGATGCAAATCTGTGACAGCCTTTGGGCGGCTAAATTAGCATGTCTTGTTAAACGCCAGAACTGATCAGCTGACACGCTAAGATAAGGTGATAAGGCGGATTTTGATTTTTCTTTGGCAATTTTTAATCCACAGCCTAAGATAACCCTCAATAAACATCAGACGTGGCGCTCACTTCAATATTTTTAAGAAGGCGCGTTCGGGGGAAGAGTGATGACAATGACCAGAATTAAGCGTGCCGGTAAGGTTGCTGCTATCGGCCTTCTTTATGTTGCCTTAAGCAACGGTGCAGTGCTGGCCCAAAATAATGCCGATTTGGAAGTTGATAATAAGTCATTCACCGGTATGACCAACAGCTTTACCAATGTTGTCAAAGATGGTCGGACATATTTTGAGAATTTTTTTGGCGCAGCTAAAGAGACAGGCAGCAATCTGGTTGATGATGGCAAAGTTATCTTTAATCGCGTTAAAAAACAGGTCCAAGACGCTATTAACTAAACAATTCGCATTCTTTAGCCACTGTCAGACTGAGAGTCATGGATCAAGCCAGCCTCTTTTCCTTTGCTGTTTTTGTCAGCATCGCTGCTTTTACACCAGGCCCTAACAATCTGATGCTCGCGGCCAGCGGCGTGAATTTCGGCTTTCGCCGGACCCTGCCTCATATGGTAGGGGTCACGGTTGGTTTTGGCAGTCTGGTGATTGGCTGTGCCTTTGGACTAGGCAGCTTATTCACGCTGTTCCCTGATTTGCTGTTTGGTTTAAAAATCCTGGCCTTTGGTTTTCTGGTCTATCTGGCTTGGAAAATCGCAACCGCTGGGCCAGCGCATATCCAAGAAGATGCCAAACCGATTTCATTTTTGACTGCCTTTGCCTTTCAATGGGTCAACCCCAAAGCCGTGATTGTGTCGGTGAGCGGGATGACCGCCTATCTGAACACAGATGAAGGGGTTCTGGCCGGCATGATCCCGCTTTTTTTGATTTATGTGTTATTCACCGCCTTATCGGTGATGACATGGGCCTATTTTGGGACGCTGATTGGGCGACTCCTGGCCAGTGATAAAGCCTATAAGCTGTTTAACCGGATGATGGCAGCCTTGCTGGTAGCGAGCCTGCTGCCGGTCATTTTGGGCTAATGTTAAGGGCCCGTTTTAAGGGCCAGTAATAAGGGCCAGTGTGAAGAGATGGGTCTAGGCTTGCTGGCGGCGAGGCTGGACCAGGAATAAGCCAAGACTCATCAAGGCAAAAGCCAGCCAAATCCAGAGGCTGTAGCGTTCTGAGAGCAGCAGCATAGACCATAAAATCCCGCTAGAGGTCGAGACATAAGCCGTCTGGGCCGCGAAAACAGGACCGGCCACTGCCACCAAATAGATATAGCCAGAATAGGCGACGAAATGTGCCGCAGAGCTGGTGATGAGGGCGATATCCTCTGCATTGGGCGGCACAGCCAGCCAAAAGGCCTGGCCTGTGGCAAGAGCCATAAAACTGGCCAGTACCATGGTGAGGATTGAGGCCACAAAGAGTAAATCTAGCGGATGATAAGTGAGCCCCTTAAAATAGGTCAGAAAATTACCTTCACAGGCATAAAATAGCGAGGCCATCACCGCCACAGCCAAAAATGGCACCATCGCGCGATCTGGTAGGCTGGCCTCTGGCAGGAGGAGTGCACACATCGCCCCTGCCCCGCATAACAGCCCAGCCATACGCAGCCCCTCTATCTTCTCAAAGCGCATCAAAAGAGAAACCGGATAAGCCAGAAGCGGGATCAGCGATATCATCAGGGCCATGACCCCTGCCGGCAATTTCGCCGCGGCAATAAAGCTGAAATAATTGGGCAGCAACGTGCCGATAAACGCCACCATAATAGCGATACGATAACCATGTTTATCAAGCTGCAAGCGGCGCCTTAACACCAGCAATGCTATGCCGCAGAACAAAGCCAAAAATGCAGATTGCCAGGCGATAAGCCCAAAGCTGAGGCGGCCGCCTGAAACAGCGATTTTGGTAACCGCAATCGACAGGCCCCAAAACCCGCCTGCCATCAGCAACAGGAAAAAGGCCAGTAAAAAGGGAGAGGATAGACGTTGCATACCAAAAACCACCGCGCATTATTCAGCACCGCTCAATATAGCGATGTGAGCGCATTAATCTACCCGTTGCTGGGGGTGATTTTAAAATGCAACCTTGCCAAAACTGGCACTGCGCAAAAGCCGTGCTATGTTAAGATGATGAAAAGAGAAAAAAGATATCAGCAGCACAAAGAGGGATAAAATGACAGGGACAGCGCGGCGGTTTCAATGGCAAAATCAGCTTGAACCAGAGATGGTGGATGCCTATCAGACAGATGGCTATCTGATATTGGACGGGTTTGCCAGTAAAGCGCGCTGTTCAGCCTTGCTGGCGCGCACCAAACAACTGATTGACGGGTTTGATGCTGAAGCACAACGCGTTGTTTTCTCAGCTTCAGGGCAATCGCATGCCGCGAGCGACTATTTTATGGCGTCTGCTGGTAATATTTCCTTTTTCTTAGAAGCTGGCGCGGTGGATGAACAAGGCGCGCTGATCAAACCCAAATCAGAGGCCGTGAATAAGATTGGGCATGCATTGCATGATCTCGACCCTTTATTTGATGCTTTTTCGCGCTCTGATGATATGGCCATGCTGGCAAAGGGAGTCGGGTTTTCAGACCCGCTCTTGCTCCAGAGCATGGTGATCTGTAAACAGCCGCATATTGGCGGTGAGGTTAATCCACATCAGGATTCCACCTTTTTACATACCACGCCTGAGAGTTGTGTTGGTTTTTGGCTGGCATTAGAAGATGCGACCATTGAAAATGGCTGTATGTGGGCCGAAGCTGGGGCACATAAACAGAGCCTACGTACCCGCTTTCACCGGTTGAGTGAGAGCGATAGCACCATGCAGATGAGCGTGCAGGATGACACACCTCTGCCAGATTGCACCACCCCTCTGCCAGCATCGCAAGGCACGCTGATCCTCCTCCATGGCCGCCTGCCGCATACCTCACCGACCAATAGCTCAGCCAAATCACGTTATGCCTATGCGCTGCATATGATAGACGGGGCGGCACATTATAGCCCTGATAACTGGCTGCAACGCCGTGATGATATGCCGTTGCGCGGGTTTTAAGCATATGGCGCGCCCTAACAAAGAGCTCCCTAACAAAGAGCTCCCTGCCAAAAAGCTAAATGAGAGCGAGATCAGCGAGATCATTGAAATGGCTTTATCTGACCATACTGCTTTTGCGCAGATAGAACAGCTTTATGGCTTGCGTGAAAAAGAGGTGAAAGCCCTGATGCGCAGTCAGCTGAAAACAGGCAGCTATCAGGCCTGGCGCAAAAGAGTGCGCCAATTCTCAGATCGGCGCGCGCATTATAAATAGAGCTGAAAAGACGATATGAAAAAAGGCCAAGTGATAACACAAGGCCTTTTTGTTTTTTTTCAGAGCGAAGATGCTTAGTTTGCAATCACGCTAATGGTGATTTCCGGAATCCCAGGATAGAAGGTACCACCAACACATAAGGCCGCTTCCTGCGTAGCAAAATCCACCTGCACCTGAGGCAGTGACCCTGCCTTTGAGATAGCCAGCGGTGTGGACAATTCATGTACATGTTCAAAGGCTGTGTTGCCGGTATTCCATGTGATGCCAAAGGTGCTGTTATTATTGGCCAAGGTCGCATCAAAAGTAGCGTTACTGGTATAGGTGTGATTGGCATCTGTTACAGCCGTGGTGCATCCTGTCACGGCCGCCGCAGAATAGGTCAATTCATTATCAATGGTTGTGCGAACATGGGTGTAGATACCTGCTGGCACATCATCGAGACTAGCATATTCACCAACTGCCGCGCCCACACCCGCTGCGGCAATATCAAATGACTGCACAGAAGAGGCTACAACAACAGGATTTGAACAAGATGAGGTTGTGCATAATTCAACCTTTTGAATTTCCACCTCATATTTGCTGGCCGGGTGACATGTTGTTGCGGTTTGCACAAAGCAAGCCGCCATGGCACCTGTTGAAATAAGGCTGAAAGCGCCTATAAGAAGAATTTTTTTCAACATCAGTTTGATCTCCCAATTACGACGCCGCCACGTGTCTGAACAACAATGTTATTATTGCGGACAACCTTATCAAGCAAATGGTCTCTGAGGTTGCGCTCACCTGCCTCACCCACGGTCTCACCATCGGCCAGCGTAGCGGTGATGCCATTGCCTGCATGACCATTGAGGTTGTAAGTCAGCTTTACAAAATTATCAGTCCCCTGATAATTATTGTCATCAGCACCGACTTCAAAAGAGAGCTGATTGGTCAGATTACCAAGCAATGTCAGGCGTGACCCTGAAATATCGTCAAAATCTTTCAAAGCTTCCCACTTATAGCCTGTGGCCTGAAGGCGCATCCATGGCAGATAAGGCATAGGCATATCGAGGCTGAAATCATAACCATCAAGTGCTGACTGATAGGTGGTTACCGCACCGCTCACCTTTTTCTTTTCATTGGACAGCGCTGAATAAATGTTGGCGCGCAAACTATAACGCTTGCCAATGGCTTCTAAGCCTAAGCTGGCCCGACGGTGATCATATTCAGTCGTCGCATCATAAAAGGCGTTGATACCGTAAATGATATTCTCGTCATCTGCCAAATTACGATAGCCGATACCCACATTGATGGTTTCATCTGAATTCTGGCTGGCCAAACGCCCCTGGAAGAAAACAGTGTGTTTCAATGTTTCAGCTGTCTGGCTGATAGGCTGGATTGTTTCAATCTCAAAGGCTGCATCGCCATCTTGTGTGTCAGACACAGACACGCTTGTGCGGCCCAGCATATCAAGCCCATCTGCCCATACCGGACTTGCCAGCATCACACCGCAAGCACAGCTTAAAATAAATTTCTTCATACCGATCACCTCATCATTATGAACTGACCTATTTCTAGAGAAAAATGAGCCTAAAATAAATGAAAAACTTATTTAGGGTATGCTCATAGATTGACTGTCCTAACCTGCGCAATGACACTCTAACCCTGACGCGTTGAGGGGTGTTTATGAAAAATATCTGTGAGGTAATATCTTCTGGCAGGTAATATATTCTGGCAGGTATATCTTAGGCCAGCTTACTGTGCGGCGAATGATGAACGCATTTTGGCTGCCCAATGGCCGTCTTCTTTTGTGACCACCCATAAAGAGCGAAACCGATTAATGATGTCATTATTCACATCATATCGGATGATTTCAGCATCCAGATGCACTTTAGTATCGCTGTCTGCCATCACTTTGATATCGTGAAAGGCAGAATGATGCCACGCCCCTCCTGCCCGCTTTTTAAAATCAGTAAAATAGCTTTCTGGCGTGGGCCAGAGCTTTAATTCAGCGGCACTGAGCCGGATATGCGGAAAATGCATGGTTTTTTGCAGCGCGGCCTCATCATGTGCATTCAGCGCTATGATATGGTTATCCAGCACCGCCAGCGCATTTTTCACTGAATCTGACATAATATCCCTTTCTTAAAACCGGTAGAATGAGGCGGGGTTATCTACAAAAATGGCCTGTTGATGTGCTGAATTGGGCACCCAGTCAAAAAATTGATCTAGCAAATCCGTATCATTAGGCATAGGTCCTGCAAATTTCGGATGCGGCCAGTCTGTGCCCCAGACCAGCTGGTCTGGATTGGCTGCAACCAAGGCGGATACATATTCAGCCACATCATCATAACGACAATCCGTTTGGCCAGATATCCGATAAGCCCCAGAGAGTTTGACCCAGAGCTGACCTGCACTCAATAAGCTTAAGAATCGTTGAAAAGCAGGATGTGCGATACCAAGCGATGTAGTCATATGTCCCATATGATCAAACATAACAGGCACAGGCAAATCCGGGATCACGCTACCTAGTGCCTCAAATTGTGAGATATCTGCCAGAATCTGCAAATGCCAGCCATAATCGGCAATGCGATAGGCAAACTCTTTTAACTGGCCGCTATCAACACCGCTTGAGAAAAGCAAATTGACCCGGCAGCCCACCACATCTGCGTCTGCATAGGCGCGTAAACTGGCATCTGAAATAGCCTCATCAACCACAATCACCGCTTTCATATGCGGGTCTGACTGGCATACACTGAGTGTTGTCTGGTTATCGCTGCCATAAATACTGGGCTGGACAATAACAGACCGCTCAATGCCCAACATATGCTGAAGATGCTTATAATCTGCCAGAGAGGCCCGAGGGGCTGTATAGCTGCGCGCCGCTACCTGCTGAGAAGGGGCATCAAAAATATGGAAATGACAGTCACAGGCCCCGGCTGGCAGGGTGTTTTTTGGCCGTTTCGTGACAGCTTGCGGTGCGTCGCATAGTTCAGGTCCAGATTTTTTCGGTCCAGATTTTTTCGGTCCAGCATTAATAGGCATTGGCATATTGGCTCTCACAACATCATAGCCACTCATCCTAACCAAAATTTAAATCTCTTTGGGTGTTTATTTTTTAACATGCTGACAGATACCATCAGCCATCATCGGGGCAGCGCGCATCGCACCGGATATCTGGCGGATACGGTGTGTGTTTTTATCAATCAGATAAACGGTAAAGGGATTATTGATATTATCTGGGTCTATGTCAGCGCTGCGTAATTGCAGGAAATCTGCATTTTCGAGCAGATCAAAGCGTTTCCCCTTTTGATCGGTAAACTGGGTTGCATCTGCTGAGCGGGTGAATATTTTCTCGCCCACTCCCTTAAAGCTACATTGATATTGCCCGCCTGCAAAAGCCATTGACGACAGCACACACCCTAAAGACAGCCCGAATATCAGATGAGCGCAATAGGCTTTCATGTTTTCATCCTTTCATTTACGCTTCTGATCTTCTCCCTTGACTTGACGCGATAGGTTTAATCTTTCAGCGTTGGGGTCTGGTGCTCACGTCTACTATGTAGAATATTGCAAGACAACATCATAAACAATAAGGCGCAGCCATGAAAAAAGCACTTATAACAGGTGGCAACAGAGGCATTGGTCTTGCCACATGCAAAACCCTGTCGGCCATGGGGCATCAGGTGTTTTTAGGTGCCCGCCATTTGGCAGAGGGCGAAAAAGCAGCGCGTCAATGTGGTGCAACAGCTATTCAGCTTGATGTCAAAGACCAGCACAGTATTCAGGATGCAATTGAAGCTGTTGGCCCTCTGGATATCCTCATCAATAATGCAGGCATATTGGGAAGCGGCAGCGTGTTTGACCCGCAAGGTCAATTTGAAGACTCCATAGCTGTGATGGTGGATGGGCCTTTTCAGTTAATGAAACGGGTGGTCCCGCAGATGGTCGCTCATGGCTATGGCCGCATTGTCAATGTCTCTTCTGGTTGGGGCGCATTTTCAGATGGGCTGGGTGGCCCCGGCGGTTATGGCGTTGCAAAGGCTGCGTTAAATGCCCTCACATTAGCAGCAGCCAACAGCCTGCCTGACTATGTTAAGGTCAATGCGGCATGCCCGGGCTGGGTGCGTACCAGAATGGGCGGCATGCTTGCCACACGCTCGCCTGAAAAAGGTGCTGAGACGATTTGCTGGCTCGCGACTCTGGATGAAAAAGGCCCGACAGGTAAATTCTTTAGAGACAAAGCTGAAATCGACTGGTGATACGCTGAGGGGCTGCACGCCGTCCAATCAACAAGACTAAGACTGGTCAACAAGACTAAGACTGGCACCCTTAGCGGCACGCGCGTATCTTAAGGGTGATTTCCAAATCGGCATTTTGTTTTGTGAACAGCTTATAATCTCCATTTGGAGAGCCGGCCTCGCCTTTTGCCTTGGCGTTTTCTGCCAGCAATAAGACAGCAATTTCTTCAGAACCAAACATTGAAAATACAGGCAGCCTGCCTGTCAAAAAGCCGTCCTGGCGTACAGATATATCGGTATATTGGCTGAGCTCTTTCCAGCGCCTGTTATTACCGGTTTCCCAATAGAGATTATCTAATCCCAATTTGCCAGCTTTGATGGTGACATAGCCTTCAGCTATTTTTTTAAATTCCTCACTGGATTTAAGATATCGTGTGATTTCAGCGCTGCATTTCATGTTCTGCGTGATTAAAGGAGCTTGTGCGACATGGACTGCGCGCACCAGCCTGTCTGACTGGCGGATGAGCTGGTCCATATCCTGAAAAGCCGATTTATTGCGCAATACAGGCATCTTCATATCACCGGTGGCCATACGCAAAACCAGATTGTTAAAACCCACATTGACCGAGCCTTCAATCAAAAATTTATGATCACGCCCCTTGATGACATATTCTTGGAATTTTTCTGGGAAATAGGCTTGGGCCATCGCCCCGCCAAGCGTGTAATATTCCCGCTCGTTAAAGGCTTCCCAGACCGCGCGGTAATTATAGACACCTTCTTTGATTTTCTGCACAGTGGCCTTGAAATCTCCGCCTCTCTCATCTGCGCCATAGCCATTATTTTTGAAATAATATAACAAGCGTTCAGGCTCAGTCGCAAAGACCAGCATCTCTTGATAAACCTCGCCTGGCGTTACGCCATGAGGTGTTTTCATATTGACGAAATCAAGTCCGAATGCCTTTTCAAACGCATAATCGAGCTTGTCTAATTCAGCGATGATTTGACGTGCATAACCAAGGGCCAGCATACCGCGATAAATTTGGGCGGTGTAGGCTTTGTTCTCATCAAAAGTCGCCAGGGTAATCTCAAGCTGGCGAATACCGTAATCAAAGACTATCTGATTGCCAAATTCTAACCCGTAAAGAGTCGCACCCACTGCAATCCTGAGATTTGCAGAGCCGCAATGATCATTTGTACCCTCTGGTGTCACAGTGGCCCCTTTGCCCAGATTACATACCCGCGCAAAGTAATTGCCACTGGCCTTAAAGGCTGCGTAATAATCATAAGTTGTGACAAAATGGGTGAACATCTCGTCAATTTGCGTTTGCTCTGTCTCGTCTAGACCATAGAGCCGGTGATATAGCGCATAGTGGGCCATGGAATCACCTACCACAGAGCGCGTGGCATAAGTAAAGCTTGTACGCCGCGTGTTATCGGTTGGTATGGATTTGGTGGTTTTATTGATGTTTTTCAGCACATCATTTGCCTGCCAATATCTCAAGATATCGGCATAGGTTGTTGCGCCTTTCTTCGGGTTATGAGTGAAGCGCTGTGCGAACACATTTTGGCATCTGCCTTGTGTTTCAGTATAGGCAAAACGATAGTCATTTTCGGTGAAGACCGGGCCTTCATCAATGCCTGCACTTACCGCTGATGTACCGGTTAGGGTTTTTGCATTATCTGCACATTTTTCAATTCGAACGCCTGCCTCTTTTTGATAAGTAATGAAGCCTCGACTATCATCCCAATTCCCTGTTGTATGTTTATCATGCCAGCGCATAAAGCTGTCAAAATCATCAACGAGGGTAAAATTATCAGGCACTTTCAGCCCGCGCAGCGGCGTTTTGATACTGTCCTTATATTTCTCATATTGCGGATTATAGGCATAGGACGCGTCTTTTTTGAGATTCTTAGCCTTGGCTACACCCTGATGTAAGCCAGTTGACAGGCATAATACCGCAGCAAAAACCGTACCAAAAAACTTGAACCCGCTCATGTGAGACACCCTCTTTTCACCCGCTTCTTCTTATCCAGTTGTAAAGACGATACCCAAATTCACTGTTGTTTTCTTAATATGGTTCTGGCGTTTTACAGGCTGATACATCATCTGTTGTAAATGTGATTTATCCTTGGATATCCCCACATTAGCGTCAGAATCACCGATTAGGCCAGTCCCAAAAGGGATCACATAGGATATTTGCGCCCTGCTTTCAGCCTTTGATTTGCTTTCATCTTTTCGGAACATCTCAAGGCGCATTTGGTTCGTCAGTTTCAGACCGAGCCCCATTTCATTGCCTGAGACTTTATAGCCGTCATCGCCGCGCCAACGAAAACCCCGCACCGAGACAGAAGGCGTGTAAGGCAAATCATGGAAGGTATAATGATAGGCTAAATCTTCGCCTGACATTGCCTTTTCAACCACACCTTTTACCTTTTTCTCACCTGAAATCCGGCTGTAATGATTGAAATGGAGGCTACCGCTCAGCGCGAGATATTCAAGCCCAAATCCAACCCGCTGATGGCCTGTATCCAGCTCGCTATCACCAAAGATATTGGCCCCAAAAATGCCATTTCCATCATCGGTAAATTGGCGATAGCCAATGCCAGCATTCACGGTTGTCCGCTCAAAACGCCGCGCAGCAGAAAGTTGGGTAAAGGTAAAATTATGCGCACTCTCAGCGATACCTATCACCGCCAAGGCCTCGCCGCCGATTTTCCAATCATCTTCGGTGACAGACACTTCAAGATGTTTGAGGCGCCCACCCACCAGATCATGGGCTGTCTCTTTGAGATAGCTGTCAATCTCAGACAAGGCTGCTTTTTTACCTGTATCGACAAGCGTTTGAGTGTCGCTTTGCGCCACGGCTTGCATGGTCAGTGTCGCAGTGAGGGCAACAAGGGCGGTGGTCGCGTAAATCTTTTTGATCATTGCCGTCTCCTATCGTGCTGTAATTGAAAATTCAGGGGCTTTACTGCGCAAGGCGGTAATACAGCCGCCTGCAAAGCTGCATGCGCTATTTTTCGTTTGTTTGACCAAACCAGCCCCTGATGAATCAAAGCTAAATTCGATCGTGCTGGTAGAGGGGGTGACCGTCAGCGGTGTCGCCAATTTCTGAAAATTCAGATGCTTGGGGGCTGGCTGGAATGTTGCCTCGCCGATAGATGAGGCTGGGCCAGAAGGACAAGAAGACGAGCTATAGCTCTGGAGCGTGACCCCGTCATCTTCAACCCAATAAGAGGCGCGCTCTGCCCCGCTGCCTGGATCTGTGGTCCAGTTTTTTGTATTGCTCCGGACTGTGCCGCCACTGGTACACATGATGGAATGCTCAAAAGAAAAGCCAGGATTTGCATTGGCAGGCGTATCACAAATGACATTGGTATATGCGGGATTATACTGGTTCTTCCAAACCTCACTATTGCCAACAGTATAGCAAGTCGTCCCGTCTGTACTGCCTGCACCCTTGCGGGCTGAATCAAAAGTGACGGTAAATCTGCTCTCAATAAAGCCGTTAATCAACATCACAATATGCGTGTATGTGCCTGTGGATACAGACATCGGACCGTTAGATGGCATGGGAAAATCAACAGTTGAACTCAACGTCACCTGTGCGCCAGCCTCATTTTCGAATAAAGATGTGCACAAAGCGGTATAATTGGTACGGGTGGGCTCTGACGGACAGACCATGATCTTGGTGAATGTTACGCGCGCTTCCTGAAAATCCGGGAAACAATAAGTATTGCCAGAACCGGACGCCGCATCTGTGATTTCACCATCTGCATTGAGCGAACAAGCCGATCCATGGGTGGCCTGTCCCAAGGTTGGCATGCACAAAAAGCAAACCAACGCCAAAATATGATAAAACTTTTGCATTTTTACCCTCATTTTAGACATTTTGTAAAAATATGACCTATTTTTTTACAATTAGTTTCTATGAGTTCTTTGAAATATGCTCATAATCTAACGATAGGATGTAGCCTCATCGTCTCATCCTGAAGTAGGAAAATTGCTCAATAACGACTTAAATTTTTACAGTTTGCACAATGCTAAGCCAGAACGACCATAAAATTATCAATCTGTTAAAACGAAATGCACGTATGTCTGTTACCCAAATGTCTCATGAATTGGGACTGAGCCGGGTCACGATAGACAATCACATGAAAAAGCTGGAAGAACAGGATGTTATCCGCGGCTATACAGTGGTGTTGGGCTCTGAGGATTTCAAACACCGGATTTCAGGCTGGGTGCTGATCAACGCAGAAGCCAATAGAGAAGAAGCAGCGATTGAAAAAATCAAGAAAATGCCGGAATTCACCAGACTACACACCACCAATGGCAAATGGGATTTAGTGGCTGAAATTCAGACAAACACCCTTGAAGAATTTGATGCAGCCATCTCGCGTTTACGCAAAATTGCCGGCATTACTGAGACTGAGACAAGCTTGCTGTTGAGCTCGCGTATCGGTTTATAGTGGTATACCATCTAAATTGATCTCGTTGGCTAGCAGCTTACATAGAATTGACCAGAGCCTGTGCCTGCCCTTGCCTCTCCTGCTCTTTCTTGTCATGATCTGGAACTAAGATAGATAGTGCGTGTGTTAGGATATGGAGCCTGTCTGACATGGTAAGTGAATTATACAGCCGATATGGCAGTCGGTTAACAAGCGGTGCCTCTGAGATGCTTTATGATGCCTTGCTGGCAGATGAGGTGCTGGCCCCTTTTTTCAAAAAGGTAGATATGGATGTGCTGCGTGAACATATGGCTGCTTTTATCGGCTCGATAACCGGTGGGCCTAAAATCTATACTGGACGGGCGATGTCAGAGGCCCACGCCCCGTTTCAAATCACTGCCTATCATTTTCAGCGTGTGGCCGCCCATCTGGAAGACAGCCTGCGCGCGGTCGGGATTAAACAGGCTGATATTGATTTATTGATGGCTGAAGTTGCCAGCCTGAGAAGCCAAATTGTCAATGCCTGATAGATAAGACTGGCTGATAGATAAGATTGGCAGGGCACCAGAAGGCGGTTTATTGCGGCAAAAGAGTTGACCGCCGACATCTGATTTTAGTATGGCAAGCGGTGATATATGCTAGGCAGATGCGCTGGCGGGTGCGTATGTAGGATAAGGATTGGTAGATGATTTGGTTAAGACGTGGTTTTCAGCTCAGTTTAAGTCTGTTTACATTTTTGTTTATGCCTTATCAGGCGCTAAGTGCAGATTTATATCGATGTACACTCGATGATTATCGCATGCAAAATGTATCAGAAGAGGTACTGAGAAGCTGGGTACCTGATCAAATCGAAATCGAAGTCATCAAAGACACGCCCATCCTGCTGATCAATGGCGAGCGCCTAGCTGGTCAGTTTAACTATAACACCTCCAAAAAATTTGAATTTTCGTCTGTGTTGAAAACACAAGATTCTAAAGGGCGTGAGATAAAAATGCGGTATTTGGTGACCCATTTTCTCACAAATAACAAAATCAGGATCGCGCCGTCACCCAAACATTTTGCGTCTATGGGGGATGTGTGGGGTCAATGCGATGATCGCGCAGTAAACAACACAGCGATTGAGACAGAACAGGAAGCTGTTGAAATACCTGCCTCTTTTGAAAAGACAGACCTCACCGCGAAAACCTATCAGCAAACCGGAACTGCTTTTCACCTCTCTGATTATATCAAAAATGGCTATTGGAATTCAAAGAGCAAAAGAACCTTTAAAAAGCTCAAAGGTAAAGACACACTGCAAATGTGGATGGGTCAGCCACCCTGTATCTCTTATAGCTGGTGGTCTTATCCGAATAAATCAGCCACAAGTCTGAAAAAATGGAAGGCAGCTGTTTTAGAACGCATGGCCGGATTCCCAGATGAGGTGATAGATTTCTGCACCATCCCAACAGATGTGATCATAAATGGCCAAACAACAGATCACCCGGCCAATAGCCGGTTTTATGTCCGCACAGTTGGGACAATCATCCTGCGCAAAAAAGGCGAAGGCCAGGCTGAACGTGTCATCATTGAGCAAGATTATCTGAGCAAAAAGACAGGTGGTAATCTCTATGATGAAAATTTGCAGAAAATCTGTGAATTCAATTTCAAATCACGCAGCGCCGTGAAGTTGAGATGCAGCGGCTATGGCGAGATTGATGCCAAATTTGAAATCACCAACCTGTTCAAAGGTGAGTTTACCTTATTTGGCAAAGGCACAGATTTCATCTTTTTTGGCACTAATCTATCGTTAGAAAAAGCGAAAAAGAAGCACCCTAAATTATTCAAATGATCTGTCGTATTTTTTATCTATCAATCCTCACGACCAGCTTATTTTGTTCTGCTGTCAGCTCTGCATCGGACTTAGAGTTAAGCGATTGCTTTGCCGATCCAGATAGCTGTCTAGAGGTTGAATTAGAAGATGTGGCTGTTGCATCAGATGAAGACAAAGACAAAGATGATGAGGAAGCAACGACCGGGCTCACCATTCCCTCTGGGCATGTCTTATCAGATGGGCAGCTATTTGAGAGCGCCTCACCAGAGACACGCGAATTCCTCAAAAGGAACGCCCAAAATGGCGGTGAAAAAGCAGGGCTTATCAATGATCAGGTCTTTGTTTTTGCTGGCGATGATTTGGTCTTTGTACCGGTTGTCGACCTGATCGGAAAATCCACTAAGCAAATCAAAAATATAATCACCGCATCAGTGGTTAATGATGTGACTGACCTTGATTTAGACTTATCGACACTGGCTGAAAATTTGGAAGAAAACAAAGGTGATGTCGAAGCTGCGGTGGTTGAGACCATTGAAGAAACGGTGGCACTGGTCTCTACAGGGCAGATGGATGAAATTGCTCAACGATCTGACAAATTGTCCGATATTTTAAATGCGGCAAATAATTATTATGCGAGCGGCTTTAGTGAAAGAGATATTGCACAGGCGGTAAAGGCCGCAGATGAAGCTGCAAATGCCCTACCAGCGGATATTCAAACCATCATTGATGAGGTGATTGATAACGCCGTTGAAGCTATTCAGGTCGCGTCTTCAGATATTGATGCAGCTTTGCGTACCTGGGATTCACTCTCTGACAAGGCTAAGCAAGCCATTGTTAATGAGGCCAACCGACTTGGTGCGTTGGGTTGTGGTGGGCAGTATAAATGTAGCGTGACAGATGCTGAAAATTATGCTGACCAGCTCAGATGAGAGCTCAGCTGTCAAAAAAACAAAAACCTAAAGTAACAAATGAGACCAAATCATGCGTAAATTTTTATCTTCTGACGGGCTTCACCCTAACATTCGGGACCAGGTGCTCTCATTTCACAATGATATCGTGGCCGAGGTCGAAGAGGCAGTGGCACAAAACCGCATTGTGGTAGTGGGCATGCGCTGGAATGATGCGGTCTGGAAAGCCCGCCGCAACCTTGAAAAGGCTGGGCTAGATTTCACCTATCTTGAATATGGCAGCTATACAGCGCAATGGCGCCGCCGCCTCGCACTCAAAATGTGGACAGGATTTCCCACATTTCCAATGATTTTTGTGGATCAGCAATTGGTCGGCGGCAATTCCGATTTGGAAAAATTATTAGCCGATAAAGTGATCTGATACCACATCGCCTTACATAACATCAGGGGTCAGATGCGGCTTTGTTTAATCTGGCATACCAGCAGGCAGACCTACATAGGCTGTTTTCACTGTGGTATAGAATTCAACAGCCGCGCGGCCTTGTTCGCGCACACCGTGAGATGATGCGCCCCTGCCACCAAATGGGACATGATAATCTGTGCCTGCGGTTGGCAGATTGACCATCACCACCCCTGTTTTGGCATGACGGCGGAAATGGTTTGCTCTGGCAAGAGAGCTGGTCATAATCCCAGCGGTGAGGCCAAATTGGGTGTCATTGGCCAGATGCAATGCCTCTTCATATCCAGAAGCCTTTATCAGGCAGGTCATTGGACCGAACATTTCCTCGCGATTCACCTGTGCTGAATTTGGCAAACCGGCGATGACCGCAGGGGCCATGTAATGACCTTGGGTAGGCTGGGTCAATACATCACCGCCCCACAAGATTTCGCCGCCTTCTTGTCTGGCAACATCCAGATAATGTTGGTTAGAGGCCAATTGCGCCTCAGAGACAACAGGGCCCATCATGGTGTTCTCTTCCAGGGCATGACCAACGCGCAAAGCCTGCGCGGCCTGAACCAATTTCTCGGCAAATTCATCATAAATCTTGTCATCTATAATCAGCCGTGATGAGGCTGTGCATTTCTGGCCTGTACCGCCAAAAGCACCGCCACTGGCACAAGCAACCGCCAAATCCATATCACAATCATCCATGATAACCAGCGGGTTTTTTGAGCCCATTTCCATCTGCAATTTTGTCAGATTAGGCGCAGCCGCCGCCGCAATCTGGCGACCTACATCTAAAGAGCCAGTAAAGGTCAGCGCATCAATGCCAGCATGGCTGGCCAGCGCATCACCAATCTCAGCCCCTGAGCCCATGACAAGGTTAAACAAGCCCTTTGGTAGTTCCTGACGCGCGATAATCTCAGTCAGTGCCACCGCACTTGCAGGGACCAGATTGGCTGGCTTCCAAATCACCGCATTACCAAAGGCCAATGCTGGTGCGATTTTCCAGACCGCAGTGGCTGTCGGGAAATTCCAAGGCGAGATAATAGCCACCACACCAACAGGTTCACGGCGCACATCAATTTCGATATTCGGGCGCACCGAATCTGCATTTTCACCTAATTGGCGCAGGGTTTCGGCGGCATAATAGGTGAAAAATTGGCCTGCACGGTAAACCTCGCCCTTCCCTTCTGCCAATGGCTTTCCTTCTTCACGAGATAACAACCGGCCTAGCTCTTCTGAGCGTGCCATCAATTCTGTGCCAATTGCCATCAGCGCATTATAGCGTGTTTCAAGCCCGCTCTGGGCCCAGATTACAGAGGCATCACGCGCAGCCTGAATAGCATCTTCTAGATCCGTGCGGCTTGCCTGTGCAAAATGGCCGATAATATCTGATGTATCCGATGGGTTGATATTGGCGATTTCAGCAACCCCGTTGCGCCATTCACCGGCAATGAAATTCTGTCCCATGATATCACCTAACCTTCTTATGCGCATGAAATCATGGCGCTAAATTGTGATAATTTAAAGGGTACGTCAATCATTAGACCCCGCAAAAATCCCTTGCGATGAACGAAAAGCAAATCAATCGGGCCAAATCGCCGGTAAGGCAGATAGACATTCTATCCTTCAACATGTCTGAAAATCAGGCTGTGTAACAATCTTGCCCAGTTGTAAGGCCATGCTAAGTTAACCTCAGGCCCCGAGTCAGAAACATCACAACACTGCGAAAAATTCATGCGTATCAAGAAAATAGAAATCTTTGGTTTTGAACTGCCTGTAAAAGGCAAAGCCTATACCATGGCGAAAGCAAGTGTGACCCATCTGGATACCACCCTTGTTAAAATCACCGCTGATAATGGGCTTGTTGGATGGGGCGAAACCTGTCCGGTAGGCCCGCTTTATGCAGAAGCGCATGCAAAAGGTGCACATGCTGCCTTGGCACAAATAGCACCAGGGCTCATTGGTTGCCAAATCCTGCCGCTAGATGTGCACCGCCAGATGGATGACCAATTAAAAGGCCATCATTATGCCAAAGCAGCGATTGATATCGCCCTTTATGATGTGATGGGCAAGCATCTTAACTTGCCGGTTTCCAGCCTACTTGGCGGGGCGCAGATGGCACGCATTCCCTCTTATTTTGCCACCGGTGTCGATAGCCCAGATGAGATTGCACGCCTGGTCAAAGAAAAAGTGATAGAAGGCTATCCCCGTATACAGGTCAAAATTGGCGGCAGAGCTGTCGAAGAGGATATTGAGACCGTCAAAAAGGTCTGGGAAGTGATCAAAACCAGTGGTGTCAGCTTGGCTGTAGATGGTAACCGAGGTCTGACGTCCAGGGATACCATCCGGCTAAGCCAAGCCTGTCAGGATATACCCTTTGTGATGGAACAACCGACCAACACAATAGATGAGCTGCGCATCATTCGGCCATTGGTAAGCCATGCCATCTATATGGATGAGAGCGGTGTCAACCTGAACACCGTCATTCGTGCAGCATCAGAAGGGCTGGTTGATGGCTTTGGGATGAAAGTAACACGACTGGGCGGTTTGATGCATATGATAACCTTCCGTGAAGTCTGTGATGCGTTGAGCCTGCCCCATACATGCGATGATTCATGGGGCGGGGATATTATCGCCGCAGCTTGTACACATATCGGTGCAACAGTTAAAGCTGACTTAAATGAAGGCGTGTGGTTAGCAGAGCCCTATATCAGCACACCTTATGATAAAGATGGCGGGATCAAGATTGTCGATGGGCATATCACCTTGCCAACTGGTCCTGGTTTAGGCATTCAGCCCGATGAAGCGCTGTTTGGCCCAGCTCTGGCCTGTTATGATTAAATAAAGCACCAAATCAGCACAGCGGCGATGATGAAAATAGCCTCAGATGGGCTGGGATTTCTGCAGCCGTGCTGGATGAAGCATCTCTGGCGTCAGGCCTGTCTGTGCAATATCTGATGGTATTTCTGCACCCAAAGCGACCGCGGCTGCTAACCGGCCGAGTGCTGGACTGGTTTGAATGCCATAGCCACCTAGCCCAGCCAGCCAGAAAAACCCGTCTACCTTATCAGAATAACCGACCACCGGTTCCTTATCGCTTACAAAGCTGCGCAAACCTGCCCATTTTGATTTCAGGCTCCTTATATCCAGTGTAAAGGCGCGCTCTATGCGATCAATGCAAATGGCAATATCCATTTCATCAGGCTGAACATCACATGGCGGCATCGGATCTTCATTGGCAGGCGAGATTAAAATCTGCCTTCCTTCTGGCTTGAGATAAAACTGTTCATCTACATCAATCGTCATCGGCATAGAAGCCAAATCAAGCCCTTCATCTGCTTCAATCATAAGCGCCGTGCGTCTTTTCGGCACCAGCCCAACGGTTTCAGCACCTGCCATCTGGCCTATTTCTTCTGCCCAAGCACCCGCTGCATTGATGATGACCTGGCTTTTGATCAGCTGGTCTTTTGTCTGAATTTGCCAGACGCCATCGCTGCGCGTTAAAGCTGTTACAGCTGTGTTGGTGAGAAGCTGGCCACCAAATTCTTTTAGCTGTCTTAAAAACCCGCGATGTAGCGCATCAACGTCAATATCATGCCCTGTTTGATCAAGCAGGCCAGCCACAGCAAAATCAGCACGCAATAAAGGCTGATAATCCCTTATCTGATCGGCCTCTATCTGAGTCATGATGTCTGCGGATTCTACTTCCTGCTGAAACAGGGCAAGCCTGTCTTTTTGCTTAAGGGTCGCGATCAGCAAAATAGCACGCTCAGATAAGAGAGGCCTATCGGTAAAGGCAGGCGGCGGGTTTTTCAAAAAATCCCCTGACGCACGGGTGAGCATGCGCACAGCAGGCGGCCCATAGCCAGGGACATACATCGCCGCAGAACGACCAGTCGAATGATAACCAGCCTGGCTTTCTGCCTCTATCACACAGACTTCGGCAGACTGCGCCAATTGCGCCGCAACAGACGCGCCTGCTATCCCTGCCCCAATCACCATAAAATCATAGATTTTATCTTGGTGGCTCTCAGGCTGACTCTCAGGGAGGCTCTCAGAAATAGACATAGGCACTCCCCCTATACTGCATCAAAACCAACGACAGATCACAGCATCACGCATTGTCAGCCATATCGCAATAGCTTCATCACTGTGCCATTATAGATAATCACAGCAGATAAAGCGGATATAATCGCAAGTTGGATTTTACATACTGGAACAAAATAAGATTAAACTGGCGATAGTACGGCCTGTCACTTGAATGAGAGGGGTGAGTGTCGTAACTTTTAAGATGATGGTGATTTCAATGTTACATCACAAGATACAAAAAGATTTGAGAGCGTGAAAATGCAGTTTCATCTGAATGGGTTTAAGCCTGGCAATTATCAAGTCCCTGACGCTGCGCGAAAGCCCTATCCAAATCCGCCTTTTGAAGCACTGCCAGACAAGGTAGATGTGCTCATCATCGGCACAGGGCCTGCGGGCCTCACATTAGCGCGTCAAATGTCTGAATTTGAAGATATCAAAACATGCATCACCGATATGGCACCCGGCCCCCTGCTCTTTGGCCGGGCAGATGGGATTTCGTGCCGTACCATTGAAATTATGGAAGCCTTTAACTGCAGCGAGATGGTGGCCAAAGAAACCTATCAATTGCGGCAAAATACCTTTTGGGAGCCTGATCCGGCCAACCCGCAAAATGTCAGGCGTAAGGAAAAAATCGCAGATGCACGTCTGGGATTATCAGAATTCACCCATGGCATTGTCAATCAAGCACGCTTGCATGAATTGCTGATTGACGGCATGGCCAATACGCTTAGCAATCTGCGCCCACATTACAGCCGCGAGCTGGTTGAGTTAACAGTTGATGAGACCCTGACACAAGATCTGAATAGCCACCCGATTACCGCCACATTCAAACGCACAGATGAGGCAGGTGCTGGTCAGACAGAAATAGTCAAAGCACGTTTTGCGATTGGCTGTGATGGCGCACGTAGCCGTGTGCGCAAAAGCCTTGATATTGAATTGGTCGGTGATAGTGCCAATAAAGCATGGGGCGTGATGGATATATTGCTGAACACCGATTTCCCTGACATCCGTGTGAAAAGCTTTATCCAGTCGCAAGATCATGGCGCGGTGATGACCATTCCGCGCGAAGGTGGCTATCTTATCCGCTTTTATATTGAGCTAGATACGATTGATCCGGATATGCGCGCGAGCGATCTGAATGTGACAGAAAAAGACCTGATCGCCAAAGCACAGAAGATTTTCCATCCCTTTACCCTTGATGTGAAAGAAGTCGCCTGGTGGTCTATTTATTCGGTTGGCCAACGTCTGGCTGAACGTTTTGATGACAGACCGGCCGGCAGTTCTGCTGATATCATCCCACGCGCCTTTGTAGCGGGTGATGCCTGTCATACACACAGCCCGAAAGGCGGATGGGGCCTGAACACCTCTCTGCCAGATACGTTTAATTTAGGCTGGAAGCTGGCAGCTGTCTTGCAAGGTAAATGCGATCCAAAATTGTTAGATACTTACAGCACAGAGCGGCGCAAAGTGGCCCAGCAATTGATCAATGCAGACAGAGAATTGTCAAAATTGGTCGCCACCAGACCGGCAGCAGATGATACATCAGAAAAAGCCAGAATCGATACAGCCGAAATTGAAGCCTTTATGAAACGTCAAAGCGGTTTTGTGAGCGGCACCTCTATTGAATATTTCCCATCTTATATTTGCACAGGACAGGAATATCAGCATCTGGCCCCTGGCTTTAAGATTGGCCAGCGTTTCCATTCTGCTATTGCCTCACGCGTGTCAGATGGACGCCCTCAGCATTTAGGGCATTTGGTCAAGGCAGATGGCCGTTGGCGCATTTTCATTTTTGGCGGCGCACAAGACCCCAGAGAGCCATCTTCAGATGCTCATCAATTGGTAGAATTTCTGGCCCATGACCCGGCCTCGCCTGTGCAAAAATATACGCCCAAAGGCACCGATATAGATTCGCTGATTGATAGCTATGCGATATTCCAGCAAGGCGATTTATCAATGCCTGAATTGCCAAACTATCTATGGCCTGCCAAAGGCAAATATGGGCTCACCGATTATGAGAAGATATTCCATGCCCAAGATGGTCATGACATTTATGGGCTGCGCGACATTAACCGTGAGAAAGGTTGTGTCGTGATCGTCAGGCCAGATCAGCATATCGCCGCTATCCTGCCGGTTAACGCGCATAAAGAGCTGGCTGCCTTTTTCGATCATTTTATGATTTAAGGTGGCTTGCCGGCTTACTCAAAATCGATTTCAACAGAGCCAAAGCTGCCAAAATCAGCACAGATATGTGTGCCTGACGGACATTCTACCGGGCGGATAAAGCTGCCAGATAGAATAATATGCCCAGGTTCAATGCGCTGACAATATTGTGCCATACGGCGTGCTAGCCAAACCACACTCTCAACCGGATCATTTAACACGCCAGCCCCAAGGCCTGTCTCTTCAACCTCGCCATTACGCGAAGTGATGGCCCCAACCCAGCGCAGGTCAAATGCCTCAACGCTATGTTGCTCAGGCCCCAAGACCACACCCGCATTGGCCGCATTATCACTGATTGTATCAAAGACTTTACGTGTCTGGCCGGTTTGTGCATCCAGACGCACAATACGTGTATCGAGAATTTCAATGGAGGGTGCCACATAATCTGTAGCCGCGATCACATCAGCGCGCGTTACATCACGCCCACCCAGAGATGATTTCATCACAAAGGCAATTTCAGCTTCGATGCGCGGCTGAATAAAGCGCCCCTTTGGCACGATACCACCACAATCAAACACCATATCATCGAATAGAATACCACTATCGGGAATATCGATATTCAGCGCATATTGCATAGCCTTTGAGGTTAGGCCAATTTTCCAGCCCACCACATGGCGTCCCATTTCAAGCTTGGCCTGATAGATGGCATTTTGCACCTGATAGGCATCATCCATTCCCATCTCAGGAAATTGCTTGGTCAGCAAACCGATCTGCTGGCCTGTTGCCTCTGCGTTCAAGAGTGCAGCGGCTGCCTTTTTATGATCCTGCGGCTTCACGGCCTTTCATCCTCAATCACATTGCGCAAAGTGCCAATCCCGTTCACTTCAACTTCAACCACATCTCCTGGTTTGAGATATTGCGGCGGCTCGAGGCGTGCACCTGAACCGGTGGGAGTGCCCGTTACAATAATATCGCCAGGCTGTAGCGCCATGAAGGTTGAGATATATTCAATTTCACGCCGGATAGGGTGCATCATCCGAGATAACACATCATCTTGACGCACCTCGTCATTCACCCGTGTGATGATCCGCGCCTCATCCAGCTGAGCTGCCCCTTTAAATGGCACCAGCCATGGGCCAATCGCCCCTGAATTATCCCAATTCTTGCCTTGCGTGACGTTGAATTTGGCATGGCGCACCCAATCACGGATGGTCCCTTCATTACATATCGTCAACGCCGCGATATGGTCATAAGCGTCATCTTGCGAGATGCGGCGTCCAGCCTTACCAATCACAATAGCGACCTCGCCTTCATAATCGAGCTTATCGCTTTCTGGCGGGCGTATGAGCGGGCGATTATGTCCCGTAAAGCCAGAGGCAAAACGCGGGAAGAGCGACATATATTTAGGCTGTTCTGAGCCGTCTTTATATTCAGCATTGCGATCTGGGAAATTCACACCCACACATAAAATGCGGCGTGCTTCTGGCAAGACCATCTCATAGTCAAATGTGCTATGGGTCACAGCCTTGCCGATACTGGCTTTTTCTAATGCCGCCAGACCGCCTGCCTGCACGGCGTCAAACAAGCTTGACCATTGCGGGAACTCTTCATTTAAGGCAATGGCCCCAGCCTCGGTAATCGCACCGAAATAGGTTTTGCCCGCAGCAGAAAACGTCGCAAATTTCATGATAATATATCCTTATCAGCTGAATTACGGGGCGATGATAGGGCTGGCCGCAAGGCCGGGCTCTTCGACCTCAACACCAACAAATTTTGTGCCATGTTCAAACCAGCTCTTTGGTGCGGCTGCCCCCCACAAGGTCTGGCGTTGCGGGTCTTTTAAATCCCATTTAATCGGCTCATGGTCTGAATCAACAGTCTGATAGTCCGAGCAATAAATTTCAATCCGATGGCCGTCAGGATCGAGAATATACAAGAAAAAGGCATTTGAGATGCCATGGCGTCCCGGGCCACGCTCAATATTATCCACATAACCAGTGGTGGCCATCAAATCGAGCAAATCAATGATATTCAGCGGCGTTGGTACCCAGAAAGCCACATGATGCAGGCGCGGGCCTTTGCCATTGGTAAAGGCCATATCATGCACACCGCCTTTGCGATGCATCCAGGCTGCCCATAATCTCTTGCTTTCTTCATCTTCGGTATATTCTGTCACCCGAAAACCGAAATCATTATAAAATGCCACCGAGGCATCTACATCTGTTGAAAAACAGTTGAAATGATCAATCCGCAAGGGCTTCACACCGCGATAAAGTTCATATTTTTGGTGGATCTTCTCAAGGCGGTCCATCTTGTAATAGAACTCAATGGGAATGCCCATATTATCAGAAGTGAGCAAGGTCCGGCCCTGATAAGGACGCTCAACCCAGGCGGTTGGCCTGCCCTTTGCTTGAAAATATTGTTCAGCCTTATCGAGATCTGCCTCATCAAAGGTCTTGAAACCCATCACCTCAACCGTACCAGGCTGGTCAGATTTCTGTAAAATCACACAATGATGCCCACGCTCTTCCATCGCACGTAGATACAGATGTGTGTCTGTCTCATCACTGACCTGGAAGCCCAGTATATCAGTATAGAATATTTTAGACCGGTTGAGGTCAGCCACATTTAAGCAGACATGGCTGAGGCGCACAGTGTTGAAATCAGGGTAAAGATTAGGTGAAGGAACGGGCATTATAGGGCTCCCAATTTTGTGATTTTGTGCTGGCCGGTTGCAAAACCGATATGTTTTTGTTCCATGTAAAATTCAAAAGACCAATCGCCACCATCACGCCCAATGCCGCTGGCTTTGACGCCGCCAAATGGTGTTGGCAGATGACGTACATTTTCAGAATTCACCCAAATCATCCCCGCCTCCAGCTTGTCTGTAAAGCGCAAGGCACGCGTCAAATCATTGGTCCAAACATAACCGGTGAGGCCATAGGCGGTATCATTGGCTATCGCTAAGGCTTCTTCTTCTGTTGTAAAAGGAATAGAAGTCAGCACAGGTCCAAATATCTCTTCTTGTGCAATCCGCATGTGATTATGGGCGCCAGTGAACAAGGTCGGGCGGACAAAATAGCCTTCATCTCCGATTGCTTCTCCGCCTGCGGCAATCATCGCGCCATCTGATTTTGCAATCTCAAAATAGCTACAGACCTTATCAAAATGCTCTTGTGTGACGAGCGGGCCAATTTCAGTCTTTGGATCAAGCGGATGACCCACTTTGATATTATTCACCCGTTCAATCAGCTTGGCTTCAAATTCTTTTTGAATCGTATCTTGGACAAGCAAGCGAGATGAGGAGGTACAGCGCTCGCCATTGATTGAGTAAATCATGAAAATGGCCGCATCAAGGGCACGGTCTAAATCTGCATCGTCAAAGACAATCACCGGATTTTTACCGCCCAATTCAAGGTGATTACGTTTGAGTGTATCCGCCCCTTGCTTGGTGATCAGGCTGCCTGTTCGGCTCTCGCCCACAAAGGCGATCGCCTTGATTTTGGGGTGCTCACACAATGCTTTACCTGCGCCTTCACCAAAGCCGTTTACCGTGTTCAGCACGCCAGCTGGCAAGCCTGCCTCTTCAGCAATTTCAACAAGCAAACGTGCAGTGAGCGGCGATGCTTCTGCTGGTTTGTGTACCACAGTGCAGCCAGCAGCAAGCGCAGGGGCTATCTTCCAGGTGGACAGCATGAACGGTGTGTTCCACGGGGTGATCACCCCAACAGGGCCGATGGGCACGCGGGTGGTGATGTTCATCAAGGTAGGTGATTTTAAATGCTGGCCATCTCGCGCTTGGACCACTTGATCAGCGAAATAGCGGAAATTCTCTGCCCCGCGCAGCGCTGCCTTGGACATAAATTTATAAGCCTGGCCTGTGTCCCAGCATTCACATAAAGCGATTTCTTCGGCGCGCGCCTCAATCGCATCAGCAATACGGATCAAGATTTTCTTGCGCTCTGTGGCTGGCATATCGCGCCATTGGGCAAAGGCATCATGTGCAGCCTGGGCTGCCTTATCAATATCAGCGGCAGTGCCATGAGCCACATCACAAATAACCGATTTATCAACAGGTGATGTGGTCACAAACACCCCATCACTACCCGCCATATCACGGCCTGCAATACGGTTCATAATGCCTGTATCTTTGAAACGGCTAAGATAACCGTCAAGTTTTGCGATATTTTCGTCTAAAACGCTCATGCGTTATTCTCCATATGATCACGGATATTGCCAAATTTCGGAGACAGATCAGCATCAATATCACGCATCTCAGCGGAAATGGCGATAGAATGCGTTTCCATAGCAGATGCTGTGGCATCTTTGAGAGTCGCAAAGATCTGAGCTATCGCTTCTTTTTTCACCTGCGCGTCTCGTCCGGCACGAAGACGCACAGATAAATCAATAAAGCCATGTTTTGGATTGCCATCTGCCATGGCATAATGATCAACACGCGTGGCGCGTACACGCACACCCGCCGTCGGGAAGGTCTCGATAGCGGCAGCACAGGCACGAATGGCCTCACATAATGCGGCGATATCGATCACAGATTCAAGATTCGCTGAATAATCAATATGAAAATGCGCCATCTTTATTCCTTAACATGTTAATTATTATGAAGTTAGATAAAGTTTAGATTTTGTCAAGGCTAAGCAATACGCTGCCACTTTTTATCAAAGCGGTTACAGCCTATGATCGCAACCTCTGTATCTTTAGAACTGATTTCAATGTGAGTGCCGGATGCAAATAAGAGAGAAGAGACGCCATCACCCTAACTATTCAGCACGATATTATCAGCCTGAGATTAACCGCTAGCCAGGCAAAGAGCCGGCGTTTATGGTGGCAAGAGCAAATATTTTTCGGTGACGCCGCGCTAGTGGCGGCAGCGAAGAGCTGTTTTTTGCACAAAGACAAAACAGACAGAGGCAATAGCAAATATGGCATCAGCATCCAGGCCCTATATTGCGGTCATTGGCGGGGCCAATGTGGATATTATGGCCCGTCACGATGGTGTTGTTTTAAATGACACTGATTCCAATCCGGGCCAGATGATGCTCAGTGCAGGCGGTGTTGCCCGCAATGTCGCAGAAAACCTTGCTAGGCTTGGCTCAGATGTACAGCTTATCACCAGCCTTGGTGATGATGATTTTGCCACCAAAATAAAAGCCAGTCTTGATTTGCCGCATCTGGACTTCAAGGCCAGTCAGATCACGCCAAACACCGCATCAGATAGTTATTTGAGCCTGCATGACGCAGAAGGCGAGCTGTTACATGCTGTGCACCACACGCAGCTGGTCAGCTCCCTCACCCCCTCCTATCTGGGCCAGCATGGCAAGCTGATAGCGGGGGCTTCTATGCTGGTGGCAGATTGTAATCTGCCTGCTGAAACACTCGCCTGGCTGGCTACGTACACGCCGCGCCCAGCTCTGTTTATCGATGGTGTATCAGCACATAAGATCACGCGCCTTGCCCCTATTCTAAGCCAGATTGACGGGCTGAAATGCAATCAGTTAGAAGCAGCAACCTTGCTGGGCCTCGCCCAAACCACACCGCCAGACCAGCTGGCCCGGCGCATCTCTGATAAAGGTGTCAGAAGCGTTATCTTGTCATTGGGGGCGAAGGGTGTTTTATTGGCGCATGCGGGCATATGCACCTGCTATCCACAACCAACAATACCGGAAAAAATACTATCAGTCAGTGGTGCTGGTGATGCATTGCTGGCGGCTTATATTTATGCCATCCATCACAAATTGCCACAGGATGCGGCGATAAAAATGGGGCTGAAAGCCGCTGTTAAAACGCTGGAAGCACCAGAGGCTGTCCATCGCGACATCGCCCAGATAGCTGAATGAAACAACGGAGCCTGATATCAGATGAAGCGCAAACTTGCCGTCCAATTTTCTGAAGAAGTCGCACAAGCCCTTGCTGAAAATCGGCCTGTGGTAGCACTGGAATCAACCATTATTTCGCATGGCTTGCCCTACCCCGATAATATTGCAACAGCCAAAATGTTAGAAGATAGCGTGCGCAAAAAAGGCGCTATACCCGCGACAATCGCGGTAATTGGCGGTATGCCAAAGGCAGGGCTGACAGAAGATGAGCTGGGTATCATTGCCGCGCCTGACAGCGATATCATGAAATTATCACGCCGTGATTTGCCCTTTGCGCTATCCAAAAAAACCCATGGTGCAACCACGGTGGCCACCACCATGATCATTGCCGAGGCCGCAAATATTAGTGTTTTTGCGACAGGTGGCATTGGCGGGGTGCATCGCGGTGCTGACACCAATTTTGATATCTCAGCTGACCTACCAGAATTAGGCCGAACAAATGTCGCGGTTGTCTGTGCTGGCCCGAAAGCGATATTGGATATTCCGGCAACACTTGAATATCTGGAAACGCTCGGCGTGCCTGTCATCGGCTATCAATGTGATAATATGCCTGCCTTTTGGTCGCGGAGCTCTGGTACAGCCTTGGAATGCCGGCTGGATACACCTGCAGAAATTGCCGATTTATGCCGTCATAAATGGCAAGCTGGCCTGTCTGGCGGGGTGCTGATTGCCAACCCTGTCCCTGCAGCAGATGAAATCAGCCAGATAGCGATTGAGACAGCGATTGAAACAGCCTTAAAAAAAGCAGCCTCTAAACAGATATCAGGTAAAAATCTGACCCCATTCCTGCTTGAACATATCCGGCATATTACAGATGGGGCCAGCCTTGAGAGTAATAAATCACTGGTTGCCAATAACGCTACCCTAGCCGCAGATATCGCCATCGCACTGGCCAAGCAGCCGCTGATTTGATGAAATCAGCCAGACAGGCCCAAAATCATTGATAATCTAAAAACATTATGTGCCGTACATCTTAAAAAAAGGGCGCCGGTTAATATGCCGCGCGCCCTTTAATCTGCCTTTGTCAGCATTTAGGCTGATCCGATTAACCCTTGCCACGCCAAGGTATCAAACGGCTGATCAGATAGCGCATCACCAGGTCAAATAGCAGACCAAGTATACCCATAATGAGAATCGTCACCCAAATCAGCTCATAATCAGACACCGTGCGGGCAACATTCTCAATAAAGCCAACACCTGTGGTCCCTGCCAGCATTTCAGCCGCCACCAGCGTACCCCAACACACCCCAATCGCAATCCGGATACCTGTCAGGATTTCTGGCAGTGCATTTGGCAAAATCACATAGCGTAGAATCTGCCTATTGCTGGCACCCAGCGAGTGCGATGCCCGGATTTTAGAGAGCTGTGTGCCAGACGCGCCTGTGCGCGCCGAAATTACCATAATCGCAAAGGCCACCATAAACAGCAGGAATATCTTGCCATCATCCTGAATACCAAAAATGGTGAGAATCAGCGGTGCCCATGCCAAAGGTGGTACTGGGCGATAGAGTTCAATCAACGGGTCAAAGAAGCTCTTGAAGAAACGAGATACACCCATATAGATGCCAAGCGGCACACCAACCAAAATACCAAGCGCCATGGCCACAATCACACGGAACATAGAATCCCAGATATGGCCATCAAGCATCGGGATCGATCCCAGATAAACCTCGCCTTGTGCAAAGGCCAGAAGCTTGTCTTTGTAATTTGGCATAAATTGGCCATCTTGGTCATGCGTGCCATAGCTACCTGGCAACATATCGATCAACCCGTCAGGTATGATGAAATCAACAATGCTAGAGATAGGCAGCCATTTCCACCATAAAAGGACGGTGCCTTTATAACCGCCGCCAGCCTCTAGATCCGGATTACCAAGCGTCCAGAAGGTGCCAACCACATCCGTTGGTTTTGGCAACCAACGCCCCGGGCCTTGTTCAGTACATTGGGTGCGTGATTTCACAATGCCATCACCTGGCATGAACAAAGCTTCTACAGCGCGCAGACCGCCTTTGGATTCATCCAGCGCATCATATAAATTCTCAATGGCTATATTCACGCCAACAAGCGAATCAGCTGGCAGAATGGTGCCATCATCTACACGCTTGAAAATACGCTCAACTGCTTTGACAAAGGCGGTACGCTCACCCAAAACAGCCTCGTCAAAATTGCCAGATTTATTGGCAGCTTTGAGCGCATCTATTTTTGTGCGTGTTTCCGCAATAAGCGCATCAGCTACATTTGACTGGTTCCGCAATTTGAGAAACTGCTTTGAAATATCGGCTGCTTTTGTAGCCACTTCATCGAGCATCATCCCACGCGCTGTTTCAGGCAAAAGCGGGATTTCAACCTTGCTTGTGCCCCAATTTGGCTGAGCCAATGCTTCGGCTGTCGGGGTATATCCATCATAGCCAGAACGCAGACGCTCACTCAGCCCATCAAGCTCAGCAGCGACCATCTCAAATTCTGAAATGGATGTTTCGTTCTGATAGGCAGGGTTAGAGAATATCGCAATTAATTCTCTGGTATCATCCATGATGACATTCAGCGTGTTTGCCTCTGACGCTGAAAAGACAGCCACTGGCAGGCCAGCTTGCAAATCATCAAGCTGTGCGCCGTTGCGCGTCACAAGCGTTGTGGATTTGTAATAGCGCGAACCAATAGGCAAGGTCGCGGTAATCGGTGAGAGCGCCTCTTCGACCTTTGCGACCTGACAAAATTCATTCGCAGCGGTCGGGAAAAAGGCGCGTGCCATGCCCCAGCTATAATAGAACCAGACCAGCATCAGCGCAGACACACCGCAAAGCGCCCAATACCAGCCACCTCTTGTACGGTCAGGGTCACCAAAAACTTCATCTTTGGCCCGCAAAGCACTCTGCTTTACGCCGATATAGATGGCGGTGATAAAAGTTGCCGCAAATAGAAGAATCAAAAGCGCTGCAATCACAGCACGATTATCAGAAATCCAATCAAGCACCGCTCATAATCTCCTCTTCCATGTTCCAGATCATGGACAGAATTTCCTCACGAACTTGCGTGAAATCTTCATCCTGCTTCACATCACGCAGTGATTTGGTCAGACCACGCTCTGCAAAAGGCAGACGATATTCTTTATGAATGCGGCCTGGCCGAGGGGCCATCACAAACAGACGCTCACCCAGCAGCAATGCTTCTTCAACTGAGTGGGTGATGATCATAATGGTCTTGCCTGTCTCTTTCCAAAGCTCCAACACCAAAGACTGCATCTTTTCACGAGTCAGCGCATCAAGTGCCCCAAGCGGTTCATCCATCAAAATAAGGTCTGGATCATTCACCAGACATCTGGCCAGCGCGACACGCTGCTGCATACCGCCAGAGAGCTGATAAGTCGGGGTATCCCCAAAGCCTTTAAGGCCAACAATATCCAGCCATTTTTCAACAAGCGCGATGCTTTCTTCTTCACTTGTCTTTTTCATCCGAAGACCAAAATCAACATTTTTGGCAACGGGTAGCCACTCAAATAAAGCCCCTTGCTGAAACACCATACCGCGCTCAACACCTGGCCCTTCAATGCTCTTGTCACCTAGCGTGATTTGGCCACCTGTTGGGTTCAGGAACCCTGCGATGATGTTCAGCAAGGTTGTTTTGCCACAGCCAGAAGGCCCCAAAACCGAAAGAAGCTCACCCTTTTTGAGGGTGAAGTTAATGTTTTTCAGCGCTTCCACATCCACAGATGTGCCTGGAACGCGAAATGTCATACTCAGATCGTTGCAGACCAAGTCAGCCATGACATCACCTACTTATTCTATGAAATCATTAAAAACATATACAGGGCCTGACTGAACAGGCCCTGTATGTCATTGACTTTGCGGCGCCTTACTGGAGGAATGAGCCGTCAATTGTCTTGGCGACAGAACCAGTCAAGTTGCTGTCATCTGACTTAACAAATACAACACCAAGTGATTCTGCTGCTGCAGCTGCAACACCATCATTACCGAAATAGGTGCTCAGCTGTTCTGCAGATGTTGGGAACATGAAACCTGACATTTGGTTGCGTGTTGTTTCAACATCCATACCAGCATCAGCTGCAACCTTGGCAATCTGTGCATCGCTGCCTGTCCAGGCTGCATTGGCTTCGTCTGTCACTTCCAAGAATGTGCGCAGAAGATCTGGGTTTTCAGTCGCAAATTTTTCTGTCACTGACACAACGTCAAATGAACCGATGCCTGCATCTGTCTTTTCTTGTGTGCTCATGATAGGTGAACCGACTTCGCCAGCTGCTTTGGCAGACGCACCACCAAAGATACATGCCATGTCGACTGATCCATCTGCCAATGATACTGCGCCATCAGGTGGAGCCTGATCAACGATAGTCATTGTTGATGTATCCACACCAAGGGCAGCCATCTGCTTGCGGAATGAGAAGTCAGCCATGGTGTTCAATGGCACAGCAACTGTCTTACCTTCTAGCTCTGATGCATTTGACGAATCAATGCCCAGACCGTTCGCAACAAAGCAGTCATTTGCTTCATAGACCACAGCGATAGAGACCATCTTCAAAGGTGCACCTTGCTGAATCGCAGTTACAAATGGTGCCAGACCTTGTGAGTAGGCAATGTCGATATCGCCAGCCAACATCGCTTCTGTCATGGCTGTACCTGTCAGAAAATCTGTCCAGTTTACATCAACACCCATAGCTTCGTCATAGGCTTTGTCGACTTTTGCGATTTGGTTTGGTGTTGCCCACTCTAAGAAAAAGGCGACATTCACAGCATCAGCAGCTTGTGCAGGCATAGCAAGGCCAGCCATAGCAAGAGCAGATGCGCCCATTGTGATTTTCTTCATAAACTGTTTCATGTGTTCCTCCTGAAACATAAACGCTGCCTGCACACTCAAACAAAGATGAGGCGCAAGCATTTTCCACGTCGATGTAAATATTTTTATCACCCCCGTGAGTTTTATAATTCACCTTTCACCATATTGAGCCTGTTGGTCTAGTGTTTTTCTGAATTTATCTAAAATTTCAGCAATCTCTTGCCACTCTATAGCAAATGCGAACGCTTTTATTGCATCGCCACCCCGCGAAAAACTGAGATTTACATAGGGTTGGGTGACCAAATCCTAGCCGAGGTAAATTCCTCAATCTGACTGACCTGTTTTGATAGAGAATCTTAGCCAACCTGTTTTATCAGCGTTCGGGCATGATGTTCTGCCGTCATTTTTAGCCGAAGGGACCGTCATTTTTCCGCATCTAGATCCAAAATAGCCTATTGATGGGTCCAAATTTGTTCGCTATCTGGTAGATCGAGAGGCGAGAGCGGCGATTCTTAAGCCTGTGTAATCCAGGTGTGACAGACCATTGGTAAGATGCGCTCAGCTGTCAGAGGGTGAACATGTATAATCTCATTTTCAAGCTTGACCCGCAACTTGGCACAAGCTTGCAAGGCCAGGTGCGCGAAATGATTGTCTCGGCGATTCTGGATAGAAGCCTTCAGCCTGGCGACAGGCTGCCATCCAGCCGTGAGTTGGCAGAACATCTCGGCCTATCACGCAATACGGTTACCTTTGCTTACAGAGCCCTTCAAGATGACGGCTATTTGATCGCAAAGCACCGCTCAGGATTTTATGTGAGCGAGGATACAGCTGCATCAGATATGGCCCTTGAGCGCCGTGATAAGCGCCACCCATCAGACGGGCCCTCCACGCCTCAATCGTTAAGAACAGATACAGTTGGCTGGCAGAATCGGTTGTTATCTCATTATGAAGATATCAGGGTGCTGCAAAAGCCATTAAACTGGCGGGAATACACCTATCCCTTTGTTTATGGGCAGGCAGATCAAACGCTGTTTAATCATTCTGAATGGCGGGATTGTGCACGCCAGGCACTTGGGCTGCGCAATTTTGGCATTACGGCTGGGGATTTTGGCCAGCATGATGACCCTTTATTGGTAGAATATATTCGCACCCGCACTTTGCCAGCACGTGGCATCATTGCCTCATCTGATGAAATTCTTGTGACCATGGGCGCCCAAAATGCACTTTATCTTTTGGCACAGCTTTTGGTGTCAGATAATTCGCGCGTCATTATTGAAGAGCCAACCTATCCAGATTTGCGCGATATTCTAAGATTACGCACGAAACATTTACACAGCTGTCCGGTGGATGAAAATGGCATCATTCTAGGCGGCCAGGATTTAACCCAAACAGACCTTGTGGTGATCACCCCCTCGCATCAATGTCCGACAACAGCAACATTATCAACAGACCGACGCCAAGATCTGCTGGCCTCCGCGACAAGAGATGATTTTCTGATCATTGAAGATGATTATGAATTTGAAATGAATTTCTTGGAAAAGCCGGCACCTGCCTTGAAATCCGGAGATAAAGATGGGCGCGTGCTCTATGTCGGCAGCTTTTCCAAATCCCTCTTTCCAGGTTTACGGCTTGGCTATCTGGTTGCCCCTGCACCTGTCATCAAATCAGCGCGGAAATTACGGCATTTAATGCTGCGCCACCCACCTGGGCATTTGCAACGCACGGCGGCCTATTTTTTGGCACTCGGCCATTATGATTCACAGATCAGAAAACTCAGGCGGCGCCTGGCTGCCAGACGCGCGGTGATGTCTGAGGCGCTCGCGCAAGTTGGACTATTAGATACGCAGGCGGCTAAATTTGGCGGGACCAGCTTTTGGGTCTATGGACCACCCAATTTGGACACCACAGCATTGGCAGCGCAATTAGCAGAACAAAGTGTTTTGATCGAACCAGGCGCCAGCTTCTTTTTTGACGAAACAAGAAGAAATGCGATGCGACTTGCTTATTCTTCTATTCCAGCTAGTAAAATTCCTGCAGGGGTCGATCTTGTGGCAAAGGCTATCGCTGGGCGATAACACAGTGGGGAAATGGTCTAAAATCCAAGTTTTGGATCCAATTAAACGCTATTTTGGACCTAACAGGGTGGTGTTTGCTGTGGCAAAAGGATATAGGTTTTCCTAACTTTGTAACAAAACATGGCGTTATGATTTAAGGTCTGATGGTGCGTGAGCCAGAAAAGCAGATGACAGACAGACACTCGCCAGAAAAATGAGGTGATCAAAATGAAAATGACGACTGAAGAAGCCTTTGTAAAAGTCTTGCAAAGACATGGTATTCGCCATGCCTTTGGTATCATTGGCTCTGCCATGATGCCTATCTCAGACCTTTTTCCGCAGGCTGGTATCACATTTTGGGATACCGCCCATGAATGTAATGCGGGTATGATGGCAGATGGCTATACACGCGCATCTGGCGAAGTCTGCATGATGGTCGCGCAAAACGGCCCAGGCATTACCAATTTTGTGACACCTGTGAAAACAGCCTATTGGAACCACACACCCCTGCTGCTGGTAACACCACAAGCTGCGAACAAAACAATTGGTCAGGGCGGTTTCCAAGAAGTTGAGCAAATGGCGCTGTTCAAAGATATGGTGGCCTATCAAGAAGAAGTGCGCGATCCATCACGTATCGCTGAGGTGCTCAACCGGGTGATTTCTCAGGCCAAGCGTCTGTCGGCACCTTGTCAGATTAACGTGCCACGTGATTACTGGACCCAAGTGATCGATATTGCGATGCCAGCTGTTGTAGAATTTGAACGCCCAACTGGCGGCGATGCAGCGATTGCAGAAGCAGCTGAGATGCTATCCAATGCAAAATTCCCAGTGATTTTGAATGGTGCTGGTGTGGTGATTGGCGGGGCCATTGAAACATCAATGGCGTTGGCTGAGCGCCTGGATGCGCCTGTATGCTGTGGTTATCAGCATAATGACGCCTTCCCTGGCTCACACCCGCTCTTTGCTGGCCCGCTTGGCTATAATGGCTCAAAGGCAGGCATGCAGCTGATTTCACAAGCTGATGTTGTATTGGCCCTTGGCACACGCTTGAACCCGTTTTCAACCCTGCCTGGCTATGGCATTGATTACTGGCCAAAAGATGCAAAAATCATTCAGGTGGATATCAACCCAGACCGGATTGGCCTGACCAAGCCTGTTTCAGTTGGTATTGTCGGGGATGCAAAGAAAGTCGCGACAGGCATTTTAGAGCATCTGAGTGCAGAGGCTGGCGATCAAGGCCGTGCAGAGCGCAAAGACATCATCGCGACAACCAAATCCAGCTGGGCACAGGAATTAACCTCGCTCAACCATGAAGATGATGATCCAGGCACAACTTGGAATGAGCGTGCCCGCAATCGTGAGCCAGAAAAGATGAGCCCACGCATGGCATGGCGTGCTATTACTTCTGTCCTGCCGAAAGAAGCGATTATCAGCTCTGATATCGGTAATAACTGTGCGATCGGTAATGCCTATCCAACTTTTGAAGAAGGCCGGAAATATCTGGCTCCTGGTCTGTTCGGGCCATGTGGCTATGGCTTCCCAGCGATTGCAGGTGCCAAAATTGCCAAGCCTGATGTACCGGTGGTCGGTTTTGCAGGTGATGGCGCTTTTGGTATCTCGATGAATGAAATGGTCTCTGTTGGTCGTGAAGAATGGCCAGCGATCACCATGGTCATTTTCCGCAATTACCAATGGGGCGCAGAAAAGCGCAACACCACCTTGTGGTTTGATGATAATTTTGTAGGCACAGAGCTTGATCTGGATGTGACCTATGCCGGCATTGCAAAGCAATGTGGCGTAGAGGGTGTTCAGGTTTCAACCATGGACGATCTTGCCAAGGCGCTTGATACGGCTATCCGTGCACAGATGGAAGATAAGAAAACAACCTTTATCGAGGTTGTGCTCAACCAAGAGCTGGGTGAGCCATTCCGCCGCGATGCGATGAAAAAGCCAGTATCAGTGGCAGGTATCGACCCGGCTGATTTTGTACCACAGCAAGTCGGCTAAATATCGACAGCATGTAAAGCTAGGCCCGTATCCAACGGGCCTAGTTTTTTTATGCCTAAATCTTGAGCCAGATGAGAGTTGTATCCTGCTACGAGTCTGGATTATAACATCTTATTCGGGCCTTCTGGCTCATGCATGATGAGCGACATGTGATTTACACCGCTATATTTTGGCCGTGATTGAGAGGCATTTATGGACCATCCATTTTTGACAGATAGCTTTGCCCCCTGCCCTGCAGATTTATTGACGGCCGCACGCAAAGCTGGGCCAGTGCGTATGCTTGTTGTGCAGGCCGCAGCCCCTCTTCCCATGCAATCTGCATTTGAAGCCCATCAAGCTGGCATCGCAAACCCTATTCTCATCGGTGATAAAGCCAAGATTATAGCAGAAGCAGATAAATTATCTTGGGACATGTCAGCCATTGAAATCATTGAACCAGATGATACAGGTGAACAAGGCTGTGCAGCGGCAGCAGTGGCTGTTTTGCAAACACGCGGTGTTGTATCTGCCGAAAACCAGCACGGTATCGGTGCGATTTTAAAAGGCCAGCTTCATACAGATGTCTTTATGGGTGCCTTGCTCCACCGGGATGCAGGGGTGCGTATCGGCAATCGGCTTGTCCATGTTTTTGCGATTTACCCTGAAAATGGGCCACCTATTTTAGTATCAGATGCAGCGGTGAATGTAACGCCAGATATCAAGTCTCAGCAGCAATCGCTGATTGAAATGCAGCGTCTTATTGAGGCACTTGACCATGGCCCGGCACGTATCGCTGTACTTTCTGCAACAGAAACACCTATTGAATCGGTACCCTCATCAATAGCCGCTGGGGAATTGGCAGGCTGGGCAAAAGCCAATCTGAATAATGCTGAGATAAGCGGGCCTTTATCGCTTGATTTAGCGCTGTCAGCGAGCTCTGTTGCTATCAAGGGCTTAACAGGTGATCAGGTGGCAGGACACGCCAATGCGCTGCATGTACCTGATCTTGTCAGCGGCAATATTTTGTATAAATCGCTGGTCTATTTTGGCGGCGGTTGCGCCGCTGGCCTTGTGATGGGGGGCGCACTACCAATTTTGCTGACAAGCCGGGCTGACCCGCCTGCTGCCCGTCTCGCCTCTGTCGCGCTGGCCGCCATTCTGCAAAATTAACGCGTGCTCGGGATATCTGAATTAATAGTTATCTGCCTGACTAATTTACAGGATTATGTGAGTAAATGTAGAGCTTTATCAGACGGGTTAGCTATTCTTATTCATAATTGGTTATGTGGCCACAGTCAGCAGTGGCAATGGCGCGAAAACCAAAGCGCAGACAATTTTTTTTGACCCTACATGTGGCTCAAGTCCATTACTCCTGCGATTGAAACGTCAAGGCATTAACATTGGTAGGTATTGATGTCAGAAAATGAACCGTACCACCTATAACCTCGCATCAAGAAAAATGAAAAGGCTATGCTTTATCCGGAGTTAGATTGAAATTCGCAGTGATGGCTACATTATAACGGAAAGAAGCTATTTTCGGGATAATCATGCTGTTTCTGCATTATATTTTTAATAAATTTATTTCGGAAATTGCACCTATTTCTATAGCAATTCACCTGCCAATTTTTGCCGATACTTCTCTGCATCCCAGTCTAACAATTGCGCAATATCAGAAGTCTTTAGCGCTTGGAGCTTTGCGTTTTTCGGCACGCGGCAAATCACATCCGCATAACAATGCAGTTGCTCATAGACCGCGCGGCCCACTTGACCAACCTCTAAGACGCCGACGCCCTCAATGAAGATAAAATTTAAGCCATCAATATTGATTTTTGGCGCAACTCTCTCAAGTTCAGTCCAGTTCATACAATAGGCTTCTGCACCAAGAAAAACAGCATGATCAGGATAAAGTACCCATTGATTTTGTACGCGCGCATATAAGGTAGGGTCAATTGCTAGCTGCTGAAGTTTATAATCTGATACCCAACTACAGAGCCCCTCCAATTCAGCCGGCAGATTTTCCTGCTGAACTGTGTTTTCTTGAGATATTGAAAAACCTAATTGCCTTTTAGTTGCCGTAGAAAATTCAAACACGATGTTCTTTAGATGTTCTCTGGAATTCGCTGCAAAGACTACGCCATGATTTTTCAGTAACAAGATATTTGTTGATTCTAAATCATCTGCAGCTTGTGCAATTGCTGAACTTAGATCAGCACCAGGCATCTTATAATCAACAAGAATCCAATTTAAATGACTAGGCAGTTTGGCATCGAAATATGGTTTGGGGTCAGACTGAACAAGCACAGACAGTGAATCCACGGCGTGGACGTGCAACACATATTTATGTGGCATCAATCCATGCATCATTGTTTCAATGGATGAACGTCTTTTATAATCACCTTTAAGGGTGGGAGTTATACCAAAATTCTTTTCAAGGATAGCGCGCTGCAAGAGCGGTAGGTCCACAGGCACGAAAATATCTTCGGTTAGAGCATCAGCCATTCGTGTGCCAGACGCTTTAACCCACAGGGTATTAGATTCCTTCCAAGACGCGTTTCCACCCGCACCCTGCACCCACAAAGGATCCGTGCCTAGCTCATGGCAGAATGCTTCGATAAATGAGCGATCACTTATGGTCATGGCTTGATAGTTTGTTCAGCATTTTAGTTAACTGGCTATAATCGTCAAACATAGCATCGCAACCTGATAAACGTATCTGCTTTTCAGAGCGCTCATTTTGTTTGGCAATTGTTATACAGCCAAGTGCCTTCTTGGCACCGTCAATATCACATTTCAAGTCGTCACCAACCATCCAATATGCGTCTGCCTTCTTTCCAATCTTCGCTTCAGCAGCTTGAAATATTTGGGGAGCAGGCTTTTCAACACCAATCTGTTCGCTTGTTAATATAAAATCAAAACTCTCTGACAACCCAAAATAAACAAGCTTTTGAAATTGAACCTGAGCAGTCAGGTTGGTGACCAGAACAAGGGGGATTGAGTTTAGCCTTGCTTCATCCAAAAAATCTCGAACCCCATCAAACAGGACAGCGTTACGCATTAGTGTGTTCCAATATGTCTGTTCACAGTTCAGAGCACTAACAACTGAGGACCCCAAACCCATTATTTCAAACATTGTCTGGAAATATAGAAGGCGACTTCGCGCAGAAGGAGATTTACCAAGTGTCAGCTTTACGGTCTCTCTTGAAACAGCAAACATATCTTGAAATTGCTTTTCAGGTATCTTGAACTGACGTTCCATCAAATATTGCACAGCCATCATCGCCTTTTTATGCGCTGGGCCGTAAGCGTAAAGAGTATCGTCCAGGTCGATCAAAATAGCTGAAGGCTTTTGTAAGAATGCAGTTCTATTGAAAGTTTTCATGAATGCCCAATTTCGTTAACGTTGACCCCATTACAGCCAGAGCGGCAAGTTGCATCACACCCAACATACCGCCATGCCAACCTGGCGTGCTGTCGAGAAAGACCAGCAAATCGGGACAGATTAACTGGGCCGCGAGCGCTGTTTGTTGCTCAGAGATTTCTCCAGTTACCTCTATGGCTGCAAATCCATCTCTGATGCTATCTGTCGGCGTCACCTGACATTGGCAAATACCTATCAGAGCATGACTCAAAACATCTTCAATACTGCCATGCGCCAGCTCAATGGTGAGAGAAAAATGCAATTTATCTGGCGAAACATTTTGATTTAGAGACTGATTGGCTTTGAGTGAAAAAATAATATCCGCATGCGAAATCTGAGGTTTAACAAAACGATCATAATCACTGCGTCGCAATTCCATTTCTTCTATAACGCGTTCAGCCTTTTTGTTTCGGTCCAGACTATCCCGACGAATTTTGAAGTAACGCTTAAGTTCTTCATCCATATTTAGATAGATACGCAAATCAAACAGCTGTTGCATGCGAACGGCCATGAAAGCATGGAGGCCGGATACCATAATAAAATCACGCGAGCGCACTTTCTCAAGTCGGCTCAACTTACCTGTCTTATGGTCATAATATCGTTTGGTAACTGACCTATTTTGGCGCAGGTGGCTAACATCTTGGTGGAAGAGATCAAGGTTGTTAGCTGCAGGATTTAAATGAGTCATTATCCGCCATACGGGCTTTCCACGGTCATATTTGTGATAGTCATCGCCAGATATATTCATAGCAGAATGAGCGCCGAATAAACTTATAAGAGAATCTGCTAACGTATCCTTGCCAGTTCCTGAGTCACCGGCAATACCAACCATAAACGGCCTTCTGGTGATTTGAAAAAAACTATTTTGTGTGATGGCTTCTCGGCTCATCCTTAAACCCATAATAGACCCTGTACAGACCATTAGCGTGAATAAGGATGCATTGACCAAATCATTGAGTGCCGGCGGCAAAGCTAGGACTTTTGAAAAATTAACCACATTACCAGTGTATAGCATGGGAGAGGTGGTGTGTAATACATGCAGACCATATATCAGCGCAAAAAATATGCCGAGTGGCACTGATATACCCTGTGCTCTGCATTGATAGAGCGTGATAAAGGGCAGGCTCCATAAAAGCCAGCCAGGCGTATCTGTAATAACAAGCGCAAGGCTCAAAAATAAGAGTCCGATGAGCGTTAACATTATATCAAGATTGATACGTCTTGCTCTCCACGCCCAATAGATAAGTAAGACATAAATAAATGGTACGACCAACAACTGATTGCCAATGACCGGAACATTTAATTGCCATACTTTGGCCAACTCCGGATTTTCTATCAACATTTGCATCCCACTATGAGACAGAGCAAATGGTAGAAAAAGGAACAGAGCCATACCCATAAACCCTAGCCCGAATTGGCGTATAAACCGTCTGAGGGGTGGATTATTTACCAAATACAGAATGGCAAATGGTAATGCGATCACCATGCTCAATTTTGCAGAGATGGCAGATGCCAAACCGATACCCGCTAGCTGCCATTTATTCCTTTGCATGCAAAAAGCCATCACGAGCAGCAAGCAAATAGGCACGATGTCATTAAAGCCATAAATATAGCTGGCTACCAATGTAATAGGCGACAACCAAAATACGATGAGTAGCAATGTAAGACGTGCACGGAGCATCTGCGCAAGCAAGAAAAGGACTGTTATTTCAACCAAGAACAATGTCCCAAAATAGGCAACATCTCCAGAAAATCCAAATAACGAAGAAACCGCAAACCCTGGCAGAAAAACCAGCCACATCATAGTCCCATATGGAAAAGCGAGTAAATCACCTCCGTTATTCATCCATTGATACCACGGGTCGACACCTGCGGTTGATACAGTGAATTCTAAAAAAGGTACGTAGAAGCTATTTGCGTAGATTGGCGTAAAAACAAGCAATAAAATAACACGTGTTGCTACACCCAACCAGAAAAGAGGCTGAGCCAGTAACTGCCGTAAAAAGGTTTGCAGTGTTACGACCATAAATCTGGCCTCTTTGTGCAAACTGCATCAGCGTTTATTCGTAGCCCATTCAAATCTGATCGCATCTGTTTGATACCCGCGACAGCCTCGCGCCCTTGCAATTCTGGCGAAACAAGACACAATTTAAAACCGGCTTCTTTAAGAGCAATAGCATCATCTGTCTTTAGTGGGAAACGGGTGAAGCAATCCACCCATACCCAACCAACTTTACCCGCGAGAGATAAAACAGTGTCAATTGACTCAAATTCTGAGAAGCGAACAGCAGACCTGCCAGACGTAGCTGCAGCATATTTAATAAGGAAAGGAAAAGATTGGTCTAAGAAGAAATAATCTTCAATCCCAACGCTTTGCATTTTTTCTATTAAATAGGGCTCTAATCCTTCCTCTTTTACATTCAAAATGAGAGTCTTATGGTTGAATTCTCGCAGCCAAATGTCAAAAGACTCCCCTTCTTCGAAAGGATCATGATGTATAATGAGCTCGGTACCTCGGCTCCGAATATCAACCTCAACACCCAGATTATGAGGCGTATCTAACAACTGTTTACAGGAATTAATGCGATGGGCAATGAGTTGCATTTTTATATTTTTTCTTCAATTCAAGACTGAACTTTATCGTTCGACGGATAAATTTATACTTACCTTTCCAATCAACATTCCAATGGGAATCGCCATATTGACGTTTTCCAAAATATACTGGAAAACGCCTAATGGCCAATTTGTGATCTTTTGCTAAAAAATAAGCAAAGAGATCGAGTGAAAAATCATGAGGCGGATCTTCCCATTTTTCGAAAAATTCGCGAGAAAACATTGTTGGCTGCGCATTAATATCCCAAAAAAATTTTCTCAGCAAAAACATCTCAAAAAAACTCATTCCGACCGTAAAAATCATGTCGAAGAAAGGTCTGCCATAACGCTGACCCTTTGCAAATACAGCCTTATCTTCGTTAAAAAATGGTACTGCGGAGAGTAAATCAGAAGGGTCAGTTTGCAAATCAGCGTGAGTCCAGCCGATTACCTCGCCTTGTGAGGCTCTCAACCCTTGCAAAATACCATGACCATATCCTTTATTTTCTTCAACTCTGATGGTTTTGAATTGTGAATGAGAAGCAATTAATTTTGGAAGCAATTGTGGTGTATTATCGGTCGAGCCATTATCAACAAATATGATTTCAAAACGGGAATCGAAACCTGCGCTGATACAGGCATTGACAAGTTCGGGAAGGCTTTTCGCCTCGTTGTAGCAGGGAATGACGAGTGAAAATCTCATTTCATATACTCCTGAACACCAGAAATTTTAGTCCTACGTAGTTTAACACTGTGGATAATCCTGTGGCGATAAAAAAGGCTATTTCAAATGAATAGGATAGGCCGTCCAATGCCCACAAGACGATCTGGTTAATAAAGACATTTACGGATAGAGTGCTGATATAGAGAAAACAAAATCGAAAAAAATGACTCTTATGAAGACGTCTTAATCCAAAGGTAAACTGACCATTAACAAAATATGAGAAAATAGCACCGGTGACGAATCCTATGGCTTTTGAAACAGAGACATGAGCCCCAACTAAGAAAACCAAAAAACTGTAGCTCAGCCAATCGATAAAAACAGTTGAAAAGCCAACAACCAGAAAACGGCGACGCTCCTGATTTAATGCTTTAAGAAATAGCTGCTTGACGGTCACCGATGCACACTCACAAAGCCTTCAAACGGGTGACCTGCCCATTTCTGAAAACAATTTTGCCAATAGTTAAAGCTACGCAAATCATTTGGCGTTCCCCAAGAGATATAATGATCAATTTCCATGATCCTGCAATCGAGATCTAAATCAATAGCATCATTAATTGTACTATCTAAATAGAACTCTTGATTAACCCGCCCGTCTCTCTCAATGAGTCGGGATAAACACGATTTAAAGTGTGCCCCGCTCTTAAAACTGACGGTACCTGTGATAATGGGGTCATGTTTTGGATCTGAGAGCGGCGCTTTAACGGACACAGATTTTATCTTCTTATCTGTTGCATCAATCCAGCCAAACATTTCTGGATGCCGCACGGCATTTACATGGCCACGTGCTGCCCAAACAAGAAGATCAGAATCCGGTTCTTCTAACCATTGTTCAAATACAGAATCATTATACAGCATTCCATTATCACAGGCTCCAAAAGTAATGACCCCATCAAAAGTTGGAATTTCTCTTTCTAGCGCCTCAAGGCCCGCAAGACAGGTCATTGCCTGGCCCTGTGTCACAGTTGGGAGCTCTATTATAATGGCATGCGGGTATATGCTTAAAATAGCCTCTTTAATATCTTCTAGTCCTGGCATATCAGCACGCATTACAAAAATATAATGTTCTGCCTTGGGCAAATCATGGGTTGCCGCAAGCACCATAGGCATATCTTTTACCGCAATGAGTGGTTTGGTTGTATCATAGCCTTCTTTTTGGAAACGCATGCCAAGCCCTGCCATTGGAATAATGACAGCATGATTGATGCCTTTGCCAGATGGACGAGGTTGCATCATTTGGCGAAAAGCTTCCGACCACCCTACATATTCAGATAGGTCTTCAGGTGTACCCCATTGCATAAAATATGGCACCTCAAAAACCCGAATGTCTTCGTTGTTGGCTAATAGTGGTTTATAGGCAAGGCTAACATAGAACTCTCCATTGATGCTCAAGTCCAAGTCAACACAGGCTTGAAAAGCATTTTTCATCACCGCGCCAGAAGAGAAATAATATGTACCGCTGGACGCGAACTCTGACATTCTATTATCTGTAAAGGGCTCCTTTTCCTTTATATCCAAGAGTTTTAAATTTTTTTCGCGCATATACGCATAATTAGTTGTACCGAGGGAATGGGGGTGAAAACCGCGATAAGCAGGTATTGCGCCTGCACAACCTGTTTCTTGGGTCATTTTTAGAAATGATGGATAGTCCCAATAGCAGGTGAAATCACAGTAATTCACAATGACTGGCATATTGTCATCAATATTATCTTGGACCATGCGCACTGCATGTACTGGACCAAGATGATGCGCTTCTATACCGATTACCTTTCCAGACGGGCAGTAGTACTTAAGAGTCTCTGCCATTTTATAATCAGGATTGTTCAAATGATCCTGGTTACATATAAATAAAAAATTGGTCTCTTGTGGGAATAGATCAATGACATGTGCAATTATAGGTTTTCCATCCACTTCAATGAGTGGTTTGGGAATTTGATAACCAGCGCGCCTGAAACGCTCTCCAAAACCAGACATTGGAATAACTATCTGCATTGAGCTGCACCCCCTTAAGGAAAACCAATATTTAAGCTATTTGCACACCAAAAAAACAATGTGGCGGTAAACCACTTTGCAATGTTCGCTTACAGGCCAATTTTTTATCTTCTTTCTATAAACCCCGCAAGGACAAGCAAACAGAAAAGCCATTTGGGCCGATGAACCATAAGTGCCGGAGATAAGCTTGAAACGCGACATGAGTTGATGTGTTTTTGTGTAAATGATAGCTTTCGACCCAATAAAGTGAAAATTGGATGATACCTAAAGACTATGCTTGTCAATAATTACAAACACCTGATGTTTACCTGCTTGCTGGCCCTATTTGGCATCACTTTATTATTGGCCATCAGAGAGAGCTTTGCAGGTTTTTTTCACCTCCCTTGGGCAGGCCGCCAAATTCTTCCAACTATACTATTTTTAGATGGCTTTCTGCAGACTGATTTTTACACCCGTGCATCAGTAGAATCGCCCTATGTGCTGACTGCCTATCTGCTGCAGTTTTCTTTTTCTGAAAACCCGCAACAGTTAGCATTAGAATTTTCTCTGGCACAGGCGCTTTTTAACGTAATCAGCACTTCTGTAACAACAGTACTTGTTTGCTTCATAACATTATTTATCTATCAAAAACTGATCGGCCGGAAAGTAAGTTTAACCTCATTTGAAGGCACTATTTTGCTCTCAATAATTGGTATATTTCTGATCTTGGGCGTCAGTAGATTTTTGCCATGGATATGGCCAAATAGTGCAGGCTGGTCCCTCCCAATATTTAGTCTTCTTAACCCTCTTGGTTTGACCTGGGTGATGATGTGCATCATCACCATTTTAATACTCATGATCTGGGATCAGCAAACCAGGTTACCAATTGAAAAAAAGTGGAACAGAACAACTTTTATATTCTTTTCAATAAGTTGCACGCTGATGGCATTATCAAGTCTCTTGCACCCTGTAACGCCTTTGATGGCAATTTTAACCTTGGGACAGCTTTCTTTGCTGGAGCCTAAAAGATTTTGGCAACGGTTCTATCAACTCTTCTATCTTGGTTTGGTATGGGCAGGGGCATGCATTATATTGGTACTTATGTTTGATTCAGGCGAAATTTCCTCGAATATGCTGTATGAAATCTACGTCCAGGAACGCCACCCTCACCATTACGAACCCAGCTTTTATGCGCCGTCGTTATTAACCTTATTGCCAACATTTACACTGATGATCTGCGCGCTTGTTTGGCTGCGCAAACAGTCAGCAAATAAGTGCTCACTTTTCATCATCGGCTTTGCTGCGTTGGCGATAATGCCTCATTTATTACAATATATCTTCGCAGAATTACTGCGTGTCGACGCAGCCATTAAGTTTGGGCCTTCGCGCCTGACTATGGTATTTTGCTTATTTGGCTTAGCTGGTTTTGGTCTTTTGTTGATTCAGTTTCTCTTCTTTATCAACAAAAAATTTATGACTTTTAGCATCTATCACAAAGTACATAATCTGTTTGCTGCTACTCGGGAAAAAAATATTGTAATCTTTACCTGTTTTTTGGGAGTTTTCTGCTGTTTTTTCTGGGTTTATAAGAACACACTTAGTAATTTTGAAAAGGCCAAAGAAACGCATATTGAGTACCATCTTGCTGGACTTTTAACCGAACAAGATTTTGACCAATATCAGTTGGTAAATTTATCCAACGAAATACTTTACAGTCGTGAATTGATACAAATGCCTGTTTATATCGATGCTTATTTCCCTTTTTCAGCCAAACATATGAAAGAATGGTCTCGACGGCAGAAAATTGTTCAACAGGCCAAAAATTGTATCACATTGGGTCTGAACAAAATGGATTGTCTTTCTCATTTTGATAATGAAGGTTCTCTTTTAATTCTGACCTCAGACAAAGTGAATGCGAACAGCATGAAAGTAAATAAAGAGGAACGAATACCCCCACTTTATCTGACAAAACTTCATTCCAAGCTAAACATGAACAGCCTTCAAAAATAGCTAATAAAATGTAAAGAGAGTCGTTTTTTAAGGCAATAATCGCATCAGATGATATGCAATAATTCAGGTGAGCATACAGGCAGAGGTGATCAATCCTTTTTCATTTTCTTGCGCACTGCCCTGAAGCCGATAAACAGAACAATAACAACGACAGCTAGAATAGTGGTGTCGGTATGTGATACACGCTCGCCGCTGAATAAAGAGGTTATTGTCTCAAAAATATCCATAATGTTATCCTTCCTAGCCCCTATGCTCACCTGCCCTCTCACCTCTGTTGATCACAGAGAATAGAGGGTTTGGATAGCACAGATGCTCAAAGCGGTCTGCGGCCAAGAGAAAAGACCTGACCTGTCGGCCCGCCTATTGGATAGCTGGCCAGCTGCAGGGCCAATGCCGCCACCTCATCGGGGTGTTTGACGCGCTCCCAAGCCGGCAGGCCTGCTGGCGGTTGATGTGTATATTGGGCTAAAATATCCTCGGTTGTGACACCCGAATTGGGATCCTGCTGGCTGAGGGTCGTGGTCGCGGTTGGCCCTGGAATAATGGTGTTGACCTCAATATCACGCGCCCATAATTCATTGGCCAGCGATTCTGTAAACATTTTCAAGGCAGCCTTGGATGTGTGATAGCCGCTAGAGTTTTGACCTGCACTAAAACCCTTGCCTGAATTTAAATTCATGATTTTAGCACCTGCACCCATTGCCTGGATAAGATGGCGCGTCATCAGATAGGGCCCGCGTAGATTGACCTCAATGGTGCGCCACCAGTCATCCGGATTTGAATCCTCAAACTTACCGCGATCCAGATAAGCACCTGCATTATTGACCAGAATATCCACGTTTTGGAATTGCGTGATGATATCGCTGCAAAACACGTCAACCGCTTGCGGATCAGCAATATCGAGGGACTGTGCCAGACAGCTCTGCCCTTTGGCCTCAACCTCTTTTTTTACCACATCCAACGCCTCAGATGACCGTGCGCAAATCGCAATATCAGCCCCCGCCTCAGCGAAGGTGAGCGCGATAGAGCGTCCGATACCCCGCCCTGCCCCTGTGATAACAGCGGTTCTACCAGCTAAGCTCTTAGCCATCAGATGCCCCTTCCAGGTTTTTAATTTTCTGATTAATTTCGCTAAGTCCGGCTTCCCAATCAGCTTGCTGCTTGGCGACATAATGCGCCGCTGGTAATGCCGCTTTCAAACAATCAATACCCTCAAAAATCTTGGTATCACAGACCATCACATAAGGCCTGTCTGTGATCGTTTTTGCCTCAGCAAAAGCATCGAGAATATCAGGAATATTATTGCCATTGACGCGCCTTGCAAAACAGCCAAAAGCGTCAAATTTTTCAGGTACAGGCTCGACACCTAACACATCTTGTGTACGTGATGTGGCCTGCAAATCATTATTATCAATGATAAAAACAAGGTTTGATAATTTCTGATGCGCCGCAAACATCGCCGCTTCCCAGACATTGCCTTCTTGCAATTCGCCATCTGAAAACAGGCAATAGATACGCTTATCATTGCCGTGCATGCGCTCACCCCACGCAATGCCAGCGGCTTGAGACGGACCTTGTCCCAGAGAGCCAGCGGTAATCTCAAAGCCAAGCTGGCCTTCAATCGGGCTTTGGTCAATTTTGGTGCCATCTTCATTATAACTGCGCAAATCTGCGATATCATAGGCGCCATGTTCAGCCAGTGCCCCATAGGTCATAATCGCATCATGCCCGTTTGACAGCACAAAACGGTCATAAAACCAACCTTTGCCATCTGCGCGCATTTCATCAAAATAAAGGCAAGCCGCAATATCAGCGAGCGCCACACCTTGGCCTGCATAGCCGCCGCGTTGCATGCAGATATCCAGCACGTTGCGGCGGATTTTTGCCGCCAATAATTCTAACTTATTCAGCCGTGAATTTGAAATAGCGCTCATGATGCTGCCCCTTCAATACGGTTTGCCAGTGTGGCCGCATCCAAACCAAGCTGTTCTCTGATATAGGGCAGCGTCCCGCCTGGTGCCCATTGGTTGGGCACGCCAATACGGGTGATTTTTGGCCCACCCCCTCTGTCGCAAACAATCTCTGAGACCAGCGATCCAAGGCCTGTCACAATCTGATGATTTTCAACCGTTACCACACTCTTATGGGCAAAGCAGAAATCGGCGATTTCCTGTTCATTTACAGGCTTGATAGTAGGGACATGAAGCAGAGAATGAGAAACACCCTTCTGAGTCAAAATTTCACTGGCTTCTAAAGCCCATTGCGTCGCATGGCCTGTTGCGATGACGCCAATATGCTCCCCTTTAACAAGCGGATAGGTTTTACCAAGCTCAAATTGATAGCGTTTTGCATCCAGCAGACGCGGTGTATTCCCGCGATGACCGCGTAGATAGACAAGGCCTGGCGTATCCACAGCAACGTCCAAAGCCTGCTGAAACTCTGTTGCATCCATTGGATCTATCACTGTGGTATCGGGAATAGCGCGGATCATGCCCAAATCTTCAGCTGCCTGATGGTGGATACGTGCCGGATTGGCAATACCGGGAGTAAAGCCGATCACAATGCTGGTTAACGGGCCTGTACCCATACAAATCATCATCTGATCATAAGCCCGCCTTGTCGCATAACAGGCAAAAGTCGTGGCAATGGGCACAAAGCCAGCTTTGGCCACACCCGCAGCCACTGAGATCAGATTTTGTTCTGCCATGCCGACATCCAAATGCTGATCTGGCAGTTCTTTTTTGACCTTAATAATCTGACAATATTTGCTGAGATCGGCGCTCATAATGACAACATCTTTGCGCCGCTGGCAGAGATCATAGCTGATATCATCAAAAGGTGCCGGCTCAATTATGGCTGGGCCATCAAGTAACATTTCAGACTCCATCGTCGAAAAATAATCGGTCAACAGTACAGATTACGCACAAAACCGTGATAGTGCCGCCTCAGAAGGCGGGGTGATCAGACCAGCTGAGCCAGATAATGTAACACAGCCATTGTTAATATGAAGTGCATCTGGGCACAGCTCTGAGCGCAGCGCATTCTCATTCACATCCATCTCGCATTTTGAAGAGGCACCAATCGCAGCACTGATCGCAAGGCCGGCTTGCTGGCCCACTGCTGAGCCCATAAAATGCGGCCATAAAACACAGCTATCTGGCATTTTTTCAGCCAGTGACAGCGCCCCTGTTATGCCGCCCCATTTAGCGACATCAGGCTGGAGATATTTAACACCGGCCTCTGCCATTTCGATAAATTTATCGATGCCATAAATATTTTCGCCAGCCGCAAGAGAGATGGTCGTATGACGCGCTAGTGCTTCCCATTCTCTGACCGGAGAATCTGCACGAATAGGTTCTTCTGCAAACAGCAAATTAAATTCTTCAAGACGTTGCAATAAGTCAGTGGCAGATGATAAATCCCATGATTGGTTACTATCAATCATCAGATTGCCTTTTTGCGGTAATCGCGCGGCGGCCTCTGCAACAAAATTTACATCAGCATCTGCTTCAAAACCGATTTTCAACTTAAATTCTGTTTGGCCTAAATTAGCATGATCATCCAGCCTTTTGGCTAAATCACCAGGATTGAGCGAGCTGGCATAGCATTGTGCATGCGCAGCACTGCCCATGAAATGGGCAAAATTCTTGCCAGCTTTACGTAAGCACAAATCCCAGGCTGCTGTGTCAATCCCTGCCAAAATATGTTCAAACACTTCACGCTGGCCGATATGCAAGAAATAGACAGATAAGCTGGCCCGCAATTTATCAATTAATTCTGAAGGCGCCGCAAAAGAGCTGCCGCACAGATGCTTATTCACCACATCTTCCATCAGATGGGCTTTGTGCAGATTGGCGCGTGGCGGGAAATTTGACCAGATTTCGCCCCAGCCAAAACAGCCATCCTTATCGCTTAATTTTATCAGCAATGCGGGACGAACAGGCATCTGGCCGAGCGCCATATTCGGGCTAACACCGCCTGCCGCATTTAATGGATAAAGCGCTACATCAGAGATCGTAACATCATCTTTGAAATTCATTTACGCCCTCCTTTCTGAATAAGCGCCGTTTTGATGTGAATTAATAGGCGATATAGGCCGCATGTTCAGATGTATAGAAATTGACCGCGGTCGGCCCGACAGAATAGGCGCCAACACCTGAATTCTTCACACCGCCAAACGGCATATTATTATCTGGTACCGTGCCGTGATTGACATGCATCATCCCATTCTGGCTCTCAGCCAGGAAACGCTGCACAAGTGAATTTTGGTTAGAGAATAAGGCTGAGGTAAGACCAAACTCTGTATCATTCATAATGCGCATCGCGTCATCAAAGCTGTCAAAAGCCATCAGGCTCAAGACCGGGCCAAAGATTTCAACCTGCCCTGCTGTGCTGTCATGGGCCACATTATCTAAGATCGTCGGCGCAAAGAAATAGCCGCCCTCATCACCTGCCCCATCTATTGGCGCACCGCCAGCCAGCGCAACCGCGCCTTCTGATAAGGCTTTTTGTGTGGTGGCAATGACATCTTCAAAATGGCCTTTGTTACAGAGCGGGCCCATGGTGCTCTCTGGCTTCATGCCATCACCCAATTTAGCGGCCTTTGCTTTGGCAACAAACATCTCTTTGGCTTCATCAAAGAGATCGCGCTTAATCAGAACGCGGCTGATAGAGGTGCAACGCTGGCCGCCTGTTTGAAAGGCTGCGCCGTAAATCTGGCTGACCGCATGATCCAAATCATCACAATCATGGAGAATGGCTGCATTTTTACCGCCTAATTCCAGCTGGGCTGGAATAAGATTTTCAGCGGCGGCTTTGCCGACCAGCCGGCCTGTACCTACCGAACCGGTGAAACTGACGCCATGAATATTTTGTGTGGCAATCATCTGGCTGGCAGCGCGCCCTCCGATCATCGCCATTTGCACTAACCCTTCAGGGAAGAATTCCTGGGCAATCTCGCATAAAATAAAATTGGCCGCAGGTGTAAACTGGCTTGGTTTAAAAATCACCGCATTGCCAAAGGCCAGTGCCGGACACATTTTGCGCAACGGTGTCATGGCTGGAAAATTCCAAGGCGAGATGCAGAAAATGGTCCCGCGTGGACGGCGCATAATCTGATTAGCAAACCCTGCTCTGCCATTGGCGATAGGGGTTGCGCCCATCCGCGCCGCCTCGCCCACCATAAAGCGGCCTTCTGTAGCCCCTTTCATGGTCTCTCCCTTGGCTTCAGCCAGAATCTTGCCTTGTTCCAGCACAATGGCTTCAGCAATGCGATCTAAATTAGCCAAGACCGCATCCAAAAAGACATCAAGCTTGGCGGCACGTTCCAGACCTGGGGTTTTTGCCCAAATCGCCTGTGCGCGGTTAGCCTGTTCAACAATCGCCGGAATATCGGCTTCATTTGTCCAGCTATAGCGGCCGACCACCTCTTGCGGGCGCGCGGGATTAACTGTTTCAAATGTGTCAGCACCTGAAATGGTGAAATCATATTTTAATGTCATTCTCGGTCATCCCTTAGTCCACAATCACAGCCTTTGGCAGCAATGTCTTTTCCAAATATTCCTTTGCCTCAGCATGGGTTACCCAGTCAGGCGGCGGGAAATGCGCGCACATATCCCAATCATCATTTGTGGCGGTCATATGCGCCTCTATGCGGGCGTCAAATTCATCCATCAGGGCTGTGTAAGCTGGATCATCCACCAGGTTATTTTGCTCAAAATAATCAGCCT
>JBMHDN010000017.1:0-2544 GCA_049889355.1 Puniceispirillaceae bacterium (SeqCode)
GCCAGCGCCGTATGAAAGCCGTGATGAATATGCCTATCATTCAGGCCGTGTGGTGATGGAGCTGGTGAAATCACAGCTGCGTCCACGTGATATACTCACCAGAAAAGAATTTGAAAATGCCGCAACCGTCGTAGCGGCATCTGGCGGCTCAACAAATGCAGGTCTGCATTTGCCAGCACTGGCAGCAGAATGTGGCATTGAATTTGATTTGCATGATGTGGCTGAGATTTTCCGTCGCACCCCTTATATTGCAGATCTGAAGCCGGGCGGTCGTTATGTTGCCAAGGATATGTATGGTATTGGCGGTGTGCCTGTGCTGATGAAAGCACTGTTGGATGGCGGGTATTTGCATGGTGATTGTATGACTGTTACCGGCAAGACCATTGCTGAAAATCTGGCAGATGTGGAATTCCCAACTGACCAGGATGTTATCCGCACCTGTGATGACCCGCTCTCACCAACAGGTGGTGTTGTGGGCCTGCGCGGGAATTTGGCCCCAGAAGGCGCTCTGGTGAAGGTTGCAGGTATGAAAAATCAGCAATTCACTGGTCCGGCACGTTGCTTTGATTGCGAGGAAGATGCGTTCAAGGCTGTTGAAAACCGTGAATATAAAGAAGGTGAAGTTCTGGTTATTCGCTATGAAGGGCCAAAAGGCGGCCCGGGCATGCGTGAAATGCTGGCCACAACCGCCGCGCTTTACGGGCAGGGTGTTGGCGATAAGGTGGCTTTGATCACAGATGGTCGTTTTTCTGGTGCAACCCGTGGTTTCTGTATTGGTCATGTCGGCCCTGAAGCGGCTGTGGGCGGCCCAATTGGCCTGTTAAAAGACGGCGATATGATTTCTATCGATGCGGTAGCGGGTACGATTACCGTGGATCTCAGCGATGAGGAATTGGTGGCACGCAAAGCTGATTGGTCGCCGCGCCAAACAGATTATCAGTCAGGCACGATTTGGAAATATGCACAGACTGTTGGCTCAGCTGAAAAGGGCGCGCTGACCCATCCGGGTGGGCAGGCTGAAACCCACACTTACGCAGATATCTAAGTTTGATTTGAAAAAACACAGGAAAAAGGCTGGCATCAATCGTGATGTCAGCCTTTTTTATTCTGCCTTAATCTTGTGTATCTAAAGTGATAAATCGCACCAGACAGGTGTGTGATCTGAGGCTTTTTCAAGGCCGCGCGGCCCGCGATCAACAGCTGCATTCACCAGCCGGTTGCTGGCTTCAGGCGACAATAGTAAATGGTCGATGCGAATGCCATTATCTTTTGGCCAGGCCCCAGCCTGATAATCCCAGAAGCTATATTGTGCGCCTTGCGGCCGGCAGGTGCGCAGCGCATCTGTATAGCCTAAATTCAGCAACCGGAAAAAAGCGGCACGGCTATCAGGGTGATAGAGCGCATCACCCTCCCAGCTGGCCGGATCATAACAATCAATGGGTTGCGGGATAACATTATAATCACCGCCAAGTACCACAGGCATCTCGCTTTTTAACAATTCAGCTGCCCGGTTGTGCAGACGGTTCATCCAGCGCAATTTATAATCAAATTTTGGTCCGGGCCGCGGGTTCCCATTCGGCAGGTAAATGGAGGCGACGCGCAGACCCTTTATGGTGGCTTCAATATAGCGGGCCTGTTCATCTTCTGGCTCACCAGCCAAACCGCGGCTTACATCCTCTATCTTATGCGGGCTGAGGATGGCTACCCCATTATAGGTTTTCTGGCCATGGGTGGCGACATTCCAGCCAATCTCTGTAAAGGCAGAGACAGGAAAATTCTCATCAGTCAGCTTTAATTCCTGTGCCAGAAGGATATCAGTATGACCAGCTTGGCAATAATCCAAAACATGGTGAAGGCGCGCCTTCATAGAATTCACATTCCATGTGGCAATGCGCATCTCAGGCTGGCTACTCATCATTTATGGCTTTCTGTTTGCTAAATCGAAAATGAGGTGCCGCACCCACAAGAGGCTGTGGCATTTGGATTTTCCACCTTGAAAAAGGAGCCGATTAATTCTTCGACATAATCCAGCTGTGCATTTTCCAAAAAGGGCAGGGACATCTCATCTATCAACACAGTGACGCCAAAAGCGGATATTTCCATATCATCTGCCTGTTTGGTATCATCAAAATCAAATTGATACTGAAAGCCTGAGCAGCCACCACCATCAACACGCACCCGGAAATAAGACGCATCTTCAGATGCCATCAGGGTAGTGATGCGTGTGGCTGCAGATTCAGTGATTGAAAATTGTGTGTCCATATTTCCCGTTTTTGCATCCAATAGCTGGCATGTGGTGAAGCCGACACCAACGTCGTCTCATCTTTTACAGCATATGGCAATTTTGCCCTCAGATTCAAGGGGGGCTTGGCTTGCAGTTCGCTTATGGCAGGCTTATCATAGCTTAAGCGAAAACAGGTGTGGATGAACATCTGTGATGACCGGTCATATTCCCATGACCTGAAAGCGGAGAGAGTTATGGCGCTTCTTATGCCAGCACGTGATTATGCGCCCTATGGCTGTCAGTCCTCACAAAAGGGACGG
>JBMHDN010000018.1:0-37371 GCA_049889355.1 Puniceispirillaceae bacterium (SeqCode)
CTTATTCCACCCGCTCGCCAGCTTCGTTGACGCGGCCAATCTGGCGTGCAGGGACACCGGCCATCAGGGCGAAATCCGGCACATCTTTTGTTATGACCGCCCCTGCCCCGATAAAGGCATAGGCCCCGATGGTAACACCGCAAATAATGGTACAATTTGCACCAAGCGTTGCCCCCTTTTTGACCAAAGTCGGGCGGTATTCATCTTTGCGCGGAATAGCAGAGCGCGGATTATAGACATTGGTAAAGACCATAGATGGGCCACAAAACACATCATCTTCTAGCGTAACGCGGTCATAGACAGAGACGTTATTTTGAATCTTCACATTATTACCGATAACCACATCATTGCCCACAAAGACATTCTGACCAAGAGAACAGCCCGCACCAATGCGCGCCCCGCCACATATATGAACCCAATGCCAGATACGGCTATCTGCGCCGATTTCGGCACCTTCATCTATAATGGCAGTGGGGTGTATCATCATGGATCTAGCCTGCCTGTGCCACAAAAGGATGATAATCACCCACCGGCCCAAGCGGGCTGGCATTGCGGATATCAGCGACTGTCTCAATCGCCACCCGGTTTTCATCCAGGCCAAATCCATTACCCGCTAAAATCTCTTGATAAGACCTAGTGTGCAAATCTGTAAAGCCACCTGAGAACTCTATTTCCTGACCATCATAGGTGATAGAACGGAAAGTGCGCTGGCCTGTGGCGCGCACCTCAGCCGGCACATCATTCACATCAATTGACAAAAACCAGCGTACACGCGCGCGCTCATATTCCAGATAGCCTGCCGCCTTTGTCTGGCTGGCCAAATGCACTTTATTATCTTTCACTGCACCAAAGATGAAGTGCAGCATATCATAGAAATGGACGCCGATATTGGTGGCGATACCGCCTGATTTCTCACCCTCACCTTTCCAGCTCTGCAAATACCAATTGCCGCGTGAGGTGATATAGGTCAAATCCACTTCAAAGATTTTATCAGCGGGCGCAGCCGCCACCTCATCACGAAGCGCCAGGATATTCGGGTGCAAGCGCAATTGCAAAATCGTGTTAATTTTGCGCCCTGTATCTGCTTCAATTTCTTTCAGCCCATCGATATTCCATGGATTAAGCACAAGCGGCTTTTCACAAATCGCGTCTGCATCACTGCGCAAGGCAAAACGCATATGGCTGTCATGCAGATAGTTCGGTGAACAGATAGAGACGAAATCGACCTTGTCATCAGACCGCTGCCGGCGCAATTTGTCTAAATGCCGATCAAAACGTTCAAATTCAGTAAAGAAATGGGCTTCAGGAAAGAAACTGTCAATAATCCCCACAGAGTCATTCGGGTCTAGGGCCACGGTGAGCTGATGCCCAGTCTCTTTTATGGCTTTCATATGGCGCGGCGCGATATAGCCAGATGCACCAATAAGGGCAAAATTCGTCATGACTGTGCCTTCCTCTTCACCCTTTTTTCTTATCAGATATGTGGCCTACACACCATAAAAGCCGCGATACCAGTCAACAAAATGCTGAATACCCTCATTCACAGATGTATTTGGCTGAAAACCAACCCAATCACCCAAAGCAGTGGTATCAGCTGAAGTGGCATGCACATCACCTGGTTGCATTGGTAGCATCTCTTTTATAGCTGATTTCCCAATCGCGGTTTCAAGGGCCTCAATATAATCCATTAGCGGTGTTGGCTGACCATTACCAATATTAAAAATACGAGCAGGCACACTAGAAATAGAAGGGTCAGGCTGGGATGGATCAAAGGCAGGATCAGCAGCTGCTGGCTTTACTGTCAATCTGGCAATACTCTCTACGATATCGTCAATATAGGTGAAATCGCGGACCATCTGGCCATTATTGAAGACTTTGATAGGCTCTCCGGCCAAAATCGCTTTGGTAAAGAGGAACAAAGCCATATCAGGGCGTCCCCATGGGCCATATACGGTGAAAAACCGCAAGCCTGTCACCGGCAAGCCATAGAGATTGGCATAGGAATGTGCCATCACCTCATTGGCCTTTTTGGTTGCCCCATACAAAGCCATCGGATGAGCAGTGTGGTCTGACTCGCTAAATGGCATGGTCTGGTTCATGCCATAAACAGAGGATGAGCTGGCATAAATCAGATGACCGGTCTCATGATGCCGGCAATTTTCCAGAATATTAAGAAAACCTTGAATATTAGAATCAATATAGGCTTGCGGATTTTCAATCGAATACCGCACCCCAGCCTGCGCTGCCAGATTGATAACCACATCAAAGTCAGTCTCATCAAAACAGGCCGTAACCGCTTTGCTGTCGCTGAGGTCGATTTTCGCAAGGCGAAAATGTCCATTTTGCTGGGCCAATTGATCAAGGCGCGCTTCTTTTAAGCTGACATCATAATAATCATTGACGTTATCAAGCCCGACCAGATGATGACCTTCTGCCATCAGCCTTTTGGTGACATGCATACCGATAAAGCCGGCGGCCCCTGTCACCAAAATATTGAGTGGACCTGACATGTTCCTGTTCTTTGCTTGTGCCATTATTGAAGGTCCCCCGGGATACGGAAAATGCGCGCATGTGGAAAATCATCATAGACCAGTTCAAACAAGCCTTCGCGTGCCTGACTCAGATACATGAGCTGATTAAAGGTCGAAGATTGTAGTTGGCGGTGCATAATCTGAACAGATGTCTTTTCATCGGTTTCATCTATCTGCATCACATAATAGCCTTCATCCAGCAATTTCTGGCCTGCCCGATATTGGCCGCCAGATGTTCGTACCAGCCCATTAAAGAAAGGCTGGCCGTTCAACAGCCCTTTGCCAAGGTTAATATCAGCCCCATTACAATTAATGACCCCGGCTTGCTGTGTTCTGGTGCACCGCGGATTGTCATAAATCAGCACATGACCCATTCTGTTTCCGGGTACTGAAATCGGCTGCCCTTTATCAATATCCCAATTGCCGAGTTTGCTAATAGAGCCCATCCAGCCTGCCATTTGGCTGGTTAACACAAGATAGATATCAGGTGCCGGCTCTGCGAGCCTATCCCGCATCGCATTCAGCAAGCTGTTCTGGTCGCGCCCGTCGCGCTCAATACCCCTATGCCCGTCTCTTGCCAGGTAGCGGAGCATGGCAGCTGTTTGAAACTGATCAGGCGAGAGAATGGCGCGGGCAAATAAATGAGTTGTTGGTGTTGTCTGAAGCCCTGGATCATGCAAGGTCGGCTGGCCATTAAACAACATAGAAGCATAGCCATAATCCCACCAGCTGGCGACCACGGCCTGCTCGTCCTGAACATTTGCATCAATCGCCTCAAACGCGGCCATGATTGGCTTTGGAAATGAGGGGCGCGGCACATACTCTGTTGGGCTCGCCTGCCAGCTGATGAACAAGCATGCAACACCGCCAATCGTGGCTGGCAGCCATTGAAAACCAAAGAGCCGCTTTACCGTCTCAGACGCTTTTTCACCGCCAAATTGTTGTTCGGCCATTACACCGACATACCGGGTGATGGTGATCGCAAGCCAGGCTCCACCAAACCACAAGATAGGCGCAGAGAAGAAAATAGCCCGGTTACCAATTAAGAAATTGAGCAGGCCAAATGCCGCCAGCGGGCCATAGGCCACAGCGATGACCGGATGACGCAACGCCCAAAGGCCAAGGCCGATAACACAAAAAACACCCAGCATAATATGCCCTGTGGCATTCATCAGGATTTTCGATAAGGGCACAATCGATAATTCAGTGATGGTCTTGTGGGTGTCTGGGAAAATCAGCTCACCAAAGAAAATCTGATTTCCTAGATAAGCACTGGGGAAGAAATTCGGCAAAGACACACCAGAAATCAACAAAAAGACAGCCAGGCTGAGGATGAGGCGCAGTAAATTCCCATGCAAGATAAGATTTAGCCACATCAGTCCGATGGCTGCGGCCCAAATGAAATCAGGCTTGTTGTACCACCACATAAACAGATGGGCAAAACCGCCTGCAAATGCGGCGAGCGCGATACCAGCCCATTGGTTGCGCAATCTGGCGCTCAGCACCACCAACCCTATCATGCCATAAAAGAAAAACAGGTTTAGCTGGTCTGTATCAATGCGTCCTGCTGAACTACGGGCCAGATAGCTGATGGACAGACCGCCGCCAATCGCCGCAACGGCGCCTTCTAGCCAATAGCCGGCCACCCCGAATGCAAAGACAATCGCCAGTGCTGTCAAAGCCGCTGTCAGTGGCAGCATTGCATGACCGGCTTTCAAAATATCTTCGCTACTTGATGAGGGTGAAATCGCTGAGATCAACACACTCAACAAGGGCACTGAACGGAGCGATTCCTGCTCAGCTGTCACAGGCGCATCCACCACTGTATTCGGATATAGGCGATCATAGTCAAAGCTGATTGACGATTCACCTGCAGAAAGTGCTTGTGCCTTACCCAGAAAATAGGATGCGTCTGTGGTAGAAAAAAGCGGCTTTTCACCTAGAAAAAAGAATTGAGGGTTATCCTGCCAGATGCTGAGCTGGTTCTGGCGCACAGAATAATTTGCCAAAATAGCGCAGAAGGCTGCCAGAACAGCAACCAACATAAAACCGCGACCACTGAGCGGTTTTAACCAGCTTTTATTGGTCATACCGTCATGCCAAAGCTGAATATGCTGCAGGCGGTGCTGTATGGAAGCTGGTATCATATTCTTGAGCATCGACCTGTCTTTCTTCATAACAATGCGCTGATAAGCCTTCCTCTCTAGCATAAATGATGAACAGATTTCCAGCGCTTAAGCCTGTCTTTAACCTATTGATAGAGCGGCAGTAACGTGGATATCCGTGCTCGTGCATCCTCTTTGCCATAGCCCAAATCAGGCAACTCCTCATCTGTAAAACCTGCAAGCAGATGAGATGAAGTTTGTTTATGTTCTTTTGCTTGCCCGAGGCGTGCTGCGATATGCATGGCCGCATCATGATGACGGCTGGCATAGTCATGACGAAATTTCGCTTCACGCACACCAAGAGATGAAGATAACGCCAGCAAAAGAACAGCAAGGCCGAGAATGGCCATGCTGAAGGCATTTGCTTTTAAAGCGATGAAACGCGGCAGGAACTGAGGGGTTAAACGGTGCGCAAGCCAGATACCGCTTAGCCCTGCGAAACTGCCGCCAACCAAAATAAAATAGAGGAAATCGGCGCCCAAATCCTGATAATTTTGTAAGAATAAATGCGTGTTCTCTACCTGATAAGACGTGATGACGAGCAACAATATGACGCCAGCTACCATCAGCAAGGCATGGCTAAATTTTATATGTCTGAGCGGTTTTACTGTACCCAGAAGAATAGAAAGACTGATAAGACCGCAGGTGAAGCTATCCAGAATATAATTGCTGATAGGCGGGCCACCGCGCCAGGTCAGGATATATATCAGCATCAGAAACCCAAACTGGCCCAGACCGACAAAGGCTGCATGGCGTGAGGCAGTCATAAGATGAGCCCCATGAGCAGGTGCCGACACTATAAAGGGCAGCACAAGCCCTAAGAAAGCCAGCCAGTAATGCGGTTGAAACAGATATACGAAATAAAGCGGAATACCACCTTCGCCGCGCCCCTTGATTTGTCCTGAGAGGGTTGCGCCAAACAACGCTTCTTTAAACATGGCCAGCATATCTGTTGGGCCTAAAAACATCAGTATAAGCCCAAATAAGAGGGCGAGACCGATCACGCCTCCTATCGCATAGCGCACGAGGTTCATCACCCAGCCCTCGCGGCGCAACGCAATTTCTGCACATGTAAGGCATAAAATCCCTGCCCCTTGCACCTTTGAGAAGAGGATAAACACCGATATCACACCCAAAATGAGGTACCGCCACTGGCTGGTCCCGAGCCGATCAGCTGCAACCAAATAAAGGATCAGGAAGAAGCTGAGACATTGCATCGGATAGCTATAGCTGGCAATGGACATCCAGGCCGGCGCAGAGGCAAAGACTACCATAAACAGCGTTGCAGCCCCTCTACCAAAACGCTGATAAAGCCAGAACCCAGCCAAGCCAGCTGCACCCAGCACATAGGTTAGGGTCATCACCGGTGCCAGATAAGCATCGACAGGCAACATAAGCGCAAAAATTTTGAGTGAGACCATCAAAACCAGTCTGTCAAAGAATGGAAAATGCGCACCAGCTGTAAACGAGCCCGCATGATATTCCATCGGATCTGACGGCGAGACAGGCCCAATACCAGTTGCATAGGCAAGGGCAAATAAACCGGCCATGCTGAATAGTGCAAAAATCAGTGCCTGGCTGGTTTGTGATAGAGATGGCGTGGTTTTTTCATCATCCATGATGCGTGCCAAGCCATTTTGAATTTATGCGGTGGCGTTCTATCTGCTGAATGGCCTCAAGCGGGTCAAGGCCGATACGTTCAAAATACCAGATGAGCGATTCACCTCTCAGCTGATTATCTGTTTTTAGCTTTTCAAACGCGGCGTCTCGGCTGAGCTGACCAGTGCGCACCTGATTACTGCGTAATGTGTCATTTTCCGTAAAGCCGGCCAGCCCCAGATAAATGTAATTATAAAAAGGTGCTGTCCCATCGCCAATCCGCCAGCTGGATACTGTATCGGTTGCCATTTCCCAGCCATATTGGCTGGTAATCACCTCTTCAACATCTGTTTCAACCCATGGGATATAATCAAACAGCATTGTGAAACGTTTAGGTGCCAGATAATAGGAAATATAAGCACCGGCCGTATCAATGAGACTACTATTGAGATAGCGCGGATTACCTAGAAACTGAGTGCCATAAAAAGCCAGCATCCCAGCCTGAGATTTCAAATCAAGTCCCCAATAATGGTATGCCTTGCGTGCAAAAGGGTTCACCCCGCAAAAACCGGTTTTAAAATCTGTCTTTTCATAGGGGTTTGAGCAGAGCAGAATATCTTCCGCTCCAATTTCATCTTGAACCTTGTTCATGTAATGAAAATATTGTTTATCGCCAGCCATAAAGAGCGGGACGATCCCCAGATGAGGCCGCGCCAGCCAGGCTTTTACATTTTTGCGAATATTGGCCAGCTTTTGGTTTATGTCAGCGGCGACCAAAATATGTTCTAATTGCAATGCGCCGCACATGCGCGAGATATTGCGGCGGGCCAAATCGGTCACCATACCCCAATCATAGGTATAGGTAATGATTTCCAGATCCTCAAATTGAGAGAGATAATGCAGACCAAAGCTGCTGTCACGTCCGCCTGAGAGCGGAAACAATATCTTTTTCGACGCACGACCCTGCGCCGGTTTCAGCTTTTCTTTCAAAGCCTCTGGCTTGTAACGGTTGCGAAGCGTGTCCTCACCAAAATGGTGACAGAAATTACAAACCCCGCCTGCATCAAACTCAATGAAAGGCACGGTCTCTGGCAACAGACATTTCTGGCACCGTGGAATCTCTTCAACCAGCCTGTCTAAATCTGCAATATGTTTGGTGATATGCCGATGCGCTGAAGGTACCAGCGAGACGATATTGCCAGATTGTATCCTCTCACGCTTTGCCGGTTTCGCAGAGGAAAGCGATAATGCCTTATCCAGATGATACACATGGCCAGGCACTGCCTTTTCAATGGCTAGGCCATTAAATTCTGGGCGTGTGGCAATCGCTTTTAAAATACGCTCTTCACTGGCTATGACTGTCAGCCTGCCTTCTAGATGCAGGAAATATAACGAGCCGTGAGAGGTTGTAAAAATCGTTTCGCGGTTGTCTTGGTCAACATAAATGAAATTATTGGCCCCTTTAACAGCACTGAAAAACGCGGTTAATTCAGAGAGCTGTTTTTTCGGTTCTTCGGCGCGCACCCTATCAAGGGCCAGCTGGATTGTGCGGCTATCGACAATGTTATCAGCAAGTTGCAGATCAAAATCAGCCCGCAAATCAGCTTCATTGGTCACAATACCATTATGTGCCAGAATAGAGTGTGTGCTGGTCAGCGGCTGGATATTTTGCTCAGAGGAGTCACCATTGGTGATCATCCGTGTCTGCCCCAGAACAGCAGGGCTTGTTTTGCCTTGCAAGCGCTCATTTAATTGCTGCTTGAGCGCATTATTCAAAAATTGAGTGTAAGCCCCGTTTGAAACAAAACGCTCAGCTGTCTTCCCGTCATAGACAGATAGGCCTGAACAATCCTGACCACGCCGCGAAGATGCTTTGAAAAGCGCTTCAATCATCTGCCAATAATCAAGAGGCGCCAGAGGATCTTTGTCGGTCTGAAGAAGCGCAAAAATACCACACATGCTTAAGGCTCCAAAATATCAGCTAGCAAAGACTGTGAAACGAAAGTAATCAGCAATATACAGGCTACTCACATAATGCAACTTTTATATCAAACAGACATCGCCCTTTAAAAAAACATGTCCAGCGGTGATGAAAATAATGTCTGATGCGGCAACACAAACTGATCATCAGGGCGCAAAACCATAATGGGCTGATCACGGATAATTATTCGAATTTCTCAAGGCGCATTTGCGAGATTTGATCTGTTACAAGGCCAAGAACAATGGTCTGGATGCCGGCAAGCACCAACATAGAGCCAAAGACCGGAAAACCCAATCGCTGTGACAAGGCGATCCAAAAGCCATATACCAACCCTGTGATAAGGAAGCTGAGCCCGATACTCATAAAAAAGCGCATTGGACGGAACAATAATAAAGCCCGAACGATCAACAGCATAGTGCGCAAACCATCTCTGACCTGTCGTACAGAACTCACCCCCATTCTATCCAGAACCGTAATAGAGACGGTTTGGCCAGAATAACCGCGCATCTCCATTAACAAAGTGGTGGTGGTCGATGCGCCAAACCCACCTGACAATAAATGCAAATAACGCCTGATAAGCGCCGTTTTAAAGCCGCGCAGCCCTGAATTAAAATCGGTAATCTGGCGCACGCCGGCGAGACGCACAAGCTGGCGGAGCACAAATTTGCCCAGCAATCTGCTTTTCACCTGATGCGATTTGGCGTCGCGTTCACCCACGACAAAATCAACCTCATCTGCGACCAGAATTTTAGCTATTTTTTCAACATCTTCCAAACGATGCTGACCATCTGAATCCATCCAGATGACATTTTCGTTGCTGGCCTCTTTCATGCCCGTGATCAGCGCCTGACCATAGCCACGATTACGCCCATGTTTCAGCAACCTAAAATGAGGCCTTTGTGAGATGAAATCTTCAATAATGGCTACACTTTTATCTTTTGAACCATCATCTATGATGATGATTTCTGCCTCTTTTAGATAAGCATGCTGGCTCAGTGCCGTTAAAAGGTCACCAATATTTTCTGCTTCATTGAAACAGGGAATAACCAATGAAATATGCGCCATAAAAAGCCCCCTAGCTGCCAGATGGCCGTCTATCACAAGGATTTAGCACTTATAAGAGAAGGAGACAATCTGATGACACAGTTTTTGAGCCAATCAGGCCAGGCTCAGTGCGGTTTGCTTTAAGATAGAGCGCTGAATTAAGAAGGCCAAAAGACCAAAAGAGATACAGGTCCCCACAGCCGCCCCGATGATACCAATCATTGGAATAAGCGTTAGATTCAGCACCGCATTACACAGGACTGAGACCAGCATAAAGCCGGTGAACACCCCAATTTTATTCAGCGTAAAAAATAAATTCTGCATTAAAATGGCAGGGCTGACCAAAAACACACCTGTCAATGTTAGGATAAGGCTAATCACCATTTCAGACGACAGATAACCAAGCGTGAGCGCCATATACAGCACCCCGCCAACAAAAGAAGGAACGCCTAGCAACGCAAACCAGCGATATTGATCCGCCAAAAAGGCTTTCAATTCAGCAACCCTACCTTTTTTAAGATGGCCTAAAATAACCGTGAAAAACTCGCCGCGTTTGAGGGTTGCAAAGCCCATAAAGCCTTCGCTAACCGTCATGATGAGGGTGTAGATGCCAACCATCTCAAGTGGCAGGAACAAGGAGACCATTATCATATCCACCTTGGTATTCACGTCATTTGCCAGATTGGTAAGGCTTGAAGCAAAGGCCCGTCGCAGGTAGCTTTTAAAGCTAAAATTCACCTCTGCCAGAGTCTGACGGGTTCTATCATCTGCAGTCGGCTTGCGTAAAATCACCAGCAATCCAACAAGCTGAACCATCTCTGCAAACAGCCATATCCAAATGGCGATGAAGAGATCCGCCCGCACTTCAAAGACACTCACCACCCCCAGAGCAAGAGCAATCGCCCGCATCAAATTAGCCAATGCAATCGGCTTTTTCAGGCCAAGGGTTGTAGCCCGCGCCACCAGCATTTTGGTCTGGCTAATGATAACAATATTCACAAGGAGAAGGCCCAAAAACGCGGCTGATATGTTAAGCAGGCCGGCATGATAAACCAACAACATGACAAGCCCGATAACACCACAAATCACAAGAGACAGACCAGCACCCCATTTATGGGCTAGTTGAATCGAGGACAGGCTCACCTCTTTGCCTGCACTGCCAAAAGAGATGATGGTGTTATGAAACCCCAAGACGCCAATTTGGCTGAGAATAAGGCTCCATGTCAGCCAAATGCCGAGCATACCAAGTGCATCTGCACCTTGAAAACGGCCAGTCCAGAGCATAAGCACTACACCGCTGAGCAAGGTCGTCCCATGTGCGATTTCAAAAAGGCCTATTTTGCTGAGGAGTTTGGCTATCAAGGACAAAAGACCTGTTTCTGGCAGCGTGCATTCATGATTGGCTGACTTTATCTAAAAGAGCCTGTGCCGAGGGGCTGAAAGCTGGCTTATCGCCTGATGGGATGCTATTCCCGGCCTCTGCAGCCAAGGCCATTTTCTTACCCAGCTCGACACCCCATTGATCAAAGGAATTGATATCCCAGATGAAGCCGCATACCGCCGTTACATGCTCATAAAAAGCCAGAATCTGTCCAAGTGTCTTAGGGTTTGTTTGATCCCAACTGAGCACCACAGACGGCCTGTTACCTGAAAAATGACGATGTGGCGCGTCTGTATTGGCGCTGCCTACCGCTAATGCTTCTGCTTGTGCAACTGCATTGGCAACAAGGCGTTTATGATTAGGGGCAAAATCGAGATTGAGCGCGAAATCACCTGGCTTTAGCGGCACCAGAATATCAATCGGGTTTGGTTCTACCCCTTGGTGTAGATACTGGAAAAAACTATGCTGGGCATTGGTCCCCGGCTCACCCCAGATGAGCGGGCTGGCTGGCCAGTCAAGCGGCGCGCCATGCCTGTCTACAGATTTGCCATTGCTTTCCATTTCCAATTGCTGGGCCCATGCAGGCAGACGGTGGAGATGCTGGTCATAGGGCATCAGACCATAGGCTGGAAAGCCGAGGAAATTGCGGTTCCAAATACGTATCAACCCCATCAGTACAGGCAGATTTGTCGCGAGCGGCGCCGTTGCAAAATGCTGATCCATCTCTTGGGCGCCTTCTAAAAAGCGCGTGAAATTACTTGTTCCGATACCCAGCATCACAGGCAGGCCAACGGCTGACCAGAGCGAGTAGCGCCCCCCTACCCCCTCATCAAAGGCAAAGATACGTTCTTTTGATATGCCCCAAGCCTCAGCTTTATCAGGCGCGGCGGTAACACCAGCCATGGCTGTGTCAGGGCCGACACCTGCTTGCCTTAACCAATCGCGGGCCAGCATCGCATTACTCAGCGTTTCAGCAGTTGTGAAGGTCTTTGAGGTGACAAGGATCAAAGTGCGGTGCGGATTAAGGCTTGCCAGCACATCATGCAAATGGCTCGGGTCCACATTGGCCACATAATGAATGGCCGGTCCGTCTGCAAAATTGGCAAGCGCTTCTGATACCATGGCCGGACCCAAATCAGAGCCACCAATGCCCAGATTAACCACCGCATCATAGAGGCCTGCGCCGCGCACCGCATCAACAAACTGGCACAGATGCTGCCAGTGCGGATTCTCAAAGCGGGCTTTGCTCCTCAAATCACAATGAATGACTGGCCTGTTTTCTGTATTATTAATAGCGTCACCTGCCAGCATCGCATCGCGCTTTGCTTCTAGCGCGGCGGCTTCTGCCATCGCCAGAAGTTGGTCTAAGACAGATTTATCCAGTAGTTGGCGTGTCATATCCAGCCTCAGACCTGCCGCAGAATAAACCAGTTCTTCTGCACGTTCTGGGGCATAGAGCACGGATTTTAAATCAAACTTGCGATAGGTTTTCGCCGCCTTTTGCAAAGATTCAGCATGCGGGTTTTGAGAGAGTTGCATCTGTTTTACTTTTTCAAAGCAGTGGCTGATTTGGCCCGATCTGTAATCGCGGCAAAATTGCCTGAATTGATATCCGCCAGCGGGGCAATCCAACTGCCGCCAACACACACAATATTAGACAAGGCAAGCCAGTCAGGCGCAGTTTGGGCTGATATGCCGCCAGTTGGACAGAATTTAAGATTTGGCAAAGGACTTGCCAGTGATTTCAAGAAGGGCAGGCCGCCTGCCGCAGAGGCCGGAAAGAACTTTAAGGCATGATAACCCTTTTCCGCCAGTACCATCATTTCAGATACGGTGGCCGCGCCTGGCAATAAGGGCAGGCCAGCGGCTTTGCACCCGTCTAAAACAGCCTCGGTTGAGCCAGGGCTGACCCCAAATTGCGCCCCAGCTGATTTGGCGTCTTGTGCTTGTTGGGCAGATAAAATAGTGCCCACACCAACCACCATCTCAGGGCGTGCCTCGGCCATGTTCTGAACCGCATCCAGTGCCGCTGAACTGCGCAGGGTGATTTCAGCAACAGTGATACCACCTTCTAAAAGCGCATCAGCAAGCGGTACCGCCTGCTCTGCCTTTTCAATCACAATGACTGGCATCACAGGGCCGAGACCCATAATCTCTAATGTGGATAAACCACTCATGATAAATGCTCCAAAATTGAAAGACCACCGCCTTGTTCAGCTGAATGTGCCCCGCGCCGCAAGCCAGCAAATAATGGCCGTGCAAAGCCAGACTGATCAGGCCTGTTTGAGCCGATATCAGCCTCTCTGCCTGCCAGCTCTGCATCAACAGTTAGCTGGCCTGTAAGCGCATCAATGGTGATGATATCACCATCTTTAATCCGCGCAATCGGTCCGTTCTGCACAGCTTCAGGACAAACATGTATTGCCGCCGGCACTTTACCAGAAGCCCCTGACATGCGGCCATCTGTGACCAGCCCGATGACAAATCCTTTTGCCTGAAGATTCACCATCAAAGGGGTCAGACTGTGTAATTCAGGCATACCGTTGGCTTGCGGGCCTTGTCCGCGTACCACCAAGATCACATCTCTGTCCAGTTTGCCATCCTGATAAGCAGCCTTCACCGAAGCCTCGTCATGAAACACCGCGGCTGGTGCACTGATTTTATGGCGTTTTTCATCAACAGCCGAAATTTTGATAACAGATTTGCCTAGATTGCCATCAAGCATTTTAAGGCCGCCCGTTTGCGCAAATCCATCTTCTGCGCCGCGCAGCATCTCTGTGTCATGAGAGTGTGTCGGGGCAGCGCGCCAGACCAGCTGATTGGCTGTTAATACAGGCTCGACTGCATAATCATTCAGATTTTCGCCCCAGACTGTGCGCGCACTGCCATCCAAAAGGCCATTATTGAGCAGGTTGCGGATCACAAATCCCATACCGCCAGCAGCGTGGAAATGGTTCACATCACCACTGCCATTGGGATAGACCCGCGCCATCAGCGGTACAATCTCTGATAATTCAGCAAAATCGTCCCATAACAGCTGAATCCCTGCCGCCGCTGCCATGGCCGGCAGATGTAAGGTATGGTTGGTCGACCCGCCTGTGGCATGCAAGCCCACAATGGCATTCACAAAAGAGCGTTCATCCAGCATCACACCCATCGCCTTTTCGCGTTGGTTCAGTCGTGCCAGTTCAGCTGTGCGCTGGGTTGCCGCAATAGTCAGGGCATGGCGCAAATCAGAATGCGGGTGCACAAAAGCAGCACCTGGCAGATGCAAGCCCATGACCTCCATCAGCATCTGATTTGAATTGGCTGTCCCGTAAAAGGTGCAGGTACCGGGGCCATGATAGGCTGCGACTTCTGATTTCAGCAAATCATCACGGCTGGCCTCACCACGGGCGAAGGCAGCGCGCACCGCTGCTTTTTGCTCATTGGGAATGCCTGTGCTCATCGGGCCTGCTGGCACAAAAATCACTGGCACATGGCCAAAGCTGAGGGCGCCCATCACCAAGCCGGGGACAATTTTATCACAGACACCAAGACAGAGCGCACCATCATATACATTATGGCTGAGCCCGATAGCGGTGGCGAGCGCGATCACATCACGGCTCATCAAGGAAAGCTCCATACCCGGGCGCCCTTGTGTAACCCCATCACACATGGCAGGCACGCCGCCGGCTACCTGTGCAGTGGCGCCCACCCCACGTGCAGCAGATTTGATGATATCTGGGAATTTCTCAAAGGGCTGATGTGCTGAAAGCATATCATTATAGGCTGAAATAATGCCGATATTCGGGGCCAGCTCTGCATTTGGATCTGACTGGCCTAATACCGCGTCCTGATCAACCCCTGCACCAGCCGCTGCATGGGCCATGTTAGAACAGCTGACCTGCCGGCGATCCCCATCGCTTGAGCTGCGCATCTCATCTAGCTGGGCGAGATAGGCTTCTCTTGTTGGCTTGCTCCGCTCAATAATCCGGCCTAACACCTGTTGTAATTGCGGATGTAAATCACTCATCTCACGCGCTCTCTAGCTTATTCAGAGGGGTTTTTTGCTGTTTTTGCAGATAATGAATAGGCAGAGCCCTATCGGTTTGCGCTGCCTGCCACACGGCCTTTTTCTCAGCACCAGATATAATCATATAAACAGAGGCTGACTGTAAAATCAGTGCCATATTCATGGTGATGCGCTCAACCTTTGGATTGCCATATGCCGGCGTGGTCAAAATCGCAGGCGAGACATCTGGTGAAAAGGCTGCCTCATCGCCAATCATATCAGGAAACAGCGAAGCAAAATGGCCATCTGGCCCCATGCCCAGCAACATCACATCAAATGGCAGATAGGCCTCATAATCACTCAAATCTGCTTCTTTGAGCGATATAAAATGCGCATCCCTGACAGGACCTTTTAACAATTTGTCTTTGATTAGCCCTACATTGCTGGCTTGGTCTGTATCTGGTACCAACCTGTCATCAACAAGGCTCACCATGATGTTAGACCAGTCCATCTCTAGACTGGCAAGCGCTTCAAAAATCGGCAATGGGCTTGACCCGCCAGAGACAATCAGGCTGGCTTGTCCTTTTTTCTGAACAGCATTTTGAAGCTGTGATGCAATCTGTGCTGCAGCCTCTTTCAACATGGCTCATATATCCTCTTTTGGATTAACCCAGCCCTCAACATCTGTGCCCATCAGGCTATCTTCTGGACCCATCGAACCAGCCGGATAGAGCGCAGGCGGCATGTCTTGTGATGCGGCAATGATAGGATCGATATAAGACCAGGCTGCCAGCACCTCATCTAGACGCATAAATAAGGTCTGGTTGCCACGCGCCACATCCATCAATAACCGCTCATAGGCTTCGGGCAGGCGCTCGTCAAAAGTATCACCAAAGGCCAGATTGAGTTCTGACGGGAACAGACGCATCCCACCAGGACCCGGGGCTTTGGAGATCAGTTGAAGGCGCAGCCCCTCTTGCGGCTGCAGACGGATAATCAGGCGATTTGGCTCTTGCTGGCTAGTCGGGAAAATAGCATGCGGCTGTTTGCGGAAGGTGATCACAATTTCAGATGCCCGCATTTTCAGACGCTTGCCAGTGCGCATGTAAAAGGGCACACCTGACCAACGCCAATTCTCAATATAACATTTCAGCGCGACATAAGTTTCGGTATTTGACGCGCTGCCCAGCGCGTCGAGATATCCTTCATATTGACCGCGCTGCACATCGCCAGCCTCAGCAGGGCGCAAAGCCCGCAAGACACGCAGCTTTTCATCACGCACTTCATCAGCGGTAAACCGCGCTGGTGGCTCCATCGCCACCAGACAAAGCAGTTGCAGCAAGTGGTTTTGAACCATATCCCGCAACGCGCCATATTTGTCATAATAGGCTGCCCGGCTATCCACATCTAAATCTTCTGCCACCGTGATTTGGATCGATTCAATCTGGCGGTTTGACCACTGATTTTCAAAAATCACATTCGCAAAACGCAATGCCATCAAATTCTGGACTGTTTCCTTACCAAGATAATGATCAATCCGGTAAATCTGGCGCTCTTCAAAGACCTTCAGCAAAATATCATTGATCGATTTGGCTGAGGCCAGATCAGACCCAAGTGGCTTTTCAACAACCAGACGTGCCTGTGGGACAACCAGCCCATGCTGGTGCAAGTGATCACAACACCCGCTAAACAGCTCAGGCGAAATCGCCATATAGAATATAAGCGGCCTGTCAGCTGTGGCTCTTTCCAGAATAAGACCGGCCAAATCGGCCATGCCCGCACCGCCCTTCACATCGACAGCTTGAATGGTGAGGATAGACAGAAAACCCTGCCAGACCGTCTCTGCCTCATTAAATTCGGCGAGTGCGGGTTCGCAATATGGCCGCAATGTCTCAGCAAATTCATCTTTGGATGGTGGTTTGCGCGATACAATGAAAAGGCGGAAATCTGATGATACCTGACCATCATAAAACCGCCAGAGCAAGGCAGGCAGGATTTTACGCAAAGCCAAATCACCTGTGCCACCAAAAATCACATAATCGCTGACCGGAATTTGCGCCGTTTCAGGAATTTTTTTGTTTATTTGAGCAGTCATGGCCTAAAACTATCAGGCTTTGGAAATACTGTTAAGTCTTGCGAAGCTGGAAAATAAATTTTCAGCATAAACCTTTCAGTATCTGATAAAATAATATAATTTTGGCGCATTTTTGAGCCGTTTTTATCCGCAGCCATCTGTCTTTCTGCTTAATTTCAGCACAAATGAGCATCCTAAAGCGGGCCCACATATAAAAGGAAAATCCATATGGAAGAAATCTGGTCCTTGTATTTTCCACTGCTCGCTACCGGCCTTGTATCTGGCTTTATGGCAGGCTTGCTCGGGGTTGGCGGAGGCTTGGTCATCGTCCCTGTTCTGGCCACCTTGCTTGAGCTCCAACAGACAGCTGACATGCAAAGGGCTATTATTTACCCGATGCATATGGCCATTGGCACCTCACTTGCGATTATTGTTCCAACCTCTATCTTATCTGCCCGCACCCATTTTAAACTTGGTAATGTCGATAAAATCGCCGCTAGCCAATTGGCCTTGCCTATTTTCATTGGGGCGTTTGGCGGTGCGGTGTTGGTGAAGATGATGGATAATGCCACACTGAAAATTCTGTTTGGCAGCCTTGCTATCTTCTTGTCTATCAGTTTCTGGACAAAGGTGATGATCTGGCGTCATGGCTTGCCAGCTCAGCCCGTCCGAAGTGGCATTGGTGGTCTGATTGGCCTTATCTCAGCTGTGGTTGGCATTGGCGGCGGCTCACTCACCGTGCCGACCTTGTCTGCCTGTGGCTGGGCTATCCACCGCGCGGTTGGCACCTCTGCTTTGCTGGGTCTGGTGATTTCAGTGCCTGCCATGCTGAGCTATATCTTTATCGGCTGGGGCCTAGATGGTCGACCTGATGGTGCGCTTGGATTTGTGTGGCTCCCAGCGGCGCTAACGATTTCGCTCACCGCCTTGGTGACCGCGCCAATTGGTGCAAAAACAGCCGCTAAGATAGATAAAGAAAAATTACGCAAGATTTTTGGTATTTTCATGGTGCTGGTTGGTGGCAGGCTGATTTATGATGGGGTGCGGATGGGTGGTTTTGCTGTCTTGGGGTAAAGGGTGTGAACCACGCATTATGACCAGATTGAGTTAAAGGCAGAAACTTGATGATTATGGATGACAGAGATTTTTTAAAAACACTTTTCGATACGGCAGTTGCCGCTGCTGATCCGGCGTATATTCTTGATAGCTATATCCCAGCACCGCCAAAGGGCCGCACCATCATCATAGGGGCCGGCAAAGGGTCTGCACAATTAGCAGCTGAGATCGAAACGCGCCTTGAAAAAGCCGGGCATCATCACCTGTCAGGCTGTGTTGTAACGCGCTATGGGTTTGGCACTGAATGCCAAAAAATCAAGGTGATGGAGGCCGCGCATCCGGTTCCTGATGCAGCTGGTTTAGCGGCTACTGCCACCCTGTTTGATAGCCTATCTGATCTGACCGCTGATGATTTGGTCATTGCGCTTATAACCGGCGGCGGTTCTGCCTTATTACCTGCGCCTATCGCGCCGCTCACACTAAAAGATGAAATCAGCCTGAACAGCGCATTGCTGGCCTCTGGTGCGCCCATATCCGTGATGAATGGGGTGCGCAAACAAATCAGTGCCATCAAAGGCGGCAAGCTGGCCGCCGCTGCCTATCCTGCGCCAGTGCTCAGCCTAATTGTCTCTGATGTGCCAGGTGACGACCCAGGCCAAGTCGCCTCTGGCCCCACTGTGGCTGACAATCTATCGCGCACAGATGCCATCGCACTTGCCAAGGCTTATCATATCCAACTGCCTGACACGGTGGCTGCTTTTCTGGCAAATGCACCTGATGAAAACCTCACGCCGAATGATCCGAAACTGGCCCATGCTACCCATCATGTGATCGCCTCTGCCGCCCAGTCTCTAGAAGCCGCCGCGGCGCAGGCACAAGCACAAGGCATAAACGCGGTTATTCTCTCAGATGCGATTGAGGGTGAAGCCCGTGATATTGGTTTGATGCATGCCGCTATGGCGCGTGAAATTGTCATGAAGAACAGACCGTTCCAAAAGCCGGTGCTGCTGCTTTCAGGCGGTGAGACCAGCGTGCGTTTGAGCGAGGAAGGCAAGCGCGCAGGGCGCGGCGGGCGCAATACCGAATTTCTGCTCTCTTTTGCGCGTGCGATTGACGGGTTGGCAGGCATCACAGCGCTTGCTGCAGATACAGATGGCATTGACGGATCTGAAGATAATGCAGGTGCCTTTGCAGACGCGCAGACCTGCACACGCATGAGAGAAGCAGGCCAAGACCCAGCTGCTGCATTGGGCAAAAATGATGCCTTTGGCGCGTTTCAAGCCGCAGGAGATTTGCTGATCACAGGCCCGACTGGCACCAATGTGAATGATTTCCGGGCGATTTTAATTCGCTAGGCAAGCACGCTTTAGCAGTTTTAATCACGCCCTTCTTCAGTCATGCCAAGATGCAATGTCTTGCCATGATAGGGATTGGCACGTGCCACCTCTTCATTGAGCTCATAGCCAATGCCAGGCCTGTCTGGGACCAGCACATGCCCGTCTTCCCAGTCAATAGGCTGGCGCAATATCTCTGTATAAAACCCGCCCCATTGGCGAATAGATTCCAAAATCAGGAAATTTGGACAGGTGGCTGAGAGCTGAATATTGGCTGCCGCGACCAACGGGCCGCAATAGAGATGCGGGGCAATATGAGCATAAAACCCTTCTGCCATACCGGCAATTTTCTTTGCTTCTAAAATGCCACCCACTCGGCCTAAATTCATTTGCAAAATCGATGCCGCACCTGTTTCCAGCACACGGATAAATTCATATTTGGTGGTGAGACGCTCGCCTGTGGCAACAGGGATTTGTGTCGAACGCGCAACCTCTGCCATCATTTCAGGCCGTTCAGGCGGGGTCGGCTCTTCGAACCAGAGCGGATCATAAGCTTCCATCATGCGAGCCATGCGTTTGGCCCCTGCCACTGAAAACTGGCCATGAGTCCCAAAGAGCAAATCAGCTTTGGTACCAACGGCCTGTCTGATCCGCTTTAAAAACTGTTCTGAGCGGTCAATATCTGCCATTGAGGGCATATGCGGATCCAAAATGGTATAGGCCCCAGCGGGATCAAATTTAACAGCCGTGAAACCTTCTTTCACATAGCTCGCGGCCACTTCAGCAGAAGCATCAGGGTCAGCATAAAAAGCCGCAGCATCTACACCCTCAGGTGGATATAAATAGCTATAGCTGCGCAGGCGTTCATGTAATCTGCCGCCTAATAGCTGATGGACTGGCTTGTCGGTAGCCTTGCCAATAATGTCCCAGAGCGCAATTTCCAGCCCGCTCATCACGCCCATTAAGGTAATATCAGGACGCTGTGAAAACCCTCGGCTATATACGCGCCGCCAGATTTTTTCAATCTGAAACGGATCCATACCAACCAGCTCATCTTCAAAAACTTCACGTGCCATATCGGCCACGAGATGCGGTCCAAAGCTGGCATTGTAAATCTCGCCATAGCCGGTTATGCCGCAAGCAGTGGTGAGTTTGACAAAGATGAAATAGCGGCCACCCTGCCCCGGATTTGGATTACCAACAACAAAGCTTTCAAAGTGATCGAGTTGCATGATCGCCAAGTCCTTTAATCAAATGTCACCATGACGCGCAGGGAATCAGGCTGGCTGGCCATATCCAGTGCGGCGTTAATATCGTCAAATTGAAAACGATGAGAGACAAGCCCGTCAAGTTCCCACTCACCAGCTCGATAGAGTCGGATAATTTCTGGGATATCTTCGCGTATCATGGCAGAGCCCATTTTCGTGCCGATGATAGACTGACCATAAGCTGCCAGGTTGGTCATTTCCACCTCAACCATCTCACCAGATGGCGGCATCCCCATCACCACCAGACGCCCGCCTGGCCGCAACAAACCTACCGCCTCCTCAATCACTTTTGGCAGGCCAACCGCGACCAGCACCACATCATAACCGCCATATTCTGGGATAGATTTAGCTGTGATGTGATCGCTATCGGTCAGCGGATTGACAAAGTGTGTGGCCCCTAATTTGCGGCAAATCTCTTCTTTGGCGTCTGACGCATCAATGGCCGTGATGACAGATGCACCAGAGATACGCGCAGCCTGAATGGCATTCATGCCGACCCCGCCGCAACCAATCACCGCCACATCCTCACCCTTTGCAACCTTTGCTACCCGCGTGACGGCCCCATATCCGGTAATAACACCACAACCGATAAGCGCGCCGATATCCATATCAATATCTGCGTCCAACGCCACAAGCTGGCGTTGATGGATAATCACCTCTTCAGCAAAGGCCCCTGTATTCATGGCAGACAGAATAGGTTCGCCAGCTGGGTTTTTGACCACCGCATCTAGTCCTAATTCAGGCGGGCTATCACATAAGGCCTCAGCTGCATGATGACAGGCAGGGCATGTCCCACAAGAGCGCATCAGCGTTACAATAACCCGGTCGCCAGCTTTAAATCCATCTACCTCTGGCCCGGTTTCCAGAATAATGCCAGCAGCTTCATGGCCATAAATTGCTGGCAATTGACCGCCCCAATATCCCCTCATAAAGCTGATATCACTATGGCATATCGCCACCGCTTCTATCTTGACTTTGACCTCACCTTTCACAGGCTGGCCTAGTGATAAATCCTGTAATTCCAGAGGTGTATTAAAGGCAGTACAAACGGCAGCTTTCATTGAACCTATCCTGTATAAATGCTGATTTACATATAACTAACTATGTCTCAACGCTGACATGGTTGGTCAATCAACTTCTTGTCTGATTGGATCAAAATTAAGAGATTTGCGACGACAAGCCAGAAAAAAGAGTGCCTCCATCTCAATCCTTAATAGGAGGCAAGAGGAAGCTGGAAGGCGACGCCTGCTTCATGCTAGTGTAAGCTCATCTAATATGAGATTCTTGTAGAACCAGTGAGGCCCGATCATGCGTGAAAACAGATTGAGAAAACGCAAATCAGAGAATAAACCAGCGATTTGTAGCTGGGTGAGCTGTGATAACAGCTTTATCACAGAACTGGCGGCACATGGCCCAGTAGATGGGGTGGTGATTGACACACAGCACGGCATGGCAGATGCACATTCTATGCCGGCACAGCTGCAAGCAATTTCCACCACGGATAAGACACCCATCGTGCGGGTGCGCTCGCTTGATAGCGGTTTGGTGATGAAGGCACTTGATGCAGGGGCACAGGCCATTATTTGTCCGCTTATTAATACAGCAGATGAAGCACGTGAACTGGTCTTTGCAGGGCGCTATCCACCACAAGGTGGGCGTAGCTTTGGTCCGGCGCGGGGCGTGCTTTATGGCGGGCCTGATTATTTCAAAACAGCCAATGACACGATTATGATTTTGGCCATGATCGAAACACAAGAAGGGCTTGCAAACTTAGATGAGATTCTGGCGGTAGAAGGCCTAGATGGTATTTTTATCGGTCCATCTGATATGGCAGTGACCATGGGTCATGCTCCGGGACCAGAGGGCGCTTATGACGATGTAGAAGCAGCGATTGAGAGATGTGTCACCGCAGCCAAAGCCGCAGGTAAATATACAGGTATTTTCTGTTCTGGGGGCAAAGGCGCGCGCATGCGTGCTGATCAGGGCTTTGATATGGTGGTCCCGAATCATGACGGCAATCTCTATTCAATGATGCTCAAACAGCAGGTTGAGATTTTCAACGGCAAAGCTTGAGGATAGATAAGGTGATTATTGTTGCGGATATTGGCGGGACCAATGCACGGTTTGGCGTGTTTGACCCAGCCAGCAACCAGCTGAGCCATTTACAAAGACTGGCTTGTGCTGATTTCGCCGGTCTGAAAGAGGCTGTTGCGCATTATCTGGCCCTTGAAAAGCTGAATATCACCGCCTTGTCTGCTTGCATCGCAGGGCCAGTGCATTTGGACGAGATTCAGCTCACCAATAATCACTGGGTATTTTCAAAACAAGATATCTTCCAGCATTTCAACTTAGAAAAACTCTGTATTGTGAATGATTTCACAGCGCAGGCCCTGGCTTGCCCGAACCTGCCTGATGACGCGCTGATGACCTTGCGTGATGGTGAAGGTCCGATTGAAGCGCCGATATTGGTGATTGGCCCCGGCACAGGCCTTGGGGTGAGTGCACTTGTGCCTGTCGGGGATACGCTCTGCCCGCTCGAAACAGAAGGTGGACATGTCGCGGTGGCCCCGCGCTCAGCTGAGGAGACCACCGCCTTACTGCATTTCCATGCTCATGATTTTGGCATGCAAGAAGCAGAAGATTTCATTTCAGGTGCCGGTTTGACACGCCTATATGGCTTTGCCTGCTATGTAGGTGACATCTCAGAAGAGCCTCTGCCAGCAGCCGAAATTGTGGCACGCGCCGCTGAAGGAGATGCAATCGCCAGTGCGGCGGTCAATCTGTTTTTCGGCTTTTTCGGAGGGATTATCGCAGATGCGGTTTTAACCCTGGGGGCACGCCGCGCGGTCTATATCACCGGCGGCATGATCCCAAAGATGATCCAGCTTATCGACAGGTCACGCTTTTTTGAGCGGCTGAGCGACCAAGGGGTGTTTTCCGATTATATCGGCAATGTGCCTATCTACTTAAATACCAGTGATGAAGCGGGGCTGATCGGCGCAGGGCTCGCCCTTTCCAACCGGCATCTCATACACAGACAGATAACAGCTTAAACGCGGCTGGTGCCTTCGCTCAAAGCTGAGAGTTTGGCAAAAGCAATATCGGGATCAACCGCGCCATAGCCTGCAAACGTGCCAAAGCCGCAATCTGTGCCGGCCACCACACGATCCCGTCCCACAATCTCAACAAAACGGCGCACACGCTGGGCTACCAACTCTGGATGCTCTACAAAATTCGTGGTGCTGTCCAGCACGCCTGGGACCAGAATTTTATTGGCTGGGATTTCATCACGGCGGTTCGCAAATACTTCCCATTCATGGGCATGGCGTGGATTAGATGTCTCAAATAACAGATAATCTGCCCCCACCGACATTAAGGTTGGAAAGACTTTATCCATCGCGATATCGCAGACATGCGGGCCTTCATAATTGCCCCAGCAAATATGCACCCGCACCCTGTCAGACGGCAGACCATCGAGCGCATAATTCAGCGCATCCACATGGCTGTCTGCGATTTTCACAAATTCATCATCGCTCAGCTCCGAGAAAAGCATATGACGCGATAAAGCCAGATCAGGGCAATCAAGCTGGAGATAAAGGCCAGCTTCGACAATCTGGCGATATTCTTCTTTCATCGCCTCTGCTAGCGCCTGCAAATACTCTTCGCGGCTGTCATAATAGCCATTTTGCAAAAACAGCGAAATCACGCCAGGAGATGCGGCATTCATAAAGCCTTCTTTTGCGCCATGCTCTGCCATTGCAGATTTCAGATTGGCGATATCTTTTTCCAGATCGCCCATATCCACCGCGGCGACCGGACCAGTACACATCGGGCGTGCATAGGTCGGTGTCCCGCCGCTATCTGCCTGACGCTGCAAAAAGCCTGGGAAGAGTTTTAAATCAGCGGGTGCATTGCGTGGGCTGTCACCTGAAAAACCGGAATAGCGGTCTTTGACATAAGTGGCATATGAAATCTTTGAGGTCTCACCATCACTGACGATATCAATGCCGGCCTCTACCTGCTTTTTGACAGTCTGAGAGACGCCTGCACGCATTGCCTCATCAAAGGCGGCCTGATCATATGCCTCGCCATTTTCACGCGCAAAGATGAAATCCACCACTTTTTGAGAGCGGGGGAGCGAGCCAACATGGGTGGTTTTAATGGCGGTCATGATATGAGGTCCCTTTTGATTTAAAAATTTTTATCAATGTGCCGCTTTTTCAGCGCGATGCCAAGTCGGACCTGCAGGGTCATCTGTTCCAGCGATACGATAGAGGCTGGCTTCACCTGACATAGCAGGGGCCATCTGATAGCTGCTTTGCGGCGGAATGGCGATGGTATCACCTGGGCTTAAATGGCGTTTATGTCCATCTATCAGGACAGACCAATGACCTGTCATGCCCATCAAAATATGATGGCTAGTTGCTGTGATCATATCCTGAGCCCCTGTACGATCTGAGATGAAATCAATCTCAAAACCAGGCCGGTCAAATAACAGACCGTCTTTGCCAAGCACCTGAACGGGCTTTTCAGCAGAGAGATCATAGAGATCTGAAAAACGCGCCACAAAATCGCGGATCACCTCTGAGACAGAGGGTTCAATCAACTTATCAAGCTCTGCGTCTGGCAGGGCTTTCATTGGTGCAATATCCGCAGGCAGGCGCTCGCCTTTCTTAGTGTCATATAACACGCCATTCTCACCCAAAATCAGACCATGGGCTGTGGCTTCCTCTAAGACCTGAGGGGCCCAGAGTACGCCGCCACCTGCATCATCACCGCCCAATACAGCCATGATCATGCCATAGTCTGTGCCAATGTTCTCAAAACCGCGGAACATGCCTGTTGGCAAATTGATGATATCGCCGGCTTCTAAGGTGACATCACCTGCATCACCCCAGCGCCCCCAGAAAAAGCGCCAGCGGCCTGAGAGCACAAAAAACACCTCAGCTGTGCGGTGTGTATGCAGCGAGTTTCTGCATTTAGGTGGCTGGCCTGCTGCCCCGATATTGAAACCGGGTGTATCAGCCAGATGCACATGTTGATCTGGACTCTCTGAGACCCCTGCCCCGATGATAGTAAAGTTTTCCTTTTGATCTGAACCTGGCGTGTGCGCATCAATAAAGGCAGTACGGCAGGGCACCAGCTCTGCATAGCGAATGATGCGTTTATCTAGCTCTTCTGCGGTCAATGCCATGTTACACCTCGCCTGTATGCAGCAGAATTTGCTTCCAAATGGCTGTCTCGTCAAACACCACATATTCGCGGCGCAGACCCCATGGCCCGAATTCAGCATGTGACAGACCCATTACATATACATCTGCCCCAGTCGGACGGCCAAAGCTGCCCCAGCCCGTATGTTTACCATGCAATGACCAGCGCAAGGCTGCACGTGGTGCCATCATCTCGTCATCACGTCCAATCTGGTGATGAATGGTGAAAATGGCATCTGGGAAGCTGGCCCGCAAGCCCATCCACATTTGATCAGCATCCCCATGACCATGACCAGTGACACCGCCTGAATATTCCAGATGACAGGCGCGATCATATTCAGCCGGTATCGCTGACATTTCAGCACCCATCATGCGCGTCAGGATATCGCCATAGCGTGCACCCACCTCGTGATCATTACCTGTACCTGTATAGGGCCCTTGCTTATCAATGGCCGGAGTGAAAGGCGGCACACAATTATCAGGAAAACCTTCATCGAGAATTTGCTGGCGTGCATAGTCGCGCGGGTCAAGCCCCAACTGGCGGACAATCGCGCCTTGATCGCGTATCAGCCATTCATCGTTAATCTGATCATTAATCGCATGGCAATCTGCGATAATCCGATATCGCAACTGGGTGCCTGTAGCCGCACCATAAACACCAGCATTGGCATGAGTGGCCGTTGAAATGATCCGGTGAGAAGAAAGCATACCTGTTTCAGGCGTGCCTGACCAAATCACATCTTCACCAAAGAGCGTGCGATCAGGAAATTCAGCCAAGGTCGCCATGGTGGCCCCGATCACGCCCTGATTGCCGACCACCACACCTGCAGGCGAGCGCACGACAATATCTGGGCTGTAATAATGATGCAGAGATGCAATATTGCGGTCTTCCCAGATTTCCTTGGTAATGCCGATAATATAATCAGGAAAATCTTTGAATTTTGGATTAAAGCCCTGCATATTTATACGTCCTTTTTCTCATCTTAATTTGTGTCATTTTCAGCCTTGATGAGCGCACGTGTTGAGCCACGGATGACAAGCGGTGCCTCTATCACAATCTGCTGATTTTCTCTGGTTTTACCTTCAATTTGGGCCAGCAATAGCGCCACTGTCTGTGCCGCCATCAGCTCGGCAGACTGGCGGATAGTGGTCAGATCATAGCTGGGCCAGGCGGCGGCCGGCACATCATCAAACCCGACAATCGAGACATCATCTGGGACAGACAGACCCAATTCAAAACGACAGACATCCATCACCGCAAAAGCCATAAAATCATTGGCCACAAAAATACAATCAGGTGGGTTTTTATCTCTCATCATCTGCCGCGCTGCTTCAGCAGCTTTTTTCTGATCGAAATCAGCCACCAGACGATGGCTGAGCATCTGGCCCTTTTCGGCTAGCTTATTGACAAAGCCAGCTTCTCGGTCGCGCTGGGTTGAAGCACCTTCCCAGCCGGCAATATAGCCAAAAGATTCATGGCCTGTCTCTACCAACAAATCGGCCAGTTTAGCCCCGCCACCAATATTATCTGCTGTTACAGATGAAAAGCCGGGCTCAAACTGTGTCCGGTTAAATTGCACAACAGGCAGGCCACTAGCCTGACATCTATCTGCCAGTTCAGAGGACAAAGCAACCGACGCTGTGATGATGGCATCCACTTGATAATCCATAATCTCTTCAATGACATGGTCAACATCACCAGCTGTTTGGCGAGTCATGAAAATCAGCAGGTGATAGCCCTTTTCCTGCAGCTTATTTGAAAGCTGTTCAACCGCATCCGGATAGAAGTGATTATCCAGATACCCAACCACCAGACCAATGATCCGAGATTTGCCTGTGATCAGCGAACGGGCAATAACATTGGGACGATAGCCTAATTCAGAGGCAGCTTTATGCACACGCCGAGCCATTTCATCAGAAATTGAACTGCGTTTGGAAAAGGCACGGCTGACGGCAGACTGGCTGACCCCAGCCCGTCTTGCAACATCCAAAGATGTGACCTTATCCTGGCGTATCATCCTGCTGTCCAGCCTCCATCTATCATCAGCGCACTGCCGGTGATCATGGCAGAGGCATCTGATGCTAAAAAGACGGCCGCCCCCATGATATCTTCAACCTCACCCACACGGCCCAGCTTTATTTTTTGCATAATCCATGCCAGACGCTCAGGGTTATCAAAAGTAGATTGGGTAAGCGCGGTGCGGATAAAGGTTGGGCAAATCGTATTCACCCGGATAGCCGCCTTGCCCCATTCCATCGCCTGCGATTTGGTAAAGCCCTCAACGGCATGTTTACTGGCGGCATAAACAGCGCGGTCCAGCCCGCCCACATGGGCCATTTGAGATGAAATATTAATGAGGCTGCCTGGCTTACCGGCGGCAATCAGTGCTTCTGCAATCGTGGTATTCAGGAAATAAGCAGCTTTCAGATTGACGTTGATCACCGCGTCAAAATCCGCAATTTCGGTGTCCAAGGCAGCGGTGTGACGAGCCATGCCTGCGCTATTCAGCAAAATGTCAAAGACCCCATTATGCGCCATCTCTTCTTTCAAAATGGCCTGTGTGGCTGGCACATCACTGACATCGAGGGCCAGCATATCAGCCTTATACCCTGCCGAACGCATGGCCTCTTGCAAGTCAGCCAGCTTGTCTCTGGAGCGCGCCGCCAGCACCACATGGGCACCGGCCTCAGCCAATGCGCTCGCACAAGCCGCCCCAATGCCAGATGATGCCCCTGTGACCAATGCACGGCGGCCATCAAGACGAAAAGACGGGGTTTGTGGCAAGCTCATTTTTCACACTCCTCTAACAGGCCACCTACATCAAAGGCGGTATAGCCGGTCCATTTGGACGTGCTTTGTTAAATTCACGCAAACGGGCAAACACATCTAAACCCAGCTGGTCATAGACATGCAGCAAATCAACCATTACCCAGTTTTCGCGGATTTTATCACCTTCAAGACGCCAGAAATCAAGCGAACGCATTTCAAGCCCCTTGCCTGTTGGCGGCAGACCCAACCAGCCATCATGGGTGTGTGTCTGGATCATATTCGGCCAGCCTGTCACGGCAATATAATTCGCCTCACCAAAGAAATGATAGATGATCTGATCAACATATTGACCCCGATCAGGCATGCCATTGAGGAACGGGATTTGGTGCCAGTTTCTGAAACCGGCAATGCCCCGCCCAGTCCCGATACCAGATGGACCATACCAGGTCATTTTCGGGTGCCAGAATTTATCCATCTCCATGACTTCCATCCCGCCTTCTTTTGGATGGCGCTTCATGGCGGTCAACATATCGACAATCCGCTGGCAGGAGGCATCACTCATCTCAGCATCGCGTGGGCCGGTCAGAATGCCATCCTGGCTGGCCGGACCCGGGATATGCCATTCGCGTCCGAGTGTCGGTGCCAAGGGCCAGGCATTCGCCTGCATAAAGACTTCAGGAATGTCCCAGAGCGATTGAATCTCAACCACCTTGTCATTTTCAAAGCGGTAATATTCATGAAAGCGCATATGGGCGACATGGCCGGTGGGTGGAATTTCCAGAAATGGATGGGTAAAGGTACCAAGGAAATAGCCGCCACACGCAACCCAGTCTGCGCCATGTTCAGTCGGACCTGCCATGACAATATGATCGCGCCGTTCCCAATCTGGCCAAGCCGCATTTAAAACGCCTAAAGCCTTTGTCCAATAGGCATCTGGCCCTGTCATATCGCCAAAGGGATGGGCAAGGTGGATGATACAATCATCTGCCAATAATCCGCCCAGTGCGCGGCGAATGTCAGCCTCACCGCCTTCATACATGGCGTGGCGCAGCGGGGCGAGCAGGGCTTTATGATGTTGATGTCTGTCTGTCATGATCACGCGTCCTATTCAGCTGCTTCGCCATAGCCAACATTTTTGCCGCCATAACGACGCACACGCACATTGCATTGCTCGGCATGGCCAACAAAGCCTTCGAGCATGCAAAGTCGGCTGCCATATTCGCCGATCATTGTAGCGGCCTCATCGGTAGTAACTTTCTGGTAGCTATGGGTTTTCAGATATTTGCCAACCCACAGACCACCGGTATAACGGCCTGCTTTTTTAGTCGGCAATGTATGGTTGGTGCCAATCACCTTATCCCCATTTGCAACATTGGTGCGCGGCCCCAAGAACAGCGCGCCATAACAGGTCATATGCTCCAAGAACCAATCATCGCGATCCGTCATCACCTGTACATGTTCTGAAGCAATCTCATCCGCCATTTGCAGCATTTCATCATAGCTATCGCAGACGATCACCTCGCCATAATCACGCCAGCTGGCAGAGGCTGTTTCAGCGGTCGGCAACATACCAAGCAGACGATCAATTTCATCTAATGTCTCTTTGGCCAGCTTTTCTGAATTGGTTAGCAATACTGCCGGCGAATTATAACCATGCTCTGCCTGACCCAACAGATCAGTGGCACATAGCTCAGCATCTGCGCCATGTTCATCGGCAATCACCATGGTTTCGGTTGGGCCTGCAAATAAATCAATGCCGACACGGCCATAGAGCTGACGCTTGGCTTCTGCCACAAAAGCATTGCCCGGCCCAACCAGCATATGAACTGGATCAATCGTCTCGGTACCCAATGCCAATGCGCCCACGGCCTGCATACCGCCAAGGGCATAAATTTCATGTGCGCCGCCCATCTGCATCGCTGCAACAACAGCTGGATTTGGCTTGCCTTGAAAGGGTGGTGTTGCAGCGGCAATGCGCGGCACGCCAGCCACAGAAGCGGTCAGCACAGACATATGCGCAGACGCGACCATTGGGAATTTACCTGCCGGGACATAACAACCCACAGATTGGACCGGAATATTTTTATGGCCCAAAATCACGCCTGGCATGGTTTCAACTTCTATATCGGTCATAGAGGCACGCTGAGCTTCGGCAAAACGGCGCACCTGATCATGTGCAAAACGGATATCTTCCATATCGCGTGCGCTGACCTCATTGACCAGCGCCTCTATTTCAGACGGGCTCAAGCGATAAGAAGGCGGGCTGTAATTGTCGAATTTTTCAGCCAGTTCACGCACCGCTGCATCACCGCGTGCGCCAATATCGGCTAGCGTATCCTCAACGATTGCACGCACCTTTGCATCATCTTCATTACGTTCATTCTCAGGCTTGCCAGTCTTCATATAACGAACAGTCATTTCTAACTCCTATTTGTAAAACCTGCCGGTCTTTACATCCTTAAAACTCTGTATTGGCGGGCACGCTATGGTGCTGCATTTGGCTTTGGGGCGACGCGTTCACCGCGGTCATAAGCTTCCCATCCTTCGCCGTTAAATACATCAACGCCCAGCTGAGCGAGCACATGCGGAAAATCGACCATTACGTAATTATCAACGATTTTCCCATCGACCACTTTCCAGAAATCCATATAGCGGATTTCAACTTTTTTGCCGGTTGGTTCAACCCCCATGAAAGCCCCGCTATGCACAGCTTCCTGACGGCCAAATGCCGCAGCCCACTCGCCCATATAAAGGCGCGCTTCATCGACACAGACCTTGTCTGAAAAAGCTGCTTGAAAAGGCTGTTGCCAGTTTTCCTGAAAGGCTCTCAGGCCCTCTTTTGTCCCACAGCCCTGATTGCCCATCCAGCGAAAACCCGTCGAGAAAAACTCGCCAATATCAGCAATACGGTGATCATTCAGCCCATCCACCATGCCTTCGATGACCGCGCGGGTTTCCTCGGTTTTAGACATGTCAGTATCACGGCTCAGCACCGCTTGTTCCGGACGACTTCCCTTCATCAGGCTACTCCCTCAATGGCTCTATCAGCCATATGCTCAAATATATTCAGTTCCAGTTGGGCATAGATATCTATCATATCCACCATCACCCAATTCCCATCATGCCCCTCACCCCAACGCGGACCAGCCATGGTGATAAAATCGCGTTTTTCCAGATTTGGCATGCTTTCTAGCAGAGGCTGATATATACGCGCCCACAACGCATCTGGTCTGGTGATTTCGCCCACTGGCGCACCAAGACGTATGGCTGCATCTTTATGAAACAGCCGCGCTAAAGCCTGTTCTATTGCTATCGCCTCTCCGTGATAGAGCGCTTGAAATAATGGCTTTAACAGGGCCTTATTTTGCTGGTGAACGGACATCAGCCTTTCACTGCTCCTGCTGTCAGGCCAGAGACGATCTGACGCTGGAAGAAGAGAACAAGCACAAAGAGCGGGGCTGTTGCTGACACAACCGCGGCCACCGCAAACATCACATTGCCTTCCACCTGCGTGGTACCAAGGAAGCTCTCAATCGCTGGGATCATGGTCTCATTCTCTTCACTCAGCAACATGGATGTCACGGTAAAGTCGTTATAGGCCAAGAGAAAGCTGAACAGTCCGGTTGTGATAACACCCGGCCACATCACTGGAATAATCACATAGCGGAAAGCCTGAAAACGCGTGCAGCCATCTACCATAGCACTTTCATCAATATCCTTTGGAATATTTAAAAAGAAGCTGTGCAGCATCCAGAGAGTGAAAGGCTGGTTAATCGCTACCAGCACAATGATAGTAGTCGGCAAAATGCCCCAGATATTCCATTGGAAGAAGGGCAACAAATAACCAGAGACAAGAGTCACATGCGGCATCGCCCGGAAAATCAGCGCCGCCATCAAAATCCAGAAAGCATAGCGGAAACCAGAACGGGCCAGCGCATAGCCTCCCAAAGTGCCAAAAGTGAGTGAAATCACAACAGTGAAAAACACCACAATCGAGCTATTCACCACCGCTTTCCAGAAACCTTCTTGCACCCATGCCCCGTAATAGCCTTGCGAGGTAAAGGCACTGCCTGTCTCTGCAATCGTATTCACACCATAGAGCGCATTGCGCCAATCTGCCTTAGAGAAGAAGTCAGACTGCACCTTAAAAGAACCCCAGATTGTCCAAGCAAACGGGAAAGCTGCAATGATGATCCATAAAACCACCATCACCAGCGAGAAAATAAATAACGGACTAAATCGATTTTGAGTCTGCATCAGCCTTTCCTCAATGCGCCTTTTTATTGAAATCACGCCAGGTGCGGATCAACACCGGCGTCAGCAAGACCATCACACCTAAAATCGTCATGATAGAGGTTGCACCTGCTGCCCCGAAACGCGGTGCACCACTCTCGCGCAGATCATTGTAAATCATGAATGACAGCGAGGTTGCATGAGCCTGTGCTGAGAAACCAACAATGGGTTCAAGTACGCGGAAATTATCCATCAGCTGGATTAAGGTAACAAACACAATGAGCGGCATCAGATGCGGAATGGTGACATGCACCGTGCGCTGCCATTTATTGGCCCCATCGATCATAGCCGCTTCGAGCGTATCAGACGGTACGGTTTGCAGGCCGGCATAAAACACAATGAAGCTGAAAGGCAATAAGTGCCAGATACCATAAACAATCACCATTACCCAGGTCAGGGTCGGCGAGGCTTTCAGGCTCAGAGACGGATCATCAAAAATATATTGCAGTGAGGCACCGATAATGCCATCGCTTGCCAACATCCAGGCCAGAATAAGTGAGCCAATCAGCGGCGTCACAATCATTGGCAGGAGAGATACAAAAATGGTCGGGCCTTTAAATAATTTAGGCAGGTTATTCACCCCGACAGCAATCATAAACCCAAAGATAAGAACAAAAGGCGTAACAACAAAGGTATAGGTCAGGGTAAAGGCCAATGCGCGATAGAGCGGCAGGTTCATGACTTTGTAACCAAAATCACCGAGGCTTTCAGATGCCGCCCAGGCCTCTGATAACTCATCAACAGCCAAATGCGCACGATCCACATAAGTTCCAAGGCCATTAAACTGGCCAAGGGGCTTTTCACGACGTAATTCTGCTGTCGCTTCGGTATCCACTGTTGTTGTGGTGCTGCACCCAAACGGACCACAGCTCTCTGTTTCAATCAGCACTTGTTCATGTTCAACATGAAGCGACTGAACAAACACAGACACGATTGGCAGGGCGATGAATAAGAGCATCGCTGTCAATGTGGGCAAAATGAACCAGAAAAATGTTCTATGTGCCATCGGTAAACCCTGAAATTAAAAAAACAATGGGAGCCTGCATCAAAACAGGCTCCCAAAAAGCATGGACTTACTTCAAGAAGCCCTGTTCTTTTGCAGCTGTTGTGTAAGCTGCTTCGATGTCGGCCAGTGCCTGCTCAGCGCTCTCAGCACCTTTCACAAAGTCAACCAGTTCAGCTGACAATGTGTTGTGCATGATGCCCATTTGCGGGAACATTGGATATGGCTTTGCACCGTTATTGGCAGTCGCCGCCACACCAGAGGCAGATGCACCAGGCTTGAAGCCGTCGATCAGCCATACAGCGTCGTCATTGTTTGCAGCAACCATTTCTGGTGTCATGCCGCTAACCAGCGCTGCGAATGTGGCTTCGGCTTCTGCATCCGGCACATTGGTTGAAATGGTGATACCATCCCACCACAATGTTGCACCAGCGATTGAACCGCCATCTGTTGTTGGCGCAGAGGCCAGAACAGTGTTTGAGGTAACTTCAGGTGATGAACCTTCATCATCCAGGATAACGCCTGCACGTGAACCCCACATGATACCAATGGCAGCTTCACCAGCTTCCCACAGGGCCTGTGTTTCGTTTGACGCATGTGTCAGGTGATCTGGATGTGCATATTCAACCAGCTGAGCCAGTGTGTTCAGTGTTGCCAGACCTTCTGGGCCGTTCACGGCTGGCTGGGCAGTGCCCGCCTTGAAGTGTGAACCACCATGGCCGAGGAACATTGTGTTGAATGTCTCACCCATATTCCAGTCGATCATATTCATCACAATCGGATGTTCCATAATGCCTGCATCACGGATTTTCTTGGCAGCAGCAACAACCTCTGAATAGGTTGAAGGAATACCGTCAACACCAGCCTTTTCCAGGATGTCTTTACGGACATACAGGTGCTGAGAGTTCGCCATAAAGGCGACAGCCATGACCTTACCATTGATGGTGATCAGCTGGTTCTTCTTCAGATGCTTACCATATTTTGCGACATAATCATCCAGTGGACGAACCAGACCGTCATTCATCAGCTGAACCAGTGTTGAGTTCGCAACAATAACAGATGAATATTCTGATGGGTTTGGTGTCAGCGCCGCGTTCATGATTTTGCGTGCTTCAGTTGTGTGGTTGCGCACAAATTCAGCAGCATTTCCAGCACAATGTTCTTCAGCTGCGTCTGCCACAGCGTGAATGGCTGGGAAATCACTTGCCAGAATGCGGATAGACTGACCAGACGGTCCGCAATCGACCTTGTGACCTGCTGCATGTGCAGAAGTGGCCATCAGACCAACAACAGCACCAAGTGCAATTTTCTTAAAAAGCATGGTTAACTCCCTTTTCTCCTTTTGTGAATGTACCGCATAGGGCACATCCCCTTTTCCCGGACATACGGCCCGAGTCCTTTATTGAAACCTCAGGTTTCAATGCGTGCACCAGTTTGATGGTCAAACAGGTGGCAAGCCTTGCTCGGCACTGAGACAGACACATCGTCGTTAATCTCAGCGCGATAATTCTTTTCGGTACGCACACTCACCAGCCCCGCGCCAATACGCAGCGTGATCATGGTCGCCTCACCCAGCAATTCAATAGAATAGAGCTTGGTATTAATTTCAGCCTTTTTGGAAGACACCGTGGCATCTTCTGCCCGGAAGCCCAGAATGACTGGCCCGTCCGGCGCATCAAAGCCAGCTATTTTCATATCAGGTGCATTAAACACGCCCTTTGTAATCGTGCCCTCAATCAAATTCATAGCGGGGTTACCGATAAAGCCAGCGACAAATGTATTGGCTGGCTTGTCATAGATTTCGGTAGGCGTGCCGACCTGCTGAACCACACCCTTATTCATCACCACAACGCGATCTGCCAGCGTCATCGCTTCGATCTGATCGTGGGTCACATAAATGGTTGTAACAGCCAGCTCATGGCTCAAATTTTTAATCTGTGCGCGCGTGCTCACTCGCAATTTTGCATCCAGATTGGAGAGAGGCTCATCCATCAAAAAGACATTTGGCTCACGCACAATGGCCCGGGCCAGAGCGACACGCTGGCGCTGACCGCCTGAGAGCTCAGCTGGTTTGCGATTGAGAAACTCGTTCAACTCAACCATAGAAGCAGCGCGCCTGACTTTCTCATCATGCTGGTCTTGCGGCACACCGCGCACTTTCAAAGGAAAGCGAATATTGTCATAGACATTCATATTCGGATAGAGCGCATAGGACTGAAACACCATGGCCACATCGCGGTCTTTGGGTTCGAGATCATTCACCAACTGACCATCGACAAGGATTTCACCATCGGTTGGGTTTTCAAGCCCGGCAATCATCCGCATGGTGGTGGTCTTGCCACATCCAGATGGCCCCAGCAGAACGAGGAATTCACGGCTATTGATGGTGAGGTCAAAATTATCAACCCCGATAAAATCGCCCCATCTCTTTGTGATGTTCCGAAGCTGAATTTCAGCCATATATAATCCCCTACAAATCCACAGCGCCTATCTTAACGCTATCAGCAAGTCTCGGCCTTATGCAAAAGAAATTCACCAGGTGAAAATCAAATTGCAAACGTATGCAAAAAAGCTAGCCTTTGTGCACTTTCCTTGGCAAGCTTCTTTTTATCATCATGTAAAAATAAGTTTTTCCATCAGCGTTAAAGGTAGATTTAGGTAAAATGTCCGATTTCAGAAAAACGGCAAAAACAGGTCTTGAAGCACTTCTCACATGCACAGATTCTGAGCTCACAACATGTGCACAAGCCATCATCGCACCAGATGCTGTGTTTGATATTGCTGCTCCTATTCATCAGCTTGTAGGCCGCCAGGCCATTTTGGACGGCTATTTCAAACCGATTCGTGCTGCTTTTGCCCATATTCACCGCCGTGATGAGATTTTTATTGGCGGCGATAACCGGCGCGAACAAGGCGGACAATGGGTTGCTTCCGTTTTGCATTATGTTGGTCAGTTCACCGCACCTTTTTGCGGGGTGCGTCCTGCACGCGGTGCCCGCCAGCTCGCCTTTTTCAGATCAGGCGAATTCTACCGGCTGGATGATGGGCTCATCACCGAAGCCAAAATCATTTTTGATTTGCCGGATTTGATGCGCCAGGCCGGCCATCAGCCCTTCCCCTTTTCCTATGGCACAGAAATGCTGTTCCCAGCCCCAGCCACTCATGACGGGGTCTGCCCGGACCCGGCTGGCGGCAGTGCCAGCCTCGATGTCGTCGAACGCATGCTCGGTGCCTTGCGTGATTTCAACCCGGACACCTTTGAATCAGCAGAACAGACAGGTGAGAACGGTACCTGGGATGATAATATGATGTGGTACGGGCCAATGGGTATTGGCTCAAACTTCCGCTGGGATGGTTTTGTCGATTATCACCGCGAAAGCTTTTTGCTGGCCTTCCCAGACAGAGTCGGTGGTAATCATTATTGCCGTATCGGCGATGGAAATTATGCCGCTGTTTCTGGCTGGCCATCCATGACCATGACCTTTCAAGGCGATTATCTAGGTGTCAAGGCAGATGGGCGTGCGCTCACACTGCGCGTTATGGATTTTTATCGCATGGCCAATGGGCGCATCATGGAGAATTGGGTGATGCTGGATTATGTCGATCTGATGAACCAGATGGGTGTGGATATCATCGCCCGCCAACAGCCAGAATGATAATAGCCAGAA
>JBMHDN010000019.1:0-26836 GCA_049889355.1 Puniceispirillaceae bacterium (SeqCode)
GAGATGGTGATGCCAGGCGATAACATCGCTATGGTTGTGACCCTGATCGCGCCGATTGCGATGGATGAAGGTCTGCGCTTTGCGATCCGTGAAGGTGGCCGCACTGTCGGCGCCGGCGTCGTCGCTTCTATCGTTGAATAAAAATTTACCAGGAGAGGCTTCGGCCTCTCCTGTTTGTTGATTGAAAAAGGAATAGAGCCATGGATAGCCAGAATATTCGTATTCGGTTGAAAGCATTTGATCACCGTATTCTCGATCAGTCCACGAATGAGATCGTGAATACAGCCAAGCGCACAGGTGCCAAAGTACGTGGCCCAATTCCTCTTCCTACGGGGATGCGCCGGTTTACCGTTTTGCGCGGCCCGCACGTTGATAAGAAGAGCCGTGAGCAGTTCGAAATGCGGACTCACAAGCGGTTGTTGGACATTGTTGATCCGACACCACAGACAGTCGATGCGCTGATGAAGCTCGATTTGGCTGCGGGTGTTGATGTTGAGATTAAGCTGTAAGGCTTCTTGAGAAGGGTAAGGGGACAGCGTTATGCGTAGCGGTGTGATTGCAAAGAAAATCGGCATGACCCGGATTTTCAACGAGGCAGGTCAGCACGTACCCGTGACTGTACTGCAGTTGGATGGGGTTCAGGTCGTGGCCGTAAGGTCAGCTGATAAGGATGGCTATACAGCTCTTCAGCTTGGTGCAGGTTCAGCAAAGGTAAAGCGTACGTCAAAGGCGATGCGCGGCCATTTCGCAAAGGCAAATGTGTTGCCAAAGCGCAAGCTGGCTGAATTCAGAGTATCTGAAGATGCAGTTATTGAGACTGGCTCTACTTTTTCGGCAAATCATTTTGTGACTGGTCAGAAGGTAGATGTGGTTGGCACATCCCATGGTAAGGGTTTTGCCGGTGCAATGAAGCGCCATAATTTCGGCGGTCTGCGTGCCTCACATGGTGTGTCTATCTCACACCGCTCACATGGTTCAACTGGCCAGTGTCAGGACCCGGGTAAGGTGTTCAAGGGCAAGAAGATGGCTGGTCATATGGGTGCTGCCCGTGTGACGACACAGAACCTTGAAGTCGTCATGATTGACGAGCAGGACAATCTGGTGCTGGTTCAAGGTGCTGTACCTGGTCCGAAAAATGGCTGGGTTCTCCTGTCAGACGCGCTGAAGAAAAAGCTGCCTGAAGAGGCGCCATTCCCAGCCGGTCTGTTCGTAGAAGACGCACCTGCCGCTGAGGCCGCTGCTGAAGAGGCACCTGCCGCTGAGGCTGCAGCAGAAGAAGCACCGGCAGAAGAGGCCGCTGTTGAGAAGGAAGGTGAATAAGATGAAACTCGCCGTTAAGAATATTGATAACGCCAAGAAGGGCGATATCGAGCTGGCGGATGCCATCTTTGCGATTGAGCCGCGCTCAGACATTGTCGCGCGTGTCGTAAAGTGGCAGCTCGCGAAGCGCCGCGCTGGTACACATAAAGTAAAGGGCCGTTCTGAAATCGCCCGTACTGGTGCCAAGATGTATAACCAAAAAGGGACCGGCCGCGCACGTCATGGTGCAGCCTCTGTTGTTCAGTTCCGTGGTGGCGGTGTTGTGCATGGTCCGGTTCTACGCGATCATGGTCACAAACTGCCTAAGAAGGTGCGCCAGCTCGGTCTGCGCTCAGCACTCTCTGCAAAGGCTGCGATGGGCAAGCTGATTGTCGTCGATAATCTGAAGGGTTCCGGCAAGACCGCTGAGCTGCGTGCGAAGCTGGCCAAGCTGGGTGCTGAAAATGCCCTGATTATTGGCGGTGCTGAGCTGGATGAAGGTTTCAGCAAGGCGGCTGCCAACCTGCCATTGGTTGATGTGCTGCCGCAGCAGGGTTTGAATGTATATGATATGATTCGCCGCGATGTGCTGGTTCTCAGCAAAGATGCGGTGGCCTATATTGAGGAGCGCCTGAAATGAGCATCCGTCCACGTAAAAAGCAGGAAGTACACCTCAGCAAAGCTGCGGCCTATGATACAATCCTGCGCCCAGTGATCACTGAAAAGGCGACCATGGCTTCTGAAAATGGCCAGGTTGTATTTGCGGTGCGTAATGATGCCACTAAGCCTGAGATAAAAGCAGCCGTTGAAATGCTGTTTGATGTGAAGGTGAAGGCTGTCAACACACTGATCACCAAGGGTAAAACCAAAGGTTTCCGCGGTCGCATCGGTCGCCGCTCTGATGTTAAGAAAGCCATCGTTACCCTGGCCGAAGGTCAGAGCATCGATGTCATGGGAGCATAAAAGATGGCATTGAAGCAATATAACCCGACCTCTCCTGGTCAGCGTGGTCTTGTTCTTGTAGACCGCTCGCACTTGCATAAAGGTGGCCCGGTCAAGAAATTGACTGAAGGTTTGACCAAGTCAGGTGGCCGTAATAATTCAGGTCATGTGACCTCATGGCAGCGTGGTGGTGGCCATAAGCGCCGCTATCGTATGGTGGATTTCAAGCGCACAAAGCAGGGCATGTTCGCCACTGTGGAGCGTCTGGAATATGATCCTAACCGTACTGCTTTCATTGCGCTGATTACCTATGAAGATGGTGAGCAGTCATACATCCTGGCTCCACAGCGTCTGGCTGTTGGCGACAAGGTGATGTCTGGCCCGTCTGCAGATATCAAGCCTGGCAACGCCCTGCCGCTGGCAAACATACCTGTTGGTTCTTTGGTTCATAATGTGGAGCTGAAGCCGGGCAAGGGTGGCCAGATGGCACGCTCAGCTGGCACTTATGTTCAGCTGATTGGCCGTGACCGTGGTCATGCTATTCTGCGTCTTGCTTCTGGTGAAGTGCGTTTGGTGCGTGCTGAATGTATGGCGACCATTGGCGCTGTATCTAACCAGGATCAGCAGAACATTAAGATCGGTAAGGCCGGTCGTTCACGTTGGCTTGGCAAGCGCCCACATGTACGTGGTGTCGTCATGAACCCTGTTGATCACCCACATGGTGGTGGTGAAGGCCGTACCTCAGGTGGTCGTCATCCGGTAACACCTTGGGGTAAGCCAACAAAGGGCAAGCGTACCCGTAAGAATAAGAAAACTGACCGCATGATTGTGCGTCGCAGAAAGTCATAAAGGAAGTTTTTAACGATGGCACGTTCAGTTTGGAAAGGCCCATTTGTAGATGGCTATCTGCTGAAGAAAGCAGAAAAAGCAGCCGCATCTGGCCGTAATGATGTGATCAAGACATGGTCTCGGCGTTCGACCATTCTGCCTCAGTTTGTTGGTCTGACTTTCGGCGTTTATAACGGCCGTAAATTCATTCCAGTATCTGTATCAGAAGATATGGTGGGTCATAAGTTTGGTGAATTCGCACCAACCCGTACCTATTACGGCCACGCTGCCGACAAAAAGTCGAAGCGCTAAGGCCATAGGAGTATTGAGCAATGGGTAAGCAATCAGCACCACGCCAATTGGCAGATAACGAAGCAAAAGCGGTCCTGCGCAATCTGCGCGTCAGCCCGCAAAAGCTGAATTTGGTCGCAAGCATGATCCGCGGTCAGGATGTCAATAAGGCGATTGCCACTTTGACCTTCTCGAAGCGCCGGATTGCACATGATGTGCGTAAGGCTCTGGAATCAGCAATCGCAAATGCTGAAAATAACCATGGTCTGGATGTTGACCGGCTTTCTGTAAAAGAAGCCTATGTCGGCAAGGCAATTGTGATGAAGCGTTTCAAGGCACGTGCACGCGGTCGCGGCGCACGCATCTTAAAGCCGTTTTCACACCTGACCATCATCGTCGCTGAGAAAGAGGAGCAGGCATAATGGGTCATAAAGTCAAACCAATCGGCCTGCGCGTCGGTATCAACCGCACCTGGGACTCCCGCTGGTATGCTGATCGCAATTATGGTGATTTGCTGCATAAGGATCTGGAATTGCGGAACCATCTGATGGAACGCCTCAAGCCAGCTGGCATTAGCCGTGTTGTGATTGAGCGTCCGGCAGGCCGTGCCCGGGTTACCATCTATGCAGGTCGTCCAGGCCTCATCATTGGTAAGAAGGGCCAGGATATCGAAAAGCTGCGCGCCGATTTAACAAAGCGTGTCGGGACTGAAGTCAGCCTGAACATTGTTGAAGTGCGCAAGCCTGAGATTGACGCCAAGCTTGTTGGTGAGAACATCGCACAACAGCTAGAACGTCGTGTTGGTTTCCGCCGCGCTATGAAGCGTGCTGTGCAATCAGCTATCCGCTTGGGTGCTGAAGGCGTGCGTATCAACTGTGCGGGCCGTTTGGGTGGCGCTGAAATCGCGCGTACTGAATGGTACCGTGAAGGCCGTGTGCCGCTGCACACCCTGCGCGCTGAGGTTGATTATGGTGAGACAACCGCACATACCACCTATGGCGCTATCGGCATCAAGGTATGGGTATTCAAGGGCGAGGTCATGGCACATGACCCGATGGCCCAGGACAAGCGACTGGCTGAGCAAAACTCAGGTCCAGCACCGCGCAATAACGCTTAAAGTTTTATCGGAGTATCGTTATGCTTTCGCCAAAACGTACCAAATTCCGCAAGGCGCACAAAGGCCGTATCCACGGTAACGCCAAGGGCGGTACACAGCTTGCATTCGGCGCCTATGGCCTGAAGGCAACATCCCCAGAGCGGATTACCGCTCGTCAGATTGAAGCTGCGCGTCGTGCGATTACCCGCCACCTGCGCCGTGCCGGTCGTGTCTGGATCCGTATCTTTCCTGATGTGCCTGTATCCTCAAAGCCAGCCGAAGTCCGGATGGGTAAAGGTAAGGGTTCACCAGAATTTTGGGTAGCACGTGTTGCCCCTGGTCGGATTATGTTTGAACTCGATGGTGTGTCTTGGGAATTGGCCCAGGAAGCGCTGACATTGGCAGCTGCAAAACTGCCTATCAGCACCCGCATTGTCCGCCGTCTCGGCGATAGCGATTAAGGTTTAGGAGGCTTTTGCAAGATGGCTGAAGTTAAGGCAAAAGACCTGCGCGCCAATAGCAGCGATGAGCTGAAGGCAAAGTTGGTCGAATTGAAAAAAGAACAGTTCAATCTGCGTTTTAAAGCGGCCTCTGGCGAGTTGGAAAGCCCAGCTCGTATGAAGACCGTTCGCCGCGAGATTGCCCGTATCCACACCGTTCTCGGCGAAAGCGCCGCAGCGGCTGGTAATTAAGAGAGGATTATCACTATGCCAAAGCGTATTCTGCAAGGCACTGTTGTCAGCGATAAGGGCGATAAGACCATTATTGTCCGCGTTGAACGTCGCCTGCAACATCCTGTCTATAAGAAGTTTATTACCAAATCGAAGAAATATGCTGCACATGATGCAGAAAATCGCGCTTCGATTGGTGATGTTGTGCGTATCCGCGAATGCCAGCCTATTTCAAAGACAAAGAGCTTTGAAGTGGTCTATGACGAGACCGCTCAGGCGTAAAGGAGAGTTCAGTTATGATCCAGATGCAGTCTAATCTAGAGGTCGCTGACAACTCAGGTGCGCGCCGGGTGCAGTGTATCAAGGTGCTGGGTGGTTCAGGCCGCAAATCAGCAGGTGTTGGTGATGTTATCATCGTCTCTGTGAAAGAAGCCATTCCACGCGGTAAAGTGAAAAAAGGTGATGTATACCGCGCAGTGATTGTACGCACTGCAAAGGAAATTCGCCGCGATGACGGGACAGCTATTCGTTTCGATAAAAACGCAGCTGTTTTGTTGAACAAGTCAGATGAGCCAATTGGCACACGTATCTTTGGGCCTGTGACACGCGAATTGCGTGGTCGCAATTTCATGAAGATCGTATCGCTGGCTCCGGAGGTGCTGTAATGGCGACCAAGTTCAAAATCAAAAAAGGTGATCAGGTTGTTGTGACCACCGGACGCGATAAGGGCAAGAAGGGCGAAGTCCTGGAAGTTCAGCGTGCGGAGAGCCGGGTATTGGTGCAAGGCGTGAATATGGTGAAGCGTCACCAACGTCCAAGCCAGACAAACCCAGGTGGTATCACCCAGTTTGAAGCTCCTATCCACATTTCCAATGTGGCACATATCGACCCTGATTCAGGTGCGGCTACACGTGTTGCGCTGAAAATCGAGGACGGCAAAAAAGTCCGTGTTGCTAAAGCATCAGGCAAGGCAATTGGATAAGGTATAAGGAAAGCCAGTGATGAAAACGCGTTTGGAAGAACATTATCGGACGGCTGTTCGCCCGGCTCTTGTCGAGAAATTCGGCTATAAGAACGAACATGAAGTACCACGTCTTGTAAAAGTCGTGATCAATATGGGCGTCGGCAGTGCAGTCCGTGATTCAAAGAAAATCGAGCATGCTGTCTCTGATATGACAGCTATCTCAGGTCAGAAGCCAGTGGTTACCCGCTCTCGTGCGGCGAATGCAGCCTTTAAGCTGCGTGCAGGCATGGCGATTGGTGCCAAGGTTACCCTGCGCCGTGACCGTATGTTTGAATTTGTTGACCGTCTGGTCACCATTGCCCTGCCTCGTGTTCGTGACTTCCGTGGTCTGAACCCAAAGAGTTTTGACGGCAATGGCAATTATGCCATGGGTGTCAAGGAACAAATCGTGTTCCCTGAAATCGAATATGACAAGGTCGATGAAGTTCGCGGTATGGACATCATCGTGGTTACGACCGCAAAGACAGATGAGGAAGCCCGCGAGCTGCTGCGCGCGTTGGATTTCCCGTTTGTTGCGGCCTAATCGTCGGATAGGAAGGAAGAAAACAGATGGCTAAGAAAAGCGCTGTTGAAAAGAATAACCGCCGTATGCGCACCGTGGCTGCCAAAGGCGCACGCCGCGAGAAGCTCCGCGCTATTATTCGTGATCGCAACCTGCCGCTCGAAGAGCGTTTCCAGGCACAGCTGAAGCTGAATGAAGAGCCACGTGATAGCTCTAAAATTCGCATTCGCAACCGTTGTCAGGTCAGTGGTCGTCCACGCGGTTATTACCGTAAACTGAAAATGTCTCGTATCGCGCTGCGTGATCTGGCCTCATTTGGTCAGGTGCCTGGTGTGGTCAAGTCTAGCTGGTAATCAAAGGGAGAATTGAAAGATGTCTATGAGCGATCCTCTCGGCGATATGATCACCCGTATCCGTAACGGTCAGTCTGCCCGCAAGACGGTTATTTCAACACCAGCCTCTAAGCTGCGCTCCAACGTTTTGGAAGTGCTGAAACGTGAAGGCTATATCCGCGATTATTCTTCTGCTGAAGTGCGCCCTGGTATCAGCGAGATCACCATCGAGCTGAAATACCATGAAGGTCAGCCGGTGATTTCTGAAATCATGCGTGTTTCAAAGCCAGGCCGCCGCGTCTATTCAGGCATTAAAGACCTGCAGCGGGTTTATAACGGTCTTGGTATCGCGATTTTGTCGACTCCGCGCGGCGTTCTGTCTGACAATGAGGCCCGTGTGGCCAATGTCGGCGGCGAAGTGCTGTGTCAGGTATTCTAAGGGAGTAAGAGATGTCTCGCGTAGGAAATTCACCTGTTACAATCCCTTCTGGCGTAACACTGAACGTTGAAGGCAAGCAGATCGTAGCTAAAGGCTCTAAAGGTGAGCTGAATATGCCATTGTCTGATTTGGTTGAACTGACCATTGAAGAGAGTGCTGTATCTGTTGCGCCAAAGCGTAAGGATAAGTTTGGTCGCTCTATCTGGGGCACAACCCGTTCAAATATCCAGAATATGGTCAAAGGCGTTTCAGAAGGCTTTACCAAAAATCTGGAAATCAACGGTGTTGGTTATCGTGCAGCTATGCAGGGTAACAAGCTTCAGCTGAGCCTTGGCTTTAGCCATCCTGTTGTAATGGATGTGCCAGCCGGCCTGACCGTTGCTGTTGATGGTAACACCAAAATTGCAATCACCGGGGCTGACAAGCAATTGCTGGGTCAGTTCGCCGCTGAAGTGCGCGCCAAGCGTCCACCTGAGCCATTTAAAGGCAAGGGCGTTAAATATGCGGATGAGTTTATCGTCCGCAAAGAAGGCAAGAAGAAATAAGTTTTGAGATAAGGAATTCGAGCAATGTTATCGAACACCCAACTTTTTCAGAAACGCCGGGCGCGTAACCGCACAGCGCTGAAGAAGCGCGCGAACGGCGCACTGCGTCTGTCTGTCCATCGTTCATCCAAGCATATCTATGCTCAGATTATCGATGACAATGCAGGCGTGACCCTGGCATCGGCATCTACATTAGATGCTGGTTTCAAATCCACTGGTGCTACAGGCGCCGATATCAAGGCCGCCTCTGCGATCGGTAAATCGATTGCAGAAAAGGCGATGGAAAAAGGCGTCAAAAGCGTGGTCTTTGACCGTGGCGGCTTTATCTTTCATGGCCGTGTGAAGGCGTTGGCAGACGCAGCCAGAGAAGCTGGTCTGGAATTCTAAGGAGGCACCAATGGCACGTAATAACGAAAGACAAGAAGCCACTGGCCGCGAAGAGTCAGAACTGATTGAAAAGCTGGTTGGCATTAACCGTGTCGCCAAAGTGGTAAAGGGTGGTCGCCGTTTTGGTTTCGCTGCTCTGGTGGTTGTTGGTGATGGCCGTGGCCGCGCTGGTTTTGGTACCGGCAAGGCAAAGGAAGTGCCAGAAGCTATCCGCAAAGCAACTGAGAGTGCGCGCCGCAATATGGTGCGCGTGCCGCTGCGCGATGGCCGCACTTTGCATCATGATATTGAAGGTGGTTATGGGGCCGGCGGTGTGCTGTTGCGTTCCGCCCCGTCAGGTACCGGTATTATCGCAGGTGGTCCGATGCGTGCAGTGTTCGAAGCACTGGGTGTTCAGGACGTGGTTGCTAAATCAATGGGCAGCTCAAACCCGCATAACATGATCAAGGCAACTTTCGCTGCTTTAAAGCGTATCCAAGCCCCTCGTTCAGTTGCTTCCAAGCGTGGCAAGTCTGTAGCAGAAGTGCTGGGTCGCAATGCAGCTGACCAGGCAGAAGCGTCCTAATCGGACAATTCAGCTTTTGGTAGGAGAAAAGAAGATGGCAAAGCAAACCGTGAGTGTAACACAGGTGAAAAGCCCAATCGGCCGTGAAGGTAGTCAGCGTAAGACACTCATTGGCCTTGGTCTGAACAAGATTGGTCGCACACGCGAGCTGGAAGATACACCAGCTGTGCGTGGCATGATTAACAAAGTCGCCCACCTGGTGCGGGTTAACGAAGCTTAAGTGATTAAATAGCGGCGGCTTGTCGGTGTGTAATCAAAGATAAGTCGTCAGGTCCGAGCGGACCTTTTGCAGGAGAGTGAAATGAAGCTCAATGAATTAAGAGATAATCAGGGTGCTGTACAGAACCGTAAGCGTGTTGGTCGTGGTATCGGTTCAGGTATTGGCAAAACATCTGGTTCTGGTCACAAGGGCCAGAAAGCCCGCTCTGGTGTGTCTATCAAGGGTTTTGAAGGTGGTCAGATGCCAATTCACCGCCGTCTGCCTAAGCGTGGTTTCAACAATATCTTCCGCAAGGATTATGTTGAGGTTAACCTCTCGCGCCTTCAAAAGGCTGTTGATGAGGGCAAGCTGGATGCTGGCAAGGCGGTTGATGGTGACGCACTGATCGCTGCTGGTGTTATCCGCCGTATCCGCGATGGTGTGCGCATTTTGGCTAAAGGTAGCCTGAGCGCAAAGCTGGATATTCATGCAGCTGGTGCCTCGCAAGCCGCTATTGCTGCTGTTGAAGCAGCGGGTGGTAAAATTCACCTGCCAGCCCCAAAGGCTGAGGGTTAAGTTCGAATTCGGGGGGCGTGCCATGTTGGGTTCAGCAGGCACGCAGAATTTTCGGTGAGAATGGAAGTTAATCATGGCACGTTCTAGTCAAGCCCAGGCAGGTCTCGATTTCAGTGCATTTGCAAAAGCAGATGATCTGAAAAAGCGTCTGTTATTTACAATTGGTGCATTGATTGTTTACCGCCTTGGTACCTTCATTCCATTGCCGGGTATTGATCCGGTCGCGCTTGATAGCGTATTTTCTCAGCAATCTTCTGGCATACTGGGCATGTTTGACATGTTCTCAGGGGGTGCGCTTGGTCGTATGACCATTTTTGCGCTCAATATTATGCCCTACATCACGGCGTCAATTATCATGCAGTTGATGACCGCGATTGTACCCACACTCGAACAGCTGAAAAAAGACGGCGAATCAGGCCGCAAAACAATTAATCAATATACACGTTATCTGACTGTATTATTGGCCACAGTTCAGGGTTATGGAATCGCTGTTGCACTGGAAAACTCCACAGGTGTTGTCACAGACCCTGGCGCGTTTTTCCGCCTGACCACCGTTGTAACCCTTGTTGGTGGCACCTTATTCTTGATGTGGCTAGGTGAGCAAATCACTGACCGCGGTGTTGGCAATGGCATCTCGCTGATCATTTTCGCTGGTATTATTGCTGAAATCCCATCTGCGTTGGTGGGTACATTAGAGCTTGGCCGTACAGGCGCACTTTCTGCCTTTGTGATTGTCGGGATTTTCCTGATGGCGATAGCGGTGATTGCCTTTATCGTCTTTATTGAGCGGTCTCTGCGGAAAATTCTTATCCAATATCCAAAGCGGCAGCAGGGCAATAAGATGTTTGGCGGTGATGCACAATATCTGCCGCTTAAGATCAACGTGGCTGGTGTTATTCCGCCGATCTTTGCCTCATCTCTTTTGTTGATGCCTGTTTCACTGATTAACCTAACAGGTGGTACCGATGGCGGTGCAGACTGGTTGGTTGGGTTGAACGCGCTGCTTGGCCGTGGCCAGCCTCTCTATCTGGGTCTCTATATTGGCCTGATTGTATTCTTCGCCTTTTTCTACACCGCGATTGTATTCAACCCAGAAGATACTGCTGAAAACCTGCGCCGTAATGGTGGCTTTATTGCGGGCATCCGTCCTGGTAAGCCAACAGCAGATTATCTCGACACCATTCTGACACGCTTAACTGTCATTGGTGCAGCCTATCTGGCCTTTATTTGTATCTTGCCAGAAATTCTGATCAGCCAATATGCAGTGCCGTTCTATTTTGGTGGCACCTCATTATTGATTGTGGTGACTGTAACATTGGATTTTGTATCACAAATCCAATCTCATTTGATGGCTCATCAATATGAGAGCCTGATTAAGAAATCTCAGTTGAAGGGCCGGCGCTCATGAACATCATTCTCTTTGGTCCTCCCGGGGCTGGTAAAGGGACACAAGCCCACAAGCTTGTCTCTGAACGCGGCATGGTACAGCTTTCAACAGGTGATATGTTGCGGGCCGCCATTTCAGCGGGTACCGAACTGGGTTTAAAAGCCAAATCTATCATGGATGCAGGCCAGCTTGTTCCTGATGATGTCATGATTGGCATGATTGACGAGCGGATGGATTCTGACACCGTTGCAAAGGGTGTCATTCTAGACGGCTTCCCGCGCACAGTGGCACAAGCTGAAGCCTTGTCTGATATGTTTGTATCACGTGGTCTTGAGCTGGCGCATGTGATCGAAATTCAGGTTGATGAGAACGCATTATTTGCGCGTATCGAAAACCGTGCTGCCGAAACAGGCGGTGACCGCAGTGATGATAATGCAGATGTGCTGAAAGCGCGTCTTGCTGTCTATCACGAAAACACAGCCCCTGTTCTGCCATATTATGCAGATAAGGGTATTTTGAAGCAGGTAGATGGCATGCAGTCAATTGACGCTGTCAGCGACCAGATTAATGGGATTTTAGATAGCACTGCTTGACAGTTGCCGTGATTTTCATATAATCCGGCGCCTATCGGTCTGTTTCGTGAAAAAAGCAGATGGCAGGACAAAATTATATCCCACAATTGGCCAGCTAGAGCAGGAAGCTCTGTCTGGGAAACGTGAAAGAGGAGAAGCCAGTGGCGCGTATAGCTGGTGTAAACATTCCGACCAAGAAACGGGTCGAGATCGCACTGACCTACATTCATGGGATTGGTACAACAAGTGCACGTTCTATTTGTTCGAAGGCGGGTATCACTGATGAACGTCGGATTAATGATCTGACTGAAGATGAGCTGACCAAAATCCGCGATATTATCGATGAAGATTTCTTGGTAGAAGGCGATTTGCGTCGTAAGACTTCTATGGATATCAAGCGTTATCTGGATCTGGGCTGTTTGCGTGGTCTGCGCCACCGCCGCAATTTGCCAGTTCGCGGTCAGCGCACTCACACCAACGCTCGTACCCGCAAAGGCCCTGCAAAGCCGATTGCTGGTAAGAAGAAGTAAGCCAGATAGGGATTTTGTATTATGGCTAAACAACCTTCACAAGCACGTGTCCGTCGCCGCGAACGCAAGAATATTGCCACTGGCGTAGCACATGTAAATTCTACCTTTAACAACACCATGATCACCATTTCAGATGCACAAGGGAACACCATCTCTTGGTCATCTTCTGGGACTATGGGTTTCAAAGGCTCACGTAAGTCTACACCTTTCGCGGCCCAAATGGCTGCTGAAGATGCAGGCAAGAAAGCTGCTGAGCATGGCGTAAAGAGCCTCGATGTTGAAGTGCGTGGCCCGGGTTCAGGTCGTGAATCAGCCCTGCGTGCGCTTCAGTCTGTTGGGTTTACCATCACCTCAATCCGTGATGTGACCCCTATCCCGCATAATGGCTGCCGCCCTCGCAAGCGCCGCCGGGTATAAAAGATATATAACAGATAAGGCAGTTCGGTCTGACGATTTATTGCCTTGTCATCACTGTTGCTGGATCTTGCGTATAAATGGCTGAGCCACGGCTCAGCCTGATGCGCACCCGCCTTTTTCTACCAGATAAGCGGGCGATATTTGTCAAAAAGGAATAAGCCATGATTGAAAAGAATTGGCAGGAACTGCAAAAGCCAGAGCAGATTGAAATCAAGCCTTCAGAATATAACCCGCGCCAGGCGGTTATTTCTGTTGGTCCTCTGGAGCGCGGTTTTGGTAACACGCTGGGCAATGCCCTGCGCCGTGTATTGCTGTCCTCTTTGCAGGGTGCGGCTATCACTGCTGTTCAAATTCAAGGCGTAGTGCATGAATTCTCTTCAATCCCTGGTGTACGTGAAGATGTAACCGATTTGGTATTGAACATTAAAGGTGTGGCTGTCGCACTGAGTGCAGAAGGCTCTAAGCGTCTGCGCTTGAGTGCAGAAGGCCCTCTGGAAGTGACTGCTGGCATGATTTCAGAATCAGCTGGTGTTGAAATCATGAACCCTGACCATGTGCTCTGCCACCTTGATAAAGGGGCAAGCCTGACCATGGAACTGCAAGTCGAATCAGGTAAAGGCTATGTACCAGCCAGCCAGAATCGCTCAGAAGATGCGCCGATTGGCCTGATTCCGGTTGATGCGATTTTCAGCCCAATCCGTCAGGTTGCCTATAAGGTTGAAAATGAGCGCGTGGGTCAAATCACTGATTATGATCGCTTGCTGCTGACTATCGAAACAGACGGTTCTGTAACACCAGAAGATGCTGTTGCCTTTGCTGCGCGTATCTTGCAAGACCAGCTGCGTCCATTCATTAACTTCGAAGAGCCAGCTGAAGAAAAGGCTGAAGATGAAGTGGACAGCCTGCCATTCAACCGCAACTTGCTGCGCAAGGTTGACGAGCTGGAATTGTCTGTGCGTTCAGCCAACTGCCTGAAAAACGATAATATTGTTTATATCGGTGATTTGGTGCAGAAGACTGAAAATGAGATGCTGCGCACCCCGAATTTCGGGCGCAAGTCTCTGAATGAAATTAAAGAAGTGCTGAAGGTCATGAATCTTGAACTCGGCATGGATATTGAAAATTGGCCACCTGAGAATATCGAAGAAATGGCCAAGCGGATTGACGAGCCGTTCTAAGCACGGCATATACAAGTTTCCATCCGCGTGAGGCGGGGGGAGTATTCGAGGAGAGTGGATTATGCGCCATCGTATTTCAGGTAGAAAGCTGAACCGGACATCTCAGCATCGTCAGATGATGTTCCGTAATATGGCTCAGGCACTGATTAAGCATGAGCAGATTGTTACAACACTGCCAAAGGCAAAAGAACTGCGCGGCGTGGTCGAGCGTTTGATCACCCTTGGTAAGCGCGGCGATTTGCATGCCCGTCGTCAGGCCTTTGCACGTCTGCGTGATGATGCCATGACAGCCAAGCTGTTTGATGTATTGGCACCGCGCTATGCAGAGCGTGCTGGTGGATATACACGTGTGCTCAAAGCCGGTTTCCGCTATGGCGATGCCGCCCCAATGGCTGTGATTGAGTTGGTTGACCGCGATGAAGATGCACGTGGCCAGGATTCAGGCCCAACCCAGAACATGGCAGATGCTGAAGACGCTGCGTAAAGGCTAAGGCGTAAACAAGATTTAAAAAAGGGGTTGTTCTGTCAGCCCCTTTTTTTTGCGCTTTGCTTTTCGTCTCCTCTGCTTCCTGCCATACTCACCCTATGACACATTCGCTCTTCACATCTGGCCAGTCGCAAGGTCCCGTCCCACTTGCAGAAGCATTGCGTCCAGCACGGCTAGATGAGGTGGTGGGACAGCCGCAATTAACCATGATGGAGGAGACGCGGCTCTCGACTGGTTCTTTCATCCTCTGGGGACCGCCTGGCACCGGCAAAACCACCATTGCCCGCATATTAGGCCAACGCTATCAACAACATTTCACAGCGCTCTCAGCTGTGTTTGATGGGGTGGCAGATTTGCGCAAAACCTATCAGGCGGCAGAAGCACGCTTTGAAGAAGGTCAGACAACCTTGTTATTTGTGGATGAAATCCACCGTTTTAACAAAGCCCAGCAAGATGCGCTTTTACCGGCGATAGAAAAGGGCGTTGTCAGGCTGATTGGCGCCACCACCGAAAACCCCTCTTTTGCTCTAAATGCCGCTTTGCTCTCACGCGCACAAATATTGGTGCTAAATCCTTTGGATGAAGGTGCACTCGATGCGCTGTTGGTCAGGGCAGAGACTCATTTCGGGCAAGCCCTGCCGCTGACAGACAAAGCACGCCACGCGCTTTGTCAGATGGCTGACGGGGATGGGCGCTATCTGCTCAATCTGGTCGAAGGGTTGATGGCCAGCCCCGTTGAAGCGCCGCTGGATGAGGCCGGGCTTAGCGCGCTGCTCAGCCGCCGGGCCCTACATTATGATAAATCTGGCGACCAGCATTATAACCTCATCTCTGCTTTGCATAAATCGCTTCGTGCCTCTGATTGTGATGCGGCGCTTTATTGGTTGGCGCGCATGTTGTCAGGCGGTGAGGACCCGCACTATATTTTGCGCCGTCTCACCCGCTTTGCCTCTGAGGATATCGGGCTTGCTGAGCCTGAGGCAGTCAGCCATGCCCTTTCGGCCTGGCAGAGTTTTGAGCGGCTTGGCAGTCCGGAAGGGGATCTGGCGATTGCCCAGCTGGTGATTTATCTGGCGACAGCACCTAAATCCAACGCCTCTTATGTGGCCTATAAAGCCGCGTTGGTTGCGGCCCAGCAAACAGGCAGCCTTTCCCCGCCTAAACATCTTTTGAACGCGCCGACCAAGATGATGAAAGAGCTGGGTTATGGTGCGGGCTATCAATATGACCATGATTCCACAGATGGATTTTCAGGCCAGAATTGTTTTCCAGATGACATGCAACGTCTCTCATTCTACCAGCCGGTTCAACGTGGATTTGAACGTGAAATTGCTAAAAGGCTGGCCTATTGGGATAGGCTGCGCGAGGGTAGAACACCTCATAAGGATGAGGTATGAGTGCGCCCTATGATGTATTTATCGGCATAGATTGGTCTGGTGCGAAGGGCAGGGCCCATGCCGGCATTGCCCTAGCCTGTGCGCAGAGTGGCCACAGCGCGCCTTATATCATCCAGCCGCCTGAGCATCAGAAATATTGGTCTCGTCAGGCTGTTGCTGACTGGCTTTTGGCACAGTCACAGGATCAGAAAATGCTGGTTGGCATTGATTTTGCATTTGCCCATCCTTTCCTTGATGAAGGGGCCTATTATCCGGGGTCAGGCGAGATGCTCTCAGATGCACGCACGCTCTGGTCGATGATTGATGCTAATAACGCAGACCAGCCTGATTTCTATGGTGGGGGCTTGTGGCAGCATCCTGTCTTTGGGCCCTATTATAATGCGCCGAAGAATCGCGGGGTTAAATTTCAATCTCGGCGGCGGCAAACCGAAGAGATGGCGCGTGCCGTGCGTGCGCCAAGCCCGACCTTTAATTGTGTCGGACCTGCCGGAGTGGGCACAGGCTCACTAGCCGGCATGCGTTTGCTCCATCATTTGGGCAAAGAGGCACAGATTTGGCCATTTGATAAGTCAACAGGCCAGTCAATGACCTTGGTTGAAATTTTCCCTAGCTTTTATTTTCAACTGGCTGGCTTCAGACCGGTGAATGGGGCGCATACAAAGACTGAGGCGTTCAACAGTGCCCTTGGTTTTTTTGACTCTCAGCCGATGCCGCCTGATTTCATACCCAAAGGGCCGGATTTGGACGAGGCAGATGCGCTTATCTCGGCGGCTGCTTTGCGTTTTCTGGCGCGTGATGCTGCTGTCTGGCAGGCAGCTGATCAACCTGAAACCAGACAAGCTGCACGCCATGAGGGCTGGATATTTGGTGTTAAATCCTCTAGAGAGATGCCATGTTGAGCTCATTTATCATTGTCGGGCTGGGAGGCGCAATTGGTGCAATGCTCCGCTATGGGACTGGGTTGCTGGTGATGGCCTCAGGTCTTGGCCCAAGCTGGCTAGCCACAATCAGTGTTAATCTCATTGGCTCTTTGGTCATGGGCATTATGGCTAGCCTGTTATTGACCTTGCCTCAATTTTCAGAACAAATGCGGTTGTTCATCATGGTCGGGTTGCTGGGCGCGCTGACCACTTTCTCCAGCTTTGCCCTTGATGGCTTTCATCTGTTCAAAGCCCAGGATTGGCTCATGCTCGGTTTTTATATTTTGGGGTCAGTTGCAGGCGCGTTTATCAGTTTTGCGCTGGGTTTCTGGCTAACAAGCCTTTTGTTGAAAGGCGCGTGAGCATGGCCAATTTTACCATTGATGACAGTGAAGAAAATACCCGTCTTGATCGCTTTATCCGCCGTCAAGCACCTGCCACCTCTCAAGGTCAGATTGAAAAGCTGCTGCGTGGTGGCAAGATACGCCTCAATGGCCTGAAAGCGAAATCAAATAGCCGGCTGACATCAGGTGATGAGATCACACTGCCTGATTTTTTGATTAACCAACAGCCTGAAATAAGCACGCCAGAAGCAGAAGCAGCCAAGGCACAAGACGCATTAGCATTGATGGAGCTGGCACGTTCTGAAGATTGGATTGCTTATAACAAGCCATCAGGACTAGCCGTACAGGGCGGGGCAGGGATGACCCGTCATCTCGATGGCTTGCTGATGACGGCCTATGCCACTGACAGGCCAAAGCTGGTCCATAGGCTGGATAAAGATACCTCAGGGCTCATTATTGTAGCCCGTCATATGCACGCGGCACGCAGCCTGACCCGTGCTTTTGCTGACCATCAGCTTCAAAAGAGCTATCTGGCCATTTGTATAGGCGATCCGGGTGCGGGCGGCAGCATTGATTTACCACTAATAAAATCTGGCCCGAAGGGTGGCGAGAAAATGCTGGTCGACAGACAAGAGGGTCAATCAGCGCTCACTTTTTTTAAAAGGCTTGCCCATCATGATGGGCTTAGCCTGGTGGCGCTCTCGCCTCAAACCGGTCGTACACATCAGCTCAGAGTGCATATGGCTGCGCTTGGCACACCGATATTAGGTGATGGAAAATATGGTGGGGCAAATGCGCATCCTGACAAGCGTCTTACCGCTAAATTGCATCTGCATGCCCAGTTTCTGAAATTGCCTGATGGCTTACTTCTGGTTGCACCGGTCGCAGACCACTTTGCCAGAACACTTGCACAGCTTAATTTTGCACGCTATTTGCCGGACACACTGCCTGAATTTGACCATAAAATACCACGTGATGGAGAGATCTGATGCCCAGCCTGTCTGACCCGCTAGGCCTTGTATTATTTGATTTTGATGGGACGCTGTGTGATAGCGCGGCCACCATCTCATCGACCTTAAAACGCAGTTGTGACGCGCTAGGCATCAGCTCACCGCCTGAAGATGCTATGCGCGGCAATATTGGCCATGGGTTGATGCATCTGGCCCTTGCTTATACAGATGGTGATGCAGAAATGGCTGAAAAGCTGTTTACCACCTATCGCCAAATAGCCATGGAAGATTTGCAGAAAGCAGAACTTGAAAAGGATCCACTTTTTGACGGCGTGCCAAAGATGCTGGCGACATTAAAGGAACAAGGCTGGTTGCTGGGTGTGGTGACCAACAAAAGCCGGCACGGGCTTGATAACCTTCTTGCGCATCATCAGATTGACCATTTTTTTGATGTCACCGCTACCATTGATGAATATCAGGGCAAGCCCGCCCCAGACATGGTCGATGGTGCGCTCTCTTCTGTTGGCGTTGATGCCCGCCATGCGGTGCTGGTCGGGGATACTGAAATCGACGCTGGGGCCGCACAAAATGCCAGCCTGCGCTTTTTAGGGGTTGCATGGGGGTATCACACTGTCGAGCGCCTCAATGCGGCCGGGGCTGCTGAGATCATCGCCTCTTTTGATGATTTGCCGGATATGCTGGAACGCTGGTGGCAGGAGCAGGTGGTATGAAGCGCTTTTATGAACAGGTCGCATTACAAAAGAGCACAGATGGCTACGGCTTGTTGTTAGACGGGCGTGCCTTGAAAACACCGATGAAAACAACGCTTATGGTGCCAGGTAAATCCCTTGCTGAAGCGATTCAGGCAGAATGGCAGGCGGTTGAGGATGAAATTGCACCTATGACCATGCCGATGACAGCATTGGCTTTTACTTGTATTGACCGGGTGATGACACAGCGTGATGAACTTGTGCGGCAAATGGTACAATATGCAGGCAATGACCTGATCTGTTATCGAGAAGATGGGGATCAGCTGCTGGCTGAAAAACAGAACCAAAGCTGGAATCGCTGGACAGAATGGGCAGCCAGCGAATTGGGGATGAAATTTCAGATGACAGCCGGTATCATGCCGATTGATCAGCCAGATGGTGTTGCTGAAAAAGCAGCAGAACAAATGGCTGACTTGTCAGATTGGCATCTTACTTTATTGGTAAGGCTGGCCAGCCTTGGCGGTTCGTTCACCCTGGCCATGGCCTTTATAAAAGGAGCTATGGATGCACAGGAATTTTATCAGCTGAGCCATTTAGACGAGCTCTATCAGATGGAAAAATGGGGTGCAGATGCCGAGGCACAAGAACGGCTGGACGGTATCATGAGTGAATATGAGGCCTGCGGCCAATTTTTGGGACTTTTACTGGGGGACTGAAAAAGTGAAGAATATCATCAAAGAGCTGGATGCAAAGCGTGAAGCTGCCCGCAAGGGTGGTGGTATGACCCGTGTTGAAAAACAGCATGAAAAAGGCAAGTTGACCGCGCGTGAGCGTTTGGATGTGTTGCTGGATGATGGCAGTTTTGAAGAATGGGACATGTTTGTTGAACATCGCTGTCATGATTTCGGGATGGAGAAAAATAAAATCCCGGGTGATGGCGTCGTAACAGGCTTTGGCAAGGTGAATGGCCGTCCGGTTTTTGTTTATTCTCAGGATTTCACGGTGCTGGGTGGCTCGCTTTCTGAAACCCATGCTACCAAAATTACCAAAATCATGGACCAAGCAATTAAGGTTGGCGTACCGGTTATCGGGCTGAATGATTCAGGTGGTGCCCGTATTCAAGAGGGGGTCGCATCTCTTGGTGGCTATGCTGAGGTGTTTCAGCGCAATGTGCTGGCTTCAGGCGTTGTCCCGCAAATCTCCCTGATTATGGGGCCTTGTGCTGGCGGGGCTGTCTATTCACCAGCGATTACAGATTTCATCTTCATGACCGAGGGCAGCTCATACATGTTTGTCACCGGCCCTGATGTGGTGAAAACCGTAACACATGAGGATTTGACCGCAGAAGAGCTGGGCGGTGCCAGCATGCATCGCCGCACCTCAGGTGTCGCACATGCCAGCTTTGAAAATGATATCGACCTGCTGATGCAGACTCGTCGTCTGATGGATTTCCTGCCACTCTCTAATCGTGAGGCGGCACCTGTTCAGTTCACCGATGACCCAGCTGATCGCGCCTCTGATGTGCTGGATCATATTATTCCAGATAATCCAAACCAGCCTTATGATATGCGTCAAATCATCACTGAGATGGTGGATGAAGGCGATTTCTTTGAAATTCATAAAGAATTTGCAGGCAATGTCATTGTTGGTTTTGCGCATATTGATGGGCGCTCGGTGGGTATTGTGGCAAATCAGCCGCTGGTGCTGGCTGGCACGCTTGATATCAATGCTTCGCGCAAGGCGGCGCGTTTTGTGCGTTTTTGTGATGCTTTTAATATTCCGCTTCTGACCTTGGTGGATGTGCCGGGCTTTATGCCAGGCCTGTCTCAGGAAACAGGTGGGATTATCAATCATGGGGCAAAGCTGCTCTTTGCTTATGCCGAAGCCACGGTGCCAAAAGTCACCATCATCACCCGCAAAGCCTATGGCGGAGCCTATGATGTGATGTCATCCAAGCATTTGCGCGGCGATGTGAATTATGCCTGGCCAACAGCTGAGATTGCGGTGATGGGCCCAGAAGGGGCAGCACGGATTATCTTCCGTGAGGCGGCCGCTGATCCAGATAAGCTGGCAGAGGCAACCAATGATTACCGCGAGAAATTTGCCAATCCATTTGTTGCCGCAGCACGTGGCTATATTGATGACATCATCATGCCACGCAACAGCCGCCGGCGGGTGGCACGTGCACTGGAAATGCTGGAAGATAAGGTGTTGGAAAACCCACCACGCAAACATGATAATTTGCCGCTTTAAGCGCGTCAGCAAATCGAATATCGGATGAAAGTGGGATTTTAAGATGGCGAAGATGTTTTCGAAAATTTTGATTGCCAATCGCGGCGAAATTGCGTGCCGGATTATGCGCTCAGCACGCGCAATGGGCATAAAGACGGTTGCGGTATATTCTGAGGCTGATGCCAGAGCGGTGCATGTGGAAATGGCAGATGAAGCGGTCCTTTTAGGGCCTGCTGCCAGTTCTGAATCATATCTGCGCGGTGATAAAATCATTGAAGCGGCCCAGCAAACCGGGGCAGAGGCTATTCACCCAGGCTATGGTTTCTTGAGTGAAAATGCCCGCTTTGTTGAGGCGGTCGAAGCTGCTGGTCTGGCCTTTATCGGGCCAGGCAGTCATGCCATCGAAGTGATGGGTGATAAAATCACCTCCAAAAAGCTGGCGCTCGAAGCGGGTGTATCGGTTGTACCAGGTTCTGAAGGCGAGGTTGCATCACTGGATGCAGCGATGGCTGAAGCGACGCGTATCGGCTTTCCAGTGATGGTCAAAGCCTCTGCTGGTGGCGGCGGTAAAGGGATGCGCGTCATCGAACGGGCTGAAGATTTGGCAGAGGGTATGTCCGCTGCCATGAATGAAGCCCAGAACGCCTTTGGAGATAACCGCGTCTTTATTGAAAAATTCGTGCTCCAGCCGCGTCATATTGAAATTCAGCTGCTGGCTGACACCCATGGCAATGCGGTCTATCTGGGCGAGCGTGAATGTTCTATTCAGCGTCGTCATCAGAAGGTCATTGAAGAAGCCCCAAGCCCGTTTATTTCAGACGAAACACGCAAAGCTATGGGCGAGCAGGCGGTACAGCTGGCCAAAGCTTGTGGCTATCGCTCAGCTGGCACAGTTGAGTTTATTGTCGGCGCAGATCAGGATTTCTATTTTCTTGAGATGAATACCCGCCTGCAGGTAGAACATCCAGTCACCGAAGAGGTCTATGGCCTTGATTTGGTCGAATGGATGATCAAAATCGCGGCTGGTGAAAAGCTGACCTTAAAACAGCAGGATATTACACCGCAGGCCTGGTCTATCGAAGCGCGTGTCTATGCTGAAGATTCCGCAAAAGGCTTCCTGCCATCTATCGGCCAGCTGAGCCGCTACCGTGCACCGGTAGGTGAGGGGATCCGCGTGGATTCTGGGGTAGCAGAAGGTCGCCATATCACCATGTTCTATGATCCGATGATTGCGAAATTGATCGCGACCGGTAAGACCCGCCTTGAAGCGATTGAAAAGCTGGAACTGGCACTTGATCATTATCAGCTAGAAGGGCTGGAAGCCAACCGCCAATTCATCAGCGCGATATTGGCCAATGAAGCATTTCGTGCTGGTCATATGACCACCCATTTCATTGCTGAATATTTTGGTGATCGCTTCATCCCAGAAGCCCCGACAGGTCCGCTGAGAGACAGGCTGATTGCCCTTGGTGTCGCCGCCACTGCGACTCAGCATGCTGAAAAACGGTTTGCAGGTGCCTCTGAAACTGAATTTGTGGTGGTGCTGAAAGAAGGCGATGCTCCAATTCAGATGACAGCTAGCTGGCAGCCAGAGCGAGATGGTGAGCAAATCTATCTGAATGGGCAGGCTGAGCCGCATCGTATCTCTGGGGCGCTCAGTGCAGCAGACCCGCTCTTTGATGGTCAGATTGATGATATGGCCCTTGCGGTGCAAATCACCCGTCATGCCAGTCATATCACTTTGCGTCACGGCCCCTTTGAGCTGCAGATGCAGGTCCTGCCTGCCAGAACAGCACCTTATCTGCAATTCATGCCAGTGCGTGATGATGCGGCGGGGGATCGCGAAGTGCGTGCACCGATGCCTGGCTTGCTGGTGAAATTGATGGTCGGTTCAGGAGATCTGGTCGAAGCTGGCCAGCCATTGGCCATCATTGAAGCGATGAAGATGGAAAATATCATCAAAGCAGGTGTATCCGGAGTCGTGGAAAAAATCCATGCAGATGCCGGCGCATCTCTCAATGTGGATGACCTGATCCTGACCCTCGCCCCTGATGCGCAAGACGACGCAAAAAAGAGCACCGATTAATGGCAAAAGGGCTGGCACAGAGCCCGGCCTTGGCGGCATTATCCAGCCGCCAGATTTCGGTTTTGTCAGGCCAGATCCCTCTGGGCCCGCATGGCCGCCAGCTCTTGTCAGAAATCCTCACCGCTGGCCAGCATCAGAGCTGGCTGGCAGTGATTATCTTATCTGCCACGCTGGCTGACGTCGCGCTCTATGAAGAGAGCTGGTCTGGGGCAGAGCTGCAGTCAGATACTGAGGCTGATTATGGTATGGGCCTTGATTGGCTCAGCCGGCGCGAGCGCGAGAAGCTGGACTGGCTGCGCGGCCGGCGCAACCGGCTGGTGCATTATGAAGGGCCAGTTGATGGGCTTTTAGGTCAGGCTGATGATGCGGCTATTCTGGCGCGTGATGCAGATAGAGCGGTTTCTGCCCTATTGCCACTTCTAGACGGGCTCGAGCAGTTTTAATTTGCCACAATCTCGTGCCAGCCGAGCTTGCTATGCGCACCAAAATGCATACCAAAGCAATCTTCAATCGCCATATCCAGCTCTGCCTCTGAGACCATCAGGCCTAAATCGGCCAGTGAAGTTACCCCGCCATCTGTTACCCCGCATGGGATGATCGCCTCATAGGCTGATAAATCCGGGTCCAGATTAAGGGCAAAACCGTGCTGGCTGGTCCATTTGGACACACGCACCCCAAGAGCGGCAATCTTATCCAAACGCTCAGGCAGGCCAATATCGCCGCGCGCCACCCAGACACCTGGCAGCCCATCGCGCCTGCAGCCCAGCACACCAAAACAGCCCAACACATCAATGACCCAGCCTTCGAGTGCATGCACATAAGCCCTGATATCCTGGCCACGCTTGTCCAGCCTCAGCACCGGCCAGACCACGCGCTGACCAGGCCCGTGCCAAGTCCATTCACCGCCTCTGCCTGTCTCAATGATCTCTGCCCCGGCAGCCCGCACCGCATCAGCGGCCAGCATCTCTTCAGGCTTGGCAGACGTGCCGGCAGTATAGACAGATGGGTGGCTCAACATGAAAATCTGTTCAGCTGCCTGCCCAAGGCGTATCGCCTCATGGGCGGCTTGCATGCGTGCGACCGCTGCCTGATAAGGCGTTAAATCAGGCAGATGCACAAATTGCGGCTTGCCTTGCCTATCAGCAGCCATAGCAGTGCCGGTGGATAAGTCTTTTTTATCACTCATAGGGCTGTTCTAGCATGAAAAACAGGCAGGCGGCAAAGCCATCTATCCCACAGTCGGTGAAAGACAATGTTAATTCACATGCGGATGTTGAAATAAAAAATGAAATATGAGATAAGGCTGACCTGACTTCTCGTGCGGCTGTGGCGGAATTGGTAGACGCGCAGCGTTGAGGTCGCTGTGGGGCTAATACCCCGTGGAAGTTCGAGTCTTCTCAGCCGCACCATTCTCCTTGTTAAACATGCTAGACATCTTAGGGCTATCCTATTGAATCCTTGAGCATTCTTGTGAACTGCGCGGGGGTGGATTGTTAGGATGGTATACCAGAGAGTTGCACATTTTCTGTGGTTAAAGGGCGATACGTATTACTTTAACAGGCGTGTGCCTAAGGATATGCAGGGGCATTACAAAGCTTCTCGTATCATTATTTGTTTGAAGACATCTAGAAAAGACACAGCACTTAGGTCTGCTAAGTCCATTGCTCAAAGGTTAGAGGACTACTGGTTATCTTTGAGGTTAAGTAAGTTAGACATACCAGCACTGCATCTCCTTAGGGACAAGCCTTTAATACCCTCTCAATCGTCCTGTGAGACTCTCTCAGAGGCCTTAGAGTTGTATTTAAGGCTCAAGGGCGTTGGTAAAGGCAAGACCTTCCACAGAGGAGCAGAGAGGAATATCCAATCTGTCATTGAATTGCTAGGAGACAGGCCATTAGATGAGTACTCGTCTTCTGATGCTGCAACCTATCGTGATTACCTTCTAAAGAAAGGCCTCACTACTAACTCAGTTAAGAGGAACTTTGCTTACATCAGGTCTATTATCAATCTGTGTATTCAAGAACATGGTTTAGACTGTAAAAACGCTTTCTCACGTGTGTATCTACCTGAGCTTGACGACAGCAAAAAGCGTAAGCCTATTCCTTTAGAGAATATCAGACAGATACAGAAAGACTGTATAGAAGCTGATGATGAAGCTAGATGGTTAGTAGCCCTTATATCAGATACTGGTATGAGGTTGTCTGAAGCTGCTGGATTACACATAGATGATATTAAGCTAGAGGATGAAGTTCCTCACATAGACCTTAAGCCTCATGCATGGAGAGGATTAAAGACAAAAGGCAGTCAAAGGCAGATACCATTAGTAGGTGCATCTCTGTGGGCTGCTCAAAGGATAAAAGAAACTAATACTGATAGTTCTTATGCCTTCCCAAGGTACACATCAGCTAAAGGCACTAACGCTAACTCAGCATCAGCAGCTATTAACAAGTGGCTTAAGCCAAGAGTTCCACAGGGATGCGTCATACACTCCTTTAGGCATTCCCTCAGAGACCGCCTGAGGTCGATACAATGTCCATCAGATATGATTGATCAGATGGGTGGATGGGCTACTGCTGGTGTAGGGGAGCGTTATGGTGAGGGTTATTGCATGAAGGTAAAGAAAAAGTGGCTTGTGGCCATAATACAATCCTAAACAAATAAACATCGTTTTATCCGTACCTATGATGAGTAACTAAAAAATGTTTCCTAACATCGAACCAACCACACCCATGCCAACCATTGAGACTGGTAAATGCCACCATGTGGGCTCATCACTTTGCATACTGAATATTGCACAGAACAGCCAATAAGACGGCAAAGAGCCAAACGCAGCACACACACTTATTAGCAGCATTCCAAGAGGATTGTTTGAGAAAGCACCAGATACTAAACTTGCCACTATTACAATAGCGGCACTCGCCAGCATTCCCTTTGCATAACCATTGATTTCAGCCTTATCTCTATTTCTCTTTTTTTCCCTCAAGTATTCGTTAAAATCATTCATTTGAAGTTACTCTACAATTTGAATTAATTTTTTCTGAAATGATAAAATACTAAGTAAGTACAAGCCATTATTGTCGCAATATGCCCAACCAGAGATGCAAGCAACACGTTTACATATACTTGGTTAGCAGCGTCATTTTGAAAAACAAACAGTAAAGCAAGCCCTGCTCTGACAATCGATATTAACCCAATAAAAGATGCAAATATTTTAGTGAAATAACGAAGTATTAATTTGTCAGTTAGCTGACTTTCTTTGTTTAATTTGTAGGCTAGGTAAAGAGCAGCAATTGCTAAGCAGGCGAAAATAATTAAACCAGCTGGTGCTAGAGGACTGATACTTCTTGGATAAGATAAATAGGCTGCAGCTTTCATGCCTGAGTTTAAACAATAATAAAGTAAAACTAACCTAGAAAAAATTAACATCAATCTACATCCTCATTTTAATGTTGGGTTTTTAGCTTTCTGGCAACAAACAAGAGGGCAGCAGCAACTGTAAATAATACAAGACTAGGAATCCATAATCCGTCTGATGCACCAGCGGCCTTCCAGTAATCTTCTACACAGTAGCCTAGAGGGTCTGCGTATTGAGAGTAATTTCCTGAGGTTATCTCTGTATTACACTCCTTGATTATCTGCTCTTCTGAAGGAGATGGTAATGAATATAGATATGCAAAGAATATAGAGATAATAGCTACTACAGAAGAGAGTATGTAGATTAGGTAACGCAGAGCATTTAATAGAAACCTAAACACCACAATCCACCCTCGCGCAGTTCATAAGAATGCTCAAGGATTCAATAGGATAGCCCTAAGATGTCTAAGATGTTTAACAAGGAAATGGTGCGGCTGAGAAGCCGTCATCGCCTTGCTAAGGCATCAATCCTAAGTGACCTTAAGCAATATCAATATGTTAGAGAATCTTGAACAT
>JBMHDN010000020.1:0-2760 GCA_049889355.1 Puniceispirillaceae bacterium (SeqCode)
CAGTCCATCTCATATTCAGTGTAGGCCAGCCGGTAAGAGCCGCACCCATGCCAGGTGACAGATACGCCGGTTTCAGCTTCCAGCTCACCTGCATATAAATCAATATTATACCCAACCATGCGTCCCAGCCCATAGCTGGAGGTAGAGTGCGTAATCTGACCCGCCGCATGCCATGTCGAGCCAGATGTAAGCTCTGCCTTTTCCAGGAGGACAACATCGCTCCACCCTTCATGGGCAAGATGGTAAGCAAGGCCGCAGCCCATCACCCCGCCCCCAACAATCACAACCTTGGCACGGTTTGGTAGGGGGGTTTCAAAACCTGTGTCTGTCGATTTCGCGTCATTCATAATCAGTATGTTCCAATGAAAATCTCAACTCTGGACAGAATTATCGTACATATGTACCATCGTCAATCATGAATGACATATCTGTACAAAAACTGACCATTGCCACAGGGCATATGGCAAAATTGCGTCAGGCTTTGCCTGATTTACCGCCTGAGCTGCATAAGGCGGCATGCTGGCTGTTGGAACATCCGCAGCGAATCGCGGTGAGCTCCACCCGGCAAATTGCGGAAGCCTGTGATGTAAAGCCGAATAGTCTGGTGCGGTTGGCCCGTACGATTGGGTGTTCAGGATTTGAGGATTTCAAATCAGCCTTTATTGACCGGGTTGAGCATCAGCCGTTGGATTTCCCGGATCGGGCACGTTGGCTGCAATCTCTGTCGGCAGGCGGACAGCTTGCCCAACTGTTTGGGGATTTGGCGGAGAGTGCGATTAAGAATATTGAACAGTCATTCGCCGGCATCAATCCACAAAATCTGCAGGCTGCGGCCGCGCAAATTCTGCATGCCAAGAGATGTTTTGTGATGGGGGTGGGTATTAACAACACGCTGGCCCGTAATTTTGCCTATTTAGGGGATATGGCCACACAGACCATTCAGGCAATTCCAAGAGAGGGCGCACTGGCAGCAGATGATCTGGCCAGAGCGCGGCGCGGCGATGTGTTACTGGCGATTACCTTCCGGCCTTATCGCAGTGAGGTGGTCGAAGCGGTAGAGCTTGCGCTAGAAAAACAAATGCATGTCATTGCGATTTCTGACCATGCGGCTGCCCCGATATTTGCAAAAGCAAATCAGCATTTTTTGGTAAAAACTGACTCGCCGCAATTTTTTAGCTCCACTTTTTCCACATTAGCTGTATTAGAAGCATTAATGGCGTTTATGATCGCTGAAGCCGGACCAGAAGTGGTTGCCAATATTGACGAGTTTAATAAATATCGCCATCAGTTAGGTATGTATGTTGAGGAACGATAGATATGGCTAATGATACAACACTGACCTATTCGCTGGATGCACGCTATTATACGGATCCGACGATTTTCAAGGCAGAGGAATCAGGGCTGTTTGCCAATAGTTGGCAATTTGCAGGTCATGCCTCGCAACTGGCACGGGTTGGTGATTATTTCACCTTTGAGATGGCCGGCGAAAGCCTGTTTTGCGTGAAAGATCGTGATGGTGAGATCCGGGCCTTTTATAATGTCTGCATGCATCGTGCCCATCAGCTGGTCTCTGGAAGCGGGCGCTCAAGCCTGATCACCTGTCCTTATCATGCCTGGTCCTATGATTTGGATGGTCAGCTGAAGGCTGGGCCGAATCTGGATGCTGTGCCTGGTTTGGATAAGTCAAAAATATGCCTTACCTCTGTAAGGGTGGAAAATTTCCATGGGTTCCTGTTTGTGAATCTGGATCCAAATGCCGCGCCGATGGATGACTGGTTCCCCAATGTGCGTCAGGAGCTAAAGGATTTCGTACCGCATATTGAGCAGCTAAAGCCTATTGAATTTGTTGAAATTCCCGAGCGATGTAATTGGAAATTATCGGTTGAGAATTACTCTGAATGTTATCATTGTTCTTTGAATCACCCGACATTTTCAACAGGTGTGGTGAAGCCGGAAACCTATGATATTCAGCCGCAGGGCCATTGTCTGCGCCATACCACCGAGTGCCAGAATCTGGATCAGATGAGCTATCCTATTGATTTGGAGGCCAATGATTTTGCCGGCTCTTATTCCAGCTGGTTCTTATGGCCGATGTTCTCTTTTCAGGTCTATCCCGGCAATGTATTGAACACCTATCATTGGCGGGCGATTGATGTGGATCATGTGGTGGTCTATCGCGGCTGGTATACGATTGATGGCGTTGATTCAGACGTGATCCGCAAGCTGGCTGTGCAAGACCGTGAAACGACGGTTGAAGAAGATATCACGCTTGTTGAATCGGTTCAGCGTGGTCTGCAAAGCCGTGGCTATCGCCCGGGCCCGCTGGTGCTGGATCCAAATAGTGGTGTGGCCTCAGAACATTCGATTGCCGCCTTACATAGCTGGATGCGCGCGGCTGTTGCCACCTCATAAAAAAGACACCATGTCGCAGTGATAATGAAAGCCGCCAAATGATAGGCTTTCACACCTCTATAACCCAGATAAAAGAGACAGATGATGACACCTTCACTAACCCGCTTATATGTCGCGCTTTTTTTGCTGATGGGGCAGGGGGCTTTCATAAGTGCCCATGCTGGTGAGTTGATGTTTGATCACCCCTGGCTGCGCGCCACAGCGCCGAATGCGCCTATGGCTGCGGGCTATCTGCAAATCACCAATATGGATGGTGCTGATGACCGGCTGGTGGCTGCCCGTGCGGATTTTGCCAAGGCTGTGGAAGTGCATGAGGTCATCAAGGAGAATGGCGTGGCAAAGATGCGG
>JBMHDN010000021.1:0-10655 GCA_049889355.1 Puniceispirillaceae bacterium (SeqCode)
ATTTAAACCAGGTTCCTATAGCCGTTCGGCCAGACGGCCCAGCTCAGATTCAGCTTCTTTTAATAAACGCATTGCTTCAACTATTTGAGGCCGGGCATCACCTATTTGAGACGCGGCATCACCTATTTGAGGCTGGCTCGAGGAGGCAGCCGCCTCATTGCGCTCATCCGGCTGGCTCGATACGCGCTGTGCTTGTGCCGCATCTGCTCCATCACTAGCTGGCGTCATATGTGCGCCGGCCGCTACAGCCTCACCGCCTAAATCATCAGATGCCACTGAGAGCGGCTGGGCCAAATCATCAGCGGTTGGCGCAGTTGGCTTTGGTGCTTTCAAGGCTTTTTGCGCCCCTTTGATGGTAAAACCATCTTGATATAACAGCGTGCGTATGCGTTGCAGCAAAGCGATATCATCAGGCTGATAATAGCGTCGCCCGCCAGAACGTTTCATCGGTTTAAGCTGGGTGAATTTGGTTTCCCAAAAGCGCAGCACATGAGCTGGCACCTCAAGCAATTGCGAGACTTCTGAGATGGTTTTATAAGCAGATTCTGATTTAGAGGATCGCGGGCTCATTACGCGCTTTCGCTTTTATTCACGCGTTGTTTCATCAGATTAGAGGCCCGAAAAGACAAGACACGGCGCGGCGTTATCTCCGCCTCTACCCCCGTCTTTGGGTTACGCCCAATACGACCACGTTTTGCATTGACCGAAAAAGTGCCAAAAGCAGATAATTTAACCTGCTCGCCATCAACAAGGCATTGCGCCATTTCTTCAATAATGGATTCAACCAGACGGCTGGACTCATTACGAGAGAGCCCAAGCTGTAAATGGACATTTTCAGTCAAATCAGCACGTGTAATCGTCTTACTCATAATGAAATGCTAACAGCTTGTTTTCATTTGGTCAATCCGGTTCAGCCAAAGGCATGAAGGCCGCAGCTATCAGGCGCATTGGTGCTAGCCTTTGGCTCGACAGATGACAGAGCGATGCTTATGGACGGCCAAAACGCACAATCGCTGCGCCCCAGCTTAGCCCCCCGCCAATCGCTTCGAGCGCGAGCAGATGACCAGGCTGAATACGCCCGTCTTCCAGCGCCTCGCTAAGTGCCAGCGGGATAGAGGCAGCAGAGGTATTGGCGTGGTTTTGCACTGTGCGCACCACCTGATCAGCAGGCAGGCCCAGCTTTTTCTGCATCCCGTCAATAATCCGGATATTGGCCTGATGCGGGACCAGCCAATCCAGCTGATCTGCGTCCAGATTGGCTTTTTCAAGGGCTTCGGTCATCACGCTCGCCAGCTTTTCAACAGCATGTTTAAAGACTTCGCTGCCTTCCATGCGCACTTTACCAACAGAGCCGCGCGCAGGTCCACTATCCACATAGAGCACATCACGATAACGCCCATCTGTGTGTAGCACGGTGCTAAGCACCCCATAATCTGAGTCGCTGTCACTGGCTTCTAAAATCACCGCCCCTGCACCATCGCCAAACAGCACACAGGTGCCGCGATCTTCCCAATCGAGCAGGCGTGTAAAGGCTTCTGCCCCGATGACCAGCGCGCGTTTACCCATGCCAGTCTGGAGCAGTGAGTTCGCCACACTCAGCGCATAGACAAAGCCAGCACAAACAGCCTGCACGTCAAAGGCAAAACCCTGTGTGATGCCCAATTTATGCTGCACCACAGAAGCGGTAGACGGGAATGTATCATCAGGTGTGGTTGTTGCCAGCACAATCACATCAATATCCTGCGCACTCAGCCCTGCTTGCTGGAGGGCCTTTTTCGAAGCCGCAACCGCCATATCAGATGTCAGCTCGTCTTCTGCAACCTGATGGCGTTGGTGAATACCGGTACGTCTGACAATCCACTCATGGCTGGTGTCGACGGTTTTGGAAAGTTCGTGATTATCGATTACTTTTTCTGGCAGATAGCTGCCAGCTGAAATCATTAAAACAGCACTCATCAACTTGCCTTTGTATCTAAGGGCGTTTCGTCTCCGGACCCTGATTTATCATCAGCCAGCAGACCGAGCCTGTTCGCTTCAGAGATCGCTTCGGATACTTCATCTATAAAGCCATGTTCAACCAAATTAGCAGCCACTTCAATGGCATGGGCATAGCCAAACCCATCTGTCCCGCCATGTGATTTCACTGCGATACCATTCAGCCCCAATAAAACAGCCCCATTATAGGTGCGTGGATCCAGCTTTTGGCGCAATAAATCAATGGCCGGCTTAGCAATCAGATAACGCAGCCTGTTCAGCCAGCTCGCGGTAAAGCTCTCGCGCATCATATGCTGCAATAATTTAGCCGTACCTTCCGTGGTTTTCAGCGCGATATTACCAGTAAAACCATCGGTTACCACAATATCGGTGGTGCCTGCGCCAATGTCAGAGCCTTCAACGAAGCCGTGATAATTAATGCCCATTTCAGGGCGTGAGAGTTCTTGAGCTGCAAGGCGCAGATAATCAAAGCCCTTCTGTTCTTCTTCACCAACATTCAGCAAGCCGACAGACGGGTTGGCTTTGCCAACAACATCGCGGTAAAAAGCAACACCCATCATAGCGAACTGAACCAGATTGGTTTCATCCACCTCAATATTTGCGCCCAAATCCAGCATACAGCACGGCCCGGATAAGGTCGGCAGGAAGGTTGAGATAGCAGGCCTTGAAATGCCTTCCATCATCCGAAGCTGTAATTTGGCCATCGCCATCAACGCGCCCGTATTGCCGGCAGATACAACTGCATCTGCGCGCTGCTCTGCCACTTCTTGAATAGCCAGCCACATAGAGCTCTGGCGGCCACGGCGCACCGCAGATGAGGGTTTGTCATCTGCTGCTATCTGGGCAGTGGTATGGATAATTTGCGCATCTTTAACGCTCTGGGTTTTTTCCAGCAAAGGTGTCAGCTGCTTTTTGTCGCCAACAAACACTAAGGTCAGATTGGGATGCGATTTCTTGATAATGTCCGCGCCCTGCACAACGATTTCAGGCGCGTCATCGCCGCCCATCGCATCCAGCGCGATTGTGATAGCTTTACTCACAAGAGATCTCCCATAACCGATGGTGCTACCATAGCTGTTTTTTTTACTTTTTCAATTTAGAAAGCGCAGCAAATGGGTGTACGGTCTCAATAACAGGGCCGCTTGAGACTTCTTCTGGGGCCTCTGGGGCTCTGGGATAAGCAGATGCGCTGACACCAATATGCTGGATAACCGCCTCACCTACCGCAATAGCCCCATTATCTAGCCATTCAATATCATCTGCCTCAATATCGATTTCCAATTCATCGCCTGCTTCGGCCAGATGCGGCGGCACAAAACGTTCTTCAAGCGCAATGGCCAAATCTTCAATCACCCCTTGGCCTGTGATAACACATGCTTGGGTGATAGTCGCTTTAACAAGGCCTGTCAGGGCCCAGCAATCACGTGCAATGCGTTTCACACGCAATGAAATATCCACCCCTTCAATCGCCAGAAAACCAAACCGTTCTTTGACATCAGCAAGAGCCGATTTATCCAAAGTGCCGGATATGGAGACAGGCCGGTGGTCAATCTCTGTAACATCGACCATCAGGTCTGGCTTAAAACTCAGATCAGATACGGGCATCTTCATTCACGTTTTCTTCAGTCATTGCAGATAGGCTGAGGGGCCGTGCGGGTTTGCTCTATCGCTAAGCGGTCCGGACCAGCTGGCTGAAGATAGGTGCACCTGCATATAAATCAGCATCTGCCACATCCTCAAGCCGGGCAAATAAGCGCAAACATTGTTCAGCCAGCCTTAGATCAATATCTGCTTCTTCTTCACGGCGATACACATTACGTGCGATCGCAGCGGCCAATATGCTGGCTTTCCCTTCAACCAGCCCTTTATCATAAGCAGTGAGACGTCCTAAAAAGGCCTCAGACATTTTTTTGACGCGCTTGCCAACGCCCAAATCGCCAGCACCCATTTCGCGCAAAGTCAGATCGACATCTCGGAACATCGCATCAAATAAATCCTGTGCGAATTCTTTATTCTCGCTATCTGCTTTTTTCAGTCGCACCATCATCAATGACATCATCAAACAGAGCATGTCAAAGCGCCCGTCAAATGTGTCTGCCACCTCGTATTCTAGATAAAAAACGGGCTGACGACTGGCCTCTAAAACATCATAATAGAGTTTCTCAACAGGTGCCTGCTCCTGGCCTTTTGAACTAGGCAAGAGCTTTAATAGCCAATTTGGACGTGCCACATCGCTCATAACGTTTACAAGGCTCGCTTTCGTTTCTTGACCTTTGAGGGCGAATTCTGCATTCATATGACACAGTTTTATATCAGGATAAACATAATGACTAGATTCTCATTTGAAGAATTTGCAAAACAGCCGAAAAACCAGCGGCAGAAAAATGCACTCAGCACCGGAAAAGCAACCATTTATGTGCTTTTACTCGCTGCTGTGATGTCTGCATGTGCACCGCGTTTATCCTCGCATGGCCATATGATTGACCCGATGGAACTGGAACAGATTGTTCCAGGCGAGAGCAACCGTGATGATGTGTTGGATATTCTGGGCAATCCCAGCTTTTCCGGTGCCTTTAACGAAGATAAATATTATTATGTCAGCCAGATGATGGAAGAGCCTGTCGGCGGCTATAAGACATCTATCAAGCGGACGATTTTTGTCATGAGCTTTGATGAAAATGACATATTGCAGACTATTGATATTCGCGATGAAGCCACCGGCATTAACGTCATCACACTAGATGCCAAAACCCCCACACCAGGCGATAATTTCGGTGTTCTGGAACAGATTTTCGGTAATCTGAGACGTGCAAGCGAATAAAGCTGGCCACAAAATCCTTAAAAATTAAGGCGTAAGGGACATAAGCCCCTTAGTCAGCCAGCTCTAGCTTGCGGGCGCTGCGTGCTAGCCTGTCCAGCACAGCATTCACAAAAGCCACATCACCTTGATAGACATCGCAGAGCCCCGCATATTCTGAGAGTACAGCCTTGGCCGGTACATGCACCAAATAGCGTAATTCAGCCAAACCTGTGCGCAACAAAGTCTTGTCGATATGGGCCAGCCGCTCAAGGCTCCACCCCTCGCCTAGCGCGCCCTCAATCTGGGTATTGAAATCATCCAGATGTGTAATCACATTCGCGGCCAGCATCTGATAATGTGTTTCATCATAGGCTGTGACTTCCAGCGCGCCCAGAATATCGCCAGCATAATGATCTGCAAAATCGTTCAAATCACGCAACAAATAGGCTGAAATCTCGCCGTCATTAGTCGTTTGTGAGGACTGGCTTTGTGTCAGCCCTGATTTGTTCAAATCCAGCTGATAGAGGAATTGAATGGCGAGCATGCGCGATGCAGTGCGGCGGCGCATTTTGGTCGGGCGCATTTTTGGTGCGTCTGATGTTGCTTCTGCCTCATTTTCTGATGTCATATGCTGGCTTTCACTGAAAAATGTTTTTAAAATTATTAACGCGCAGAAGGGCTTAATTTTCAACACCACCCAGATAGGTGTTTGCAATATCAGCCATGCGCAGGGCAGCACGGGCGGCATCTCCGCCCTTATCCTTCCGGCTTGCATCTGCGCGCGCCCAAGCTTGCTCGGCATCTTCAACGGTGATGATGCCATTGCCGACGGCCAGATGTTCCAAGGTTAATTCCATAATACCACGTGCACTCTCATTGCACACTGTGTCATAATGGCTGGTCTCGCCGCGAATAACACAGCCAAGCGCCACATAACCGGCATAGCCGCGTCCTGAGGCCGCTGCCATCGCGATAGCCCCTGGAATTTCAAGCGCACCTGGCACTTCCAGGCGCTCATAGCTGGCACCGGCAGCCTCTAATGCAGCCATAGCCCCATTGGCCAGCGCATCGCCGATATCGTCATAAAAACGTGCTTCTACAATTAGAAAATGACCACTCATTGGACAAACCTTCCTATCCGCTGACCTGCTTTATGTGTGTCAGGCCTTAATCCTGTTTGATCTGACGCCAATCTTCGATTGTCAGCCCATAGCCTTCAAGGCCGACAACATTTGGGCGTGAATTAGACAATAACACCAGATGGCGTATATCCAAATCTGCCAAAATCTGAGCCCCCACCCCATAATCACGCAGCTCTTGGGCGACGTTCTGAGCGTCAGGATCAATACGCTTTGCCAGAAGATGTGATAAGCTGGCTGCATTAGATTCGCGCAGCAAGACAATGACCCCACTGCCTTCTTCATCGATTTGGCGCATAGCCTGATGCAAATCGCCAGGGTTGCGCATTTGCGTGTTTTCATTCAGCAAATCAACCATCAGATCAAGTGCATGCATACGCACCAGCACGGGCTGGCTGGTATCAATGTCGCCTTTAATCAAGACGATATGTTCCACATTGGTCAGGTCATTATGATAAATGACCAGCCGCCAGTCGCCGGCAATCTCTGTAGAAATCATGGTTTCCGCCCGGCGCGACACCAGCTTTTCATTCTGACGCCGCCAAGCGATGAGATCAGCGATAGCGCCGATTTTCAAATCATGTTCTTGTGCAAACTCAATCAAATCTGGCAAGCGTGCCATGGTGCCATCATCTTTCATGATTTCACAAATCACGCCGCTCGGTCCTGCCTCGGCTGCCCGGGCGATATCCACAACCGCTTCAGTATGGCCAGCCCGCACCAATGTCCCGCCATCACGTGCAATCAACGGAAAAATATGACCTGGTGTGGTGATATCACCTGCCCCAGATTGCGGATCAATCGCCGTGCGGATGGTGTGGGCCCTGTCTTGTGCTGAAATACCAGTTGTTACCCCTTCACGCGCTTCAATAGAAATGGTGAAAGCGGTTTGGTGCCTATTCTCGTTGCGTCTTTCCATTAAGGACAGACCCAGCTCTTCAGCGCGCCCTGAAGTGATCGCCAAGCAAATCAGCCCGCGGCCATATTTTGCCATGAAATTGATAGATTCCGGCGTTGCAAAATCACCTATGATACAAATATCACCTTCATTTTCGCGATCTTCATCATCGACAAGAATGAATAATTTACCCATTTTTGCGTCATCGATAACCTCTTCAATCGGTGATATCTGCATCTGGTTCTCTTTCATGGTCATCTGCGCTTTACCTTGGCTGCCGCCTATCGGGGCAGTAGATTTTTTAATCCAGTAGGTTTTTTTAATATTGTGCCTGATAGGCTGAATGACGTGCCACATAACGGGCCAGCATGTCTACTTCAATATTCAATCTATCACCTGCTTTTCGCTGTCCTAATGTGGTCGCAGCCCAAGTGTGAGAAATGATATTCACGTCAAAAAAGCTATCCTCGACCTGATTCACGGTCAGCGACACCCCATCAAGGGCCACCGAGCCTTTTTCAGCAATGAAACCAGCCAGTTCAGCAGGCGCATTAAACCGCAAATGATGCGAGTCACCAACAGGTTGAATATGAGTCAATTCTGCGAGGCCATCTACATGTCCTGAAACAATATGCCCGCCCAACTCATCACCAACGGCCAAAGCGCGCTCAAGATTAATCTGTGTGCCCTCCTGCCAGTCTGACAGCGTTGTGCGCAAGAGTGTTTCGCCTGATGCTTCAACATCGAACCAGTCATCTGCAAAATCAAGGACAGTCAGACAGACACCAGAACAGGCCACGGATGCGCCAAGGCTGAGGCCTGTAGTCGGCACCAGACCGGCAATCCGGATTTTCCAATCGCCTGTCTTTTCCAACCTGGCTACATGACCAATAGATGTGATGATACCTGTGAACACGCTATGACCTCTTCATGCTTTATCCGGGCGGTATTAATCGCGCCTCTCCCAGATACTGAGCATATCTTCACCCAGCACGCTATGATGAACGCGACTATACGCGTCCAGACCAGCAAAATCCAGTGATGGAAACCCAGCCACCCCACCACCAAGCTTATGAGAAGAGGTAAGCCAAAATAATTTATCCACAAGGCCTGCTTCAAAAAAACTGCGGACCAGCTTTGGACCAGCTTCAACCAGCACGCGGTTATAAGACAGGCTATGGAGCCGCTGAACCAGCTGTGAGAGCGAGAGACCCCCTGATGGATCAGCCGCGATATCCATGAGCGCAGCGCTTGCTGGCAGATGCGTGAGCGGTGTCTTTTGGCCTGATGCACAGACCAGATGGATTTTGCCCTGATCGGCGCTCTGCCAGATTTTCAACGCTGGATGCTCTGCCATGCGCGCATGGCTATCGAGAATAAACCGGTCCAGCTTATGGGTTATACCATCGAGCCGGATAGTCAATTGCGGGTCATCGATAAGAACCGTGCCAATAGCTGATACCAACCCATCACAGCGGCTGCGCAAATCATGCACGAACCGGCGGGCCGTGGGGCCTGTCAGCCAGCTTTGCACTCCCTGTTTTTCTGCAACATACCCATCTGCACTGGTGGCGATCTTTACCCAAATTTCAGGCCTGCCCAGCCGCTGACGGTAAAGGAACCCCGCCATCACAGCCTCAGCCTCATCTGCCAGCACGCCAGAGACCACCTCTAGACCAGCCGCCGCCAACATTTCATGGCCGCGCCCTGCGACTCTGGGATCAGGGTCTTCAACCGCATAAACAACACGGCTCAAACCAGCTTTAATGAGTGCCGAGGCACAAGGCGGTGTCTGACCTATATGGGCACAGGGCTCTAGCGTGACATAGGCACAGCCCCCTGCTAATTTGTCGGGATCAGCGACATCCTGCAAGGCCGCAGCTTCAGCATGCGGGCGGCCTGAGGCTTGTGTGTGGCCTGCGGCGCACAAACGCCCTTGCGCATCGACCAGCACACAGCCGACATTCGGATTTTCAGCTGTTTTGCCTGCGGCCCGGCGGGCCTGCCCTAAGGCTGCACGCATCCAGCGCTCATCCAAACTCACGAACGCAGCTCATTCACGAAATCTTCAAAATCACTCGGATCAGCAAAATTGCGATAGACCGAGGCATAACGCACATAAGCAACCTTATCCAGGCTGGATAGAGCGCCCATCACCAACGAGCCAATATATTCAGAAGACACATCTGGCTCGCCTGTTGATTCCAGCTTGCGCACAATTGAATTGATCTCAGAGGTCACACGCTCTTCATCGACTTGACGTTTGCGCAAAGCGATTTTGAATGATTTTTCAAGCTTATCGCGATCAAACAGGCTCTTGCTGCCATCTCTTTTAATAACTGTGACTTCGCGGAGCTGCACCCGCTCAAATGTGGTAAAGCGTGCCTGACAGCTGCCACATTGACGGCGGCGTCGGATCGCACTGCCATCTTCTGATGGTCTGGAATCTTTCACTTGCGTGTCTTCTGAACGGCAAAATGGACACAACATGGCGTGTCTCCTTCAAAGCGGATATACACTATATGGTCTAACCATATCGCCAGCTGGCCTCCTATTCAACCAGCTAATTTGGATTTATGAAAAACCACCAGCTCCAGATCACTGCACGCAGTTGGCCGATGACACGCTTTCAGCCTGAAAGCAATGAGGGACAAAACAAAGCAGAACAAAGGAAAAAACAAAAGAAAAGAATGGGCAAAGGACAGGACAAAAAACAGGGGCGTTAAATAGATTTGACTCACCTTACAACCTTAGGATATTATGAAAGGTGGAGTGAGAACGTAAAGCTACTGATGTTATTCGTTTTTTTGTAATACTATTTCGATAAGTATTACCATCCATTTCATTATATTTTCGTGTTTGACGTGTGGTTTTGGTTTTTCTGTTGGAGGGAAGGGCCGTAACATGGAGAACAGCATAGACAGATAAGCTCATAAAACGCCCCCCCCCGCTAATTTAGAAATAACTAAATTATGGAGGTGGTATGTCAGGTAAGATAGATCGACGCGAAAGAGATCAGTATAAAGCAGACCAAGACAGGCAGGGTAGCGGGTCTGCATTTCATCAAAACACATCTCCTATCTGGGTGATGCATGCTCTTTTATTAGCCAGCTGCGGTGGTGGTGGTGGTGGCGGCTCGTCAGGCACACCGCCTATGACCACAACCCCTTCTGGCGGGACCACGCCAGGTTCAACCACCACGCCTAACAGAGGGACAACGCCGACAACACCCAGCACAGGCACACCGCCAAGTACAGGTACACCGCCAAGCCCAACAACGGGGAAATCAGCAACCAAGAGCCTCGAATTTGCGCTCGCCACACCCTATAAAGCCATACAAGAAGGCACCACAGAGAACCGGGTTGCGCTCACCACCATTAAAACAGCGAGCGCGAGCCCTACCCTTAAGCTCACCGGCGCAGACGCAGCGTTGTTTGAGATCTCAAACGGACAGCTTTATCTGAAGCAAGGGCAAAATCTCGATTATGAAGATGCCAATAATACTGATCACATTTATCAGGTTGGCATATCGGCTTCTGCTGAGGGGTATTATAACGCCTCTGGTACCTTCACCCTATCTATAATAGATGTGAATGAGAATCCTTCTGCTTTTAGCTTATCCACCAATGCGCTGAGCCTGTCTGAGAATACCAGTGCGCGCACCTTACTGGCGAGCTTTACTGTCACAGATGATGCGCTGGGAGAAGAGAGCTACAGCCTGTCTGGCAGCGATGCCTCTTTGTTTGAGGTGGCCAATGGCAAGCTCTATCTCAAAGCAGGCCAGAGCTTGGATTATGAAGCCTCTGCCACCAAAACACGGCTG